>CP021237.1:5491033-6182066 GCA_002151545.1 Sphingobacteriaceae bacterium GW460-11-11-14-LB5 | reverse complement strand
TGCGATTTCTATAATTTATTGGTTTACAGTGCCTATTCGAATTAAAGGGATGGTCCGTTTAGGGACTACGAATATTGAGAAAATTATCAACATTTTAAACAAAAATTTCAAATAAATCGTAACGTACTGATAAGGAATATAGTAGCCCGCTTAACCTCAATTTTTTATGTTGATAACTATTTATTAACACTGGTTATCCACATTAACCATTATTTAACATCAATATACCCTCATCACTTCGAATCGCTGTTGAAAAAGCAAAATCTAAGCCATTTTAGGCACTAGTTAAGCGTTTTAGTCTTTTTATTAGTCGAATTAACTGAAAATCAAAGCCATAAGATAAATAAATTAATATTAATTTAAGCCAATCGTTCAAATCGATTTTAGATTAATTCATTATGCCTTATTTTTGTATGAATTTTACGACAATTCAACTCCTTAAATTTGAGATCAGTGAATAAGATATTTGTTCATTTTATTACCCCTTCATCAAAAGCAGCATGCCTTTAATTTTGACCTGAAATGAAACACCAATCAGGTTGCCGAAGCTTTGTTAGTAAACGCCAAAAGTACCCCTAAACACATCTGCAATTTCGCCAAGCGTAGCATACTTTTCAACCGCATCTATAATCAATGGCATTAAGTTAGTTTCGCCTTTGGCCGCTTCATGCAAACTTTGCAATGCTTTTTCTACGGCATCATTATCACGGGTGGTTTTTAAAATTTCCAGTTTTTCAGATTGCAGCTTACGGATAGAATCATCAATATTAAAAACTTCGGTCAAACCTTCTTCCTCCTGGGTAAACTTATTTACCCCTACTGAGATCCTTTCGCCGCTTTCGATTTCTTTTTGATACTGATAAGATGCACCGGCAATCTCATTTTGCATGTAGTCGCTTTCGATGGCATTAACCGAGCCACCCATAGCGTCTATCCGATCGATATAAGCCCAGGCAGCCGTTTCTACTTCATCGGTTAGGTTTTCTACAAAGAATGATCCTGCCAATGGATCTACGGTATCGGTAACACCGCTCTCGAAGGCAATGATCTGCTGGGTACGTAAAGCAATTTTTGCAGCCGATTCCGTTGGAAGCGAAAGTGCTTCATCGTAACCATTGGTATGCAGGGATTGAGTTCCGCCAAGAACGGCCGCCATAGCCTGATTGCTTACCCTGATTACATTGTTTAACGGCTGTTGTGCAGTTAAGGTTGAACCTCCGGTTTGGGTATGAAATCTGAGCATCTGTGCTTTTTCGTCTGTGGCCCCCAAATCTTTGGTAATTTTGGCCCACATGCGCCTTGCGGCCCTAAATTTTGCTATTTCTTCAAAGAAATTATTGTGGCAATTGAAGAAGAACGACAAACGTTTCGCAAATACATTAATATCTAAACCTTTATCCAGCGCTGCTTTTAAATAGGTTTTACCGTTCGCCAATGTAAAAGCAAGTTCTTGCACCGCGGTAGATCCGGCCTCGCGAATATGGTAGCCGGATATAGAAATGGTATTCCACTTCGGCACTTCTTTGCTGCAGAACTCAAAAATATCGGTAATTAATCGCATCGATTGTTTTGGCGGATAAATATAAGTTCCCCTCGCCGCATATTCTTTTAAGATGTCGTTCTGTATCGTGCCTGAAATCTGTTTTAAATCTGCACCTTGTTTTTTGGCCAGCGCAATATACATGGCCAACAAAATTGAAGCCGTTGCATTGATTGTCATCGAAGTGGTAATGTCTTTCAGCTGAATACCATCAAATAGAATTTCAATATCCTTTAACGAATCGATAGCCACGCCCACCTTACCCACCTCGCCATCGGCCATTTCATGATCAGAGTCGTAACCAATTTGCGTTGGAAGATCAAAAGCAACAGATAAGCCCGTTGTTCCCTGCGCCAATAAATAATGGTAACGCTTGTTTGATTCTTCAGCGGTCGAAAAGCCTGCATACTGCCGCATTGTCCATAAACGGCCCCGGTACATATCCTTCTGAATCCCCCTGGTAAAGGGAAATTCGCCCGGCAGCTCTTCCATCGGCTTCGCTTTGGTGTACAGCGCTTTGATTTCAATGCCTGAGGTGGTGGTGTGCTTCTTTTCGCTCATAATAAGTTAGTTCATTGGTTCAATAGTCATTGGTTCATTAGTACGGCAAGTTGCGTAACTGTTTGAAACTGGTTAATTGGTTAACAGCCTAACGAAAAATTATTATTCGAATTCCAAGGATTCGCAGCTAACCGATTTAAACAATTAACCAGTTAACCTTCCTTAAAACAGCTTATGGATGTCTTTTTTAATCAGTTCGATGGTTAAATCGTAAGGGTTTTCATCTTTACTGGCCATGTGCTGTAAAATTGCCTTGCTGAGTTCAATCCCATTTGCATCGGCAGGTAAACCTTGTACGGCATTATTAATCATGGCAATGGTATCGTCCTTTAATTTTCGCACCACAGTCCAGGTTACGCTATCTACATACAACTGCTGGGTAATATTATGCTGGTACTCCGAGCGAATTTCGTTTAAGATACCAGCTTGTAAAGTACCAATGCCAATTCCTTGCTGGTGCAGGCGAACAAGCAAATTAGCGGGGTTAATCCGGTCGATAAATATGATTAAACGTTCGTGTGCCTGTAAACGTAAGGGCAAAATATGCGCCCGGCTTTCTTTGTTCAGCTCGATCGTTTTTAAGTCAAAGAAACGCTGGATATCGTTCCTTAGAATGTAATAAAGGGCGATTAGCGCAGCGAAAATGCCTGCAAATAAGACAACTATATCAACTAAAATTTGTTGGGTATTCATAAGTATTGTTTAATTACGGTAATATTAACAGACCGTTAAAAGCAAAAATGTGCATTATTATTTATATTTGTAACAGATAAAATTTAAATAACATGAGCACAACAGTTGATACAGCATTTGCACCCGTTACTTTTTCAGAAGGAGCAGCCAAAGAGTTATATAAATTAAGGGATCAGCAGGAGATTAGTGAAGATTACGGATTACGCGTAGGCGTAGAGGGTGGCGGCTGTGCTGGCATGAATTACGTTTTAGGTTTTGATCAGAAAAAAGATGGCGATCAGGAATTTTTTATTGATGGCATTAAAGTTTTCATGAACAAAGCACACCAGATGTATTTAATGGGCATGATGATCGACTGGCAGGATGGATTAAATTCTCGTGGTTTTACTTTCGTTAATCCTAATGCAACCAGCACTTGTGGCTGTGGCACGAGTTTCTCGGCATAAATAAAATATTATTGTAACATATAGTGCAGTCCCCTTGTCTAAACATCGGGACTTTTTTTATTTTTACCCATAGAGGTTGAAGGCAAAAGGTATAGGGTATAAGGTTAATCCATCTTAATACTTGATACTCAATACTTGATCCGATACTTGATACTTACAATAAATGAATTACAGAGAAAACATCAGACTGGCATTAGAATCTATTAAAGCGAACCGCTTGCGTACTATGCTTACCGCCTTAATTATTGCCATAGGTTTAATGGCTTTGGTTGGGATTTTAACCACTCTGGATGCTGTAAAGAAAAGTATGACCGATGCTTTTAGTAGCATGGGCGCCAACTCTTTTACCATCAGAAACCGCGGCACGGGGATTAGAATTGGAAATGGTAAACGGCCAAAACCTTTTAAAGCCATCCGCTATGAAGATGCCGTTAAGTTTAAAGATAGCCTGAATACCCCTGCAACCGTTGCGGTAAGTGTATTTGCCAGTGGAGGTTCTACCATCAAATACGGCAGTTTAAAAACAAATCCAAACATTAACGTTCAGGGTATAGATGAAAACGGTTTAGCCTCGCAAGGTCTAAATTTATCACAAGGAAGAAATTTTAGTGTTTCCGAAATCCAACTCGGGAGCAACGTTTGTATTGTTGGGGGTGAAGTGGTTGAAAAATTGTTCAAAGATTCAGATCCCCTGGATAAACTGATTAATGTAGGTAATAACCGTTTTAAAATTGTTGGCATATTAGAGAAAAAAGGCTCGAGTATGGGCTTTAGCGGCGACAGGGCGGTCTATGTGCCTTTGCTAAAAGCCAAGCAAATTAACGCCAATGCCAATCCATCTTACACCATCACCGTAATGGTGCCTAGCAACGAGATGCAGGAAAACATTATTGGCGAATCTACTGCGCTATTCAGAAATATCCGCAAGGTAAAGGTGAACGAAACCAATAATTTCGAGATTACCAAGAGTGATGCCATTGCGCAAACATTATTCGAAAATCTGGCCTTTGTGGCTATTGGTGGGGTTGCTATTGGAATTATTACCCTGATTGGCGCCTCCATTGGCTTAATGAATATCATGCTGGTTTCCGTTACCGAACGTACACGCGAAATTGGTATCCGTAAAGCGATCGGCGCAAACCCAAAGGTAATTCGTCACCAGTTTTTAATTGAAGCAGTCGTAATCTGTTTAATGGGTGGTGCCCTGGGTATTTTTCTGGGAATAGTTTTAGGCAACCTGATCTCCCTCGCTATGGGTGGTGCCTTCTTGATCCCATGGCTATTTATTATCGGCGGTTTTGTATTATGTGTATTTGTAGGAATTCTGTCGGGATATTATCCTGCTAAAAAAGCATCAAAGCTAGATCCTGTGGAGGCATTGAGATATGAGTAATGTTAAATCGGTTAATTGTTTAAACTGGTTAACTGCTGGAGGCTCTATACAATTAACCGATTAACCAATTTAAACAGTTAACCCAATTTAAAGCAACGCATTAATAAGCTGATGTTGCGTAAGCAATTGTTGCATTAATGGTGTGCTAAGGCTATCTTCGAGTGCTTCAGCATGCTTTAAATGATGCATATCGCTGCCTATAAAATCGACCATATGGTTTTCCACCATTTCTCCTGCTACTTTTTTTGCCCCAGCACCATAATAACCGGTTAAAGCAATACCGTTCATTTGCAACAGGCAACCAGTTTCTCTAATCTGGTGATAGCTTTCGAAAGCATTGTAGTAATAGGGATACCGCTCAGGGTGGGCCAGAACAGGCTTGTATCCGGCATCCTGCATCATCTTTATAAAATCGATCAGGTTCTGAGGTGCATTGATATAAGATAATTCAAACAAAAGATAATTATTTCCAAAAGTTAACACCTCTTTTTGTCTGATTTTTTTCTCTAAGGTTTCATCCAGGTAATATTCGGCAGCGGCATCAACTTCGAGATCCAGTTCAATTTCCTGCAAGCCTTTTCGCAAGGTATCCAGACCACGGTTAATGGTATCGGGTGTATTTCGAAAATAATCGGCCATGATGTGTGGTGTGGCAATCAGTTTCTTATAACCTAAAGCTTTAAATTTTTTGGCCAAAAGGAAAGAATCTTTAAGCGTTTGCGCGCCGTCATCAATCCCTGGAATAATGTGCGAGTGCATATCTGTTCCAATACCGGAGAAATTAAATTCGGGTGCTATTTTTTTCTTTTTAAATAATCCGAACATAATGGTAGGTCATAACTTTAACTGATCTCTTTGGGCAAATTGCTTGCCTCTGCTGCGCCTGCTAATTTAGAAGAATAGATTTTAGCTAACAAATTATTTAAGTCTTCGCTTAAATCGAACTGCAGGTCTTCGTGTAGTTTTTTGAATTTATTTAAGGTTACCGCGACAGTTTTTAAGTAAAAAATACTAAAAAGCATCATAAAATCGCGGTAACCAAAAATTGATTTCTTATAATCAAAAGGGATGGCATTGAGGATAAACAATTTTAGTTCTACCTCGCCAACCGGATCTTTTGTTACTTTATAAAAATGGTTAACCGAGGTGATCATCTTCCGAACTTTTACCAAAGCTTCTTTAGCATTTAGTTTTTTCAGTTCCAGCACCTGTTCTTCCACATCAGCTTTAATCCTTTCTTTCCGATCATCTAAATCGGTGGCATCTTCTAACAATTTGTAATGAAGATGTTCGGTAAGCACTTTATCTTTAGCCACCAAACGCAGCAATAGCTTGTCTTTTTCTTTAACAGGCAATTCTGTTATGGCAGTTTTTAAATCTTTGTGCTCCGATAATTTCATTTAAAAAGGGTTAGCCTTAATGTATTTTTCCCATTCCCAGGCAGAACGCATCATCTCATTGATATCAAGATTAGCTTTCCAGCCCAGTTCGTTATTCGATTTTTGAACATCGCCATAAATCTGAACAATATCACCTGCTCTTCTTGGTCCGATTTTATAATCAAGCTTTTCTCCGTTCACTTTTTCGAAAGCTGCAATAATTTCTAAAACAGAAGAACCTTTACCTGTACCGATATTGAAAACATCGTAATTACCGTTAGGGTTTCCTTCTTCTAATTTTTTTATGGCAGCAACGTGTGCTTTTGCCAGATCAACCACATGGATATAATCGCGGATAGCAGAACCATCAGGGGTATCGTAATCATCACCGTAAACGGTAATCGGACCACGTTTGCCAATTGCCGATTGCGTAATGAAAGGAACAAGGTTTGCAGGCACACCATTTGGCAACTCGCCAATCAAAGCAGTTTCGTGTGCACCAACCGGGTTAAAATAACGCAAAGCGATAATATTTAACGCTGGTGTTACGGCTGCTGTTTCTGCTAATATTTCTTCAGCAATCTGCTTGGTATTTCCATAAGGAGATTCAGCCTTCTGTACTGGTGCCGCCTCAGTTACCGGTAACGTTTCTGGCTGTCCATAAACGGTACAAGATGAAGAAAATACAAAATTTATCTTTCTGTTAAACGAGGTTAACAGGTTAATTAAACCGTAAAAATTGTTTTTATAATATTTTAAGGGCTGTTCTACCGATTCGCCTACAGCTTTTGATGCTGCAAAATGGATAATTCCATCAATGTCGGTATGGTTTTCTGCAAATTCCTGAACCGCCCTGTCATCCTGCAGATCGATTTCATGAAAATCGAACCATTTGCCAGTGATGGCATGAAGCTGGGTTAAAATTTTGATATTCGAGTTAGAAAGGTTGTCTACAATCACAACTTCGTAACCTGCGTTGTGTAATTCTACTGCGGTGTGCGAACCTATGTATCCTGTTCCACCGGTAACTAATATTTTTGCCATTTTAACGGTTAAATGTGGTAAAATCTTTATGATCTATCTTTTCCAAAGCCTCTGCAGGCAATGATTTAAAATATTCGTATGTAATTTTCAATCCTTCGGCACGGCCTACTTTTGGCTCCCATCCCAGTATCGTTCTCGCTTTGGTTATATCCGGCCTGCGCTGTTTAGGATCATCCTGCGGAAGTTCTTTATAAACGATTTTCTGCGTGGTACCTGTAAGCTTGATAATTTCCTCACAGAACTGCTTGATGGTGATTTCATCCGGGTTACCAATGTTTACCGGCTGCGCATAATCGCTCATCAATAAACGGTAAATCCCTTCTATCAGGTCATCAACATAACAGAAAGAACGTGTCTGACTTCCGTCACCAAATATAGTTAAATCTTCGCCTCTTAAAGCCTGTCCGATAAATGCAGGTAAAACACGGCCGTCATTCAGGCGCATTCGCGGCCCGTAGGTATTAAAAATCCTAACAATCCGGGTTTCTACGCCATGGAAAGTATGGTAGGCCATGGTAATGGCTTCCTGAAAACGTTTGGCCTCGTCGTAAACCCCACGCGGACCAACCGGATTTACATTGCCCCAATATTCCTCAGGCTGAGGATTTACATTTGGATCTCCATAAACTTCAGAGGTTGATGCAATCAGCATCCTCGCATTTTTATTACGGGCAAGCCCCAAAAGGTTATGCGTACCTAATGAACCTACTTTAAGTGTCTGGATCGGGATTTTAAGGTAATCGATCGGACTTGCAGGTGAAGCAAAGTGTAAAATGTAATGAAGTTTGCCTGGAATATGCACAAATTTGGAAACATCGTGATTGTAAAACTCGAAATTCTCCAGCTTGAACAAGTGTTCGATATTTGCCATATCACCCGTAATCAGATTATCCATTCCGATAACGTGATAGCCCTCTTTCACAAAACGATCACAAAGGTGTGAGCCTAAAAATCCGGCTGCACCTGTAATCAATATTCTTTTTTTCGCCCCTACATCCCCTGAAGGGGACTTTTCCTTTCTTTCGTTCATATTCTTTTTTTTAAAAACGCCCTTAAACTGCGCATTGTGCTTAGTCTCCCCTTCAGGGGGCTAGGGGGTTAATAGTTTTCTACCTATGCTGTTATAATAATAGCCAAGATCGATCATTTTTTGCAAATCGTACAAATTTCGACCGTCGAAAACCACTTTATTTTTTAAAATGTTATCAATTTTTTCAAAATCAGGATTACGGAAAACCGACCACTCCGTCGCAATCAACAGTGCATCAGCACCTTCCAAAGCTTCGTACTGGTTTTTAGCATAATTTACCTGATCGCCAATAACATTTTTAACATTGGTCATCGCTTCCGGATCGAATACGGTAACGGTAGCACCATTCTTAACCAGTGCATCGATAATATATAAGGCCGGTGCCTCACGGATATCGTCGGTTTCTGGTTTAAAAGCCAAACCCCAAAGTGCAAAATGTTTGCCTTTTATATCACCTTTATAATATTTCAACACCTTATCAACAAGGATGGTTTTTTGTCTTTCGTTAACCTCCATTACCGATTTCAGGATCTGAAAATCGTAAGCATAATCATCAGATGATTTTACCAAAGCCTGAACATCTTTCGGAAAACAGGAACCGCCGTAACCTACGCCCGGAAAAAGGAAACGTTTACCGATACGGTCGTCAGAACCTATGCCTCTTCTTACCGAATCAACATCAGCACCTACCAGTTCGCAAAGGTTGGCAACCTCATTCATAAAGGTAATTTTGGTGGCAAGGAAAGAGTTTGCTGCATATTTGGTCAGTTCAGAAGAACGCTCATCCATAAAAAGAATTGGATTCCCCTGACGTACATAAGGACCATATAATTCAGTCATTAACTTCTTCGCTTTTTCGCTTTTAGTTCCTAACACAACGCGGTCAGGTTTCATAAAGTCATCAACAGCTACCCCTTCTCTTAAAAACTCCGGGTTCGAAACTACATCCACTTCAACTGAGGTATTTTCGGCAAAAACAGCCTTTACCTTATCTGCCGTTCCAACCGGAACAGTTGATTTATTTACGATCACCTTATATTCAGTAATCAGTTTGGAAATATCTTTTGCAGCACCTAAAATATAAGAAAGATCGGCAGCACCATCTCCACCAGGAGGCGTTGGCAAAGCCATAAAAATAATTTGCGCATCTTTTACGGCATCTGCCAGATTTGTAGTAAAAGTTAACCTTTCCTGTTCTATATTTCTATGGAACAAAAGATCTAAACCAGGCTCGTAAATCGGCACTTCGCCAGCCTGCATTTTTTTTACCTTCGCTTCATTAATGTCAACACATATTACATCATTTCCTGTTTCTGCTAAACAGGTTCCGGTAACTAAACCTACGTATCCGGTACCAATAACGGCTATCTTCATCTGTTATAATTTACTTTTAGCTTTATTTTTAGCTGCTATGGAGCATGATGGCTTGTCTTTTTATTATACTGAATGATAGGCCAATCGTGAGGTCTCCATATATTTTTAAGCTTTTTAAATATATTCGTTTTATCTTGGCACGAAGATATGAAATTACACTAATGCTTTTGCTTTACATAATCGGAATTCGGCTTTACATTTTTCTCATCAGGATATTTTCATTATTCAATCCTAAGGCTAAACTGTTTATAAACGGCCGTAAAAATACCTATACACAAATTGCCCAGAAAATTAATCCGAATGAAAAACACATATGGTTTCATTTTGCCTCTTTGGGCGAATTTGAGCAAGGCCGCCCGGTTTTAGAAAAACTAAAAAACCTTTATCCGGCGAAGAAAATTGTAGTTACTTTTTTCTCTCCTTCGGGATATGAGATCAGAAAAAATTATGCCCTGGCAGATGTATTTTACCTTCCGATTGATACGGCGGCCAATGCCAAACGGTTTATAGCAAGTATTAATCCCGAAATGGCCATTTTTACCAAATATGAATTTTGGCATTTTTATTTTAAAGAATTGAAGGATCGGCATATTCCTTTATATGTGATTTCTGGAATTTTCAGAGAAAACCAGGCTTTTTTTAAATGGTATGGTGGCTTTTACCGCAATATTTTAAAATCTGTTACTTACTTTTTCGTACAAAATAAAGAAAGCGAAAATCTTTTAAAATCAATCGGATTAAATAATGTAACGATAAACGGCGATACGCGTTTCGACCGTGTTTATGAAAATGCTCAATCGCCCAAACAGCTTAGCCTGATCGAAAGTTTTATTGGCAACTCCCCTACTTTAATTTGCGGAAGTACCTGGCCTGAAGATGAAAAAATATTATCGGCTTTGCCTGAAAAATACCCCAACTGGAAGTTTATCATTGCCCCACACGAGATCCATGAAAGCCATATTGAGAGTATCGAGAAACAGTTTTCAATTAACAGTTTACGGTTTTCAGTTTTTAGTTCGTCTGATCAAACGCTAAACGCTAAACACCAAACGCTCATCATCGATAACATCGGCATGTTGTCTTCTCTATACCAATATGGAAAAGTAGCCTATATAGGTGGTGGTTTCGGGACGGGGATACACAACACTTTAGAAGCCGCAGCTTTTGGATTACCTGTAATTTTCGGACCGAAATACGATAAATTTCAGGAAGCGAAAGATTTAATTGCCATAGGTGCAGCTAAAAGTATTTCTTCTGTTGAGGAATTGATCAGGGCTTTTGAAGGCTTTATTGAAAATAAAAATGCTGCCGACCAGGCTAAAAGATATGTTGTGGATAAAAAAGGTGCAACCGATCAGATTATTTCGATGATTACGAAATCAGATCAGCCTTAACAATTTCATTAACGATCTCAGGAATGCTTTGATCGATTAAGACCGTTACGACATCCCCTTCATCTGCCAGTGGTTCTTCTAAGGTTTCAAACTGGCTTTTCAATAAACTAGCGGGCATATATTGATGAGAACGTTTAGCAATCCGATCGTGGATTAAACCGAAACTTCCTTGCAGGTAAACGAACCGAATTGACGGATTATCATTTCTTAATAGATTGCGATATGATTTTTTCAGTGCAGAACAGGCAATAATACAGCTTGTACCATGGGCAACATGTTCGCGGCCAACTTTCGCAATCAGCTGCAGCCAATCTAAACGATCGGCATCTGTTAACGGAATTCCGGCAGCCATTTTATCTACATTCCGCTGTGAATGGAGATTATCACCATCGATAAATTCGGCATTTATTTTTGGCGCCAAAGCTTTTCCAATGACGGTTTTACCACTTCCCGAAACACCCATTAAAATGATAAAACCCGCCATATTAAACTATTTAACCATTCCGGCCAAAGCCTCGATAAACACCGGACTATCATTTAAACTTTCTACCAACTGAACATGGTCTCCACCCAAAGCTTTAAACTCTTCGTGGTACTCTACCGTGATTTCGTAAAGTGTTTCCAGACAATCGGCCACAAAAGCCGGACTAAAAACCAAAAGGCGTTTTTTACCTTCGGCAGCCAGTTTCTTCAACACATCAGTGGTATAAGGCTGTACCCATGGTTCTTTACCTAAACGCGATTGAAAACAAACGGTATATTGATCTTTCGATAAGTTTAATTCTTTGGCGATTAACCTTGCGGTATCATGCCCTTGTGCAGAATAACAGAATTTATTGGTATCGTTTAATGTCTGGCAGCAATCGGCGCTTTTTAAGCAGTAACTTCCGGTGTGATCGCATTTTAACAGTTGACGCTCAGGTAATCCATGGAAGCTGAACAAGACGTGATCATAACTTTCTACATGATGCTTTTTAGCATTTTCTGCAAAAACTTTAATCATCAATTCGTTATCGTGGAATGAGTTAACAAACGAAATTGGCGGAACCGTTGGCCACTTGCTCACCAGTTCCATCACCAGCTGCATTACCGAACCGGTACTGGCAGAAGCATATTGAGGGAACATCGGGATGACCTGTATACTTTCTACCAGGCCTGCCTTTAAATTTGCCAATGCCGATTCTATTGAAGGGCTTTGGTAACGCATGGCTAATTCTACATGGTAATCGCTACCTAATCTTTCCTGAAGCATTTTAGCCTGCAACCTGCTGTAATACAATAGTGGCGAACCATTTTCATTCCAGATTTCTTTATATAGCTTAGCAGTTTTAGGACTACGGAATGGAACAATAATACCTTTAACTAATAATGTTCTGTTGAGTTTAGGAATATCGATTACCCGTTCATCCATCAAAAATTGATCTAAATATTTTCTTACATCAGCCGTTGCCGGACTGTCAGGTGTTCCTAAATTTACCAGTAAAATTCCCTTATTGCTCATTTATAAAGAATATGTTTCGTGGCGCAAATATCGCCTTTTTATTGTTTTTTACCTATGTTTAAAATGTGACAGTCGACATTTTTTAGTCAAAAAAAGTATTATTTCTGCTTAAACATTAGAAAAGCAAATCAGTGTGCTGTCTGATGTTACCATCTGACCGTTTGAGCAAATAACATAACAAAGTGCGTTGCCGTTTTATTGACCACCTAAGTCACTTGAGCACAAAAAGCGAAGTTGGTCGCCAGCGCAGGAATATGAGTCTACTTTTTAGTTTTGTGGAGTTGCCACCAGGGCATAGCTGGTTTTTGGTGATGTTCTAAATGATAACCGAAAAAATAACAGGTAATAAAGGCTACAAAATGGTTTTTCTGCAAAGTGGCAGAATGGTATTCGTTATCGTGCTCGCCTTTATGTGGAAGATACGTTCCAAAATAAAACAACTGAAAAGTGCTTAATAATGATGGCAGCACCCAAAACAGCAGTAAATTTCTTTCATCAACCCAGATTTTCAATACGTTGTAAGCTATTGCCATAATCACCAATTGGATTACCGTAACATAATTTAACATGAAACGGAAATACCATTTCCAAAAACCATGTGGTGCAAAATCAGGATCTTCTTCGGTATGTACATGGCGGTGATGCTGGTGGTGTTTTGTGTACAAATGGTTATATAAAAAACCTGCATACAGAAATACAGAAAGATAACCGATAAAATGATTTACTTTTTTATGGGGCGATATGGTTCCATGCATGGCGTCATGAGCGGTAATAAACAAACCGGTGTACAAATGCATCTGTACAAAAACCATCAGATAAACCAAGGGATTGCTCCAGGCAAAATGCCAGGTAAGCAAGAAATAAAGAGAAATAAACCAGCAGGCCATTACGGTTAACGCAACCAGAATTCCGATATATGGATTTATAGTTTTCAATTTACAGTTTTGTCGAGCCAATAACCTTTGTCTTTAAACCAACAAAGTAAACAGATCCTTAGTTTTTACAACCCGAACTTTAAAGTTTGTTGGAGTCATTTCGCGCCATATCCAATTGTAATGTTCAATTACTTTGGGAGCACTTAAATGAGGTCTGTCTGCTGTAGTGTGGGCATCTTCAACAACGGTTACCTCATAATCCTTGCTAACAGCTGATTTAACTGTAGCATCAACACAAAAATCAGTAGCACAGCCTGTTACAAACAATTTTGTAATGCTATTTTCGGTTAATATATCCTGTAGATCAGTATGATAAAATGAATCATTAGCTGATTTTGAGACTATAAAATCATTCGGGTTTATGATTAATTCTGGCAAGAACTCCCAATCGGGGGTATTTGGTAAAAAGATATTTTCTTTTGTGCCATCATGCCGAACGAAAATCACCTTATTATTATTCGTTCTGAAATAATCTGATAATTTATTTATTCTCTCAATTACGCCTGAAGTATCGTAACGCAAAGTGTAAGGTTTAAAACTGCCAACTTGCATATCTATTATTAACAATGCTTTCATTTAAATAATAAATATAATAACGGTTTTCTAATTAGTATTTTTCCAAAGCGGCTTTAACCTTCTCCATGAGCCACATTGGTGTAGAAGTAGCCCCGCAGATGCCAACTTTATCATTTTCATTAAACCAGCTTTGATCTAACTCTTCAACATTAGAGATGAAATAAGAATTATCGTTATGTTTTTTACAAACATCGTAAAGCACTTTTCCGTTTGATGATTTCTTGCCCGATACGAAAACGATCTTGTCATAATGACTTACAAAATCTTCCAGCTCTTCGTAACGGTTAGATACCTGTCTGCAAATGGTGTCGTTAGCCTTAACTTCATAACCACGACTCAATAATTCGTCTTTAATGTGATAGAATTTATCGGTGCTTTTAGTGGTTTGGCTGTATAAGGTAAATTTAGCCGGTAATTCTACATTATCCAGCTCGGCTAAATCCTGAAAAACAATTGCTTTACCATCTGTCTGGCCTTGTAATCCGATTACCTCGGCGTGCCCGTGCTTCCCAAAAATAAGCACCTGCTCATCATCATCATGCGAGTTTTTAATCCTGTTTTGCAGTTTCAGCACCACAGGACAAGAAGCATCTATTAAAGTCAGGTTATTTTCTAAAGCCAGCTGATAAGTTGAAGGTGCTTCACCATGTGCCCTGATCAAAACCTTTTCGTCCCTTAAGTTTTTCAACACTTCGTGATCGATGATTTTTAATCCACGATTGGTTAAACGTTCTACTTCTTCATCGTTGTGAACAATATCGCCGAGGCAATATAAATAACCTTCGTTATCCAGAATATCTTCTGCCATTTCTATGGCATATACTACGCCAAAGCAAAAGCCTGATGATTTATCGATGTTGACCTGTAAGTTTAAATTGCTCATTTTTTCTCAGGATTAGTTATTTATCGTGGTAATGTCCCTTTGCCGAGATTACAAATACTGTAATAATCTCTTCATCGATCCTATATACTAACCTATCTTTTTTATTTATTTGTCTTGACCAATAGCCAGAAAATTCAAATTTTAATTTTTCAGGTTTACCTACGCCTGATGCCGGATGAATACTTAATTCTATAAAAATTTGCTGGAGTTTTTTAATCGAAGCTTTATCTCCTGATTTAAAGATCTCAGCTAATTGTTTTTTAGCTTGATCCGTAATGTCTACAAAATACTTTTCCATATATTTTGAACATCACTAACCCTTGTTAAATGTCCATTTTTCACATCATCTTCACCTTTAGCTATTTCATTTCTAAATTCAGCGCTATAGCTTTTCTCTTTTTTAAAAGTTACATTTAATGCTTGTAACACGGCCTCAACTGCCAAAAGCTGTTTTTTATTTTTAGGCTGTACGATTAGTGTTTCCATCATATAAAATTAATTAAAATAACTTCACAAAATTAAGCAAAAATATTTGTTCCGGTTGTCATGTATAAGACAACAAAAAAGATTAGCTGTGAAAGGAACATGGTCACGCCAATATATTTCTGTTGCTTTAGCCCAAGGGCATAGTAAAACTTTAACAAAATTACCGAAACGATAAACCAGGCCACATAATTTTGAACAGGGATTTCATGCCAGTCCCACTGCCAGTAGTTAAATTTCATGGCCACAGGCTCTAAAAAGAAATCAAAACCTACCAGTATAAAAGCACCAATAACCGAAGCCAGAATGCTGTTCCTGATTTTCATACTTTTCATCATTTGCCCCACGCTGAAAATAAGGATTACCCAATTTACGCCCATTAACAAAGGAACCGCAGCAACTTTGTATCCCAATGTATCGCCATAGTAATAGCTACCAAATATTTTTCCGGTATGCACACCCAATACCTCAACCAGAAAACCACAGAGAAATACACCCGAAACCAGTAATAACAAACGTTTCACATCGGCATTGTAAGAAAAAACAATTACAGCAAACATGAGCAACAAATGAAAGGGAACAAGTTTGATAAAATAAGGCTGTGCAGCTGGAATTAAGAAGCCAAGCAAGCCAACCAGATGAAAAACGATAATTATTGCTACTGCAATCCTTTTAACCTTTATATCGCTTTGATCGTTCTGCCCTTCCATGTGCCTGTTTTAAAAATATGTTTTTTTATAGAAATAAATGAAATAATTAAGAAGAACAACATCTGTAAAGGATGTAAAATCAGATTTATCAAAACATGCTGTCCGGATAAATAAGAGATCATCATTCTGCTTAACACTATTAAAGTTAATGGTAATACAAGTAAAGCAACATTAAAGTTTAAGATTAAAATTACTGGCCCTATGGTTACCAAAAGCTGGTAAAGTAATAATATTATGATGTTATTACCAAAACCTGCCAGTAAATTTTTACTGAAACCGTTCAGGCTTTCGCCTAAATTCTTGTACATCCTGCAATAGATCAGTCCGTTGGCTAAAAGTGCTTCTGCGTTAAATTTTTCCTGTTTTACCAGTTTCATTATCTCTACATCTTCTACAATCTGATGTTTAACCCGCTCATGCCAGTGATTTTCTTTGTAATGACGGGCATTAAAAAACATACACTGCCCGCTTGCTGCCGAAAATGCCGGATTTTTCGAGAGTTTAACCAATCGTAAGGGCAATAAATTCAGTAGAATAAAATGCATTAAAGGAACAGTCAGCCACTCGCCTATCGATTTCATGCTTTGATTGGTAAAAACACTTAATAAAGTCAGACTTCCAATTTCCATCCGGTTGATCAGGCTATTGATCAAGCCTCTTTTTATTGATTCATCAGCATCGATAAACAAAAAATATTTCCCGGTTGCCAGTTCGCTCAACTGGTGGCAGGCATAGTTTTTACCAAGCCAGTTTTGAGGAAGTGCTTCACCGCTAACTACTTTAAATTGCGGATTTGTAAGGCAAAATTTTTCGACGATCTGGAAAGTATTATCGTCGCTGTTATCATCTAAAACAATAACCTCATAATTGCTATAATCCTGATTTTTTATAGAATCGAGCAGCGCTAAAATATTCTCTGCTTCATTTCTCGCTGGGATTAAGATTGAAACCTGATCATGATAGTGTTTAACCACCCTTGGCAACTTCGGATTAGAAAGGAAATTGAAAACAGTAACCGAAAACCTGATAACCAGGAAAATTAAAACGGCGTAAATAAAAATGGTCATTCAATAAGCTGAGTTTGTTTAACAAGCGATTGATCGTAATGTTTATTGTAGGCGCTTTTCAGCAATTGCAAGCTCACATACTCCTCATTCTCCCAATGCTGTAGATAAGTATAAGCGGAGGGTTTTCTTTTCGCGAAATAATCGATAAAGGTAGCCGCAAAAATGATATTGATTTTTTTCTGACTGGCATTGATCATCTGCATTACCCCTTTTTCGAAACTGATATTTTTGAGATGGTTCGAATATAATTGGCCCTGAGGGAATACAAGCACCAGGTTTGTGGGATTATCTAATAATTTGCCAGCATAGTTAAGGGTTTCTAACACATCTTTGCCCTTATTTTCAGCAGCAAAAGCACCAAGATACTTTAGAAAACCAACTTTATTGTAATTTTCAGCGTTCACTAGCACATGAAATTGTTTCTTAAATACTTTTTTGTTGATATAAAACAGGAAAAACCCGTCCCACCAGCTAAAATGATTGGCTAAAATGAGTATGGCAGCATCTGGCTTTATTTCCACTTCACCAAAATTAAAAGCCGAGAAATCTTTTTTGATGATAAACTGGATGTACCAGGAGAAAAAGCTGAAGATCAAATTATTTTTTCTGGGCTGATACATTTCGGGAAATTGCAAAAAATTGGGATGAATTGCAAATATCCTTTTCTTTAAGATGATCAATAGTCCTCGTTTGTGACGAGGATTAGTAAGATCCACATTTGTAATGTGGTGCAATAGCCCTGTAATTTAGCTATACCCTAGCGATGAAATCGCTGTTCTCGGGCATCCTCGTTGCAAACCAGGACGATATTAATCAATTCCATCTTACCTCCTCCATTTTACATCTTCTCTAGCTTAAATAAACCCGGTCTTCTTCGCCTTCTACATCCATCACTACATCTACATGTTCTTTTAAAATGGTAGCCAGTTCAAGACCAACAAAGTCGGTTGCGATAGGGAAAATTTTATGGCTTCGATCAACCAAAACTACGGTACGGATTTTTTTATGTGGCGTATTTAAGAAAACGCCCAAGCCATAAGCCAGGGTTTTACCGCTGTTTAATACATCATCAACAATAATAATCACCTTATTTTTCCAATGGCTCTCATCTAAATCGGTTGAGGCAACCAATTTGCTGCTTTCTTTCTGCAGGTCGATACGCAACAAAGTTAGTTTAAAGCCTGAAATCTTTTTAAGCACTTTTTCTAACCTTAAGGCTAATTTGTAACCACGGTCCCAAATGCCGGCAAGCACCACTTCTTTCTCGTTCAGGTTATCCTCTAAAATCTGATAAGCGATACGATCTATTTTCTGCTGAATTTGTTTCTTGTTAAGAATAAGTAATTGCGATGCCATTGTATAAAAAAGGATTGAATACAAAAAGAACGATTTTAAGGATGAAATTCAAACTATTTGAAAAATAATTTCGATTGTTTGCAACGTTTTCACCAAAGATGCGTCTAATCAATAACCAAAACACAAAACCGGGGCCATCGCTGCACAAATACTGCGTAAGGATCGCTTCAGAATCATTTAACGAAAAAACGACTATGAAAACCCTCATCAAATCATCCGCCATTTTATTTATAGTGGTAACCAGCTATATGGCTAAAGCACAGGAAACTAAAAGTTTCACGGTTAAAAATTTCAATAGCATTGGGGTAAGCAGCGGTATCGACCTGTACCTCACTCAGGGTGGCAGCGAAAGTGTGAGTATAAAATCGGATGCTGAAACGTTAAAAGATATTGTTGTGGAACAGAATGGTGGCAATGTGAATATAAAATTTAAGGATGGTGTCAACTGGAGTGGTCTGTTTAAAAACCGAATCATTAAAGCCTATGTAAGTTTTAAAACTTTAAATGCCATTGCAGCATCAGGCGGTTCGGATGTTTTCACACAAAATCAGATCAAGACAGATAAACTGGCCATTCGTTCTTCGGGCGGATCAGATTTAAAATTAAGCATTGTTTGCAACGACTTGTCTATTCAATCAAGCGGGGGTAGCGATCTCGATTTAAAAGGTAAAGCAGAAAATATGACCATTCAATCGAGCGGAGGTAGTGATATCGACGCTTATGAATTAATTGCAGATTATGCAAAGGTGCAGGCTTCTGGTGGTTCAGATGTAAATCTCTATGTAAATAAGGGTTTAGAGGCCAGTGCAAGTGGCGGTGGTGATGTAAGTTATAAAGGAAATGCTTCACTCAAGAAAACATCAACCTCAAAAAGTGGCGATGTACACCACGTAAATTAAAAGTTTAGTTTAGTTAATAATACGCGCTGCTTTGTGGATGCAAAGCGGCGTTTTTTTATTAAATATGCAACCCTTTTATACTTCTTATCGTCAATAGAGGAAAACTAAGCCTAAATGAAAAAAAATATATTAATCCTTATCATCATATCGTTCTTTTTAAGCAAAGTCAGTTATGGTCAAAGCTCACTTTCAAAAAAAATTAATGATTACATTACCTATATCGATACGAATCATAGAGCAGTTGGTAGTTTATCTATTTTTAAGGATGGAGAAGAAATATACAACCGAAGCTTTGGGCAAACGAGCCTAAAAAAAGTAAGCTATAATGCCAATACAAAATATCAAATAGGATCAATCACAAAATTGATTACTGCAACTCTTATTTTTAAATTAATAGAAAAAGGAGAGTTAGACTTAGAAGACAAACTAGCTGTTTACTATCCTCAAATTCCAAATGCCAGCAAAATTTCGATTAAAAACCTACTGGAACATAGCAGTGGTTTGGGCGATTTTCTCATGAAAAAAGACAGCATATTTTGGCTTATAAAAAAGGTTAGCGAACAAGATATTATGAACGAAATTATTCGCCAGGGGGTGAGTTTTCAGCCAAACGAAAAAGTGGCTTATTCAAATACAGGTTATTATCTGCTTACTAAAATTTTAGAAAAAAAACACAAACAGCCTTATGCAAAAATAGTAGATGAAGAAATTGCAAAGCCTTTGAAACTTAAAAATTTTTCAGCCTATACACCAAAAACTACAAATGTTTTTCAATCTTACAATTATATCAACCAATGGAATATTATTGAGGATCTAAATTTCAGCAATGTAACCGGGGCTGGAGATATCTCATCAACCACTCAGGATTTAAATGTTTTTATTACAAGTTTGTTTCAGTATAAAATCTTGAAGAAAGAAACTATTGAATTAATGAAACCAAAGCATGAAACATTTGGTAGAGGAATAATGCCTATTCCTTTTTACGAGTCGATGTATTATGGCCACGCTGGTGATACTTATGGAACACACTCTATTGTTGGCTATAACGAAAATGATAGAATTAGCTGGGCATTAGCATTAAATGCTGCGCGTTTCGATAAAAATGACTTCGCGATAGTTTTGTTGAGTATTATCTACAACAAACCCTACGAATTGCCAAATTTTAAACCCTACCTTAATGTAAAAACCAATGATTTGGATAAATACCTGGGCGTATATGCCAGTCCAGATTTTCCATTAAAAATTACAGTTTCTAAAAATGGCAACATTTTAAAAGCACAAGCTACCGGCCAAACGGATTTTCCTTTAGATTGTTACGAAGTAGATAAATTTACCTCAGCGCAATATAAGCTAACGATTGAGTTTTTACCTTCTGAACATAGGATAATATTTAGCCAGGGCAAGAACCGAATAACAATGGATAAGGAATAAATCCCTAAGACCTTGGCCTTCTATCCCCTGCCTTTTTTATATGGATAATAAATAAAATTGGCGCCTTCAGGAACAATTACGAAAACGCACATAAAATCCTCTGGTTTTTTATAAACTTTTAAAAACGGCTCTTTTTTCTCTTTGCTGATGATTCCTTTTTCTACAAACTCTTCCAAGGTAGAGGCTTGTATGGTCCAATCGGTATTGAGCTCCTCTTTATTTAAAATAAGTTCACCGATGTTCACTTCATGTTGGTGTGCAATAAAAATCGGGTGTGCAGAAATCCCTTCAACCATAATTTCAATTGCCACTTCTTTAATGGCATCAGCATAAAACTCCAGGTCTTTTTCTAAACTTACCAGCGGACTTTCCTGCTTTTTTTGTGGTGTTCCGTTCTCTTCAGGCGTTGCGCCTAATAATTCTTCTCTATCCATTTCAAGGTAAAAGGTTTATGGTTTAAGGTGTAGGGTTTAAAATGACAACATTTGATTTTAAGGTTATAGCCTTAAACCTTTTGCCTTACCCCTTAAACCTTAATAATACAACGTTCTCTACGTGTTGTGTGTGCGGAAACATATCTACAGGTTTAATACGCACCACATCATACTTTTCTTTTAGCAGCTCTAAATCTCTCGCCTGCGTAGCTGCATTACAGCTTACATAAACAATTTTTTCAGATTCCATTTCCAGTAATCTTTGAACCACATCTGCATGCATTCCGGCGCGCGGTGGATCAGTAATCACTACATCTGGTTTACCATGTGCCAGGATAAATTCTGAAGTGAGAATATCTTTCATATCTCCTGCATAGAAGATCGTATTATCAATGCCATTTAACGCAGAGTTAAACTTTGCATCTTGAATAGCAGTTGGTACATATTCTACACCTACCACCTGCTTTACATTTTTTGCAATAAAATTTGCAATGGTTCCGGCACCAGTATATAAATCATAAACCAGCTCATCGCCTTTAAATCCGGCAAAATCCCTGGTGATTTTATATAATTCGAAGGCCTGTTCTGAATTGGTCTGGTAAAAAGATTTTACACCAATTTTAAAACGGATGCCGTCCATTTCTTCGAAAATATGATCGCGACCAGAGAAAAGCACCACATCCTGATCGAAAATGGTATCGTTTTTCTTTTGGTTAACGATATACAACAAGGAAGTGATCTGTGGAAATTCATTTTGAAGGAAAGCCATTAAACCATCAACCTGTGCCTGTTCGGGATAAGCAAATACCACGGCAACCATTACCTCTCCTGTGCTGGAAGTACGGATAATCAGGTTACGTAAAACACCTTCATGATTACGCAGATCGTAAAACGAAAGGCTATTTTCTAAAGCATAATTACGCACTGCATTTCTGATTGAATTAGATGGCTCATCCTGCAGGTAACAATGTTCAATATCTAAAATTTTATCGAAACGCAAAGGCACGTGAAAACCAAGGGCATTCATATCAAGATCTTCATCGCGTTCTACATCAGTTTTTTCTAACCAACGTTTGTTCGAAAAAGTAAATTCTAATTTATTCCGGTAGTACCTGTTTTTTGCTGAACCTAAAATAGGTTCGGTTCCTGAGGTATCTATTTTACCTAAGCGCTGTAAAGCTGCCTCAACATTTTTCTGCTTAAACTTCAACTGCGCATCGTAGCCCATGTGCTGCCATTTACAACCGCCACAGGTTCCGAAATGAGGACAAAAAGGATCGGTTCGTAAAGCTGATTTTTCATGAAGCTGATCAATAATTGCTTCAGCAAAATTCTTTTTCTTTTTGGTCAACCGAACATCTACCACATCACCAGGAACAGCCTTGTCAACAAAAATGACCAATTCGTCAGCCTTGCCAACACCTTTTCCTTCTTCAGCAATATCGATTATATGTACGTTTGGAACAATAGTTACCGTACCTGGTTTTCTTCTACTCATTATTTTGCAAAGATAGAAAAAAGAGGTTAAAGGTAGAAGGCAGAAAGGTGGAGGGTTTAAAACCCGGTTAATCAAGAAAGATTAGGCAATACTGTCTTGTTCGAACGTGGATTGTTCGTTAAGAAAAATTAGATTTCAAAAATTATTTTCCAAAAAATTTAAATGCAGCGCCCCAAAAGCCATCCAACCAGTTAAATTTCAGGTCAAATTTTTCATCTACTTGTACAGAAAACTCTAATATTTCTTTGCTCATGATAAAAAACCTATCTATTTAAGCAATAATACTAAATTTATACCAAAAACCGAAACGGTACAAATTAAATTTATGTTAATTTTACATCAAATGGTTAAAACTGCTTTTTAAAATAAATTCAGCCTTGATCTATTGATTTTCAGTTCTTTATTTGACAAGCCAATATAAATCCGTAACTTAAAGTATCATTCACATAAAAATGGAGGTTCATTATGAACGTTATCCGTAAAATTGAACATTGGGGAGATGTTCATCACTCAAAATGGCTGGATTATCTTCGGATTGTACTTGGCCTGATCATTTTTGGAAAAGGTGTTTCTTTTGTTAGCGACACCTCGGTTCTTCAAAATATGATTACACAAAACAACGTATTTGGTTTTTCGGGCATGCTCATCAGTGTTGCCATTCACGTAGTTGCATTTGCACATTTGGTTGGGGGTGTTTTGATTACATTAGGTTTAGTTACCCGCTTTGCCGTTGTCATTCAGATTCCAATCTTATTGTTTGCCGTATTTTTCGTTAACCTTACCCCGGGTTTCTCCACACCCAATTCGGAGTTATGGTTTTCGGTACTGGTGTTGTTTCTGCTCATCATGTTTTGGGTAGTAGGCTCTGGCCCTTTATCGGTTGATGAAGGATTGAAAAACAAAAAGGGAAGACGTTACGCGTAGCTTATAAGCTTCTGCATTAATGAGTGCAGTGATAGTGCTATGGCTCCGCCCTGCATTGTAAAAGTATCATTACCTGCATAAACAACAAAGCTACTATTGGGTTTTACTTCTTGACAAGCGAAGTAAAACCCTTTTGATAATGAAGGCGCAGAACTTCTTTTAATTTCTATTGCCCATTTTTCGGCATCCGAAAATTCCAAAATTAAATCTATTTCTGCGCCTCCTGGTGTTCCATAGTAGTAAGTTTGTACTCCGGATGGAATTACGGACATAATATTTTCGATCACAAAGCCCTCCCAACTTCCACCTACTACCGGATGACCAAGTAGTTCATTATAACTTTTTATATTAAGC
Organism: Sphingobacteriaceae bacterium GW460-11-11-14-LB5; assembly: GCA_002151545.1. Classification (NCBI taxonomy): domain Bacteria; kingdom Pseudomonadati; phylum Bacteroidota; class Sphingobacteriia; order Sphingobacteriales; family Sphingobacteriaceae; species Sphingobacteriaceae bacterium GW460-11-11-14-LB5. The sequence continues at coordinate 6,158,161 of CP021237.1, read as the reverse complement.
AGGGCATGAGTAAGGCCGCTATCTCTTACATATATTTTTGGTGATCGCACAAGTCGTTTTCCAACATTAACTGTATATGGCTTTAGTCGCCGAACCAACAATAAATCTACCATCAAATCCAAATACCTGGCTATGGTTACTCCTGTAACCTCAATATTACGGGCCAAATGAGCTGCGTTTAGCACACTACCTTGATTGTGGGCGAGCATTGTCCAAAAACGTTCGAGCGTCTCGGCGGGAATACGAGGTCCCAATTGAGGGATATCTCTTTCCAAATACGTTCTGATAAAGTCCCTTCTCCATATTAAACTATTTTTCTCCGACGCAGCTAATAAACTCTCGGGAAATCCACCTCTCAACCAAAGGTTATTAACCTTAGCTAAATCTTCTTGCCCATATTCTACAGCATTTACTGGAAAAAGTTCCAGATAAGTAATTCTTCCAGCTAAAGATTCGCTAGACTGTTTTAATAAATCTAAAGATGCCGATCCCAGAAACAGAAATTGTCCAGCCTTATTTCCTCTTCTACGTTCCTTATCCACAATCCCCCTTATTTGCGAAAATATTTCTGGCAAACGTTGAACTTCATCAAGAATTAAGAGTAACTCTTTGTTATTTTGATGGAAAGCAGTTATATCTCTAACTTTTTCTAGATCTAACCGATCCTCGAGATCTACATAAATGGACTTAACCTCATCAATAAGACCAATGGCTAATGTAGTTTTACCTACCTGTCGGGGGCCTAGCAGTACAACCACAGGACTACGCTGCAAAGCTTCTTTAAGTATTGGTTCTAAATTTCGGAGAATCATGTCTGCAAATATAACATAGAATATTACATTTGCATACTTAACACCTCATTTTAAATCGAGAAAAGATTCAAACTATTGTTATCTTTCGCTTTTACTAACGATCATGAAAACGAAGATACTTTTTGCACTGCTTTTTGCGGGATTGGGATGTTACGCACAAAATTCAACAGATGAATATTTCAACCTGACAAGGAAAGGTTTCATAGCAAAAAACGCCTATGAAACGACCGCTTTTGTCGAAAAATATTTTCGTATCCCCGGCAATACAGGCTTTAATGCAAGTATTTATTATGTAGAAAAGATCCTCAAAAAAGCTGGCTTTGTAGAACAGAAGCAGAATGAGTTTGAAGCGCCTTTAACTTATCGCATCGAAAAAAGAGCGATGAAAAATAATACATGGGAACCTGTAGACGCCAACATAGATATTGTTGGCGAAACAAAACCACTCATCTCTTACAAAACCAACCGCAACATGATTCCGGTTAATTGCGGCTCAACTCCGGTTGGAGGTGTTACTGCACCTGTGGTTTTCATTACCAGCGTATCACCTGCCGAAATAGAAAAAATGGACCTGAAAGGGAAAATCCTATTTTCAGAGAGCAACCCATCACGTTTACTTCAAATAGCCACCAACGCAGGGGCCATTGGTGTACTGGGTTATTCTATGCCAAAATATACCCAACCCGAGGTACACCAAACGTCTATCCAGTTTGGAAACATGAAAGCCAGTAGCGAGGTATGGACATTACTTTTATCTTATGCGGCCAAAGAAAAGTTAAAAGCAGTCTGCTTAAAGGGTGAAACCAAATTGAAAGTAAATATCCAGACTAAAATTTATCCATCGGAAGAATTAACCATTGTTGCAAATGTTAAAGGCAGTGTAAATCCTAATGAGCGATTTGTATTCAGTGCCCATGTTCAGGAGCCGGGTGCAAATGATAATGCAAGCGGTGTGGGTACATTAGCTGAAATGGCCAGGTTAACGGCAGAATTGTATCAGGCAAAAAAAATAAGTCCGAAGCGCAGCTTAACCTTTTTATGGGGCGACGAAATTGTATCAACCAGAAGATACATTACTGAAGATACTACCCGGGCCAAAGGCATTATGTGGGGAATGAGTTTGGATATGGTTGGTGAAGATACCCAAAAAACCGGCGGTTCTTTCCTGATTGAAAAAATGCCTGATCCTTCTGCCATCTGGACAAGAGGAACTGATAAACATACCGAATGGGGCGCAGGTGATGTTACCGAAAAAGATCTTTTCCCTCATTATTTTAACGATTTTGTTTTCGACATCTGCAAAAAACAGGGCATATTTGCGAATTGGACAGTTAACTACAATCCTTTTGAAGGTGGTAGTGATCATACCCCGTTTTTGCAGCATAAAATCCCAGGTTTACTAATGTGGCACTTTACCGATGTATTTTACCACACAGACAATGATAGGATTGATAAAGTTTCGCCAATCGAGATGAAAAATGTTGGGATAAGTGCTTTAACTGCTGCTTATACTTTAATTTCCGCAGATGAAAATACAGCGATAGCCACTGTTTCGCAGGTTAAAACCGATGCCTTAACCCGTTTGAAAACCGAATTTGAATTAAGCAAAAAAGAAATTGCAAAAGGGAAAGGCGCCACAGATGAGAAACATATTATTGAAGTCTGGGCCAAATGGTATACTGATGCTTTGGCGACAGTAAATAAAATGCCTGTAAAATCCGAGACCACAAGAGTTGGTTCGGCCATTAAGTTTGCCACCAATGAGATTGAAAAACAAGCAAAGCTATATTTGGAAGAATTGAAATAGATTGATGGCTAAACCAAAAGCAATAATTATCGGTGCTGGAATTGCAGGAATTGCATCTGCCATTCGCCTTGCTGTGAAGGGCTATGAGGTTGATGTTTATGAGGCTAACTCAAAACCTGGAGGTAAGCTGGCAGAAATAAAGACGAACGGTTTCAGGTTTGATGCAGGCCCAAGTCTTTTTACCATGCCTCAGTATGTGGATGAGCTTTTTAAACTGGCAGGCAAAAACCCTGAAGATTATTTTGAATATCTAAAACTGAAAGAAGTTTGCCGTTATTTTTATGAAGATGGCTTACGGTTAAACGCCAGTGCAGATCTGGATAAATTTGCAAAGGAAATTGAAGAAAAAACAACTTCAACTGCCAAAGAAATTAACCGTTATCTAAATAAAAGCAAAACCATTTATGAGGTTACCCACCGTGTATTTCTGGAAAGAAGTTTGCACAAACTTAAAAGTTACCTGCATTGGGATACCTTAAAATCCATATTCCGTTTTGGCCAGATTGATGCTTTTAGAACACAGGCAAAAGCAAACCAATCTTTTTTTAAAGACGAAAGAGTTGCCCAATTATTCAATCGGTATGCTACCTATAACGGGTCCGATCCCTTTCAGGCACCGGCCACATTAAACGTAATTCCACATTTCGAGTACCACTATGGAGCCTTCCTTCCAAAAAACGGGATGTACAGTATTGTTACTGCCTTAGTAAAATTGGCAGAAGCATTGGGGATCAGGTTTCACTACAATCAAAAGGTAGAAGAAATTATTTCTTCCAATGAAGGCAAACCCAAAGTACAGGGCATAAAAGTTAACGATAAAACCTATAAGGCCGACGTTGTGGTCTCGAACCTCGATATCTGGTTTACCTATAAAAACCTGCTTAAAAATATAACCCAGCCTAAAAAGTTACTCAACCAGGAACGGAGTAGTTCTGCTTTAATTTTTTACTGGGGAATGGATGGGAATTACAGCGATCTGGGTTTACACAATATCTTTTTCACTGAGGATTACCAGAAGGAGTTTAATGCGATATGGAAAGATAAAACCATTAGTAACGATCCTACTGTTTATATCAACATCAGCTGTAAACACATCAGAGATGATGCACCCGCAGACAGCGAAAACTGGTTTGTAATGATCAACGTTCCAGCCAATAACGGCCAGAATTGGGACTCATTGATAAAAGAAGCCAGGGCAAATATTATTAAAAAAATCAGCCGTTTGTTAAACAGAAATATTGAAAAAGATATCATTTGCGAACAGATTCTCGACCCGAGAAGCATCGAAGTCAAAACCGGTTCGTATCAAGGCTCTCTGTACGGAAACAGCTCTAACAATCAGTTCTCTGCCTTTTTACGACATCCCAATTTCAGTTCGAAAGTTAAAAATTTATTCTTTTGTGGAGGCAGCGTACATCCAGGTGGAGGAATTCCGCTTGCACTGTTATCGGCTAAAATAATTGATGATGAGATTAGTTCAGTGGTTCATTAGCCATTGGTTGATTAGTAACTATCTGCTTATTGATTAACCGACTAAGGACTCAAGACTAAGGACTGTAAACTATCGATTTTTCTTAATGGCTTCTTCTAACTTTTCGCCATCCAGATCAAATGCATCTACAATCAGTTTAGCCCGGGTATAAAAAGGATCACGTTCTTCGAGTTTCTCTTTAATAAATACTAAAAGTTGCTCATCATCTAAATCTTTAATTAATGGGCGTTTTTGACGGTTATGTAAGCGCGACACTAAGGCGGCAGGTTCCATTTGCAGGTAAACCGTTTCGCCATTTGCATTCATCCATTCCATATTATCGAAAAAACAAGGCAATCCACCTCCGGTGGCCACCACACAGGTTTCCGGGTAATCGAAGGTTTTAAGCATTTCGCTTTCATAATCCCTAAAGCCGCTTTCACCATATTCGGCAAAATATTCGGCAATGCTTTTGCCTGTTTTTGAAACAATTTCGGCATCAAGATCGATCACAGGGCAATCTAAACGATGTGCCAGCTGTTTTGCCTTTGTGCTTTTACCGCAGCCCATATATCCGATAAGGAAAATCTTCATGTATTTCTCTTTTTGCTTCGACCTTATAACAGATGGTCGCGTTTTAACATAATATAATCGGTGACAGGTGGCGTAAAACCTTCCTTTTTCAATAAAGTTACAACCTGTCCGCGATGATAAGTAGAATGGTTAAATAAATGAAATAAAATTTCATCTATTCGGTTTTCGTACTGGACGCCTTGTGAGGTGCGGTACAAAATCTTTTTATCTAAAGCATGCTCTTTCAAGGCCATCCTGATCAATTTAAAATTTTCAGCAGCGATACTTTCAAAGTTTTCTTTGGGGTGAATATCCCAAACGCCGTAAAGTGGCACTTTGCCCGAAATTCGTTGCGCCCATATGTGCTGCGCATTAAGTACGTGGCTGAACAACCGCTCTGCATCGGGCAGCTCGATGGTTGCAAGCTTAAATATATCGATGATGCGTTGATCGGCAAGCGCAGTATAGTTTATAATTTCTTCTTCGCGCATGGCTTAACTTAATTTAACCCTTGGATCAACATAGGCATATAAAATATCAACCAGAATGTTGATCACCACAAACACGAAAGCAATAAAAAGAATGGAGCCCATTACCACAGGGAAATCAGACATTTCTAAAGCTGTTACCGTAGTTCTTCCCAATCCATTATAGCCGAAAATATATTCTACAAAAAAAGAACCGGCCAGCAAAGAGGCAAACCATCCCGAAATAGCTGTAATTACCGGATTCATCGCATTTTTTAGTGCATGTTTATAGATGATGGTATTTCTGCTTAAACCTTTTGCTCTTGCCGTTCTGATGTAATCCTGCGCTAAAACATCCAGCATGGCGCTTCTGGTCAACTGTACAATAATAGCCAAAGGCCTTAAGCCGAGGGTAATCATTGGCAACCATAAGTTTCTTAAGGTTAGTACTTCACCATTAAATGGATCATAAGAATATAAGCTGCCACTCATTTTCAGGCCCGTATAATTACTCAGCACAAAACCGAACAACCATGCAATAATTATTCCGGCAAAAAAAGAAGGTGCTGATATACCCAGAATGGCAAAAGCATTGGCCGTTTTATCAATCCACGAATCTTTATACACCGCTGAAAGCACGCCCAAAAACACGCCGATTATGGTGGCGAAAATCATGGCGGTTAAAGCCAGGATAAAAGTATTCGGTACGGTTTCGGATAGTATAGCAGTTACGTCGCGCTTGGTTTGATAAGAACTACGAAGATAAGGCCATTTGATCACCAGTGCCTTTTTATCAAAGGACATCAGTTTTGCATAATGATATTTCTGTTGATTGGTGCTATCATTATCCAGTATACTAATTGGCGATAAATCGTTAATATATAAAAGGAACTGAACAGGTTTAGAGCGGTCTAAGCCAAACTCTTTACGAACAGCCTCCAGTGATTGGACATCGGCCCTTTGCCCCATGGTCATCCTTGCCGGATCGCCGGGCAAAATATTAAACAGCACAAAAACAACCAATATTACACCGCCCATTACCAGCAGCCCATACATCAGTTTTTTTAGTGCGTATCCGATCATCTTTATTTATCGAAATATTTCCGGCTGAGCTGGTCGAAAGTGGGTACGTTATGAAAATGCCATTTATTGATCACCACACCGTTCTTCATCAATAAAACACCTGGGTTTGCCCTTACCATACTTTTTAAAGGTACAGCATCAGCATAAAAAACCTCCGAAAACAGGTTGTTCTTTTTGATAAAAGCCTGTGCATCCTGAGCTGAATTAGAAGTAAGCAATACCGTGCGGATGTTAAACTGCTGTGTAGCATTTAGAGCCAAAGCGTTTAGTTTACCAATGGCGGCTTCGTTTGTAGCATGAAGATCGTAGGCTACAAAAATCAAATTATAATAAGGATTTTCGATCAGTTCCTTGGTATAATCGGTACCAGAAGCATCGGTAATGTTCAGGTCCTTAATTTTAGGTTCAAAACCTTTTTTAACCAGTCTTTTTGCAGGTTCTCCTATAATTTCCCAGTTATTGTCTTTCCAGATTTCAGTTTTAAGATAGGCTTTATCGCTCATATCTTTCTCTTCATTGGTTTTCTTGTTTTTTAAGTGGTACATAATCTCAAATTCATCTGGTTTTTCTCCCGGAGGAATCACCATTAATGAGGGAAGATGTGCACCAACTTTATAAGGCAGAAAATCGATAATCGGTAAAACATTATAAGTATACAAGCCAAAACCTAAAGATATCACGGTTACGGCAATGGCAATATTCCGCTGCGTAGTTTCTTTTTTGAATAAAGGCTGAATGAGGTTTTTGTTTAGGAAAATAACAATAATCAGCGCTAAAAGAATCAGGTCTTTACCGAACGACTGCCATGGAGTAAGCGGAATAGCGTCGCCAAAACAGCCACAACTGGTCACAACTTTGAACGCTGCCGATACAAATGTGAGCAGGGTAAAAAAGATTATAAGCAGCAATAAACCCCAGGCTACCTTTTTACTCCAGAAACCCAACAGCAATAAGGCACCGAGCACAATTTCTAAGGTACAGAGTAAAATGGCGATACCGGTGGCCATTCCACTAAGAAAATTCATGTGAAAAACCTCAAAATATTCCTGTAATTTATAACCAAAGCCAAGCGGATCGTTTGCTTTGATGAGTCCTGAGAATATAAATAGGGCACCGACAAAAATCCTGGAGAATCTTAAAAGTATGTTTCGCATCTGTATGTATCTGTTTTTAAAGGCTATTGTGCTATTTATTTAACGCCGAGTTTGATCAGTGCAAAAACCGAATAGTTTAACATATCCTGATAATTCGCATGAACACCTTCCGAAGCCAGGGTTTGCCCTTCGTTATCTTCTATCTGTTTAACCCTAAAAATTTTCATTAAAATCAGGTCGGTTAATGAGCTAATGCGCATATCGCGCCAGGCTTCGCCATAATCGTGGTTTTTGGCAAACATTAAATCTTTGGTTTCCGTTACCTTTTCTTCAAACCGTTTTTCAACTTCGGCATAAGGCATTTCATTCGGGTCGTTCTCGGTCAATTCGAGCTGCATCATGGCAATGATGCAATAGTTTACAATCCCGATGTATTCAGCTATTACACCCTCTCCTACCTTACTTACTTTTTTTTCTTCGAGGGTACGGATGCGTTGTGCTTTGATAAAAATCTGATCGGTTATCGAACTTGGTCTTAAAATCCGCCATGCAGTGCCATAATCTTTAGTTTTTTTTAAAAATAATGATCTGCAAACTGCAATCACTTCATCAAATTCGGTAGAGGTATTTGTTTGTGCCAAAGCCAATAATTATTTAGTTTTTAGTGTATTTTTGTCGTGAAAAAACAAAAGCTAAAGATACATTTTTAAAGCGAAACCCAAATCCCGAAAGGGTTTATTATGGCAGAAAAAAACTTTTTTGAGCCCAAACAAAGCTTAAACATTAAAGGTAAGCTTATCGATTTAAGCAGCCCAAAAGTGATGGGCATTTTAAATATCACACCCGATTCTTTTTATAGCAACAGCAGAACAAAATCGATAGACGAAGCCTTAACCAAAGCTGCTCAATTCCTTCATGAAGGCGCTACCTTTATTGATGTCGGCGGGTACTCTTCCAGACCAGGTGCTAAAGATATTTCAGCAGCCGAAGAAGCTGACCGTTTGCTACCTGTGGTAGAAAGTTTAGCTGCAGCATTTCCCGAAGCGGTTATTTCCATCGATACTTTTCGGGCAAAAGTTGCACAGGAAACCATTTTGGCTGGTGCGCATATCATTAACGATATTTCCTCCGGGGATATGGACGAGCTCATGTTCGAAACCGTAGCTAAACTACAGGTTCCCTATATGATCATGCACATGCAGGGCACTCCCCAAAACATGCAGCAAAATCCGGTTTATAAAAATGTATTACTTGAAGTAATTGATTACCTGGCTAAAAAAGTTGCAGCACTTAAGGCGCTGCATATTCATGATGTAATTATTGACCCTGGCTTTGGCTTCGGAAAAACTACCGAACATAATTATGAGCTGCTTAAGCAAATGGAGGCTTTTAAAATTTTCAAACTTCCCATTTTAGTCGGTTTCTCACGTAAAGGAATGATTTACAAAACACTTGGCACCTCGGCAGCAGAGGCCCTGAACGGAACTTCTGTATTGAATACCATTGCACTACAAAAAGGTGCCGGCATTTTAAGGGTGCATGATGTTAAGGAGGCGGTGGAGTGTGTGCGGCTGGTTGCTAAGTTAGGTTAATCGGTTAACTGTTTAAATTGGTTAATCGACCTTTATGAGTAATCAGTTAAATCTAAAATATAAAATCGCATTGTTGGTTAATTGTGATTTGACTGATTAATTGTAAATTAATGTGTATTTCTTCTATATTTGATATCATCCCATAATTAACCTAAAACTTAATTATGATGCATATTTATTCCTTTGAAAAATTAGAAACCTGGCAGAAAGCCAGAATGCTCAGAAAAGACATTTACAATTTGACCAGAAAATTCCCTAAAGAGGAAGTATTCGGTTTAACAAGTCAAATCAAAAGATCATCGGGCAGTGTTGGCGATTGTTTGGCAGAAGGTTCAGCAAGAGTTACACCCAAAGACAAAGCGCATTTTATAACGATGTCTTATTCAAGTGCTATTGAAACCATTAATCATATTATTGGGGCATATGATCTCGGATACATTAATGAAGAAGACTACATTTCATTCAGGTTAAAACTTGATGAGCTAACAAACAAGTTAAATGCTTTACGCAAATCGATTTTAAAGGCTTAAACATCTTACACAGTTAACCAATTCAAACAGTTAACCAAAACGTCGATCAACAGTTAACCCATAACCAATTTAAACAGTTAACCTAGTATTGTAAACTGAAAACCGTTTTGCTATCTTGCCATTGATGAAAGGATTAGATTTTGATTTTGTAAAATTCACCATTACCGATGTGGTAGACATTGTGCTTGTGGCACTTTTAATCTATTATGTTTATACCCTAATCCGCAATACCTTAGCCGTTAACCTCCTGGTTGGGATGCTGATTATCGCCATATTCTATCGCGTTGTTGATGCTTTGCACATGAAACTGCTTACTGCTATCATCGAGAAATTTATGAGTGTGGGGATCATTGCATTGATTGTAATCTTCCACCCGGAGATCAGACGTTTCCTTTTACTGATCGGGAAAAATGCCTTTTTACAAAAGAACAAAGCCTGGTGGGGATATTTATTTGGCCGAAAAGAAATTGAAAGAAATAATTTAACCCGTATAAAACCCATTATCGATGCCTGTAAAAGCATGAAGAAAACGCGCACGGGGGCATTAATGGTATTCGTTAAATTTTACGACGAACAGTTTTTTGCCAATAGCTGCGAACTTGTTGACGCTAAAATATCAAAACGTTTGCTGGAAAGTATCTTTCAGAAAAACAGTCCGCTGCACGATGGTGCTGTAGTGATTTCGGAAAACAAAATTAAAAGTGCGAGCTGTATTTTACCTTTAACGGATAACGATCAATTGCCCTCACAGTTTGGTTTAAGGCACCGTGCAGGTATTGGTGTTTCTGAAACGACTGATGCGGTTGCGGTAATCATATCCGAAGAAACCGGAGAAATATCGTATGCCAAACAAGGCAGGGTGAGGATGAATGTTTCGTTCGGGGAACTGGAGAAATTGCTGAATAAAGATTTTTAGGAGTACAGATTAGGCGATTTAAGGTGATTACACAGATTTAGAAAAATTGTGGGTTTTCTAGCTATGAAATGTTGAACTTTCGACTAACGGAAGAAACACCATACAATAAAGCTCTTTCGATTAGGCTCAAGATGAGGGACCGAGGGAGATATTCAGTGCTTCTGTGCCTCCGTGGCAAAACAACTTCTTTACAATACCCAATAAACGCAAAATGGTGAATGTTCCCACTCACCATTTCATTTATCATTTAAATTACCTTCTTATCGGTATAATCCAATAATCCGTTAATCAATTTTTAGCAATATTGTTCAAAAGCACCGATCAGGTTATCAGCAATCATTTGCGCTGGTCTGCCTTCAATTTGATGACGTTCGATCATGTGAACCAATTTACCATCTTTAAATAATGCCATTGCCGGAGAAGATGGAGGAAAAGGCATCATATAATTTCTAGCCTGATCTACCGCTTCTTTTTCCATACCCGCAAAAACAGTAACCAATTTATCAGGGTGTTTTTCGTGTGCAGCTGCTGCTCTGGCCGCCGGACGTGCATTTGCTGCCGCGCAACCGCAAACTGAATTTACCACGACCAACACAGTTCCTTCGCCTTTAATCGCTTGATCAACCTCTTCTGCGTTTTTTAATTCTTGAAAACCTACGTTAGTTAATTCCTTACGCATTGGCTCTACTAAATATTCTGGATACATTATCTTAGTTTTTTATTTACAATTTCAATGGTACAAAAATAAGAAAATCGAATGGCATGCACCATTCGATTTATATTTTTAAGGTAAAATTAATCGTTATCTCATGCTCTTGAAAAACTCATCAAACATTTGAGGGTTGGCAATTGCACCAGCGATAATTAATACAATCAGCACGACAAAAAGCACACTCAAAATTGTGGCAATCATTCCACAGATCTTACCAGCCTTTGCATTTTTATAGGATGATTCTGTATATACCCCTGGATTAAGCTGATACTTTTTCATATCGCCGGCACCTAATATCCAGGCTATTATGCCAAATATTAAACCAAATATTCCATAAAAGCAACATGCTGGTATAGCCAAAATCCCCAAAACAAGAGAAGCTGTTGCATTTGGTAAGTTCTGCTGACCAAAACCTCCTCCTCCAAATTGTCCAAATGGTGGTGGTTGCTGAAAGGGCGGCGGCGTTACCGGACCATTACCTAATGGCTGAAATGGTGCAGGTTCAGGGTTTTGATTCGTTGAAGGATCAATGGGTTTATTTTCATGAGGGGTTTCCTGTTCTTCTGACATAGCTATATTTAGATCAATTGGTGAGTGTATATTTTGTAAATGTAATTGATTAAAATAATTACTGCAACTCCTGCAAAAACGATTTTAATCAGCTGCGCCCCAAATTTAAAATCTACCTTAAGGTGAATAATGGTAAATACGACAACAAAAATGAGCGGGATTGTTGCAGGATAAAACTTAAATGATGCGATAATATCGCCACGCAGCAAAGCTAAAACAGAACGTTGTAAACCGCAGCCGGGGCAATCTATCCCGAAATGGGCTTTAAAAGGACAGCTGAAAAGATGCGCTCCTACCCAATCAAAAAAATTATGTTGCGGTTGAGCCATCTACATCGCCAATAAATTTCACTTGCCCATCTTTCCATACTTTATATTTTTCCAGGTCTTTAAGTACTTGCCTATATACCAGATTTAAGATATAAATGTCATCAACAAAACCTAAAACCGGCACAAAATCAGGGATTACATCTACAGGTGAAAGGAAATAAATCAGTCCACCTAAAATGGCAATAATAGATCTTTTAGGGATTTCGGTATAATCGCCGTTCACATAATCTTTAGATACCGCAAACAGCAGCACTAGTTTCGACCAAACACCTTCTAAATCACCTTTATTAGTTACCGCCTTGCCCAGTGCATCTTTAATCGTATTACTGGCTTTGCTTTTATCACTTAAGATTACCGAAGCTTTGCTTTGCGATTTTTTAAAGAATCCTAATATTTTCTCCCTGTTCAATTTCATAATTAATACTTTACAAATTAACGGCCAAAAGCATCATAATTGTCTTCAGCATATTTGGTAAAGCGATCCAATAGTACAATATTTTTGTTCTCGATAGCCGTTAAATCATTATCAACGTTGTTTTTAACAGGAACATACCATTCTACAGGGTCGAAAAAATTTCTAAAAGTTTGTTTTTTAAAGGCATAACCATGTCTGGCGAAAATGGTGTTTTTAATAATCTGCAGGTCTAATTTTCTTAAATTCTTCACATCTTCTTCCTTTAACAGGGCTGTTGATGCATTTAATTTAAATATTTGCTCGGAGGCGCTTCTGTAAAAAGTATTTGCACCTAACGAATCTACACTTCCATCTTCGAGGGTATCTAACTGCGCTACCATTTTGTGGTCGCTCCAGTCTACATATTCCATTTCTGTTGGCAACATGCGGCTTGCATTATATTCGAAAGCTTTTTTTAATAATTTAAATTCTTTCCCCGGCCATTTCAGCTCCTTTTTATAAGCGTTCCATTTACCAATTAAGGTGTCGCCAACAAGGGTGATTTCAAATTTCCCATCATATTTTTCTGTGCCCGGTTCATCTAGAACAAAGGTAATTTTACCACCATCTTCTGATATTTTACCCAATAGTGGACGGCTGTTGCCCGAAACCACACTTTGTGCAATCACCGTATCTTTGGTTATTCTTTTAATATTGATGTTCAGTTTTTTAACCGCATCAGACATATCTCCTTCGTACTCCAATTCATCTGCTGTGTAAAAATCGCCAACCCAAAAACCATAAAGTTCCTTGTGGATTTCCTGCTGTGCAATGCCTGTTGTTTTTTCTTTATTTGTTTTTTTGGTGTCTCTGCATGATAGCATCAAAAAGGGAAGCAGCGCGAATAATAAGATTTTTTTCATCAGTATGTTTCTGTATGCGTAGGTCAAATAATTTTCTTTCTGATCAGCCATTCGGCAATTAATAAGTTGGGTATCCAGCCTAGCCAGGCGATGATCTGGTAAACATCCATCGGGTCCGGGTGAAATAAATATACTAAAATAACTTTCCATAGCCTTAAGGTAATCGCAGAAGTTGCCAAAGCAAAACTGCGGTACATAAATTTCTGATGGGCGATTATTTTTCTTTTTAAAATGAGCTGAACTGCCTTTAGCGTAAACCAGAACCACAAAATCCCTAAAATAATAAATGAAGTTTTAGCCATTAATCCTCCATTTGCAAACCAGCCGATAAAAATACCAGACGGCGCGGCGAGTAACAATACGAAGCCCACATACAGGTAGCCCAACCACTGATGCACTTTGGGATATTGCGCTAAAATTGTAGGATTAAACTGTGTAAAGCCAGCCAACAGTACAAATATGGCACTGTAAACATGCACATAAAATATCGGGAGATATGCTTTGATTCCTGATACTTCCGTCTGTTTAATCTGTAGAAAAGACACTTCACTGCTCAGCGGAATATAACGTAAGGTAATCTGCATCATTAACGCAAAGAAATAGGCAAAAAACAATAGCCAGGCCAAACGTTTATAGCTGATGCCTTTCATTTATTTCTTGTTGAAAAGCGTAAGTAACTTTTTGTCGAAAGGTATTGCAATTAATTTATCATTTGCTACATCTTCTTCATAAAGCTGTTGCTTTTTTGGATCGAATACAAACCTTGCAATAACAGGCATCCGATCGGCATAACTTTCGTGCAGGTTAAAATTATAGTTTTTTGAATAACCCTCAGAAGGATCAGTTTTAGGATTCGGGCTACTCTCGAGCATAATGCCGTAAGAGGTACCGCCGTTTTTAACAATCCTTTCGTAAAGACCTTTGGTAAGCTGTTTACATCTGGGAGAAGTTTCTACTATTTTATAGGCAATCTGCGCTTTAAAACTTTCTTTAACCTGGGCCTTAGATTGATATAATGAGGTTCCCAGAATTAAGAAAAGGGTGAGGATGTTTTTCATAACTGAGTAGCGTTCTTTAAATATTAACTGTTGCACTGAGCCTGTCGAAATGCGCTAATAAAGTCTTCGACAAACTCAGACTGACAAAATAAATGAGGTTTATTAAATTTAAGAAGATTTCATCATCTCTAAAATATCATCAACGTATTTACGTTCATTGGCTAAACGTGGCACCTTGTGTTGCCCGCCAAGTTTATCTTTCGCTTTTAACCAATTGTAAAAGGTATTTGCAGGTGCATTGTGTACTTTAGGTCGTGCTAAGGCCATGTCTTTAAAACGTTTCGCATCATAATCAGAATTAACTTCACGTAAAGTCTGATCCATAATATCTACAAACTTCTCAAAGTCGTTGGGTTGTTTGTCGAATTCGATGATCCATTCGTGTCCACCCGCTTTTTCACCTTTAAAGTAAATTGGTCCGGCGGTATAATCTTTAATTTCGGCACCCGTTTCCTGGCAAGCTTTGGTTAAGGCCTGTTCTGCGTTATCAATAATTACTTCTTCACCAAAAGCATTGATAAAGTGTTTGGTGCGTCCGGTAATTTTGATGCGGTAAGGAGAAAGCGAGGTAAACTGAATGGTATCGCCAATCATATAACGCCATAAACCACCATTTGTAGAAATCACAATGGCGTAATTTTTATGCAATTCAACTTCTCCCAGCATTAACGCCTTTGGATTTTCTTCACAGATATTCTCCATCGGCACAAACTCATAGAAAATGCCATAATCCAGCATCAGCAACATCTCTTCTGAATGATCCTGGTCCTGAATCCCAAAAAATCCTTCAGATGCATTATACGTTTCCAAATAATACATTTCATTGGATGGGATAAGCTGTTTAAACTGTTCGCGGTAGGGAGCAAAATTTACCGCACCGTGGATATACAACTCGAGATTTGGCCAAACTTCCAGTAAATTCTGCTTTCCGGTAAGCTCGAGCACCTTTTTGGCCAGTACAATCGTCCATGTGGGTACGCCCGAAATACTGGTTACATTTTCGTTGATGGTGGCTTCTGCCATTCTATCCATCTTAATTTCATAATTGTCCATCAAGGCGATAGACATATCGGGTGTACGGTAATATTCGGCCCAGATAGGTAGGTTTTTGATCAGTACGGCAGATAAATCGCCATAAAAACAATCTTCATTTAACTGATTAACCTGATGGCTACCGCCTAAAACCAAACCTTTTCCGGTAAACATCTGGTTATCGGGGCGGTTATTGCAGTAAATGGAAAGCATATCTTTACCACCTTTAAAGTGGCACTCTTCCAGCGATTCTGGAGAAACCGGGATAAATTTACTTCTATCGCTCGTGGTACCTGATGATTTTGCAAACCATTTGATATCAGAAGGCCAAAGGATATTCTGTTCGCCATTGAGCATGCGCTCAATGTAAGGCTTCAGTGTATCGTAATTCTGGATTGGAACACGTTCCTGATATTGTTGTGGGGTTAAGATGGTTTTATAATCGTACAATTTGCCCCATTCGGTATTTTCGGCACTATCAATCAAGGTATGAAACCACTCCTCCTGAACGTCGTACGGATATTTCATAAAAAGCTCGATCTGGTGGATCCGCTTTTTCATTAACCAGGTAAAAATTGAATTTACAAATGCCATTTTTAAATGTTAAAATTAATGAGCTTCATTTTACCACAGATTTTCACAGATAAGCACAGATTTTTATACGGCGTAAATAATTTTATAGCAGTTTGTTTTAACATCGCGATTAGGCAACACCCCAAAATAGAATTTGTTTGTCGGCAGAAATACTTTTGTTGCTGATTAATTTATTAAACATCAAATTTCTTACGTTTCAGTACGAAGTTCGATCCAAGATAAACTTTTCTTACCATTTCGTTCTCTGCTAACACCTCCGGAACACCCTGTTCTAAAATTTTACCTTCAAAAAGCAGATAGGCCCTATCGGTAATGGAAAGTGTTTCCTGTACGTTGTGATCGGTAATTAAGATGCCTATATTTTTATGTTTTAGTTTGGCAACAATACTTTGAATTTCCTCCACCGCAATCGGATCTACCCCGGCAAAAGGTTCATCCAATAAAATAAAATTAGGATTTGCAGCTAAAGCACGGGCAATTTCGGTACGGCGGCGTTCACCTCCTGATAATAAATCACCACGGTTTTTACGTACTTTATGCAAACTAAACTCATTAATCAGCTCTTCGAGTTTATCTCGCTGCTCCTCCTTGCTCATATTACTCATTTCCAAAATGGCCAGAATATTATCCTCAACGGTAAGTTTTCTAAAAACCGATGCTTCCTGAGCCAGATAGCCGATGCCTTTTTGCGCCCTGCGGTACATCGGATCTTCGGTAATATCTTCATCCTCTAAAAATATACGCCCCTCATTTGGTTTGATCAGACCTACAATCATGTAAAATGAAGTGGTTTTCCCGGCCCCATTGGGACCTAAAAGGCCAACAATTTCTCCCTGGCTTACATTGAAGGAAACATTATTTACAACGGTACGCTGTTTATATTTTTTAACGAGATTTTCGGCTCTTAATATCATAATTGATCTATCCGTCATCCTGAATTTATTTCAGGATCTTAAAAATTAGATGCTGAATCAAGTTCAGCATGACGATTTATTTTATAGTTAATTAACTTTTATTCCTTTAATATTTAACTGCAAGCGTTTTTTATCTCTCCACACGTTTTCTTCTAACGTATAACAAACCGAAAATGGCACTTTTGGTTGTAAAAGATTTTCAAATTCTGCCAGCCCAAATGCAATGCCTTCAAAAATAGGCGAATTTTGTTGTTTTATATTAATTTTTAAATGATTTGCACCAACAGCCATGGCATGCTGTGCGAGATATACGTTATGGGTAACAAATATTGGCGCCATATTTTCGGGTCCAAAGGGTCCCATTTGCGATAAAACGCGATAGAATTTACCATCAATCTGCGCCAGCTCAATTTCAGCATCAATCCTGATCATCGGCGTAAGCAGTTCTTCCGTGATACTAGCCGATACTATTTCTTCAAATTTATCCGCAAAAGCATCAACATTATGTTGCTGCATGGTTAAACCTGCTGCAAATTTATGTCCGCCGTATTGATCCAATAAATCGGCACAACCACTTAAAGCTTCATATAAATCGAAACCCACTACCGACCGGCAAGAACCTGCTACATGTCCGTTAGATTTCGTGAGTACAATTGTTGGGCGATAATATTTTTCAGTTAAACGCGAAGCTACGATTCCGATTACTCCTTTATGCCAGTTTTCGTTAAATACAACGGTCGTTTTTTTATTGATTAAAATATCACTTTCGCCAATTAAAGCCAGCGCCTCGCGGGTAATGTCCTGATCGTAAGTTTTACGCTCCGTATTTTTAAGGTTGATCAGTTCACTTTGCTCTAATGCATTACTATCTACCTGGCAAAGCAACATGGCTACCGCATGTTTCGCATGGTCTATTCTTCCGGCGGCATTAATGCGCGGACCTAAGGTAAAAACCACATCAGTAATGCTGTAATTTTCGGTTTTGCCCGAAACTTCCATCAGGGCGCGTAACCCTTCGCATGGATTGGTATTTAATTTTCTTAAGCCGTAATAAGCTAAAATCCTGTTCTCGCCCACTACCGGAACAATATCAGCCGCGATGCTTACCATCACTAAATCTAAATATTGCAGGTAGGTTTCTTTCGGAAGCTGATGTTTTTGTGCATAAGCCTGCGCAAGTTTAAAACCAATACCGCAGCCTGCAAGTTCTTTAAAAGGATATTCGCAATCTGAACGTTTAGGATCTAAAACAGCAATGGCCTGCGGCAATTCATCTCCAGGCAAATGGTGGTCACAGATAATGAAATCGACACCTAAAGTATTGGCGTAATCAATTTTATCGATAGATTTTATACCGCAATCTAATGCGATGATCAGCGAGAATCCATTTTCACTTGCATAATCAATCCCGGCCGTAGAAATCCCATAACCTTCCAAATATCGGTCAGGAATGTAATATTCTATATTTTTGGTGAGCTGAGAGAAAAAACTGAAGGCTAGTGCAACCGAGGTGGTACCATCTACATCATAATCGCCATAGATTAGTATTTTCTCCTGGGCAGCCAATGCAGCTTCAATTCGGGCAACAGCAACATCCATGTCCTTCATCATAAAAGGATCGTGCAGATGATTAAGATCTGGCCTAAAGAAATCTTTCGCCTGATCGAAATCACAGATATTACGCTGTACAAGTATTTGCGCAAGCGAGCGATCTATATTAAGTTGTTCTGCTATTTTTGTTACCGCAGCATCATTACAATCTGATGCCAGCACCCATCTTTTTTCCATTTATTCTGTCTCCGAACAGTAAATATACATTTTAATTGGATATGATGTTGGCATTCTTTGACAGGATGGTGAACAAAACCTTCAAAAACAAAATGTTACATTTTACTTCGAATTTCCGGGGTAAGCCTGATAAAGCTTTATCAAATGTGCTTTCTGATCGGCATATTTGACATCATCAATTAAGTTTACACGCTCTGCCGGATCCCAAGATAAATTGTACAGCTCAGTCAGTTCTTTATCGTCTTTTTTCGTAATCCTCAGTTTCCAGTCCCCATCTTTTACCCCTTCTAAAACGTAATTATGGTAGTAGATGGGGCGGTGCGGTTTATTATAGTCCTTATTGGTAAGCAGAGCTGAAACCGACTCACCATCGTATACTTTTTGGGGTAATTTACTTTTGGTCCAATCGGCTAGTGTAGGGAAAACATCTAAATTTGAAATGGGTTTGGTTAACTGGGTATTGCTAAGGGTATGGCCTTTCCAGTACACAATAAAAGGAACGCGGTGCCCACCCTCGTAAGATATACCTTTGGAACCTCTAAAAACGCCGGCTGAACCCACGTGGTAAAACCTGGTAAAACCATCGTCGTACATGCGTTGTGGCGCATTAATCCAGGGACCATTATCGCTCGTGAAGATAAAAATGGTATTGTCGGCTTGACCGGAAGCGACCACTTGTTTCCATATGGCAGCTAAACCTGCATCCATATCTTCGATCACATCACCCAGTTCGCCACCTGCGGAAGGGCTCTTCCTACTTTTCTGTGCGGCAAAAGCTACGGGTAAATGTGGCATATTTTGCGCCAGGTAAAGAAAAAATGGCTTTTTGGCTGCAGCACTTTGTTTAATAAACTTAATCGATTCCCTGGTGTAAGAACTCGTTAAAATACTATCATGAGGTTTGTAAATCTCTGGTTTATTATTTCTAAAAATCTTGATTGTGGTATCGGTTTTAACATAAGGAGCCCTGTAATCGTGGCTATACAACAGGCCATAAAATTCATCAAAGCCTTTTTTATTTGGTAATGAAACACCATGATCGCCCAAATGCCATTTCCCCACTAAAGCAGTGGCATAACCCGATTGTTTAAGCATCTGCGCAATGGTAACTTCATCTTCAGGTATTCCACGTTTATCACCCGGACCAATTGGCCACGGCAAATCCATCCTGCTGCAATATCTTCCTGTAAGCAACGATGCCCTCGATGGTGTACAGGTTGGTGAAGTAGTAACAAAGTTGGTGGCTTTTATTCCTTTAGCGGCCATTCCATCTAAAAACGGCGTTTTAATCAGTGGACTTCCATAACACGAAATATCAGCATAGCCCATATCATCGGCCAATACAATAATTACATTTGGTTTTTGCTGTGCTTTTAACTGTGTAGAAAAACTGATCGCCAGCAGAAGAATTAAGATTCGAAAATTCATGCCTGAAATTTAAGCATCATATTTTACAAAAAAAGGAAGTATCCAAGCTTTTACCAAAACAATACTCAAGTTTAGATTATTACCTTTGTAGAAACATTAAAGATCGATATTTTGCAAGTTCACACCCTATTCGAAGGTACCTATTCTGTTGATGCAACAAAGAAATTTGTTCCTTTCGACCCAGCCATACATCATTTTAAAGACAGACCCGCATCGCTATTTATTAACGTTCAGCCTTTTTTAGTTGAACTGAACAATGACCTTGTTCTTTTTGACACAGGTTTAGGATTTAGTGATGACCATGGCGAACTCATTTTACACAAAAACATCCGTAATGCAGGTTTCGATCCTACTGATGTAACCAAGGTATTAATGTCGCACTTACATTACGATCACTCTGGCGGTATGATCCATAAACAGGGGAACGATAAAGTGGAACTTAGCTTTCCTGATGCAGAGTATGTAATAAACCGTGGCGAATGGGAAACTGCTTTTAGCAGTACCTCATCTTCTTATCATACCGATATTTTCGATTTTGTTCAGCGTAACGCACAATTAAAATTTGTAGAAGGCGATGGCGCATTGGATGAAACCATTGCTTACGAATTTACTGGCGCCCACTGCCCAAATCACCAGGTTTTCCTTTTAACTGAAGGCAAACAAAAAGTATTTTTTGGAGGCGATGTTTTGCCAGAACCTGAAGAACTGGTTAAAAATTTTATTGCCAAATACGATTTCGATGGCCGCAAGGCGATGGAATTACGCAAAGAATTTGGTAAAAGAGCTGCTGAAGAAAACTGGGAATGTTTATTTTACCATGGCAAAAGTGCCGCAACCGGCTTTGTAGATGCCGTTGAGGGTGGATTTAGGATAAGGTAGGTTTAGGGTTTAGGGTTTAGGGTTTAGGGTTTAGGTGAAACAGACCTATAGTGGATTTAGTATCAGTTGAGGCTAAGCCAGCAATTTATTATTTTCCTTTTATTGCCTATAATTTCATTGTTGCCTGCTTCAAGCTGGCACATTACAAAAAAGGTCCCGATGAACATCGAGACCTTTTGCTTTTCAAGCCCTCCCATTAAAGAAGGGGTTGGTTGGATTATTTTTTTGCTACTAATTTCACAGCTAATTCGAAGTTATCATCAATTGCTTTGTCGCCAATGCTATCGAAGAATGATTTAGAACCGTAACGGATATCATATTTAGTTCTGTCAACAGTGATTTTTCCGGCTAAAGCAGAAACAGTACCATCTGCATTTACAGTTACAGTTGCAGGAAAGCTTAATGGTTTAGTAATGCCTTTGATGGTTAAGTTACCTGTTACGGTTAGGTTTGCACCTGAACCAGCCACTTTAGTAATTACAAAAGTTGAAGTTGGGAATTTAGCAGCACCGAAGAAATCATCTGCTTTTAAGTGACCTTCTAATTTAGCACTACCATCGGCATCTTTGATAGAGTTCATATCGATAGTAAAAGTACCACCAGTTACATTTTTACCATTAACGGCTAAAGTACCTGATTGTAATGCGATTGTTCCATTGTGAGAACCTGTTACTTTTTTACCGATCCAGGTAATGGTCGATTTTGCTGCATCTACAGTATAAGTTACTGGTTTAATAGGGTTTTTAAAAGCTGACAATGCTACAACTGCCACTAATAAAAAAATTGAGCTAATTTTTAATTTCATTTTCTGGTTTTTTATAATTTGATACAAATATAGATTAACACCCGATCTCCTGTTGTTGACCTATGTTAAGTTTTTTCAAAAATAATCGGATTTATTTAAAATCATTCTATTGACTGCACAATTATAGCAATGGTTTAATTTGTTTACTTTTTTATGTGAATATAGAAAGGTAGAAGGCCGAAGGCTTAAGGTAGAGGGTTTCCTTGGCATCGCCTAAAAAATGCAAACATGTACTATCTGCCTATCATGCTCAATTTTATTCTATACTGTTCATAGAAAAAATAATCTTCTATATTTGGAAAACAATATCAGACGCTCATGAAAAATAAAATTTATACCTCATTATATTTATTCAGCTTATTATTCATTGCAACAAGCTGTAATTTCAACAGTGCTTATTTAAACCGCGAAGAAGATAAAAAAGAAGGGGAGAAAGTAGCCGATCAATTTTACGCGCTACTTCAGCAAAAAGATTTGAAAAAATTAAGTCCGATCCTGAGCAATCAATTTAAAGCAGTAACCAGTACACAAAAGTTACATGACTATTTAATCGGAACTATAAACAAGTTAGGCGAAATAAAAAGTAAAAAATTAGATCACTGGGAAACGAAAGTAATCAGAGGCTCAAATCCATCTGCCAATTATGTGCTATATTATGTTGTAGAAAGGGCAAAATTTCAGGCAAAAGAAACCGTTACCTTAACCGCAGAAAACGATCAGATTAAAGTTTTAGGCTACAATGTTAATTCTGAAGGTTTATTTAAATAGGAAGTATTTTATAACCCTAACAACATTTATTAAGGAAATTACATTTACTATAAATGACTGATCCTAAAATAATGTCACCGTTCAAATATAAATTTTCAACTGCAATTAGCCGTCCCATCAACGAAAATGGATATGCAAAAGAAATCCAGGTAGTGAAGGAATATATAGACGAAAGAAAGGGAAACATTATTTTAAAGAACAACTACGAACTTACCTTTAAGGGTAGTTATTCTAAGTGGAGGGGAGATATTTGCACTACAGTAGAAACAGGTAGTTTTACCATTAGTGAAAAAGGAGGAAAACTAAACCTTGTTTACCGTATCCAAATAGATCCGGCTATGGTCTATCTTACTGCTATTGGTCTGACATTTTTGATTATATTTCATCAAGCTTGGTTCATTGGGATGCCCTTTATTTGGCTTGGAGGAGTGAATTGGATTACCACTTTAACAAGAAATAATTCGATGATGTATAATATCGCTTTTGAGATCGATAAACTCAGCCATAATATAAGCCCAAAACCGTTAACCTAACTCAAAATGCCAAAGAAAAATTTACCCGATAATTTAAAAAACGGCATTGAAGCACTTTCAGGTATTTCAATGGATGGAGTGAAAGTACACACGAATTCGGATAAACCTGCGCAATTAAATGCTTTAGCCTATGCCCAGGGTGCTGATATTCATATAGTGGCTAATCAAGAAGAACATTTACCGCACGAAGCATGGCATGTAGTGCAGCAAAAACAAGGCAGGGTTAAACCAACGGCTCCGTTAAAACCCAACATAAATATTCATGATAATGCTGGTTTAGAAAAGGAAGCCGATGAAATGGGGGCAAAAGCAACCAATATTTAATCATGGGTGTCCGAGTTGCTCATAGCTCCCACCCAATTAAATATAGTTCCCGTCTAGTTGGTTTGGACTTCAAACCTTTCCTAAACCTGACAGCAGCGATGAAAAACTGACATTCATTTCCAAAAAAATCTGCAAGCTTTATGAAATGAATTCATAAAACTTATAGATGAATAGAATATAAAAACATATACTTTATGGAATATGAGTTTTACCAACATCAATAAAATATGAAAAAAGCAACAATCCTTTTAGTATTTTTCACACTATCTAGCCTTGTAACACTAGCACAAAAGTCGTCAAAAATCGAAAAACAATTTCTGGAGTGGTTTTTTATAAAAAACTTAAAAATCAAAGATGATCATATACTTTATGTCTCAAAAAGTTCGGTTTATACTATCAAAGAGATGAAGAAGTATTTTGACAAAGACACTTTAACAGGCTTAATTTTAAGCAGGAAAATAACGGTTGCTCCCCAAATTATTTACACCAAAAATGAAAGGAAATATGTGGTGCGTAAAATAGAAAAATTAGAAACTGAAACTTTACCAGACAATATCTTACCATTTGCAAAAATCATAAGCTCAGATACCTTAAATCATATTTTCAACGATCGAACCAAGGGTTGGAATTACGCTTATAAAAAAGGAATTAAGGGCTATTATCATTTTACCAAACCCATTTTTTTCAGAAATGGCACACTCTGCATTTTTGACTATGGCTATGGTTGTGGTAATCTATGTGGATATGGAAATACCAGCGTTTATAAAAAAACAGAGGATGGCTGGATCTTGTGTCTACAGTTAGATAACTGGATAAGTTAATTTGCTTATAGAGATCAATTTTTGATGACTGAGTAATCTTAACAAGGTTCTTACTTCAATTCTAAACCCAAAAAAAAACAACATTCATTGGCAAAAAAAATCTGCAAGCTTTATGAAATGAATCCATAAAACTTGCAGATGAATAGAATATGTTCGTGGCGACACGAACCTAGGCGGCGTTTTGAGGGGAAATATGGCGATGGAAAGAAAAACCTTAAACCCTCTACCTTTCCGCCTTCTACCTCACTAAGGTACGATCTCTTCCAGGTAACTTTCAATTGGCGGGCAAGCACAGATCAATGCCCTATCACCATGACTATCGTTAACACGACCAACTGAAGGCCAGAACTTGCGCGCTAACACATAAGGAAGCGGGAACGCAGCTGTTTGACGGCTGTAAGCATGATCCCATTCGTTAGCGGTAATTACCGAAACCGTATGAGGTGCGTTTTTCAATGGGTTATCAACCTTATCTAAAGTACCGTTTTCTACTGCGGTAATTTCGTTTTTAATCGCGATTAAGGCATCACAGAAACGATCTAACTCATGTTTAGGCTCTGATTCTGTAGGCTCAACCATTAAAGTTCCTGCAACCGGGAATGATACTGTTGGTGCGTGGAAACCGTAATCCATTAAACGTTTTGCAATATCCGTAACTTCGATTCCGAAAGCTTTGAACGAGCGGCAATCTAAAATCATCTCGTGTGCACAACGGCCCTGAGCGCCTGAATAAAGTACAGGATAATGTTGCTCTAAACGCGCTTTCATGTAGTTTGCGTTTAGAATCGCATATTTCGTAGCGTTGGTTAAACCTTCAGCACCCATCATCGCAATATAAGCGTGAGAGATGATCAGGATTGAAGCCGAACCCCATGGTGCAGATGAAACTGCGGAAATTGATTTTCCCTTATCAATATCAACCACAGCGTGGCCAGGAAGGTAAGGAACCAGGTGTTTAGCCACACCAATTGGGCCCATACCAGGACCACCACCACCGTGAGGGATACAGAAAGTTTTGTGTAAGTTTAAGTGACAAACATCGGCACCGATATTAGCCGGACTTGTTAAACCTACCTGTGCATTCATGTTTGCACCATCCATATAAACCTGTCCACCGTTAGCGTGGATGGTTTCGCAAATTTCGATAATGCTTTCTTCGAACACCCCGTGGGTAGATGGATAAGTTACCATCAAACACGATAGGTTATCTTTGTGTAATTCTGCTTTTGCTTTTAAATCTTCAACATCGATATTACCGTTTTCTAAAGATTTAACCACAACAATTTTCATATCAGCCATTGCTGCAGAAGCAGGGTTGGTTCCGTGAGCCGAAGCAGGAATTAAGGCTACGTTACGGTGGAAATCGCCTCTATCCTGGTGATAAGCGCGGATAACCATTAAACCAGCATATTCGCCCTGAGCACCAGCATTTGGCTGTAAACTCATTGCCGCAAAACCGGTAATTTCACTTAACCATTTATCAAGCTCATTGAAAACAGAATAGTAACCCAATACCTGATCAGCGGGCGCAAATGGGTGTATACGACCGAAGTGAGACCAGGTAACCGGAATCATTTCTGCCGTGGCATTTAATTTCATGGTACAGCTACCCAAAGCAATCATCGAGTGGCAAAGTGATAAATCTTTTGCTTCTAACGATTTGATATAACGCAACATTTCGTGTTCCGAATGGTGCGCATTAAAAATTGGGTGTGTTAAATAAGCTGAAGTACGTTGTAAAGCTGATGGAATAACGGTTTCTACATTTTCTGCTACCTCAACCTGATCAGCAGCAATAGCTTTAACTTTAGCAAAGATTTTAGCAATCAAAGCTACATCTTCGAAAGTGCTGGTTTCGTCAAACGAAATGGTTGCAACATTACCAACATAGTTTAAGTTGATTTCGTTATCGATACATCCTGAATGGATACCACCTTTTAAATCACCTAAATCGAAACGAATGGTATCGAAGTAAGCTGAGTTTAACTGCTCAAAACCTAAACCTTTTAAGGTAGAGGCGAGGCTGATGGCCAAACCATGTGTACGTTCTGCAATCGCTTTTAATCCTTTCGGACCGTGATAAGCTGCGTAAAAACCAGCCATAATGGCCAATAATGCCTGTGCAGTACAAATATTTGAGGTTGCTTTATCTCTACGGATGTGCTGTTCGCGGGTTTGCAAAGCCATACGTAAAGCGTAATCGCCATGGCTATCGATAGTTACACCGATAATACGACCCGGGATATTACGTTTATATTCTTCTTTAGTGGCAAAAAATGCAGCATGTGGTCCACCAAAGCCCATTGGTATACCTAAACGCTGGGTAGTACCTACCACTACATCAGCTCCCCACTCGCCCGGAGGCGTTAATAAGGTTAAGCTTAAAATATCGGCAACTACCGTTAATTTAATATTTTGATTGTGCAATGCCGATGCGAAATCCTTGTAATCGAAAACCTCACCGTTTCCTGCCGGATATTGAACAATTGCACCGAAGAAATCTTCAGTAGCTACGAAATCTAAGTGACTTCCGATAACCAGTTCAATGCCGTAAGGATTAGCACGTGTTTTTAAAATATCAATCGTTTGAGGGAAAAGCAATGCTGAAACGAAGAACTTCTTAGCCCCCTGGTTTTTACGCAAGCTATATTGCATAAACATCGCCTCAGCAGCAGCAGTACCTTCATCCAATAAAGATGCATTGGCAATTTCCATTCCGGTTAAATCGATAACCATCGTTTGGAAATTTAACAAAGCCTGTAAACGACCTTGAGCAATTTCTGCCTGATATGGTGTATATTGCGTATACCATCCTGGGTTTTCGAATACGTTACGTAAAATTACACCCGGCGTAATGGTATCATAATAACCTTGTCCGATAAAGCTTTTGAAAACTTTATTCAACAATGAAGTTTGTTTTAAAGCACCAAGATATTCAGTTTCTGATTTCGCTGCAGGCAAGTTTAAAGGCTGTTTTAACCTGATTGCCGTCGGAACAGTTTGTTCTATCAGCTCATCAATAGAATTTACGCCAACAGTTTGCAACATTTCGGCTGTATCTGCCTCATTTGGCGCAATATGACGATTTTGAAAATCTTCCTTGTAATGGATATTTAAGCTCATGCGGTATGAATAATAAATTTGCGTGCAAAGGTAGCAAAAACGAAGCTGTATTTTGCTATATATCAGTGTAAAAAAGGTGTCCTATTTACACTTAAAAGCGACAAAATAGGTAGATTTTATACGCAAGGCAAAAGACAAACGTTTGTTCGTTTTTATTTAAGGCGTAATTATTTAGAAAGCAGTGGCTGTACTAAAATTTAAGTTTGTTCCCGCTATCCGCTACAATCTTTTTGTTAATCTCTGTCATATTGAGTTGCTGCAAACAAAAAGGATTTTCGCTGCTATCGGGTTTAAAAATGTCGGGTACTACAAGAAACTTAGGTTGTAGGCGCAATTAGGTATACGCTTACCTTTAGTCTTTCAACCTATTTCTGCACCTTCCAGCCTTCATCTTTACTCAACTTTAATTTATAGGTTTTGGTAATGAAGTTGCTGTTTTTATTTGCGTCCTTATCGAATGGTTCGAAATCGGTACTTGTCATTTTAAGTGATACGGTAACTTTTGCCGTGCTCGAATTAACCTGCGAAAAATCTACAGGCTTTTCATCGGCCAAAACATATTCTACCACTTTTACAGTTGCTTTATCACCATCCTGCTTTAAAACCAATGGACTCGCTTTATCGGTTAAGGTAATCTGGTAAACGAAACTGCTATCTTTTGAAAGGAATTTCTTTTTAGCTGCTTTCAAATCCAATGTCACCAGGCCTTTGCTGGCTAAAGTTTTATATTTACCCAGTTCAAACATATCGTTTGTAC
Organism: Sphingobacteriaceae bacterium GW460-11-11-14-LB5; assembly: GCA_002151545.1. Classification (NCBI taxonomy): domain Bacteria; kingdom Pseudomonadati; phylum Bacteroidota; class Sphingobacteriia; order Sphingobacteriales; family Sphingobacteriaceae; species Sphingobacteriaceae bacterium GW460-11-11-14-LB5. Next base: position 6,130,064 of record CP021237.1, on the reverse strand, counting down.
TGTTAAACTTTATTTCCCCAAAGTTGAAACGTGTAGTTTTATACTCAGGATTAGCTTTTAAATAATCCGTGATTACCGCTCCGGCTTCATCCTGGTTAATGGTGGTTTTGTTTTTACATCCGGCTAAGCCGATGATGATAAAGGATAAAATATAAATAGTTAGTTTTTTCATGTTTAAATGCTTTATGCTTTTTAAAGATATTTATTTTTTTGATAAGTCGGAGGTCAGGAGTCCGAAGTCGGAAGATTATTATTTCAAAAAATAACCTTATACCTTCAACCTTCCCACCCTCTACCTTTTTTCAAATATTTTAAATTTGGCAAAACCATCGCCGATAAAATTACCACCACACCAATCCACCTTAAAAACGATACCTGCTCTTGCAATACAAAACCAGCCATCATTACAGCAACAGGCAATTCTGCAGCACTTAATATCGAACTCATGGCTGTCCCAATTCTGGGTACACCTTCAGCAAAAAATAAAGGTGGAATTACCGTGCCGAAAACTGAGATGATTAATCCCCATTTCAATAAACTTCCGTTTAAAGCACCGTTGTATAAAAATGTTGGTGGAAAAATAATAAAGATGAGGATGCAGGCACCGGTAATCATCAGGGCGCTTTTTTGCAATGGAGCATATTCGTTTCCGATTCTGCCACTTAGCAACAAAAAGCCGGCATAACAGATTGCGGCCAATAAGCCAAAACCTATACCTTTTAAATCCATGCTTTCGATACTTGTTTCGGCCATTCCGCTCGCTAAAACCGTTCCACCCAAAACCAATAAAATGGCAAAAAGTTGTAAACCCGTAGGTTTCTTTTTAAAAATGAGGTATTCCATTAAAATACTCATCCAGATAAACTGCATCAGCAAAATAATGGCAACAGAGTTGGGTACAAGTTTTACACATTGATAGTAAAAGATGCTGACTAAGCCTGTACAGGTTCCGGCTAACACCATTTTCCACCAGGGTGTTTGGGGCACAATCGCTTTGGCTTTATAACTGGCGGTTCTACGCTGAAAGAAAAACAGCATCCATAAAATTACAGCCCCGAAAAAAGCCTGCGCCCCGGTAACATCGCCTAAAGTATAACCCTCGTGATAGGCCAGTTTAACAAAAGTAGAAAGGATGCCAAAACTACAGGCACCAAAAAAAACAAGGAGAATTCCTTTTAACATATATTTCGTTATTTAACCGCTAAGGGCGCTAAGTGTTTCGCAAAGAAGCTCAAGGCATCATTAAACTATGCACCCAACTTTGCGTTGCTTTGCGTCATTTTTCTTTGCAGTCTTTGCGGTTATAACTAAGCCAGCTGTTGTAAATATTTCTGAATGGTAGTTTCCAGCCCCAAATAAAGCGCATCGCTAATTAAAGCATGACCAATTGAAACTTCCAATAATCCCGGGATACTTTGTGCGAAATAATGCAGGTTATGTAAATCGAGATCGTGCCCCGCATTAATTCCCAAGCCTAGTTTATTGGCATGGTGCGCTGCAGCAATATAACTTACAATTGCTTTTTCGCGGTCGGCAAAATAATTATGTGCATAGGCCTCCGTGTACAACTCAATCCGGTCTGTCCCGGTTTCTACAGCACCTTCAACCATTTCTACCTGCGGATCAACAAAAATAGAAACACGTATGCCTTCTTTCTGGAAAACACCTACCATTTCTCTCAGGTAATCTTTATGTTTTAGGGTATCCCAACCGTGATTTGAAGTAATCTGACCTTCAGCATCGGGCACTAAAGTCACCTGGGCGGGTTTATTGGCCAAAACCAGGTCAACAAATTTATCTTCCTTACAATTTCCTTCAATATTAAATTCAGTAGCAATAACTGCTTTTAAATCGTAAACATCCTGATAACGGATATGGCGTTCATCCGGGCGCGGATGCACCGTAATTCCCTGCGCGCCGAAACGTTCGCAATCTAATGCAACCTTAACCAGATCAGGATTATTACCACCACGGCTATTGCGGAGTGTAGCAATTTTATTGATATTAACCGATAACTTTGTCATGCAGCAAAGATAAGGCTTTGCCCCTGTTAATCTTAAACCTTAAAAAAATTTGACTTTTTTTTGCTCATATTTGCTTCCTGTAAATGAACCCGAAGGACACCAGATTATATAAAATATTAATTGCGCTAATTGTAGCGGTGAGTACCTTGGCACTTTTTGGTGGCGTAATGGAACCCGATTCGGCACTTTACGCTTCTATCGCCAAAAATATGGTGCTGAGGAACGATTGGGTAAATATTTATGTACGTGGTGCCGATTGGTTAGACAAACCACATTTAACCTTTTGGCTGGCAGCTGCATCTTTTAAAATCTTCGGCATTACCGCTTTTGCATACAAACTTCCTTCTTTTTTGTTCGGATTATGGGGTGCCTGGTATGTTTACAAACTCGCAAAAGATATTTATAGCGAAAAAACAGGGTTAATGAGTGCGCTGATTTTTTTAAGTTCCCTGCATATCCTCATTTCCACTTTTGATGTCCGCGCAGAGGTTTATATCACCACCTTTACCCTGGCGGCTATTTATCATTATTACAAAGCACATCAGAGCACTTTCTGGCACATTGTTGCAGGTTCTTTTTTCGCGGCCTGTGCCATTATGATTAAAGGCATATTTGTATTGATTCCTGTTTTTGGAGGTTTTATTATTTACTGGTTATTAACCCGTCAGTTTAAACAGCTGTTGAAATTAAAATGGTGGCTGGCCATTATACTGATTTTCATTTTTATCATTCCGGAGTTATATACTTTATATGTACAGTTTGATTTACACCCGGAGAAAGTGGTATTCGGAAAAACCGGCGTTTCGGGCTTAAAATTTTTCTTCTGGGATAGCCAGTTTGGTCGCTTTTTTAATAACGGTCCAATAAAAGGTAAAGGGGATATTTCATTCTTTTTGCATACTACCCTTTGGGCATTTTTACCCTGGTCGGTATTGTTTTATGCGGCGGTGGTAAATCTTTTCAAAAAGAAAAACCGTATTGATTTACCTGCTGAAAGCATCATGATCTGGACCAGTGCAGCGATTACTTTTCTGTTGTTTTCATTGTCCAAATTTCAGTTACCACATTATATCTTGATTATTCTGCCACAGTTTGCCATCATAACGGCTTTGTATTTGCAAAAGTTGGAAGGCAACGCCCTAAAAGTATTTTGGTATACACAGGGTGTAATATTATTAATCTTATTGGTCTGCTTAATCGGTATTGGCTATTATTCAGGCTTCAATTTTGGCTATTATATCATTGCATTTCCACTTGTGGGTTCAATTCTGGGGATTTTCCGTAAGATAGGCCTACAATCGCTTATAATCAGGAGTGTAGTTGTTGCAGCAACAATCATGATTTTTCTCTCGGCATTTTTCTACCCATCGGTTTTGAAATATGAATCTGGCATGCAGGCAGGGATCTGGTTAAAAGAAAATTATCCGAAGGCCAAAGCTGCAGTATTGATGTATCCTGATGCGTATTCTTTCGATTTTTATGCCAATGGCGAACCCAAATATTTCTGGAGCTACGAGGATCTCAACCAATCGAAAGATGAAAAGGATCTGATTATCTATACTCCGGCATCAGAACTGGGAAGATTAAAAACAGAATACCATGCCGAAGTGTTAAAATCTTTTGAATATTACCACATCACAAAGCTTACTGGAAAATTTATCAATGCCAAAACTCGTCCACAGGTTTTAGAGCAGTTTTATTTGGTTAAAATACATTAACATGGATTTATTTTTCCGCATCTTAAAATTTGGATTAACAGGTTTCCTCGGAATGGCAATCGATTTCGGTGCAACCTGGTTATGTAAGGAGAAAATCAAGATAAACAAATACATCGCTAATGCAATCGGTTTTACCTTGGCGGTAACCAATAACTACCTCATTAACCGCGTATGGACATTCCAAAGCACCAATAGTCATTGGGGAACGGAATTCAGCAAGTTTTTAGTGGTGAGTTTAATTGGTTTGGGGCTAAACACCTTTATCATTTACCTCTTCCATCAAAGGAAAAATGGCACTAATTTTTATGTGGCTAAATTTTTTGCGATTGTAATTGTTTTCGTGTGGAATTTCTTGGCGAATATGCTGTTTACGTTTAGGTAAATTTTGTCTTCACCATTAAGGATTTAAGGTCATTAAGAATAGATCAACATAGCTTACCTAATTTATTATTGAACCACCTTAGTCACCTGAGTGCACCTGAGTTTCAAGCTTTAGAAAATATTATAAAGTAAGGTCCTGAAACAAGTTCAGGATGACGCTTGCCTTAGAAGATTTAATTATGTAATTGTTTTTGTGTGGAATTCCGTAGCGAATATGCTGTTTACGTTTAGGTAATTTTCCTTTTCAACATTAAGGATTTAAGGTCATTAAGAATAGGCTTGCCTAATATTATTATTGAACCACCTTAGTCACCGGAGTGCACCTAAGTTTCAAGCTTTAGAAAATATTTAAAGTAAGGTCCTGGAACAAGTTCAGGATGACGCTTATCTTAAAAGACTTAATTATGCAATAGTTTTTGTGTGGAATTCCGTAGCGAATATGCTGTTTACGTTTAGGTAATTTTTTTTCACCATTAAGGATTTAAGGTCATTAAGAATAGATCAACATAGCTTGCCAAATCCTATTATTATTGAACCACCTTAGTCACCGGAGTGCACCTGAGTTTCAAGCTTTAGAAAATATTTAAAGTAAGGTCCTGGAACAAGTTCAGGATGACGCATATCTTAGAAGATTTAGTTATGGAATTGTTTGTGTGGAATTTCTTAGCGAATATGCTGTTTACGTTTAGGTAATTTTCCTTTTCAACATTAAGGATTTAAGGTCATTAAGAATAGATCAACATAGCTTGCCAAATCCTATTATTATTGAACCACCTTAGTCACCGGAGTGCACCTGAGTTTAAAGCTTTAGAAAATATTTAAAGTAAGGTCCTGAAACAAGTTCAGGATGACGCTTGCCTTAGAAGACTTAATTATGCAATTGGTATATCACTATTGAACTAATGACAAGTGAACAAATGAACTAATGACCAATGAACTAATTTAAGTAACGTTTTTGCCAATAAAGTAGAATACCACAAGCCATATTAATCCTTTAATCAGGAAGAATAAAAACCCAATCAGCCCTACCCGCTTAAACCATAATTTTACTTTTTCTTTGTTCATGGCGATGTTTGTAAAGATAATGGATTTGGCTTAAATTAGAAAGATTTTAAATAAGGAAATATGAAGTTATCTAAATCTTTGCTCCTCACTATTTTTGGTATTTGTTTTTTAAGCATTGAAATTTTTGGACAGAATTTTGATGATGTTAAACGTTACAAAGTAAATTTTGCGGTTGCCACTCATGCTGGCCAAAAACTGATCGGGCTTAGAAGTTTCACCGCAAATAATCAAAAGTATTTACTGTTGGTTGATCCTGAAACTTTAGATACAAAAATCGACTTGGCGAGTAATTACACGACAAGTAGTTTACAGTTTCAGAATGTATTGGCCATTTTTAAAAATACGGCCTACATTAAATCAATCGAAGCCGCAGCAGCTAAAGATTTACAGCTCCAAAATGCAGGGATCGATCATGCCATTCCGAATGAAAAGGGCATAACCTTAACCATCGATCTTTGTCCATCGCATAAAGCTCTCGACAGGATTATTTTTCAATCTGTTTTTGATGAATTTAAAAAGATAGAACAGCCTGCGCCACTCGCAATTTCGGTTTCAGGTAAATGGATGTTAAAACACCAGGATGACCTGAACTGGCTGAAAAGTCTGGTTGCGAAAAAAGAACTGAATATTACCTGGGTAAACCATACCTACAACCACGAGGTGAATAAGTTACCCTTAGCTGAAAACTTTCTATTGGCCTCAGGTACTAATTTAGATGTAGAAGTATTGGAAAACGAGAAACTGATGATCAGAAATGGCCTGACACCTTCTGTATTTTTTCGTTTTCCAGGTTTGGTATCAGATCAGGCTATTTTAGAAAAAATTGAGGCCTATGGATTAATCCCGATTGGAAGCGATGCCTGGCTGGCCAAAGGACAACAGCCAAATGCAGGTAGCATTGTATTGATCCACGGCAACGGAAATGAAGAAATCGGCGTGAAAGATTTTATCCAGTTATTAAAAACCAGGCAGGCAGATGTGAAAAACAAACAATGGCTGCTGTTCGATTTACGACAGGGTTTGGAAAAGGAATTTGAATAACCTGCTTTTTTTAACCTCTTCTTATGATCGTCATTGCGAGAAGGTACGACAGCCTGTCCCGACCTTCCTGGGAAGCAATCTTAAAACGATCGCTTCACGGCTAAATCATTAAGATTGCTTCGTCGGCTGAAAAAGCCTTCTCGCAATGACGGTTTATTTGAACTATTTCTTAACCGGCAACAACTTGATTTCTTTGGCTTTGAAGCGGTTATTCACAATTTCGCCGGTCACTTCTGCTTTACTTATGGCATTGCAAAAGCCATGTTCGCCATGGGCATCGCCAAAATCGTCGATATTTTTCCCATCAACGAAATAAGGTTTACCATCTATTTTCACGGCTAACTCGCAATCTTTACCTTTCATTTTAAACTGGCATTCGCCACAGGCAATATCTACCGTTTGTTTGGTGATTACTTTTGCTGTTGCAGCTTTTTGAGGTGCGGTTTGTGCATGTGCAGAAACTGCAAATACACCAAGAACTAATGCAAATATTAAATTTTTCATCGTATTTTCTTTTTCCAAATGTAAGTTTTAAGCAGCAAAAGAACCACAATCTGCTGTAAAATAAACCTGATAGAAATGGATATACTTTTTGTTGTGCCTTCGACCATGCTTAGGATGACAACAAAAAGATTGGAATGAACAGCAGGGCTGAAAGCTCCGAAGAGCACTGAACTTACGTTTTCAAAAAAACAACTAAGGACACCCTCCGATAAACCGGAGGAAATAAAAAAAGGGATATGCAAATCTGCACATCCCTCTTAAACAATATCGACTCCAGACTCTCGACCGAAGACTCAGGACTAATACCTGTAAGTATCTGCTTTGAACGGACCTTCTACCGGTACACCGATATAATCAGCCTGGTGTTGATCCAAAACATCTAGTTCTACACCGATTTTTTCTAAGTGTAAACGGGCAACTTTTTCATCTAAATGCTTAGGCAAAGTATAAACCTTGTTTTCGTAAGCAGCAGTGTTGGTCCAAAGCTCTAACTGAGCCAAAGTTTGGTTGGTGAATGAGTTACTCATTACAAAACTTGGGTGACCAGTTGCGCAACCTAAGTTAACCAAACGACCTTCAGCTAAGATGATCACATCTTTACCATCAATGGTATATTTATCAACCTGAGGTTTAATTTCTACTTTAGTATCGCCATAAGCACCGTTTAACCAAGCCATATCGATTTCGTTATCGAAGTGACCGATGTTACAAACAATCGCTTTATCTTTTAATGCCCTGAAGTGTTGTTCGCGAACGATATCACAGTTACCAGTCGTGGTTACCACAATATCTGCTTCTTTAATTGCAGTAGCTAATTTTTTCACTTCATAACCTTCCATTGCAGCCTGTAAAGCACAGATTGGATCAATTTCAGTTACAATAACACGTACACCTTGTGAGCTTAATGATTCTGCAGAACCTTTACCCACATCGCCATAACCGCAAACCACAGCCACTTTACCAGCCATCATTACATCAGTTGCACGACGGATCGCATCAACCAATGACTCACGACATCCGTATTTGTTATCAAATTTAGATTTGGTTACCGAATCGTTCACGTTAATTGCAGGTAAGTGCAATGTTCCGTTTTTCATTCTTTCGTACAAACGGTGAACACCAGTAGTGGTTTCTTCTGATAAACCTTTAATGGCTGCAATTAGCTCAGGATATTTATCAAAAACCATGTTGGTTAAATCGCCACCATCATCCAAAATCATGTTTAATGGTTGTTGCTCCGGACCGAAGTGTAAAGTTTGCTCAATACACCAGTCGAATTCTTCTTCATTTAAACCTTTCCAGGCATAAACCTGAATACCAGCAGCAGCAATTGCAGCAGCAGCATGATCCTGAGTAGAAAAAATATTGCAAGATGACCAGGTAACTTCAGCACCCAGTGCAGTTAATGTTTCGATTAATACAGCCGTTTGGATGGTCATGTGCAGACAACCTGCAATACGCGCACCTTTTAACGGTTGTGTTGGACCGAATTCTTTACGTAAACTCATTAAACCTGGCATTTCTGCTTCGGCTAATCCGATTTCTTTACGGCCCCATTCTGCCAGTGAAATGTCCTTAACTTTGTAAGGGATATAAGTTGTCTCTACTGATGACATAATTATTTGTTTTTAAATGTGATGCAAAGTTACCACATCCCTTTGTGAAAGCCAAATAATTAAAAGCACAAGGTGGTTTACGGATTGTAAAATCTATTTACGATTATATTCAAAAATCTTATGGCCAAGCCGGAATACACCTGAAGAGATAGCCCATAATTTGAAAAGCAAAACCAGCAGTACTTAGGTCAGGTTCTGCCCTGCCATACACTATAGCTCCGATGAGGAATCGGAGGCTGACGTTCTTGTCAGGTTTAGGTTACATAAAACTGTGCTCCGTTTGTAGAGCAGAGATCAACCTAAAATAAAACTTTGATTTACAGGCCATTAAGACAAAAGGTAAATTTAAAAAGAAAATACAACAAACCAAGTATCGGAAGAATCGGTAATGAATTCCTAAGTCGGCTTTGAATTAGCCAGTAATTTATGACTAATTTTGGCCGTGAAAAAAACAGTAACGACCCTCTTAATTGCAGTTTCTCTCTTCGGCTGCAAAAAATATCCGTATGAATCAAGTTATGTAACTATAGCTTACGAAGTTCAAGTTGGGTACCTTGATGGACAAAACAACTGGGTACAACCAACATCACTGCCTGAAAATTTCGAAGCTGAAATAAGTTTTACCAAACCAGATGGATCAACTCAAACTGAGAAAATTTCTGGTAGCAATCTTGGTGCTGGGGAACAATTAGATTTCGACAAAAATGGGCCTGTCAAAGATTTAAACCTTACTTGGACCTCTAATTTTGTAGCTTCAAGATTCAGATTTAATTGTGTTATCAGGAGATCTTTCTCAGTTGGTAAAATTACAACAGGACTTCTAGCTTCAGCCAAGAATTCGTCCAACGGTTCTCTGCAGACCACTATAGATGCAAAACCACTTAAAGATTGATAAATATTTATTATTAGTTGGATAAAATGTAATTGAAAAGCAAAACCAGCAGTGCTTAGGTTTGGCTTGGTTCTGCCATACACTATAGCTCCGATAGAATCCCGATGTAAAATCGGGACGGAGGCTGACGTTCTTTTCAGGTTTAGGTTACATAAAACTGTGCTCCGTTTGTAAAGCAGAGATCAACCTAAAATAAAACTTTGATATCCAGCTAATTATTTCTTAAATTGTTATAATCAAATTAACAGTTATGAAAAGCGTAAAACACTTGTTAGATACCAAACAGGTACGAATTATCTCGGTATCAGAAAATATTTCTGTTTTAGATGCCTTAAAAGTAATGACAGAAAAGAACATCAGCGCGGTATTGGTCATGGAAAACGACCGGCTGCATGGCATTTTTACGGAACGCGATTACGCCCGGAAGATTATTCTTCAGGGTAAATCATCAAAAGATACCCTGATTAAAGAAGCCATGACGGCCAGCCCGATCACCATTAATTTAAGCGACAGTATTGATTATTGCATGGAGCTGATGACCGATAAACACATCCGTCATTTACCTGTTGTAGAAAATAACGAAGTAAAAGGAATGGTTTCCATCGGGGATGTGGTGAAGTTTATCATTGCTGATCAGAAACAGACCATTTCGCAGCTGGAAAGCTATATTAGCGGCTAATGCTGATGTTGGTAATATCGCTGTCTAATTTTGGTTGGTGAGACACCAACCAATAGATAGGGCCTAAACTTTTGCCGCAACTTTATCTTCTGTTTTGCTGGATTGGTGCATTTCCAGTTTTCCGTTGTACTGGGCACCCAGCTCAATTTCCAGGGTATCTGTTTTAATGTCGCCATTAACTTTACCTGTCTTTTTTATTTCCAGGTTTTGGGTTTTTACGTTTCCGTTAACGGTACCATAAATAATGGCAGAGCCCGTTTGGATATCGCCTTTAATCATGCCCTTTTCGCCTAAAACAATACCACCTTCCACATTTACGTTTCCAATTACAGTACCATCGATCCTGATTACTGCTTTTCCCTTTAATTCACCGGTAATGGTAAAGCCAAGGCCGATTAGGGTTGAAATTTCTTGCTGGTTTAAGTCTTTAATTTGGTTGTTTTTCTTGAACATGTTCTTACAAGGTTAAAAAGGATCTTGGATTGATAACTTTACCGTTTTTGTGTACTTCATAATGTAAATGAGGCCCGGTTGATCGCCCTGTTGAACCGGCTTTGCCAATGTTATGGCCAGCTATTACATTCTCATCAACCTTTACCAAAATTTTAGAGAGGTGGCCGTAATAGGTTTCGAAGCCATTGCCGTGTTTAATCACAATGCAATTGCCATAACCGCCCCTTCGGCCGGCAAAAATCACTTTACCATTTGCTGTACTTTTTACAATGTCGCCATAATTAGCCCTAATATCTAGCCCTTTGTGTGTCTCCACATTTTCGCCACTGAAAGGATTTTCACGGTGACCATATCCTGAGGTGATTGTACCTAAATGCGGGTAACCCATTGGGGTATAAGCTATGTTATAGGCAATTTTACTTAGGTAGTTATCGTAAAACTCACCAATTTCTTCAGCCGATAAGATCTCATCACTTTCTTCTCCACCTTCGTTGCCTGTTAAAATTGGCTTTAGTCCTCTTGCCTTTAAGTATTTGTTAATGGTCAGCAGTTTTTTATCGATTGATTGATAATGCTTTTTTAGCGAAGAAGTATCGATAACCGATAATTTGTCTTTACTTTTTAAAAGTGCCATTTCGAGTTTACCCTTGGCGAGTTCGATGCTGGAATTACTTCGGACGAGGTAAAATATACTCGCAATGAGGATTAAAAACAGACCAAGAATACCTAGAATATACTTTTTCCAGTGTACGACATAAGCTGTTGGAACTTGGATGGGTTTGCTTGAACTTTGATTTTTATTTACAAAAATTACGGTTGTTTTGTTCCGTTTTCTGTTCATTTTTACTCTGATTTTTTGTTTGGGACTAAAACAAATATATGACTAACAACCACATAGTCAAAAACTAAGTCCCGTTTTAACACTTTCAGGAATAAAAATAATAACGCTTTAACATTGAATTAAGCTTCACCATGTGGCTTATATGAGTTTAAATACGGGTATGTAACATTTAAGTGGCTTACATTGTAAACTATTTAGCAAGGGTTAAAACGAGTGCTACACAAAGAAAGATTTTCCACTACGATCGAAATGACATATGATCTTGCGCGAATTAATTATTATATCTGTGCAAACCCAATAGCTGTGTAATCAACTAACGGTTATTTCCACCTCCACTCGCCGGCAATACTCAAGGGCTCCTTTAGGTTCTGCGATTCCAAGAAAGTTCTTAATTCTTCTTCGCCCTGAACACCTACAGGAATTTTCGGGGTATTGGCTAAAGCATAAGTTAACATGGCGCTGTAACGAACGGTATTTTTAAGTTCCTGCTCATCTACCAGTTTAAAGCTATCACCGTCTGAGTGATAAAAAGGTCCGGAATTATTCGGCAGTTTACCACCAAAACCGCCACCAGTAGGGATACCTTCTAACATAAATGGCTGGTGATCGCTGTGTAAACCTGCACCTGCATTAAACATATTTTTGAAACCGGTATCTATTTTCACAATATCAGCACCCCAGGCAGAAAACAGTTCTTTCATTTCTGCTCTCGAGGTAGAAAAACCTTTAGGATCGTTGGTCATGTCGTAGTTCAACATAAACTTCACCTGGTTTAAGGTTTTGTCTTTTTTAGCCTGATCGATATAAGCTTTAGAACCTAACAAACCTTGCTCTTCGCCCATAAACAATACAAATTCTACCGTACGTTTGGTTTTTAAATTCAGCTTTTTAAAAGTACGTGCCATGTCCATAATGGCAAAAGAACCTATTCCATTGTCGATTGCGCCTGTTGATAAATCCCAGCTATCTAAATGTCCGCCCACTACAATTTTATCTTTAGGTAATTCAGTCCCTTTAAAAGTAGCCACTACGTTTCTGGCTTTGATCAAACCAGAGAAATTGGTCATAGCAATGTGCGCGATCTGTGGCTGCGATTTAATTTTTTCTCTCAAAGCCATACCATCTTCCAGTCCAATACAAATAGCTGGTATGGAGATTAATTTACCAGTTACCGAAGCGGTTCCGGTTAAAAGTACGCCACCTTTTACGGTATTGATGATGATGACACCAATTGCACCATATTTTGTGGCTATAGCCGTTTTTTCTGATCGGTGCAATGACTTGGTTCCGGCTGGAGAGCCTGGCAACACCCCTAAATAAATCAGGGCGATTTTACCTTTAAACTTCTCCGGACTGGCCTGATAATCTGCTTCCAGTCCATTACCCGCGTCTACAATGTCACCTGTAACATCTGCACTCACCGGCGAATGTGCCAGCGTAACGGCTTTCATTTTAGTCAGGCTGTTTTTATCTTGACCAATTTCTACACTGATGGTTTTCCTTGCCCAGCTTTCCACTTCAAACGGTTGGAATTTCACTTCACAACCATAAGATTTTAATAAATCAAAAGCATATTGCTCTGCCTTTGCGCCGTTTGCAGAACCTGTTAAACGATGACCGATGGTTTCGGTTTCATATTTAAGTGTTTGATAAGCTTTTGAGTTTTGCTGAACATCAGTATTAATTTTGGCAAAAACATCACCGAATTTATCCTGGGCATTTGCAAATAAAGCGGTACAAAGAAGCGCTGCAGAGAAAAGGTATTTCATTAAGAATAATAGTTTATCTGCTGAAAGTACAAATTTTAGCATGAGATTGCTAGCTGTAACGTATATTTTGCTTTTGGGTAATATCAGAAAAGTATATTTTTATCCCAAGAAAAAGAATTAACAGTCTTTTCCCCATCCACAACCATGCCTCGGCTCACCGCCGCCGACGGGCTCTTTCTTTTCCCTTGATAGAAAAGAAACAAAAGATCAAGGCTTGCATCCTTTCTTGTTAAAAACTACAAAAATCTCAATTGCGACAGTCTATAGGCTCTTTCCTAACCTCGTTGCCATCACACTCGCTTAAACACTGCCTTGGCCTGTGGAAGTATTAGTGAAACTGCAAAGATTTTTGTGCTTTTTCCTACGAAAATCTGCCAGGCCACACAGCAAAGTACAGTTACCTCACCTAATGATTTGCACCATAAAAAGCTTGAATGCACTAAGGTGACTTAGGTGGTCAAAATATTTTAGCAGTAAATACCTTTGATGATAGCCTTAAGGCTTTACATGCACTTTTTTCTTTGGGAAGGCCAGCGAAGCCACAATACTAATCACCAGGATACTCAGAATCACGATTAAGGAATGTTCAGTAGTGAAACCCCATTTCTCCAGATAGGTATGCCCCAACATTTTCACCCCGATAAATGCCAATAATACCGCTAATCCGGTTTTTAAATAGTGGAATTTATGGATGATATTAACCAACAGGAAGAACATAGAACGTAAACCCATGATGGCAAAAATGTTAGAAAAGAATACGATGTAAGGATCTTTTGTTACCGCAAAAATAGCGGGAATAGAATCAACCGCGAATAACAGATCGGTAAATTCAACAATCAGCAGCACCAAAAACAATGGCGTAACCAGTGTTTTATGGTTGATTTTTACAAAGAACTTTTTCCCCTCGTACTTAGGGTGGATAGAAAATATTTTCGAAGCCCATTTAACCACGGGATGATTTTCGGGATCAATCTTGTCATCTTCATCTTTACTGAAGAACATTTTTACGCCCGTAAAAACAAGGAAAGCACCAAACAAATATAGTATCCAGGCAAATTTTGCAATCAGTGCTGCGCCGACAAAAATGAAGATGAAACGCATGATAATGGCACCCAAAATGCCCCAGAACAATACGCGGTGATAATATTTTTCTTCAACGGCAAAGGCAGAAAAAACGAGTACAATTACGAAGATATTATCTACTGAAAGTGCATACTCAATTACATAACCCGTCAAAAATTCTAAGCCGAGGTTTTGTCTATAAATCGCTAAACTGCCTTCAAAATCATCAGGAATTAGCTTAATATGATGCTGATGGTTAATTACAATTTCCCTGAGGTGTGCAAAATCTTTTATTCCATGGAGCTGATGCCCTTCTGTTAATAAGATAAAGTAAAAACCGATGGCCAAAGCCACCATGATTAAACTCATAATGCCGGCTTGTTTTAAGCTCACTACATGCTCTTTCCTGCTAAAAAGACCAAGGTCTAAAGCCAGGATAAGCGCAATAAAAAGAAGAAAACCTAAGCTAAAAAGTAATTCGTTACCCATTATTTTTTACGTTCAGTGGTGTACAGTACAAGTTGTTCTAAACCAGTTCGTGCTTCGCCTGCCTCAAAACTATGCAAAATATCAAATGCTTCTTTCTGGTATTCCAGCATTTTCTGGTTGGCATAATACACACCTTCGTGGGCATTTACGAAATCGATGATCTGCTGAATTTTAACCGGATCGTCCTGGTGGTTTTTCACCAGGTTGATTATTTTTTTACGTTCCGTTTTTTCGGCTTTATTCAGTGCATAAATTAAAGGCAGCGTTACTTTCTTCTCTTTAATATCAATTCCCAAAGGTTTACCTACATCATCCGTTCCGAAATCGAAGGTATCGTCTTTAATCTGAAAGGCAATTCCTACTTTTTCTCCAAACAGACGCATTTTTTCTATTGTTTCATCATCCGCACCTGCCGAAGCAGCACCCGCAGCACAACAGGAAGCAATTAAAGAAGCCGTTTTCTGCCGGATCACATCAAAATATAAATCTTCCGAAATATCCATCCTCCGCACCTTTTCTACCTGCAGCAATTCGCCTTCACTCATCTGTTTCACCGCTTCCGATACAATTTGTAACAAACGGTGCTCGTTATTGTTTACCGAAAGCAACAATCCCTTAGCCAGCAGGTAATCGCCAACCAAAACGGCAATCTTGTTTTTCCATAAAGCATTAATAGAGAAAAAACCACGGCGTTCGTAAGCATTATCTACCACATCATCATGCACTAAAGTAGCCGTATGTAAAAGCTCTACCAAAGCAGCTCCGCGATGGGTTGATTCTGTAATTCCACCGCATAGTTTAGCCGCAAAAAACACGAACATTGGTCGCATTTGTTTGCCCTTTTGCTTTACAATATAATGGGTAATCCTATCCAGCAACGGTGCGTCGCTATGCATAGATTCTTTAAAGGTTTTTTCAAACGCTTTAATATCAGCAGCAATAGGTGTTTTTATCTGTTCGATTCCCGGCATTAAGTCGAAAAATTTTGATTGCAAACTTAAGCTAATTTCCCATAAAAAGGTAATGTGTAGTCGTATTATTCAGCATTTGAAAAGCAATAGCCGTAATCCTGATCATCTTTCGTCCTGCTATTGTCCATAGTCCTCGCCCTCATGCTTCGGGCTGTGGGCTATTTGGCGCTATCAGGTTTAATTACGAAGGGTATTGCGGACAAAACCTTTCCGCACGATAATTAATTCCTCAAAAATATTAGCTTTATTTAATTTCAAATTTTACATTTAAACCAACATTCGGTGCCGCATATGAAAAAACGCTACAAAGTACTTATTGGCCTTTCGGCATTAATTGTTGCAGGCTATTTAATGGGACCAAAACCCAAAAAACCGGTTTATAACAAAGAACTTAGCCAGGTTCCCGATCTGGAAGATTTAGACCGTTATGTGGCCAGTATCGAATCGATGCACAAAATCAAACCAGGCAATGAAGCCGAAATCATCTGGGCCGATAGTCTTCATCAGCAAACCGAATATGCCATTGTTTACCTTCATGGTTTCTCCGCATCAAAAACAGAAGGCAATCCGGTCCATTTAAATTTAGCTAAAGAATTAAATGCGAATTTATACCTGGCCCGGCTGGCCGACCACGGCATTGATACGCTTGCGCCTATGCAATATTTTACCGCCGATCGCCTTTGGGAAACCAGTAAACAGGCTTATGCCATTGGCAAAAAACTGGGCAAAAAAGTAATCCTGGTGGGTACTTCTACCGGCGGAACGGTAGCCTTAAAATTAGCGGCAACCTATCCGGAGATTAACAGTTTAATCTTGTTATCGCCAAATGTAGCGATTAACGATAAAAATGCCTGGCTCCTGAACAATCCCTGGGGTTTACAGATTGCCAGAAAAGTTGTTGGTGGCGATGAACGTAAAGTAGACGACCGCACTGACGAGTATAAAAAATACTGGTACACCAATTATCGCCTCGAATCGTTAGTAGAGCTGGAAGAATTTATCGAGAGCAGTATGGTAAAAGCAACTTTCCAAAAGGTAAAACAGCCAGTATTAATGCTCTATTACTATAAAAATGAACTCGAACAAGATCCTGTAGTGCGTGTAGATGCCATGCTGAAAATGTTTGATGAACTCGGTACGCCGAATAATTTAAAAAGAAAACAAGCCATACCAAATGCAGGAAACCATGTAATGGGATCGTATATTACTTCGAAGGATTTACCAGGTGTAGAAAAGGCTATTGAAGGTTTTGTGGGGAGTACGCTGAAAGTGCCAGTACATTGATTATAATTATGATTTCCAAAGAGGGGTCGTCACCCTGAATTTATTTCAGGGCCTGTATAACTGGAAAGATGCTGAAACAAGTTCAGCATGACGATCGGGGTAGAAATATAGCTTAAGAGACTTCCGAAGTTTTTCCATCGCTAATCCTCTGGCTAAACTTCGTAAGAAATTTAACCCAAAATATTCTTCACGATCATTTGGGCGTGAACTCTTGAGTTTTCGATAAAAAGTTTGTGCGTATCCAATCCACCACAAACTACACCAGCCAGATACAAACCTTTTACATTGGTTTCCATGGTTTCTTCGTTATAAGCCGGGCAAAGTGTTTCGGGCAATTCGACACCAAACTTTCTTAGCATACTAAAATCTGGCTGATAACCCGTCATGGCAATTACGAAATCGTTTGGAATGGTTTTTATCCCTTCTGGTGTTTTGATGTCTACTTCTCCCGCTCTTATTTCAACCAGTTCAGAATTGAAAAGTGCTTTAACTTCTCCTTCTTTAATCCTGTTCTGGATATCCGGCCGAACCCAATATTTAACATGAGGGCCCAGATCGCCACTGCGAACCACCATCGTTACGTTTGCACCTTTTCGGTAGGTTTCTAAAGCCGCATCTACCCCTGAATTATTGGCGCCAACTACTACAACATTCTGGAAGGCGTATAAATGTGGATCTTTATAATAATGCGTCACTTTTGGCATATCCTCTCCCGGAACATTCATCAACAAAGGAACATCATAAAAACCGGTCGCCACAATTACATTATTGGCCGTATAATCCGTTTTTGAAGTCTTGATTTCGAAAACATCGCTATCGTTTTTAACCACCTGCTTTACACTTTCGAAAAGATGGATGTTTAAATCAAACTTTTCAGCCACACGGCGATAATATTCAACCGCTTCATTTCTGTTAGGTTTCGGACTAATGGTTACGAAAGGCACGCCTCCAATTTCTAATTTTTGAGAAGTAGAAAAGAAGGTCATAAATACAGGATAGTTGAACAAGCTGTTCACCAAAGCACCTTTCTCTACAATTACATAACTTAAGTTTGCCTTTTGAGCTTCAATAGCGCACGCCATACCTATTGGGCCGGCACCGATAATTAATACGTCGTAATGATTTTGATTTGCCAAATGGTTATATCTTAGGTTGTCATTCTGAGCCTGTCGAAGAACCTTGATGGCATTTCGACAAGCTCAATGTGACAATTGCTTGTTATTAAATTTTCATTGCTTTACTCGGGCATGCAAAATCGGTTCTTTTTAAACCGGTATTTTTAATTGCACCATAACCGCCAGCAATATCAATCACATTTTCTACGCCACGCGATTTTAAAATAGATGCGGCAATCATCGAGCGGTAACCACCTGCACAGTGAATGTAATAAGTAGCTTTCGGATTGATTTCGCCAGTCCAGTCGTTTATAAAATCTAACGGGCGGCTCAGCGTAAATTCCAGATGCTCTGATTCATATTCACCCGGTTTACGCACATCCAGTGCCGTAATTTCTCCGTTAAGACTGGCTGCTTCAAATGCCGCTGCAGAGATGGATTGAATGGTATCGATTTCCTTACCGGCATCTGTCCATCTTTCGAAACCACCATCTAAATAACCAATGGTACTGTCGTAACCTACGCGGGTTAAACGGGTAATGGTTTCTTCTTCCTTACCCTGATCAGTAATCAATAAAATTGGTTGCTGTAAATCGGTAATTAAAGCACCAACCCAAGGTGCAAACTGTCCATTAAGACCAATATTAATCGAATTTGGAATAAATCCCTTAGCAAAAACCTGCGGATCGCGGGTATCCAGCATGATGGCACCGGTTTGGTTTGCGGTATCTTCAAATTGCTGAGGTGTTAAAGCATTTAAACCTTTTTCATAAACCTCATCAATACTTTCTACACCACCTTTATTAATGGCTGCATTTTTGGCGAAATATTGCGGTGGCGGCATAATGCCATCCGTTACTTCTGCAATAAACTGCTCTTTGGTTGTCGCTTTTAAAGCGTAATTTACTTCTTTCTGATGCCCTAAAGTATCGAAAGTTTCTTTACTCATGCTTTTACCACAGGCAGAACCTGCGCCGTGCGCCGGGTAAACAATTACATCATCCGCTAAAGGTTTTATTTTCTCATTCAACGAATCGTAAAGCATTCCTGCCAGATCTTCCATCGTTAAATGGCCTTTCTGTGCTAAATCCGGGCGACCAACATCACCAATAAATAAGGTATCGCCACTAAAAATACAGTGATCTTTTCCATTTTCATCGGTTAACAGATAAGTGGTCGATTCTAAAGTATGTCCGGGGGTGTGTAATGCAGTTATAGTTAGTTTACCGATTTTAAACTGCTCGCCATCTTTGGCCATGTGCGATTTAAATTCTGTTTTAGCCGTTGGGCCATAGATAATTTCGGCACCAGATTTCTCTGCGAGATCTACGTGGCCAGAAACAAAATCGGCATGAAAATGCGTTTCGAAAATATACTTTATGGTTGCTCCTGCTTTTTCGGCCTTCCTTAAATAAGTACCAACCTCTCTTAGCGGATCAATAATTGCAGCCTCGCCATCACTTTCGATGTAATAAGCGGCTTCTGCCAGGCAACCTGTATATATTTGTTCTATTTTCATGTTTAATAAGTATCGAGTTGTTAAGGATCAGGTATCAAGACATCACCTTTCGCCTTAAACCCTACACCTTATACCTCTTTGCTAGCAAAAATAAGGCTAAATACTTATAACCGAAATGATGTTGGTCATAATTGCAGAAGTTTTACTTATGGTAATACAAAACGGCTAACTACAAATAGCCAACTGCAATTGATTTGGGCGTTTTTTTGTTGGTCGGGATTTGCAATTCCGACCTTATTAGCGTAAAGGATTGCAAATCCTTAATTCTATTGACGGGATTATAAATCCCGACTAGCGCTAATCTTTAGTCAGCTCTCCACGCAACGATTCTTCCATTAATTTACGGCTTTCTTCTATGGATAAACCTAAGCCCATAACGAACATTAATTTGGTTACCGTAGCTTCGAAAGTTAAATCATAACCACTTAAAATGCCCATTTTCAATAGTTCTCTACTGGTTTCGTAGCGGCCTAGCTGAACCGAACCTTTTTTACATTGAGAAATGTCGATAATGATCTTCCCATTCAAAATGGCCTGACGCAGACTATCTAAAAACCATTGCGCCGTTGTGGTATTGCCAGAGCCAAAAGTTTCTAAAATAATGGCATCTACTTTCGAATCGGTTATCGCCTGAACGGCTTGTGGCGTTATGCCAGGATATAATTTCAGCACGCCGATATTTGAATTAAAATTGGTGTGCAATTTCAATTCCCCTTCTGTAGCTTTTAGGATATAGTTTCGATGAAATTGCAAGTGAACGCCTGCTTCGGCAAGTATCGGGTAATTTGGCGAGCGGAAAGCCTCGAACTTTTCGCTGTTGTATTTGATAGAGCGGTTACCCCTGAATAATTGTGCATCAAAATAAATGCAGACTTCCGGAAAAAGGGCTTTTCCATCTTCTTTGGTGGCTGCAATTTCTAAAGCAGTAATTAAGTTCTCTTTAGCGTCTGTTCTGATTTCGCCAATTGGAAGCTGAGATCCGGTTAACACCACAGGTTTAGCCAGATTTTCGAGCATAAAGCTCAATGCCGAAGCCGTAAAAGCCATGGTATCAGATCCGTGGAGGATCACGAAACCATCGTACGCATCATATTTGTGATAAACAAGTTCAGCTAAGGTTTTCCATATTTCAGGATCCATGTTTGACGAATCCAATACCGGATTGAAGGAATGCACATCTAAATCGTAATCTAAACGGCTTAACTCAGGGACGTTTTCTTTTATCTGCTGAAAATCAAATGGAATTAACATCCCATTTGTAGGATCGTTAACCATACCGATGGTTCCACCGGTATAAATTATAAGTATTTTGGTCATTTGGTTGGTGAAGGTTGCTCACCACAAAGAAACTAAAAAATTACAAATGGCGAGTCTGTATTTTTAATTTAGCAACAAAAAAGCCAAAAATCGTTAATATATTGCCAATATAATAAATTTTAAGCCATCATTTTGCAATACAAGAAATTCGATATAGTTGTTATCCTGAACTTGTTTCAAAATCTGGCTATAAAGATGCTGAACTAAATTCAGCATGATGGCCAGGTAATAAACTAATGCTTAAACTCCGAAAATTTTCTTCGAGTTCTCAGTAGTTACATCTGCGATTTCTTCCATAGAAACGCCGTAAATATCGGCCAGTTTTTGGGCAACATAAATCAAATAACTACTCTCATTGGGTTTACCACGGAAAGGAACCGGAGCCAGATAAGGCGAATCTGTTTCTAAAACCAGGTTAGTCAAAGGAATTTCGGATAATACCAGGTCCAATCCGGCTTTTTTATAAGTAACCACGCCACCAATACCTAAATAGAAATTTAAATCGATGGCCTGCTTTGCCTGTGCTAAATTGCCGGTAAAACAATGGAATATCCCACGTAGTTTTTCATCCCTTTCACTTTCCAACAATTCGAAAACCTCATCAAAAGCTTCGCGGCAATGGATCACAATCGGCAAACCTAAATCTTTTGCCCAGCCAATCTGTTTGCGAAAAGCATCTTGCTGAATCGCCAAAGTAGTTTTATCCCAGTATAAATCGATGCCAATTTCGCCAATGGCATAAATTTTACGCCCGGAAATACTGTTGTAAATTTCGTCTAATTGGCTGAGGTAATCTTCTTTCACATCACAAGGGTGCAAACCAGCCATGGCAAAACAGTTTGCCGGATATTTCGCGACCAGGTCATCAATCATGGCAATCGATTTCACATCAACATTGGGCAAAAACAAACGGTTAACGTCGTTCTCAAAACAGCGCTCCATCAATTGCTTCTGTTTTTCCGCATCTTGCTCGTAATATAAATGGGTATGGGTATCGGTGAAAATCATGTGTATAATGTAAAATGGGTAATGTAAGATGGAAGATGTAATGATTAGTTAAATTAATACGCTCGTCATGCTGAGCTTGTCGAAACACTTAACACAAATTTAATCAGGTCCTTCGACAGGCTCAGGATGACAAAACCATTCAATTGAAATAGCCTCTGAAATAAGTTCAGGATGACGATCGTTAAAACCTGTTACCTTGATCATTCTGACCTCCAAACTCGGATTATTTCTTCTTCCTGGACGCTTTGACTTCGGACTTCGGACTACTGACTCCGGACTCTTCAAACCCCTTCTCCCAATCCATTTCCTTTTTCAAAAACTTTCCGGTTAAGCTGATCGGATTCTGGATTAAACCCTCCGGTGTACCTTCGAATAAAATCCTTCCGCCACCAGCACCACCTTCTTCACCTAAATCGATTACCCAATCGGCTACTTTCACCACATCTAAGTTATGTTCGATTACCAAAATGGTATTTCCTTTATCAACCAGTTCTTGTAACACGCCCAAAAGCACATTAATATCTTCGAAGTGAAGTCCGGTTGTAGGTTCATCTAATATGTAGAAGGTTTTTCCGGTATCTTTTTTAGAAAGTTCGGTAGCCAGTTTAACACGCTGTGCCTCTCCTCCTGATAAGGTAACCGACGATTGCCCCAAAGTAATGTAACCTAAACCAACATCTTTCAATGTTTTAATCTTCCTGTAGATGATGGGGATATTTTCGAAGAAATTACAGGCATCTTCGATACTCATGTCCAGCACATCACTAATCGATTTTCCGCGGAAACGAACTTCTAAAGTTTCCCTGTTATATCTTTTCCCTCCACATTCTTCGCAAGGCACCTGCACATCAGGTAAGAAATTCATTTCGATTACCTTTAAACCTGCACCCTGACAGGTTTCGCAGCGACCACCCTTTACGTTAAAAGAGAAACGACCCGGCTTGTAACCACGGATTTTTGCCTCAGGCAACTGCACGAACAGATTTCTGATGTCAGAAAACACTCCCGTATAAGTAGAAGGATTTGAGCGTGGCGTTCTGCCGATAGGTGCCTGATCAATTTCAATTACCTTATCAATTTCTTTTAACCCATTAATTTTCTCGTAAGGCAAAGGTTGTTTTTTCGCCCTGAAGAAATGATGATTTAAAATAGGATACAAAGTTTCGGTAATCAAACTGGATTTACCACTACCCGAAACACCTGTTACGGCAATAAATTTACCCAAAGGAAAATCTACCGAAACCTCTTTTAAGTTATGACCGGTTGCTTTAACAATCGAAAGTTTATGTCCATTGCCTTTTCTACGGGTTTTTGGTGTTTCAATTTTCTTTCTGCCGTTGAGGTAATCGGCAGTTAAGGTTTTCGATTTTAAAATATGTGCTGCAGTCCCTTCTGCCACTACTGTTCCGCCATGAATACCTGCTCCCGGGCCGACATCAATTACCCAATCGGCTTCCAAAATCATATCCTTATCGTGCTCTACCACCAAAACGGTGTTTCCAAGATCACGAAGATTTTTAAGTGCATTAATCAAACGTTCGTTATCACGCTGGTGCAAACCGATACTTGGCTCGTCGAGGATGTACATGACGTTCATCAACTGCGAGCCGATCTGTGTAGCCAAACGGATTCGTTGCGCCTCGCCACCAGAAAGTGTACGCGCTGTACGATCTAAAGTTAAATAAGTTAAACCCACATCAGTTAAAAACCCGATCCTGGCTTTAATTTCCTTTAAAATTTCCTTTGCAATAATATTCTGGCGATCGGTAAGGCGTTCGTCTACTTTTTCAAACCAGCTATGCAGGTTAAAAATGTCCATTGATGACAGTTCGAAAATATTCTTACCATCCACCTTGAAATGCAGACTTTCTTTTTTCAGCCTGGCGCCATTACACTCCGGACAGGTTTTCAGTTTACGGAAAGTCTCCATATCGTCAACCGCAGCCTCGCCCCTTTTTTCGTTCTGCTCTTCGAGCATCTTAATAATACCATCAAAAGTGATATTATAATTCTGAACGTTCCATTTATTATACTCAACAGCCACATTAATCAGGTCATGTGTACCATTTAAGATAATATTGATCACTTCATCGCCCAGTTTTTCGATCGGGGTAGAAAGCGAGAAATTATATTTTTTAGCCAGGGCCTTTAACACCTGGAACATCCAGATGTCTCTATATTCGCCCAGTGGCGCTAAACCACCATTTAAAATACTCAGTTTGGGGTTCGGAATCACCGATTCTTTATCCACCACGAAGATATAACCTAAACCATCGCAACGCTCGCAGGCCCCATATGGCGAGTTGAATGAAAAACTGTTCGGCTGAGGCTCATCGTAAGAAATACCCGTAGTTGGGCACATTAAAAACTTACTGAAATGCGCAACGTTATTATCCTTGTCGCTAATTTTGATTACGCCTTTACCCATCTTCATCGCAATCTGCAATGAATCGAGCAAGCGTTTTTTATCCTTAACATCAATAATCAGGCGGTCAATCACCACTTCGATATCGTGGATTTTATAACGATCTACCTGCATTTTAGCGGTAATATCTTTTATTTCACCATCTATGCGAACCTTTACATAACCTTGCTTACGAATCTGCTCAAAAAGTTCGCGGTAATGCCCCTTTCTGCCTTTTACAACAGGTGCAAGGATATTCACAGCTACCCCATCAAATTTATTAAAGATATTCTGCAGAATCTGATCTTCGCTCATGCGCTCCATCTTTTCGCCGGTATTGTACGAATAGGCATCGGCAACACGTGCATAAAGCAAGCGCATAAAATCGTAAATCTCGGTGATGGTACCTACGGTAGAGCGCGGATTTTTGCTAGTGGTTTTTTGCTCAATGGCAATAACCGGACTCAGTCCCGAAACCTTATCTACATCAGGACGCTCCATCCCGCCCATAAACTGACGGCTGTAAGCGCTAAATGTTTCCATATAACGGCGCTGTCCTTCTGCATAAATGGTATCAAAAGCCAATGAAGATTTACCGCTACCACTTAACCCTGTTATAACAACAAGTTGGTTGCGCGGAAAACTGACATCTATATTCTTTAAATTATGTACCCTCGCGCCATATACTTCTACATCTTTTTGCTCACCGAGGTCGACAGATTTATTGCTCATATTTTATTAAAAGTTGGAGGCAAAATTGAGCCTTTAAAAAGACAAAATTTCAATCCGCAAAAATGCTAAAAATTTTATCAAAATGAAAGTCAAAACCAATCTTGATTAAGGATTAATTGTCATAATCTCAACTTCTATTTCTAAGAAAATCAGAGGTAAAGAGAAGAAACAAATTAAAAGCGTAAAAAAAATTTTCACCCTACCTCACAAACGCTTAAAATGATGCAATGGTTTTATATTTTGAAGAAAAACCGCCAGCAGCCAATATCCAGCGCTAGCTTATATAAGTGATAACGTAGATAAATTTTATCCCTGATTTTTTAAGGCCATTGTTTAAAGCGGAATCTAACCAACATATTAAAAAGTCTCTCGTCTCTGTTTTCTCTCCACTCGAGATGACGATGCCACTGTGAGCACCAGGCTAACCAATGCACTGGTGAACAAATGAACTAATCTACCACGCTATCGTTGTTCCATTCTCCGTTGGATGCCCGGTACAAACCAAAACCCTGCCTCTTTCCAACTCATCATCAGTAAGTACTTCATTATAATCCATTCTTACGCCACCTTTGGTACAGTTGGCTACACAGGTACTACACACTCCTCCACGACAGCTATAGGGAAGTTTGATTTTATTTTCGAGCGCAACATCCAAAATCCTTTTTGGCCAGGGCACATCGAGGTGATAAATTTCTCCTTTAAAATTTAAAACGACCGAATAGGTATTTTTATCTACCACCTTTTCTGCAGAGCCATCATCCTCATCCACCTCATCTTCCGGCAGCACAAAGGTTTCTCTCTTAATCTGTTTGATATCGAAACCCACACCCAGCAAAGTAATCCGGCATAAATCCATGTAAATAATTGGTCCACAACTATAAAACAGCGCATCATTCCGATCAAAATGTAAATGTTCTTTGAGTAATTTTTCGATATAGAATTTGTTCAGTCTGGCCGTCATTAGATTTTTGCTATTGCTAAACACCCATACAATCTTTAACCTTTCAGGATATTTTTTTTGCCATTCGCTCAGTTCATCATAAAACAATGCATCCTCCATCGACCGATTGCTATAAACCAGTGTAACCAGCGATTTTTTCTCACGCACTAAAGCCGTTTTCAAAATCGAGAATAATGGCGTGATTCCCACCCCCGCCGCGAACAGAAAAAGATCTCTTTCTAAGTTTTCATCTGGCAAATAGCTGAACATCCCTTGTGGTTCCTGCGCCAAAAGAATATCATTTACCGAAGTTTTATGGTGGAGAAACCTGGAAATCTCTCCATTCTCTACGCGTTTCACGGTAATCGATAATGGCTCATCCACATCAGGCGAGCTGTTAAAAGAATATGATCGCCTTATTTCCTTATGTTTTCCCTGAAAAATCAATGAAATAAACTGACCCGCCAGATACTTCGGATATGGTTCATCCACCTCCTCAAATTGAAAGGTAATGTTATCGCCAGGTTGATTGATGATTTTATTGATGCGCAGTTTGAACATAATACAAAGAAAGGAAATTGATTTATTAGTTCAATCGTTCATTGGTCATTGGTTAGTATGATTTAGGGTTTAGGATTTAGGGTTTAGGGTTTAGGGTTTAGGGTTTAGGGTTTAGGGTTTAGGGTTTAGGGTTTAGGGTTTAGGAAAAACACTGATTTGATATTTTGTGTTTGATAATAATGAAAAGCATATAATAAATGACCAATGCATCTAGACACACATACACTTAAATGACCTTCTATTCCTCATATGGTAAAACTATTTCGTGTTGATCCGTGCCTCCGCGGCTAAATATTTATTGGTTCATTGGTCATTAGTTCATTGGTCATTGGTTCATTAGTTAGCGTGATGCATGAAAAATTCTCCTATCAATCTATAGCTCTAAAAAAAATTAGTGGTTAGCGTTTAGTAAAAAAACAAATCTATGTAATCCGACAATCTGTGTGATCAGTTTCCAAAAAAAAAGCGTCCCGATTTAAAACCGGGACGCCTTACCAAATGCTTGTCTTTATCTTAATTATATTACTCGGCGTTGTAGGCCAATAATAATCTCGGTTTTTCGTAACCGTAACGTTTCGGGTGCTCCATAATCTGTTTCATAGAAATCACTTTATAAACATAGCCACCCGTTTCACGGTTCAGCTTCATTTTGTAGTAATTATCCTGATTTTGATTATTGATCTGCTTGCGCAGGCGTCCGTCGCCAACATTGTAAGCCGCAGCTACCAAGGTCCAGCTTTCTAAACCTTTATACATTTCTTTAATGTATTTGCAGGCAGCAATTGTCGATTTGCGCAGATTATAGCGTTCATCAACATTTCCGTTTACTCTTAATCCGTAGGTACGGGCTGTGCCAGGCATAAACTGCCAGATTCCGGCTGCACCTTTTGGAGAAACTCCTTCCGCCATTCCAGATTCGACCAGGGCCAAATACTTAAAATCGTTGGGAATTCCGTACGCAGCGAGAATAGGCTCAATTACCGGAAACCATTTTGCTGCTTTCGCATGCAATTGATTGGTTTGTGTATTTCCGTAACTGTGTGCTGCAAGGATTTTTTTCATTTTGCGTTCTACCTTTTTATCGCCTAAGGGCAGGGTTTCTTCTGCAAAATTTAACTGTGCCATTAAAGATAGCGGCTTTTGCGCGCTTTCAACTTCCAGGCTATCAGATTTGGGTATTGTAGTGTTTAATTTTTCTTCTTTTAAAAGACTTTTTTGTGCTAAGGGCATTTGGTAAGCGAACACTTTTGCCAAGATAAATAGTGTTGCCACTACCGCAAATGGTACGATGTGTTTCTTTAACATTTTCCTCCTTTTTTTGGTGAACTTATATAAAAACGTTGGCAAAGGTAAAAAATAATAAGCACATTATCAAACAGTTACAAAAATACCCTCCAAAATCAGCCCTTAAAGTACTTTAAACGTGGATTTTAAATTTTGATTTTCAGGCGAATTTTTCTATTTTAGAGGCTATTTTTTTATCTAATTTTTCCGCTCTGAAAATTGTTATGTTCATCAATTTTTCATAAATTTGCAACCCGCATTTTTAATGTGGTTAAAAGCGTATCATGATAAATAAAAACAACAGGAACAGTCGGGATGACAAGTCCAAACCAGGCAGTCGAAAAACAGAAGGCAGAAGTAGTTCGGCCGGGTCTGACAGAAGAAGATCAGACGACAAAGACAGCAAATTCAAAAAATCATCCGATTCAAAAGAGGGCTTCAAACCCAGAAGCGCAGACGGTAAAGATTTCAAATCAAAATCTTTCGGAGACAAAAAAGACTTCAGGCCAAGAACAGGAGACCGTGATTTTAAATCGAAAGATGGAGAGTCGAAAGGATTCAAATTTGGAGACCGCGAATTTAAATCAAAAGATAACAACTCAAAATCAGAAGACCGCAGCTTCAAATCCAGAGAAGGTGGATCGAGAGATTATAAACCAAGAACCGGAGACCGTGATTTTAAATCGAGAGATGGCGGATCGAGAGATTACAAACCAAGAACAGGAGACAGAGATTTTAAACCAAGAGAAGGTGGTGCAAGAGATTATAAGCCAAGAACAGGAGAACGCGATTTCAAATCTAAGGATGGAGATTCGAGAGATTTTAAACCGAGAACTGGCGACCGCGACTTTAAATCCAGAGAAGGCGGACCGAGAGATTACAAGCCAAGAACAGGCGACCGTGATTTCAAATCGAAAGATGGCGGACCGAGAGATTTCAAACCTAGAGAAGGTGGTTACAAAGAGTACAAATCAAGGGGCAAATCAGATGATTTCAAGCCAAGTGCTGGAAGTTCAAGAGATGTAAAGCCTAGAGAGCCGAGAGAAGGCGATACCCGTCCGTTTAGAAAACGTGAGGAAGCCCAACCAAGAGATACAGAATTTAACCGCCCGGAGCGGACTGTAATTACCCAGGGCCGCAAAACAAATGAAGATAAAGGCTTAATTCGCCTGAACAGATATATTTCAAATGCAGGCATCTGCTCTCGCCGTAAGGCCGATGAGTTAATTGCTGCCGGCATTATTACCGTAAACGGAGAAGCCATTACCGAATTAGGGCATAAAGTTGACCCGGCAAAAGATTTAGTGCGTTACAACGGAGAGTTATTGAAACGCGAGAAAAAAGTTTACGTTTTATTAAACAAACCAAAAGATTACATCACCACTACCGACGATCCGCAGGAACGCCGGACAGTAATGCAATTGGTTGACAAAGCAAGCCGTGAGCGTATTTATCCGGTTGGTCGTTTAGACCGCAACACCACAGGTTTATTATTAATGACAAACGATGGTGATTTAGCGGATAAATTATCACATCCTAAAAACGGTATCACCAAAATTTATAATGTTGAGTTAGATAAGGCTTTATCACAAGGCGATTTAAACAAAATTGCTTTTGGTTTAGAACTGGAAGATGGATTGATTAAACCTGATAACATTTCTTATGTGGCAGGTGGTACCAAAAAAGAAATCGGCATCCAGATTCACAGCGGTAAAAACAGAATTGTTCGCCGTATTTTCGAACACCTGGGTTACAATGTAGAAAAACTAGATCGTGTGGTATATGGCAATTTAACCAAGAAAGACCTACCTCGTGGCAGATGGCGCTATCTTGAAGATCATGAACTGATCCAGATTAAACATTTAATAAAATAGAATTTAAGAGGCAACCAATGGTTGCCTTTTTTGTTACTTGCTAACAAGATCTCATCGTGAGCAAGCATTTTTTTCCGAAAAATGTTGGAGTGGATATAACAGGATACGAGGTATCGTCATTCCCAACTTGATTGGGAATCGTAATGCCTTGGTAGGGCGTGTAGACTACATTAAGATTCCCGCCTGCGCGGGAATGAGGACCATTATTTAGAATCCATTAATGGTTGCCTTTTTTGTTTTAGTTCTTCAGCATTATCGTCCTCGTTTGAAACGAGGATGACTGAGCATGACGATTGCATCGTCACGTATTGCACATTACAAATACGAGCCTCGCTACAACGATAAATAAATTTCTCGGCGCTTCTGTGCCTCCGTGGCGAATTAAATTTTAATTCCCCATATTTGCTAAAATCAATATCGTTTTTCATGAAAAAAATTAGTTCATTATTCCTACTCTCTATATTGTCAACATTAACATTTGCGCAAAAAGCTAATTACAATCTCATTGTTGGTACATATACCGCACCTGGAAAAAGCGAGGGGATATATACCTATAATTTTAATGCTTCAACTGCAGCCACAACGATAAAAAGCATTACAAAAAACACGGCCAATCCGAGTTACCTGGCCGTTTCTCCTGATCAGAAATTTGTTTATGTGGTGAATGAAACCGGGGCTACCAGCACCGTAAGTGCTTTTAAATACAACGCAGCAAGCGGCGCTTTAACTTTTTTAAATAAGGTAGATAGCCATGGCGCTGATCCATGTTTTATTACTGTTGATGCCAAAAATGTAATCGTAGCCAATTATAGCGGCGGCAGTTTGGCCATATTTTCACGAAAAGCAGATGGGGCTTTAACCGAAGCTTTACAAACCATCGAGCATACCGGAAAAAGTATCGACCCAAAAGGCAGACAAGAAAGCGCACACGTACACATGGTTAAATTCACACCAGATTATAAACACCTAATTGTTAACGATTTGGGTGAAGATCGGATTTATATCTACAACTACAAACCTGCCGCAAAAGAAAATATTCTGACCGTTAAGTCAGTTATTAAAACCAATGCAGGTACTGGCCCGAGGCACATCACTTTTAGCCCGAATGGAAAATTTGCCTATTTAGCGCACGAATTTAACGGGAGTATAACTGCTTTCGCTTATTCGAACGGAAGTTTAACTAAAATCCAGGAGATTGGCACTACATCAAAAGATTTCACTGGAAAAGTTGATGCTGCTGATATCCATGTTTCAGCTGACGGAAAATTTCTTTACGAAACCAACCGTGGAGATGCCAATAGCATTTCTGCTTTTTCAGTTCTGCCTACAGGAAAATTGAAATTTATCGAAACGGTAAGTACACTGGGTAAAGGACCAAGAAACTTCACCATCGATCCGACCGGAAAATTTCTATTAATCGGTCATCAATACACGAATAACATCGTTATTTTTAAGCGAAATAAAACCACAGGCAAATTAAGCGATAGCGGTAAACGTATTGATGTTGGTGCGCCAGTTTGTTTGGTTTTTAATTAATCACCTAAAATTAAGCCAATGGAAAACTTCGATTGGACAAAATTCACGCTCAGGATTGCCGTTAAAGCAAAACTTGAAGACCTGTATAACGCCTGGACACAGGCCAACGAAATTGAGAAATGGTTTTTAAGTGAGGCGGAATTTTCTGACGAGAATAATGTATTGCTCAACAAAACGCAAAACGTATTGAAGGGCGATCGATACAAATGGATCTGGTATCTGTATGATGATATTGAAACCGGCAGCATTACCCAAGCCAATGGCAAAGATGAACTTCAGTTTACTTTTGCTGGCGAATGTTTGGTTGATATTAAACTTAGAGAAGAGTTTGAATACACCATTGTGGAGTTGACTCAAAAAAATATCCCTTTAAATGATCAGGCAAAAAGAAACATTCGGTTAGGTTGTCACAACGGCTGGAGTTTCTATCTGGTTAATCTAAAATCTGTTTATGAAGGTGGCCTGGACTTAAGAAATAAGGATAACCGCTTTAAACCCATGCTGAATAATTGAGATGATGGATTTAGCGGTGAAGGAAAGAGAAATTCAGGAATTAGGATTTTCGGTGATAGATGATGTATTTACAGATCAGGAAATTGAAGATATCTTAGCGGCGATTGACAAAACAGATCCAACTAAAGAAACCTTTAGAAAATCGGAAGATCTTTTCGCGATACGTCAGTTTTTAAAAGAAGTTCCAGCCAGCACTGGCTTAATCTTCAACAACAACTTAAAAAAGATTATAAGAGAAATTTTTGGCGAAGATTATTTTCTTGTTAAATCGATATATTTTGATAAACCCGAAACTTCAAACTGGTTTGTATCCTACCACCAGGATTTAACCATTTCAGTTGATCAAAAGGCTGAAATAGCAGGCTTTGGACCTTACACCAGGAAACATAATCAGTTTGCCGTTCAACCTCCGCTTAATATCCTGGAGAGTAATTTTACTATCCGCATTCATCTCGACGACACCAACGAAGAAAACGGCGCACTTAAAGTAATTTCAAACTCTCATAGCAAGGGCATTTACCGTCCGGAGAATATTGACTGGAGCATAGAAAAAGAGCTGAGCTGCAATGTAACAAGTGGCAGCGTGATGATTATGAAACCGCTTCTTTTACACAGTTCGAACAGAACAACAAACAACCAAAAAAGAAGGGTGATTCATCTAGAATTCAGCAATCAGCTATTGCCGAAGGAATTAAAATGGTCGGAACATTTGAGCTTAACGTGGTAGACTGAAACACGTTCAGTATGACAGAACATGTAAATAAATTAAGTTCCGTTCCCTTACACGGTCGTCATGCTTAATTTATTTCAGCATCTTTACGGCATCAAACAGAACAAAAGAAGTTATGGAACGATGTGGCTGCGTTTACATATTAACGAATCATACCCATACAGTTTTGTACATTGGCGTAACATCAGATTTATATTTCAGAATAGTAGAGCACAAAGAAAAGGAGCATCCTAATTCATTTACAGCTAAATACAATTGTAATAGACTCGTTTATTATGAGCAGTTCGATTCTATTGAGGAAGCCATTGCGAAAGAAAAGCAATTGAAAAACTGGCGGAGGGCATGGAAGATAAATTTAACTAACCAAAGCAATCCTAATTGGGACGATTTGTTCAATACCATTGAATAAAGAAGATTCCTGTCCTCAGTTTAACTCCGGACTTTCCTAGCATGATAGATACTGAAACAAGTTCAGTATGACGCAACCAAGAATAGCATGACGCAGTAAAGAACAAATTAACC
Organism: Sphingobacteriaceae bacterium GW460-11-11-14-LB5; assembly: GCA_002151545.1. NCBI lineage: Bacteria > Pseudomonadati > Bacteroidota > Sphingobacteriia > Sphingobacteriales > Sphingobacteriaceae > Sphingobacteriaceae bacterium GW460-11-11-14-LB5. Next base: position 6,097,220 of record CP021237.1, on the reverse strand, counting down.
AAGATTAAATCCTGCGTGATCGTCATCCTGAGTTCATCTCAGGATCTTCCCTAGCATGATAGATACTGAAACAAGTTCAGTATGACGCAGTCAAGAATAGCATGAAGCAGTGAAGAATAAATTAAACAAGATTAAAATCCTGCCAACCGATCGTCCCTGAGTTCATCTCAGGATCTTTCATAGCATGATAGATACTGAAACAAGTTCAGTATGACGCAGTCAAGAATAGCATGAAGCAGTGAAGAATAGATTAAACAAGATTAAAATCCTGCCAACCGATCGTCGTCCTGAGTTTAACTCAGGATCTTATAGCATGATAGATGCTAAAACAAATCTGTATGACGACCCGAAAAAACAAAAAAATGGTCCCGATTTTCACCGGGACCATTCTAATATTGTATTTAGCAATTTTATGCTGGTTCTGCAACCCTTGCAACATTACGGTAAGGGAATTCGTTAAAAATGTGTCTGCGGGCAAAACGACCCGGAGAATCGGCATTAACCAATTTCACGTAGATTGCTTTTGGCACATCGAAATATTCGTAAGCACTACCATCAAAAAACTGGATATTTAAAACCTGTTGTTTGTATTCGAAATCCTGAATATTCGATAATGTTGTTGTTTGCGTATACGTTTCGATATTCTGTTCGCGTGTTTCTGGCGCAATACTTACCAGGAAATGGTAAGCTTCGATAATTTCTTTACTTCTGGCTTCTGCATCTAATTTCTCTTCTTCCTGCTGAAATTTATCAGGGTGACAATCTTTCATCAATGTCCGGTACACAGATTTAAGCTCTTTTAACTCAGCATTTTTATCTACGCTCAAAAGCTTTCTGTAATCAACTATTTTCTTCATTTGGGATAACCTCTTTTTATTTTTTGTTGAAATGATTTTAGGAATCTTTATCTGCCAAACCGTTTCAAGCCGCAAAGATACGATTTATAATCATTTGATTTTGAGAAAGTTTACTTTTGCTAAGTATTTCTTTTTTAAGGTGTTCTCAATAGCTCTTTTTTTTTGAGCCGTCATCATTGATAAATTTGAATTTATAATCTGGATCAATTATCTCTCCGCCAATATCCTGAAAAGATTCGAACATCCCCCTCCAATCTTCAGTATCATCTTCAACATCACTATCCCAGCAAATTAATCCGCAATATCCATTGTTAGTGTTTAATACAACACCAAATTCGCCTTCTAATGATACTTTGCACCCCACTTTAAAGCCCTGGTTTCGCTTCCATCTACTTGATCTACTATAAATTTCTATTCCCAGCTTATATTCTTTCAAAAATTGAAAAGAATCCCATTCTCCATTAGGCCTAAACAGATTCATAATACTTGTAAAGTCAGGGACATTATCACCATGGATATAATAAAGTTCTTCAACAAAGAGATCAGTAAATTTTTGTAATTCAACACCACCTATATTTCTTTGAATTAAATCTTTTAACAATCTTTCCGCTTTGAATAAATCATCAAATAACTCAACGAGTTCAAATTTTTTCCAGTATTGGCTTTTGGTAAGCTTAATAGATGACTTTTTCTTAAAGATATTTTTAAAAAAATTATGAAGCATAGATTTATATTTAAGAATCAAATATACATCTCATGCTCTGCAAGAAAAATATCAAATCTACAAATCAATTTATCTTGATGTATATCGCAAAAAAGCCATCCGATTTATATCGAATGGCCAAATAATTTTTTTCTAACCCTTGATTTTAAGCCTAATTTTGATATTTAGCTTGTAACGAATTTTCGATTACTTCCTTATAATAATTAACATAAACCGGGAGGATCTTTTTCAGGTCAAAATCTTGTGCCCTTGCAAAAGCATTTTCTTTGAAACGATTCAGGGTTTCATCATCTTTTAATATTTCAATGGCATGGGCGGCCATCGCGTCTACATCTCCAACGTTGCTCATGTAGCCACAAAAACCATCAACGTTAAGCTCGGGTAAACCGCCGGCATTGGTGGTAATTGCAGGCACTTTACAGGCCATTGCTTCTAATGCTGCTAAACCGAAGCTTTCAGATTCTGACGGCATTAAGAAGAGATCTGAAACCGATAGGATTTCTTCTACCGCATCCTGCTTACCTAAAAACCTTACATTTTCGCAAATATTCAATGACCGGCATAATTGCTCATCGTAAGCACGTTCAGGTCCATCACCTACCATTAACAATTTGGAAGGAATTACAGCCTGTACTTTTTCGAAAATCCGGATCACATCAGCGGTACGTTTCACTTTCCTGAAATTACTGGTGTGAATTAAAATACGTTCGTTATTCGGCGCAATTGCTTTTTTGAAATGCCCTTTTGCCTGTAAACTGAATCGCGAAAAATCTATAAAATTTGGGATTACCTTAATTTCTTTTGTAATCTCGAAATGGTTATAGGTATCTTCTTTTAAATCTTCCGACACTGTAGTTACGCCATCGCTTTGATTAATAGAAAAGGTAACCACAGGTTTATAAGTTGGATCTTTACCTACCAAAGTAATATCGGTACCGTGCAAAGTAGTTACCACAGGGATATTGATACCATAGCTGGCCAGAATCTGCTTCGCCATAAACGCTGCAGAAGCATGTGGAATAGCGTAATGAACATGTAACACATCAAGCTGTTCGAAACGGACAACATCTACCAGTTTACTGGCCAAAGCCGATTCGTAAGGGGCATAATCGAAGAGTGGATAATCTCTTACCGAAACTTCATGATAAAACAGATTAGCCGAAAAGAAATCCAGCCTGGCAGGCTGACTATATGTGATAAAGTGAACCTGATGACCCTCGTTAGCAAGTGCCTTACCAAGTTCTGTTGCAACTACTCCACTACCGCCAAAAGTGGGGTAGCAAACAATTCCTATCTTCATTGTACATGTATTGTTGTTACCGCAAATGTACCCGATTTTAATCTATATTGCGTGTCGGCTTATTGCAATAAAAACAGATAGCTTTTCGAGAACAATTGCCGCAGATTAGCAGATTAATTTCAATTCGAAAATTGAAGCTTAATAGCTTCTAATGATTCTTTTGTACTGCAAAGATTTTTCATTAAAATTAATTAACAAACCTATTCCTAGTTTTGATATAGCGAGATAATTCAAAACTTGCGCATAATGTTCATTTATCAACTCAGATTTAGATTTCACCTCGATAATAACTTTATCATCGACAACAAAATCAGCATAAAATTTATGTTTAAGTATAGTTCCTTTGTAATTTACAGAAAATTCTTTCTCTCTTTCGTACTTGATATTTCTATTCCTAAGTTCGAATTCTAGCGCATCTTTGTAGACAATTTCTGAAAACCCTTTCCCCAAAATACGATGTATTTCCATCGTAATTCCAATTAACAAATAACATTCTTCCTGAAAAGGATAATCAATATCACTATATGAATCTCCCATAAATATAAGTTTATTTAATCTGCGAATCTGCGGCTAAAACATCCTCCATTACATCAGCGAACTTTCAATTAAAATGCCAAATCAAAAAACCTCATGTAACCTTTAATAACAGGTAACATAGAAATCACTAGAATATAAGATGAGGAAAATTGAGGAAATTTCTGCCTAAATAATTATTTTAGGTTTCTCATTTCCTCTTTTATCACAAGGAAAAGTTCGTTAGGTCTTTGGGTACCGATAAAATATTCCAGACCATCGCGATCGGTTAAAACAACCGCATCCTTACCCGACGAATAAAAGCGGATTGTACCTTTTGTATGCAGGTTATAAACCGGATTATTGAAAAAATAACGACTATAGGTTGCCTTACGCACATCAACAATGCTGTTCAGATCAATCTTAACGCGCTTGGTTGTCCAAAGGCCATCCAGGATCATGCTGCCATTATCGACCACAATTTTGTACTGAATCAGGAAAAGCAAAAGCATAGAAACGCCGATAATCCCAAAACCTACCACGAGGAATAGGTCTTGCGTATTGTCGCGATCGCGCTCATAAACGTAGGCGGCAAAACAAAATGCAGCCATAATCAGCCTAATGAAAATACGAACATAATCACGGCCGATGTATTGTTTTTCGATATAGGCGTATTTGCTTTCCACTTATTTAATTTTGAGTTCGAATATAGCAACTTTTTTTGTTGCAGTAGTTAATTTATATCGGTTATCCTGGCGCATACCCGCAATCCAGACAATTTCGCCATTTCCGTTAACCAAAATGGGTGTAACGCTTTTCAAATGTAGGGGAACTTTCTCGTCGATAAAATAATCGCTCACTTTTTTGGGGTTTCGCATACCCAATGGGATAAACTTATCTCCGTTTTGCCAATTCCTCAGCACCAATGGAAAAATTAATTTATCGGCATTAACAAAAGCTTTGTTCAAATTCGTTTCGAATTTCAATTCTTCTGTAAACTTCAATGAAATTTCATCATTGGCAAAAGCAATGTTTTCTGTTGTTGGATGGATAAACTGATTCGCCGTAACCGATGTATTTTTTTCAACAATAACCAGATCACTCCTGTTGATGATGGCTTGATGTGTGCTGCTAAAAAAATGGGTGCCACTTAAAGCCTTTAAACTGTCTAAAATTTCCTGCACCACATTTTCACCAAAATTAAAAGGCTTAAGTAGCTCGTAAAGCAACAGTTTTTGTGGGTTCAATTTCGAAACCTCTTCTAGAGGAATATAAATTCCATCAGTCCGTTTATTTAAAATTTTACTTTCAAGCTTTTGAACCTGTATATTTAAAAAAGTCTCAATTTCTGCAAAACGAGCAATGTTCTCTGCAAATGTTTTTTCGAGATTTGGGTTAATTTCCTGCAAGTGCGGTACAACCTGTAATCTGATTTTATTCCGTGTATAATTTGTACTGGCGTTCGAACTGTCTTCTACAAAATCGAGGTGATTTGCCCGTACCATTTCATCAATTTGTTGTCGGTTTAAAAACAATAAAGGCCTGATCAATAAATCACGTTTTGGCAAAATGCCATGCAATCCACTTATCCCGGTACCACGCGTAAGGTTAATCAGTACGGTTTCAACCGCATCGTTCTGGTGTTGGGCCAGCGCAATATAATCGTAGCCCTCTTTACGCCTGATTTCCTCAAACCAGTGATAACGCAAATCGCGTGCTGCCATCTGGGTAGAAATTTTATTTTCGGCCGCATATTTTTTGGTGTCAAAATGCGTTACATAGAAAGGTAATCCCAAATTTTTGGCTAACAGCGCAACAAAACTTTCATCACGTTGTGCTTCATCAGCCCTTAAATTAAAATTACAATGTGCCACACCAATATCAATGCCTATTGCTTTAAACAAATGCAACATTAATACCGAATCTTTTCCTCCGCTTACGGCCAAAAGAATCCTGTTAGCCCGAACAAACAGCTGTTGCTGTTCAATAAAATCCTGAAATTGTTTTACGGGTAACATCCATCAAAAATATTTAATTTTAACTGGTATTCCGAACGTTCGGAACAAAAAACTAACTTTGTAGTGTGCAAAAACTATTTGTCTTTTTATTCCTGCTAATCAGTCCGGTATTTTTATTCGGTCAGCAACCCGCTTCGAAGATTAAAATCGTTTCATTTTCCAAAATAACCGGAGATACCAAGAAAAAAATCAGCTACTTGCGTAACCCGGTTTTCCAACAGGACAACGCAACTTTAACCTGTGATAGCGCTGTATTTTATAGTGAACGGAACTATTTCGAAGCTTTTAAAAATGTACATATCAACCAGCTTACCACTGATATTTATTCTGATCAACTGGAGTATGATGGAAACAAAAAACATGCGCATTTAACCGGAAATGTAAAAATGATCGATCCAACATCGATTTTAACCACCAATATTTTAGATTATAACACCCTCAGCAAGATCGGAACTTACACCAGCGGAGGTAAAATTGTAAATAAGGAAGTTACACTGACCAGTAAAAACGGCTATTATTTTAGCAACTCAAACGATGCCTATTTTAAATATGATGTAGTTGTGGTTACACCACAGTCGACTATAAAATCGGATACCATGAGCTACAATACACAAAGTAAATGGACTTTTTTTTACGGGCCAACCAACATCAAAGGAAAGGACGATAACCTTTACACCGAAAATGGTCAGTATAACACCATGACAGAAGATGCCTTTTTTGGCAAGAAAAATCTTTATACACAAGGTACAAGATCTTTAAAAGGCGATAGTTTGTATTATTACGGGAAGAAAGGCATTGGCAAAGCTGTAAAAAACATTGTTTTTTCGGATACGAAAGATAAAATGAAAATGTTCGGCGATTTGGGTTATTACTATAAACTAGATCAGCGGACTTTGGTTACCCGAAATGCCTATTTAGGAATAGGTACCGAAGATTCGGTAATGGTGAAAAATAAAAAAAGACCGGACAGTTTATGGTTGGGCGCCGATACCTTAGAAACCCAGATGGTATTGCAAAAAACCTTAAAATTAGTGCCCAAAATTTCCATCAAAGCAGATAACCAGGTTGGAGAGGATGATGAAGAAACTGGCGAGAAAAAAGAAAAAACTGAAGCAAAGGAGAAACCAGAAAGTCAGAGTATTCCAAAAGAAGATAGGAATAAACGCAATACCACAAAAATAAGCAGAGCTGACAGGAAGAAAAAGAATAAGGGTGATGCTACGACAGAAGATCCGTTAAACCTGAAGGATAAAAGTATTGACAGCTTAAAATCGAAAGTAGATTCGCTTGGCAAAGATCTGCCCGGGCTTAACCCTGATAGTTTGCAGAAAAATAATCTTCTAAAGAACAAAGCCGATTCCATTATCAAAAACCTGCCTAAAATTAAAACGGATAGCCTGAAAAAGCTGGCTGAAAAAGCCAATTCGATAGTAAAAGATGTATCGAAAACTAAAGTCGATAGTCTGCAAAAGAAAATCACCGATAAGGCTGCTCCAATTGTAAAGGATATTTCAAAAACGAAAATTGATAGTCTGCAAAAGAAAATAACAAAATCGGGCGCCAAAGACAGTTTAACCAAAGTTCTGGGAAATTTAAAAACCGGTGCAAAGACTGATACCGCCAAGTTTAATCCGGCAGATACCGTTCAAACCCGTATTATCAAGGCTTACCACGGCGTTAAGATTTTTAAAACGAACATACAAGCGAAAACCGATAGTCTGTTTTATACCAGTGCCGATTCTACTTTACGTTGCTATAGTAATCCGATCATCTGGTCGGAAGGCTCTCAACAGGTTGGCGACACTATATTTGTGCAGTTCAAGAATAAAAAACTGAATAATCTACAGGCATTTAGAAATGCATTTTTAGTTAATACACCAAAAGATTCGTTAAGGTTTAACCAAATAAAAGGAAGGTTAATGACGGGCTTCTTTACGAATGGGAAATTTAAGAACCTCTATGTGGATGGCAACGCCGAAAGTATTTATTATACCCAGGATGATAGCACAAAGGTGTATAAAGAAATGAACCAAACCTTGAGTAGCAGGATAAAGTTCATCTTTAAGGATAAGGAAAATGCCATTGAGGAAATTGTTTATATCAAGGGAATAGAAGGAGCCTTAAATCCAGAAAACACGATTGCAAAAGATCATGTATTAAAAGGTTTTTCGTGGAAACCTACCGAACGTCCAAAATCGAAGAAAGATGCCATTGGCTCTTCGGGCAAAGCAAAGCCCAAAGTAAAGGCAAAGGCAGTTGCGGGTAAAACCGTAGCTGGCACTAAAACGACAAATCCGGCAACTAAACCATCAACAACAGCACCTGCGGTTAAACCGAAAATCACCTTGGGAAAAGACAGTTTAAACGTGGATAAGAAATTGCCACAAGCTAAACCGGCAGATACGGCCAATTTTGGCATCAAACCTATTTTACCAAAAAAGGATTCAGTTCAAACGAAAAAAGATTCTGTTCAGGTGAAAAAGGTGGCTGGTAAAATGTAGTTTTTGCTATTCACTAAATTAATGGCTAAATTTATTCATGGATTTACAATCAGAAAAACTAAGTGTACTTCAACAGATCATTAATTCTGATGATGAAAGTTTAATCAGAGATATTAAATCACTGATTACTGCAAGAGATTTTGATTGGTTTGATGGATTAAACAGCAGCCAACAAGATGATGTCCTGGAAGGAATAAACCAACTAGATCGGGGTGAAAGTTTTAGCCATGAAGAGGCTAAAAAAAGGTTTAGTGTTTAATGGATATTATTTGGTCTAAAAAAGCTGGCGAAACTTTCCAAAAAAATATTGATTATCTAAAAGAAAATTGGACAGAAGTAGAAGTAAAAAAATTTATTATAAGGGTATTTGCCTATCTCGATACCCTGTCTGAGGAACCATTAATTTCTAGAAAAACCTATAAAACAAAGAATACACATATAGGTTTTATCATCCCACACATATCAGTTGTGTACCGAATTAAACCAAAAAGCAACACTTTAGAAATCGTAACTTTTATAGACAATCGGCAAAGCAGCAAGAAGAAAAAAAGATTTCTATAACTCTTCCTTCAAAAAATTCATCATCTTTTTAAGTGCAATGGCACGGTGGCTGATTTTATTCTTCTCGGCCATGTCCATTTCAGCAAAGGTAATATCATAACCATCCGGCTGAAAAATAGGATCATAACCAAAACCTTTTGAACCGGATAATGCTGTTCTGATGGTCCCCTCAATTAAACCTTCAAAAATATGGTTTTTACCATCCTGCATTAAAGAGATTACCGTTTTAAACCTCGCTTTTCTGTTGGAGTTTCCCTCAAGCTTAGCCAAAACCAATTGAATATTTTCTAAACTATCGCGGCTTCCCGAATATCGGGCAGAATAAACGCCGGGTTCGTTATTCAAGGCATCAACCTCTAAACCACTGTCGTCGGCAAAGCAATCTAAACCAAAATGTTCAACCACATAACTGCTCTTTAAGGTTGCATTTCCTTTAAAGGTATCAGCCGTCTCGGGGATATCAACCAAACAACCAATATCTTCCAGATTTAACACTTCATATTTACCTTCAAGCGCTGAGCGTATTTCTTCGGTTTTATGTTGATTATTAGTGGCAAATACAAGTTTTTTCATTGTAACAAGGGTAAAAGGTTTAAGGTGTAGGGTGTAGGGTGTAGGGTGTAGGGTGTAGGGTGTAGGGTGTAGGGTGTAGGGTGTAGGGTGTAGGGTGTAGGGTGTAGGGTGTAGGTTTGAAAGATCGGGCGTTACGTTGTTACAGACTTATTTAATTTTCTGGAGGTGGCCCCAAAGCGTTTTTTTAGCCGTTAAATCACTATCCAGCTGATGGAGATTAGGGGCGAAAACTATTTTAGTTGTTTCATGAATGATGATTTCATTCTGCCAGGTAAGGTTTAGTCTCAAATCTGCAATCGCTACGCCAAAAGATAACATAATGGCTGGTTTAAAAAACCGGTGCAGTTCTGCATAATCAGTTCCACTGTAATTTGCATAGTTTAAAATGGCAAAATCCGGTGTACCCAAATCTACCGCCTTTACAATTTTCCGCAGCAGTTCCCTACCCTGTTCGGTACTTACATCGTTCTGGTTATCATTCACCAAAATCAGTACCGATTTTTTATTTCCACCTAAAAATTTAAACGTTTTTTCGGGTGCTGGTTCGGCCACAATATGCGGAATTTCAGGCGCTTGCGGATAAACTTTTGGCACATTTGTAGCATTAATCCCAGGAATTTGTGTTATTTCCGGTTTTAAAACTGGTTCTTTTACTTCATTAAGGGAAACATTTTCGACAGCCAAAACTGGCTCTGGATTACGTAAAGGCAGAATTTCTACGCTTTCATCCTTTACCAGGAAAACCTCTTCGGTAAAAAATAAACGTAAAGCATTCGCATTGTTGGTAACCTGGTTTTCCATTCGTATTTTTGTTGGATAATAATTTCTGTTAAAATTAGTTAAATATCTTATAATAGCGTCGCTAATTGTTACTTTTATCCCTTAAAATTTATAGAGTGCTCTGCGTGAGGAAAGCTTACTGCTTATTTATTTTCAGCTTTATTTATAGCATTTCGTTTGCACAAAACGTTGCTGTGGTAAATGGTAAAACAATAAGTGCCAAAGAATTTATGTGGGCATACAAAAAAAGCCATAACGGCAGCGTTAGTGCGGCCTACGATACTTTACAAGCCTATTTAAACTTGTACATAAATTTTAAGCTTAAAGTTTTAGATGCCCGGGAGATGGGATTGGATAAAAATGCCAGTTACCAGGAAGAAATTAAAACCTATGAAGATGCACTGGCCACACATAAAAAAGTTGGGGTGAGTAGCAAAGATCACGATTTCTTATTGAATGAATACCGTGAAGGGGTTTTGATGTTTAATGTTTCTGAACAAAAAATATGGAACAAGGCACAGGAAGACGAACAGGCGATAAATGAATTTTACAGCAAAAACCAACAAAATTACAATAAACCTTTAAGCGAAGTTAGAGGAGAGGTAATTGCCGATTACCAACTGAGTTTAGAGGAAAAATGGCTAAAAGGCCTGAAACAAAAATATCAGATCAAAATCAATGAAAACGAGCTGAAAAAGCTGGCCAGGTTATAAGCCTGATTTTTTTTGACCATAAGTATTAAATTTGCAAAATATAACAAATAGAATGAAGAAAGTTTTTTTAGTAGCAACCGCTTTAATTTGCCTGTTTCTAAACAGTTTCGCACAAAAGCACACTGTAGATAAAGTTGCTGCTGTTGTAGGAAATAATATTATCCTGCTATCAGATTTAAACCAACAATACACGCAATATCTTTATCAGGGAAACCAGCCCAATAATGATATTAAGTGCAAAATATTACAACAAACCTTAACCCAGAAACTGCTTAAACAACAAGCCGAAATCGATTCGGTAATGGTAGAAGATGGTGCTGTTGATGATGAGGTAAACAAGCGTATGCGTTACAGTATGCAACGTGCCGGTGGACAAGAGCGTTTAGAGCAATTCTTAAACAAATCGGTTCTGCAATACAAAGATGAAATCAGGCCATCAGTAAAAGATGAGTTGATTGCACAGAAAATGCAGCAAAAAATCACCGAAAACATCAATGTTACGCCAATGGAGGTTGAAAAATATTTCAAATCTTTAGGTGATAGCATCCCTGAATTTAATACTGAGGTTGAAGTTGGTGAGGTGATTTTAAACCCACAGTTAACCAGAGCAGAAAAACAGAAATTCCGCGATAAAATTGAAGCCCTTCGTTTAAGGGTTAAAAGTGGTGAGGATATGGGTGTTTTAGCAAAAACTTATTCTGAAGATCCGGGTTCTGCTGCCGATGGTGGTGATTATGGTTTTATCGACAGAAACACCATGGTTAAAGAATTTACGGCCTGGGCATTTAAGTTAAAAGCAGGAGAAATTTCGCCTGTGTTCGAAACAGATTATGGTTTCCACTTTTTACAGGTTTTAGAGCGTAGAGGTGAGCAGGTACACGTTAGACATATTTTAATTATGCCTAAAACTACACCTGAAAGTTTAACCCGTTTAAAATTGCATGCAGATAGTATTTACAACAACATTATTGGTAAAAAATTAAGTTTCGCTGCTGCTGCAAATCTTTATTCTGATAATAAAGAGAGTAAATACAATGGTGGTATGATGCTTAATGCCGAAAACGTTCAGGCAAGAAGTACCTTTATTCCGGTTGATAAATTAGATCCTTCAGTATTTTTGGTAATCGACAGCATGAAAATTGGCGGTATTTCTAAACCAGATTTATTTACTGCAGCTGATGGAAAACAAGGTTACCGCATTTTATATTTAAAATCTAAAATACCTCCGCATAAAGCAAACTTAGCGCAAGATTTCCCAAAAATCAGAGATGCCGCACAAAGTGATAAAATTAATCGTACTTTAAGCGAATGGTTTGAAAAACGTCGCGAAAGCACTTACATTAAAATCGACGACGAATTTAACACCTGTGATGAATTAAAAATCTGGACTAAAACCACAGCCGCAAAATAACACCAATGCAGTATAAGAACGAAGTAGAAGCTGTTGATGCACTTCATCAATCTTTCAACAACATTAAAGCCGAAATAAGCAAAGTAGTAGTTGGACAAGATGACATCATAAAATCTGTTTTAATCGCCATTTTTAGTAACGGACACTGTCTGTTGGTTGGCGTACCAGGATTAGCCAAAACTTTACTTGTACAAACAGTAGCTTCAGTTTTAGACCTCGATTTTAACCGGATCCAGTTTACACCAGATTTAATGCCAAGCGACATTATTGGCGCAGAGATTTTAGGAGAAGACAGGCACTTTAAATTTATAAAAGGGCCTGTTTTTTCTAATATTATCCTGGCTGATGAGATTAACCGTACCCCACCAAAAACCCAGGCTGCTTTGTTAGAAGCTATGCAGGAGAAATCGGTTACCGCAGCTGGACAGACCCATATTTTACCAAAACCCTTTTTCGTTTTGGCTACCCAAAATCCTATTGAGCAGGAAGGAACATACCCCCTACCCGAAGCTCAGTTAGATCGTTTCATGTTCAACATTCAATTAAACTATCCTGCCTTTGCAGATGAATTGAACATCGTTAAAAACACCACCAGCAATAAAACCGTTCAACTGCAGAAAATTATCCATGCAGATGATATCCAATATTTCCAGAAACTAATCCGCGATATTCCGATCACCGATAACGTTTTAGAATATGCCGTAAAATTAGCAGCTAAAACCCGTCCAAACAGTGAATTTGCAACTGATGCCATTAACAAATACATCAGCTGGGGTGCCGGGCCACGTGCCTCTCAGTTTTTAGTGCTGGGTGCAAAATGCCATGCCGCAGTAAGTGGAAAATACTCGCCGGATATCGAAGATGTTAAAGCCGTTGCTGAGCCTATTTTACGCCACCGTATTGTGCGTAACTATCGCGCCGAAGCTGAAGGTTTATCGATCGAGAAAATTATTAAAGATTTATTGTAATAGCTGATCGGAATTTCTAATCCCGACCTACCAGAATCGTCACCCTGAACCGAGCCTTAGCGAGCTCACCGAAGGTAATTTATTCAGGGTCTTGCCTGCCTAAAAAGATGCTGAAACAAGTTCAGCATGACGTAACGCCTAGCCTTGCATATGCTTTAAGGACAAATTAAAGAAAATATTAATTGGGCTCATGTTAAAAAGATTAATGAGTTGACAAATTCTTGCCTGCTTGCTATTAAAGTTGTCAACTCTAGAAAGTATATCCATGAACTAAGGATTTGTAATCCTTTTATTTTGGATTATAAATCCACAATACAAAAGATCTGGATTGCAAATCCAGACCAACAAAGATTACCTTTTTACATTCCGGGCATTAAGAATAAAAGAGGTACATGGAAATCGTAAATCCCATCCTTGCATTTATATGGCGAAGGATAATTTCATTAATATTCTTAGTTCTTTATATCGTTAGCTGGATATATACTTTCATATTTTTTCATACCCAGCCGGTAAGTACAAAGCTAAGATGCGGCATGCCCGATTTTGGTATGATTGTAGGCATCCTATCTCTCACTTTTATCTACTTTGTCACTTTCTTGATCATCACCCTGGTGAGTAAAGGCCGGTCAAAAAAAGAATTCATTGTGATTACCGCAATGATTCCTTTACCACTCTACATTGGAATAATCGATCTGTTAACTTAAACTTTGTTAGTCAGGATTTTCAATTCTGACTCATGAACTAAGGATTTGCAATCCTTTTATTAGTGGATTATAAATACAAAAGATCCGGATTGTAAATCCAGACCGACAAAGAGCCTCGCAACACAAAATTCATCCCAAACAATTATATTTGTTTTATGATGGGTGCCAATAAACTTACCGGTGCTATAGCCGCACTGATGGATGAATATAAAAAGGCGATTGACGAACTTATTGCAGTAATCGAACCAATTAGCCCGCATCAACTGATTAAAACCATCGAGCCAGAAAGTTCAAATACCGATTGTATTTCCATTCAAACTATTTTGACACATGTAACCGCTGCCATGTTCAGTTATGCGGTGTATATCGAAAATGCCATCGGATTGCAAACAACAAGGCCAGCACGACTGCAGTTTGATCAGGTGGCTCCTTATATCTCAAGACTTCGGGAAGCGCTTAAATATAATGAGGACTTTTTCATCAGAAACCCCGATATCACCATGGAAGAGTTCGATCAAACCAAAAAGATAAATACAAAGTGGGGACAGCAATACGATGTAGAACAAATGTTAGAGCATGCCATCGTTCATATTTTAAGGCATAGGCGGCAGATTAAAAATGCTTTAATTCAATTTAATTCTTAACACTAAAAATTTGAGCGCTCAAACCAATTTCTATAACCGGTTTTCTTTTTTATATCCACTGGTCGATATTTTTCTTAAACCGCAAAAGAAAAAATTTTTCGATGAGATTAATCAACTGCCCTATGGGAATCTGCTCGAAATCGGTGTGGGAAACGGCTCGCATTTCCCGCTCTATAAAAATCACAAAATTACCGGCATAGAAATTTCTACATCGATGCTCAACGCCGCTAAAAAAAATTCAAGTGGCGAAATTGAATTATTTCAGATGAATGGAGAACAACTCGAATTTGCGGCGGATAGCTTCGATTATGTGGTGTTATCGCATATTATTGCTGTTGCAGATCAGCCAGAAAACTTACTCATGCAATGCCACCATGTTTTAAAACCAGGCGGAAAACTCTTAATATTAAATCACTTCACCCCAAACAATTGGTTAAAACATGTAGATCGTATATTCAATTTAGGTTCTGGCTTATTTCATTTAAAATCATTATTTTACATAGAGAATATTAAGGCGATAAATCGGTTTAAACTTGAAAAAGAAATCGCTTTAAAACCACTCTCCTATTTTAAAATTCTAATTTTCACCAAATCTTGAAAAAGCACTATTGGTATATATTATTGGCGCTGATCGTCAGCTTGTTTATATATGTGTTTTACCGGACAGATAAAACGCTGGTGAACCAGGTGATTATTCAGTTGGTTTCTTTCAAAACCTATCAGCACCTCAAACTCATCATTACCGCAAGCTTGCCATTAAACAAATACATCATTTATTCACTTCCTGAAGGTTTATGGGTTTTCTGCATCACCTTAACCTCAAAGGAATTTTATTTTGATCTTTTCAAAAAGCGCATTAATTGTGTTTTCATTCCACTTGTATTTGTTGTAGCACTCGAATTGTTTCAGTTATTCCGCATTACCAATGGCTATTTTGATTTTTTTGATATTGGCATTTCATTGCTTTTCTGGTTAATAGCAGCCAAAATTATCGATACACAGCAACGTTTAGAAAATCTCTTCCATTCGTTAAATTATAATAACCTGTTCTGCGTACTGAGTTATTGCATCGTCTATTTCGCACATGTAATCCATTAAAAATTTTATTTTAAAATTTGCAATTCGCTGGAAATAAATATCTTTGCATCAAAATTTACAGAAATGCTACGTCAACTACATATCCAACAACTAAACTTTAGCCCGTCTTGTGGCATAAAGGGCTTGGGTATTGACTTAAATTTCCTTCCCAACCCTTAGTGCGGTTTTAAGTTTAAATACCCTAAAACCCATATTTAAAAAATCAATTTAGTACGCATTTGATCGGCATTTAACCGCTTATCAAAATTAATTATATCCGTTATGGACATTTATACCACTGTAGAAGAAAAATATCTGCAGGCCATTGAAGAATTGCACTGGGGCGAATTACCCAAAGCACTTCAGTATTTTAACGAAATTATTGTTTTCGACCCTGATTATGCAAGAGCTTATTTTCAGCTGGGCGATATTTATCAAAACCATTTTAAAGATTATAAAACCGCAGGTTATTATTACAAACGTTGTATTGAGCTGGATGCCGATTTTCCTGAGGTTTACAAACCCTATCTGGAACTTGTTATCACGCTTAAAATGCATAAACTGGTAAAACAGGTTGCCGAAAAGGCTTTGCTTGTACCTGGTGTTTGCGAAGCGCACATTTACGAATGTTTAGGTTTGCATGCCGAGCAACAGCAAAATTTTGCAGAAGCAGCAAACCATTTTAAAAAAGCAGAACTGTTTAACGCCGTTCAGGATGAGCAAAGCACGATTCTGGAGCATCAAAACCGTATCAAGAGCAAAATGAATAGCACAAAAACAATGATTTACGATTTACAGGGATAAAAGGCGCTGCCTTTTATCCTTTTTAAAGCCTGGGCGATCTTAAAATACTATTCGCCAAATTACCCTTGTTATTTTAATTTTGTTACTATCTTTACCGCACAATTACAAAGCATAAATCTTTAAATCAAAAATATTCGATATGTCAGCTCACGATTCACACGCACCGGTTCAGCAAACAAAAGGCATTTGGGCTTTACCATTAACGGCATGGATTCTGGTTTTATTATTGGTTGTTTATTTCACCAGGCCAATCTTTAACCACGAAGAAGCATCTGCTCACCATGAAAAAACTGAAGCAGCGCACGAAAAACCAGAAGCACACCACTAGGAGCTTCCCGGTTATAAAGCATAAAAAAAGCGTCCCAATGTAAAATCAGGACGCTTTTTTTATACCAGTTATATTCATTATTTAAGCTGGCCCATAATGTTGGGAAAATCCGTAATGATGCCATCTACACCCAGACTCATAAAATAATTCACCTCCTTTACCGTATTAACCGTCCAGGGGATAATTTTGATGCCCATTTCGTGGCAGCGATCTACCAAACCTTTACCTACCAGAACCGAGTAAGGACTATAAATGGTTGGTTTAAATCCTAATTTCTCAATATAATCCTCAAAAGGCTCTTTTTCATCAATCAATAATGAGGTTTGTATTTTTGGGTATTTCTCGTGCAGGTATTGCAGCGTACGCATATCAAACGATTCGATAATCACTCTTTTGGCAAGTTTTTTCGAATTAATAACATCCATAATCAACTCTACAAATTCTGCAGGCTCCGGATGAAATTCATTGTCGCCCTTTTTAATTGTTTTTGTTTCGATACTATATACAGGTTTAGCGAGTTTGTGTTCTTTAACATAAGCCTCTACCGAATCTATTGTCTCAGAAAGCAGCGGTTTGTAAGCTTTAAACTTCATCTGTCCGGGAAAGCGGCTGTGAACTTTGCTGCCTACATCAAACTTTTTAATCTCCTCATAATCCATCTTGTAGATGTTATAATTCTTCTGATCTTTGAGTGTAATCGGCTTCCCGTTGGGTTGTAAAGAAATCTCGTTATTGAAGTAGGGCTCCTGCGAAAGCACCACTTGTTTATCTTTCGAAATCACAGCATCCATTTCTAAAGTGGTTACGCCTAAATCGATCGCTTTTAACATACCCTCGATGGTATTTTCGGGCATAATACCGCGTGCACCAGCTTTACCCTGTACATCGAATTTTTTCTTTTGAGCCGAAACGTTAAAGACCAGTAAAGCGAGAGCAGATAATAGAAGTACTTTTTTATGCATGAATTTTAAACGTAAAATGTATAGTTTTATTTGTGGTAATAATTTTTGGAGCGCAAAAACAGTGCTTTTATTTAATGCTTGTCCCCGCTTTCCACTATATCCTTTCCGCTGCGCTACAAGGATGCCGTTTCAATCGGGGCTAAATTAGGCCTTAACTGCAAGTAAAGAAATAAAAAAAGGGCTTCTTTTTATGGAGAGCCCTCTTTAATTCACATTTGTTATTTATCTTTCTGCTGGTACAAAGGCTTGTACAATTAAGTTCCAGCTTGCGTCAGCTCCCTTTTCATAAACGAAAACATAGTTAAAACTTTCGCGTAAATCGGCCTTGTAATCAATCGTTGCAACACCATAGGTATAAGCCAAATCGCTGCCGATTGCCTTATCTACGCCTGTTGTTTTCAAATTAATTTTGCTGATCATTCCGTTATAGAATGTAATAATTTTTCCTTTTCCGTCAATGGCTTCGTTGCCCGGGAAAAGTAAACGTGCATCGTTGGTTAAAAAACCTCCAAACGCTGCAATTCCATGTGTTTTTAACAAAGTATTTAATGTTTTCTCAGTAGTTAAGATAATTTCTTTACCAGCCTTGATTTCTTTTTCATTTAAGAACTTTGGTGCCACATGATCTTTCGGTTCAATAAACTGTGGGCTCACTTTAGCTAAAGGTTTATTACTTTCTGTTCCTAAATCAATGGCTAATTTCCATCTGCCGTTTTCTGGTTTCCAGATCGATAAGTATTGACCGTATTTTTTCTCTGAAGTTCCAACTTCATATGGCCCGGTAGTAAAACCTAAATCGCCGCTACGTGATACTTTGGCCAGGTTTGGTGTCCATGTTACATCGTTTTCAGCATTGGCTTTACCCGCGTAAAAAGTTTTGGCATTAACCGGATTTGGCCTGAACACTAAAGTGCTCGTTGATGAATAGTCTATAAAAGCTTCTTTATCTCCATTTTTGGCAATTGACTTAGCAAAATCCTTCTCAGCATTTACTAAAGATTTGGTTGTACCGTCGCTTTTTTGGGCAAAAGCACCTAAGGCTAAAAGCGAAGCTATTGCAGTTGAAAATAATTGTTTCATTATTAATTAAGATAATATGTTTGGCGAATATAAAATTTTCTTTGATCTATGGTCTTAAAAGTAATTAACAATTACACATTAAGGCTAATTATTTTTCTCTGTAAATAGTTTCTAAAACCGTTTGTCCGGTAGCCTTCAAAGTATTTTTATCAATATTGGCTAAGTTATCCAACTGTGTGTGCCAATTGATATAAAAGCCACTGTTATCACTATAATGGATAATATCAATAGAAGGAATACCGGCTTTGTTCATCCAAAAATGATCGTCCACCAATTTTCCGCTTGGAATTTTCGTAAAGTAAGAAGCATAGCCAATTTCATTGCCAATATCCCAAACCTGATTCACAATGTTTGGAGCAGCCTGACGGGAGATTTCATCCTGCGTAAACTGTGCACTACCGCCACCAACCATATCGAGGTTAATGCCATACAAAGCCTTATATCCTGACGCAATAGCTTTTTTAGCCCAGTACTGAGAGCCTAAACACCAGGTAGTTTCGTCTGGTGTTTCATCATTGGCTTTACCATAATCTTCTAAATCCCACAACACGAAATCGACACCAACACCTGGCTGTTTTTGCTGGATCTGACGAGCCATTTCCAAAATTACCGCTACCCCGCTGGCTCCATCGTTGGCGGCATCGAAAGGTTTAGCATGGTTTGCAGGATCGGTATCCTGGTCAGAAAACGGACGGGCATCCCAATGTGCCGTAATTAAAACCCTTTTCTTTTGACCTGGCTGAAAGGCAGCAACAATGTTTTTCAGCTGAAAGCTTTTCCCATCATAAGTTTGCGTTCGCTCGCCCTGGATACTTACCTCAGCACCGAACGATTTTAATTTTGCCACCAGATAAGCTGCACATTTCTGGTGTGCTTGCGTCCCTGGAATCCTTGGCCCAAAATCTACCTGTGCTTTGGTATAGGCATAAGCACTATCGGCATTAAAATCCGGAGAGGCTAAAAGCAGTGGTTTTTCCCCGCTTTCATCAGCATTTTGGTTTGTTTTATTCTGACATGCCTGAAAAGCGATTAATGCGAATAAAGGCAGTATTAAAAGTTTTTTATTCATTGTTTAATCTAACGGAAAATTGTTTGAAGTAGTGTAATGGGTTAGGTATTGGTATTCTTACTATTTCATCCCCCTTGCCCCCTTCAAAGGGGGACGAATTAATTGCTAGGAAATAGTCCATTCCCCCTTTGAAGGGGGCTGGGGGATGACCCTATGAAAAAATCTTCCCTTTCAACGAGCCCGAGTATGATCTTGCTCCCATTCTGCAATAAAATGCTGAATTGTCCTATTCACATTCTCGATATCGTTCATTACCTCATCATCTCTAAACCTCAGCACCTGAAAACCCAATGCTTTCAAAACGTTTTCACGCGCTCGATCTTTTTCAAATTGGCCTTCCCGCTCATGACTAAGTCCATCAACCTCGATAACCAACTTTAAATCCTTTGAGAAAAAATCTGCAATATAATTCGCGATCGGCCGCTGTCTTAAAAAAGAATATCCCAGCATTTTTTTATTCCTCAACAATTCGCACCACATTCTTATCTCTGCTTTGGTACTATCATTTCGATGAGCCCTGGCAAAAGTTTTTAGTTTAGGATTATAGTTGTTGTTCATAAGCGTATCTTATCCATTTTTCATCCCCCTTGCCCTTTTGAAGGGGGAATGGATCTGTACTTAAAAATAAAATTCACAAATGTATTTTCCTAGCGCTTAATTCCGTGGCCCTTTGAAGAGGCTTATAATCACCTTACTCCAGTACTAACTACGCCTTACTCCAGGTAGTACCTTCTTTACCATCCTTAAGCTGGATCCCCAACTCCTGTAAACCAATACGGATACGATCAGAGGTTGCATAATCTTTATTTGCTTTTGCTTCCGTCCTCAAATTAATTACCATGTCCAAAACGCCGTTTAAATCATTACCGCCGGCATCTTCATCTTTAAGCCCTAATATATCGAATACGAAATCGTTAATCAATTGCTTTAACTTTTCTAAAGCTTCTGCAGAGATTTTAGCCTTACCATCGTAAACAGTATTGATAATTCTTACCGCTTCAAACAATTCGGCAATTAGAATCGGACTGTTAAAATCGTCGTTCATCGCATGGATGCATTTTTCTTTCAGTGCATCGATATCAAAATCACTCTGTTCAGCAGCAGTTAATTTATCTAACAAACCAATAGCAGCCATTAAGCGGCGGAATCCTTTTTCCGAAGCATCCAAAGCTTCATTCGAGAAATCTAAAGTACTGCGGTAATGTGCCTGCAGCATGAAAAACTTAACCGTCATCGGGCTAAAGCCTTTTTTCAGTAAAGGGTGATCGCCAGTAAATAACTCTAAAGGAAGAAAACCATTTCCCGCCGATTTAGACATCCGCGTACCGTTTACCGTGAGCATATTGGTATGCATCCAGTAACGGGCAGGTTGTTTATGGCTGCAAGCCTCAGACTGTGCAATTTCGTTGGTATGGTGCGTTGCCGCCAAATCCATTCCACCACCATGAATATCAAATTCGGCTCCTAAATATTTAGCACTCATGGCCGAACATTCAATGTGCCAGCCCGGAAAGCCCATACCCCATGGCGATTGCCATTGCATCAGGGTTTCTGGTTTTGCTTTTATCCAAAGCGCAAAATCTAACCGACCATGTTTCTCATCCTGCCCACCCAGTTCGCGGGTATTGTTCAGCATATCTTCGAGATTGCGGTTGGTTAAAATGGTATAATTATATTCCTTACTATATTTTTCTACATCAAAATATACGTTGCCATCAACTTCATAACCATAACCGTTGGCTATAATTATTTTGATCATTTCGATCTGCTCAATAATATGGCCCGTAGCCGTAGGTTCGATACTTGGCGGCAGCGTGTTGAACATGCGCAATACATCATGGAAACCTAAAGTATACTTCTGTACAATTTCCATCGGCTCAAGCTGCTCTAATTTGGCACGTTTCGCAAACTTATCGTCACCCTCATCCCGGTCTCCTTCCAGATGGCCGGCATCGGTAATATTACGTACATAACGCACTTTATAACCAGCATATTTAAGGTACCTGAAAATTAAATCGAAAGAAATAAATGTGCGGCAATTCCCCAGGTGCACATCACTATAAACAGTAGGACCGCAAACATACATCCCAACATTGGGTGCATTTAAGGGTTGAAAAAGTTCTTTTTTGCGCGAAAGCGTATTATAAAGCTGTAAGCCAGTATTCATATTGCAAATGTAAGATTTAGTTAGAAAGTTAAAACGTTAAAAGTTGCAATGTTACGGTTATGATTTTTAGCTAACATTTTAAAAGGCAATTACTATCCTATAGTTTGTCATCCTGAGCCTGTCGAAAGGCCTTTAAATGATTTAATACAGTCTGTTACCAGCTTACAGTTTTCTTTAACATTTAAAAAGGTAATTGCTGCTCATCGGTTAGGGCAGCCCCTCTTTCCGCTGTAGCTTCGCCGAAGTGGGCTCAGGCTGCCGCTTCAATAGGGTTTAGGTTGGTTATTGCAGTGCTTTTGGCTTGTAAAACCTGTGCTAATTTTAAATCCTTATTTTAGCTTTACCTATCAAACATCAATAAATGGTTCAGATCAGAGAAATTTCGGAAAAAGATGCCGAAGGTGTTGCCAAACTATCTACACAATTGGGTTACGACAGTGACATCAGGCAAACGTCGGCCAGAATCAAACTCATCGCGAATAACAGCAATACCAACTGTGCATTTGTTGCTTTAATTGACGACAAAGTAGCAGGCTGGATCCACGGTTTTTATACCTTAAGAATAGAATCCGATCCGTTTGTCGAAATTGGCGGCCTGATTGTGGATGAAACCTACCGAAACTTAAAAATCGGAAAGCAACTGATTGAGCATGTTAACCTTTGGGCGAAAGCGCATCAGGTAAAAAAACTAAAGGTAAGGTGTAACACCAAACGCACCGAAAGTCATAAGTTTTACGAACGCGTTGGCTTTAAAGAAAATAAACGGCAGGTCGCATTTGAAACAGACCTTTAGACCGCTAAAAAGGGCCTGCGCCGGCTATTTAAGTTAACCACAGTTAACCGATTAACCATTTTAAACAATTAACCCATCAATTATTACAACCCTCAAACATTTCAATATTGTAACATTTCAATCCTATTCATTAACTTTGTGGCATGATTGATTTACCGGTAGTACCTGCTGTGACTGAAGTAAAACGTAAACCAGATTGGTTACGTGTTAAATTACCCGTGGGCAAAGAATATGCACAGGTTCGCAGTTTAGTCGATACACACAAGCTCCATACCATTTGCGAAAGTGGCAATTGTCCTAATATGGGCGAATGTTGGGGTGCAGGTACGGCAACATTCATGATTTTAGGAAACATCTGTACGCGCAGCTGTTCTTTCTGTGCAGTGGCAACCGGCCGCCCTTTAGCGGTTGATGTTGATGAGCCTAACCGAATTGCCGATTCGGTAAGGTTAATGGGCGTTAAACATTGTGTAATTACTTCGGTAGATCGTGATGATTTAAAAGATGGCGGCTCAATCATCTGGGCAGAAACCTTACAGGCCATCCGCAGAGAAAGCCCGATTACCACTTTAGAAACCTTAATCCCCGATTTTAAAGGTCAGTGGGATAATTTATACCGCGTATTAGAAGAAAGACCAGAAGTGGTTTCGCACAATATGGAAACGGTTAAGCGTTTAACCAAACAAGTACGCATCCAGGCTAAATACGACAGAAGTTTAGAAGCGCTAAAAAGAATTTCAGAATTTGGCCTAAGAACAAAAACAGGCATTATGCTTGGATTGGGCGAAACCGAAGAAGATATTTTCGAAGCCATGGACGATTTGGTTGCCAATGGTGTTCACATTTTAACTTTAGGACAGTACTTACAACCTACGCGCAACCACCATCCGGTTGTAGATTGGATCCACCCTGATACCTTTGCCATGTATAAAGAAGCTGGTTTAGCAAAAGGCTTGAAATATGTAGAAAGTGGTCCGCTGGTACGTTCATCTTATCATGCAGAGAAACACCTTTTCCCGATTGAGGGAATTGCATAATTCACTTATTTAAGCAGTGAATTAAAATGTTTTATTGATTTATTCCTTAACGGAATGCATTTATAAAACATTTTTTTGCTTTTACTGTTCTGTACTGTATCTTAGTAACCAATAGTGACTGCATTAAAAAAATTAACCCTAACTGAGCCTGAACTTGTTCAAGCACTGCAATCGAAAGATCCCGCGGTTCTAAAAACACTGTACAGCATGTATTCGTCAGCGCTTTATGGCGTTATTTCGCGGATTATCACACACACTGAGCTTGCTGAAGATGTACTACAAGAAACTTTTGTAAAAATTTGGCAGTCTGCTGCACACTATGACAATACCAAAGGACGTTTGTTTACGTGGATGATGAACATTGCCCGCAATTTATCAATCGATAAACTACGTTCTAAAGATTTTAAGAATTCACTCAAAAACCAAGATATAGAAAATAACGTAAGTTTCGTTGATGAACAAAACAAGGTTACGTTTAATCCTGATATCCTTGGAGTTAAGCAACTTGTAGACAACCTTAAACCGGATTTACAAGCAGTTCTTGATTTAGTTTATTACAAGGGTTTCACCCATGTGGAAGCCGCAGAAAAGTTAGATCTGCCATTAGGTACGGTGAAAACCCGGATCCGTTTGGCTATTATTGAATTGAGAAGGAATTTTAATTGAGCGTGGAAAATTTAAAAGCATATATCGAATCTGGAGTACTTGAACTGTACGTTTTAGGTGATTTATCACCTGAAGAAGCGTTGCAGGTTGAGGAAATGGCATCTCAACACCCTGAGGTAAGAGATGAAATAGCTGCTATTGAGCAAGCTATGGAACAATATGCTATGCAAAATGCTGTAGAACCATCTGCAGATGTAGAAACAAGATTATTCGAAAAGTTGGGTTTAAGTGAAGTTGGAGAGCAGGTGAATGTTCAACCCGAACCAATTTATACAGAAGAACCAAGAATTATACGTTTAGATGGAAGTGATGCCAAAGTAAGAACTTTGCGTTACGCCTTAGTTGCCTGTATAGCTTTATTGGTAGTTAGTACCGCGGCATTGTTTATTACCTACAACAAGTTAAATGCCGCACATGATCAAATTGCGAGTTTGAATCTGGATAAACAAAAATTTGCTGGCGTAGTGAGCAAGTTAGAGTTTGAAAACCAGGGCCTAGGTAATATGGCTGCAATGGCCGATAGTAAAGAATGGGCAACCATCAGAATGGCTGGTCAGGCTTTTAGCCCAACCTCGAAAATGAAAGTTTACTGGAACAAGAAAGATAAAAGTGTGCTGATTAACTACGTGGCCATGGATTTACCAAAAACCGATGCAGCACATCAATATCAGCTTTGGGCTTTGGTAAATGGAAAACCGGTAAGTTTAGGCGTATTTGGCAAAACTGATTCGACCAATAACGAGGCATTGGTAAAAATGCAGGCCATTCAGGAAGCACAGGCATTTGCAGTTACGATAGAGCCTATGGGCGGAAGTGTTAATCCAACAATGGATAAACTTACCGTAATGGGTGGTGTTTAAGTAGAAATTATTTAATCAAAATATTAAATCCTGACATTGAGAAATGCTGGGATTTTTTTTTTGCAAGCAGTACACCGTCATTCCCGCGCAGGCGGGAATCTTAAAGCCTATTGCATTACGATTCCCAATCAAGTTGGGAATGACGATGCTACTATATTAAGATTTCGCCGCATACTTTACTTCCACATACGACCGCACCAAAACCGATTGCCGCTTGCAAATAAGAGGATAGCCTTTAAGGCAATTGCCTAAATGCTTCTGCAATTGCTTTCCAGAAAAATAACTAGTTATCCAGGTTATTTAAGCTTAATCTGAAAACGAGCGTTCCAGGCTCTGTAGGTACTGCAGTCCCGTTATACACTCCAATCTTTTTATTGCAAATTCAATACGTCAGGCTATATGTTTAGTCTAATCCATTTTAAGCAATAAAAAGGATTTCCGTTACTACCGCCTGCCTGCTGCAGGCAGGGGTTTAGGAACAATGGGCTGTGGATTTTGGCCTTTAGAATGCCCTTTGTAGGCAATAGTTTTACGCCCTGCAGCCCATAATAGCATGAATGGCCGCGCCATTTAAACCTGACAATAGCGAACATCCCGACGTAAAGTCGGGATAAAGCGGATGGCAGGACTATCGTTGCCTAAATGCTTCTGGACGTGCTTTCCAAAAAAGCGAATAAATATTCTTTGAAAGAAGCACAATATATGATTAACACATGCAGAGAGACCTTATCACAAAGATCTCTCCACTGCAGTCGAGATGACGATTCGGCGATTAAGATTTCGCGGCGTACTTCACTTCTTCGTAAGGTTGTACCAATACCCATCCCTCACCAAAAAACTCTAATTGGAAAGATTCGCCACTGCCTCTTCCGATAAAAGAACCAAAAGTTAAATTGGTTTTAATGTTTGGCGTTAAGTTTTCAGACCAGGCCACCGTAGCATTAGGATCGGTATACACGGGTTGATTACCCGTAACCCTTAGCAAAATAGGTTCGCCATGGGTGGTAATGGCAATATAACCGCTGCCCGATAATTTAACCTGAAATAAACCACCGCTCATCATACCTGCAATGCTTTTGAGCATTTTTATTTCGTTTTTGATATTCTCTTCTAAAGCCAGCACATCATTACCGTTTACAAAAACGGCTTCATTTTGGAGCTTGATGATCTTTACTTTTTTGCCTTCATCGGCCAGATATAGTTTGCCTGTACCTGTGGCGTGCATCAGCGAAGTCCCTTCACCAGATATGGCTTTTTTTAATAAACCGCCTAAACCTTTGCTCAATAGTCCTTCTCTTTTAAAGTCTATATTTCCAATGTAAGCCACCATCGAACCCGCTTTAGCCAATATTTTTTGATTTTTTAGATTTACCTCCAGCATGGCGGGTTTTTCTAATTCGAAAAAATCGTTTTCATTTGGGTTTTCTGCCGATTCCTGAATTAATTCATTCAGCGTATACTCTTTTTGTGCCATAATAATTAGTTTTCCGTTTTTAAGATATCTGTTATTTTAAATTCCTTTAAGCTATAAATTATAAACTAGAAGCATAGTAGATTATTTCCGCTTTTTTTTCCACAATTGTGGTTAACTACACGGCAAAAACTATTTGGAAATGAGCAATTTAATCTCTTTTGACACCCTCTCAGCAACCTGTGAGGCCGTAACTACAAAGTGTTCGTGCGCTAAATAATCGCCTGTTTTTCCATGAATGTAGCAAGCTAAAACAGCAGCATCTGTGGCCGAATATTGCTGCGCAATAAAGCCTGCAATAATACCAGTAAGAATATCGCCCATTCCCCCTTGCGCCATTGCTGGATTACCAGTGGGATTGATGAGCACCTTACCTGTTGGCAAGCAAATAAAAGTATATTGATTTTTAAGCACGATCACCATCTTAAGCTTTTGGGCTTGTTCTTTAGCTGTTTGCACCCTGTCCCACCAGCTGTCGTGCTCACCGAATAAGCGATCGAACTCTTTCATGTGTGGGGTAATAATGGTATTTGCGGCTAGCTTATCGATGAGATCAGGCCGTTCGCCCAAAATATTTACAGCATCTGCATCAATGATCATGGCCTGGTTGGCCAAAATCAGGCTTTCGAGCAGTTTTTCATTTTCAGGCCCGGTAGCTAAACCCGGACCAATAGCGATTGCCTGATATTTCTTTGGGTTTTCTATTCTCGTGTATTCATCTCTTGGCAGCGCCATTACTTCTGGCAAGGAGGTATTTAAAGCGATTAATCCACTTGATGGGATACAGGCCGTAGTTAATCCGGCACCCGCATGCAAACAGGCCATCGAAGAAAGCAAAGCCGCACCCATGGTATTGGTATTTCCTGCGATAATTAGTGCGTGGCCATAGGTGCCTTTATGGCTAAACAATTTTCGGGGCTGCAGGATGTTTTCGATATCACTTTCTTCCACCAAATAAAAGTCGGAATCCTGTTTTTGGATAAAAGCCTCATCCAGATCAATATCAACCACCTCATATTTTTCAGTTGCCAGGGCCGACTCAGGGAAGAAAAAACTAATCTTCGGCCGTTGGAAACAAATTGTTTTATAGGCTTTTATACCATTGTAATGTTTAGGCAGCTTACCTTCGGCAAAAAAACCGGTGGGTACATCAACTGCATATACTTTTTTATTCAACTTGTTAATGGCCTGCACCAGCTGTTCAAATTCTCCGCTTAAAGGTTTATTTAAACCAGATCCTAAAATGGCGTCGATAATTAAATCGGCTTTCAGATTCTTTAGATCGGAAGCCTGGTTAATGATTGTTTTTTTGCAGCGTGTTTCCTCAATCCGTTGCAGGTTGATGGCAAAATCGTCGCTTTGTTTTTTACTGAAATTGATGATGTAAACTTTTATATTTTCATATCCATTAGCAATAAGCAAGTGGGCAATGGCCAGTCCATCTCCACCATTATTTCCCTTGCCACAAAAAATGGCAACACTTTTATTAGTATCGAATTCGTTTCTTAAAAAATGCTGAACAAAAGCACGTGCAGCCTTTTCCATCAGATCGATGGATGCAATGGGTTTATTGGCAATGGTAAACTGATCGGCACTGCGCATTTGGGCAGAGGTAAGCAATGTTCGCATATAACTAAGATAAGATTATACAGCTACAATGCAAAAGACCTGGATTTTGTTTGGTTCATTACACGCTAAGGTGTTCGTTTTCCAAAATAATTTAAAATACTATCTTTTAATTTTTATACCTTTTGCCAATCTTTAGCGTTGTCTATTGAATTAAATTAAATCTCAAAACAATGAATCAAAAACCATCGAATGCATTCGTGGCTGCTGCCTGGCTTGCATTAGGTATCGGAATGATCGGCTTTATTGTAGGCTTGTGGCGTTCTGATATGCTTCTCAATGAAAAAGGATATTATTTTACCGTATTGATGTTTGGCCTTTTTGCCGTAATCTCTTTACAAAAAGCTGTTCGCGATAAATTGGAAGGAATTCCGGTTACTGAAATTTATTATGGCATCAGTTGGTTTTCTACCTTATTAACCATCACCTTACTGGTAATTGGTTTGTGGAATGCTACGCTGCTGCCCAGCGAAAAAGGATTTTATGCCTTTGCCTTTTTACTCTCGCTGTTTGGCGCCATTACGGTGCAGAAGAATACGAGAGACAGCCAGATTGCGAATAAGAACCGCGATTCGGAATAAGCATTTAAGCCAGTAAAATTAATTACTGGCTTTTTTATTTAAGCATAGATTAACCCACAAGTAGCTTATCAGTTTTGCTCAGATTCATATTTTCTAATTCGACCTGAAAATCAAGCAATTTCTTTTTTGATTTAAAATTTGTAACGTTAATAATCTTTGCAAATAACTGGATCGATTCAAAAAGTTCGTCTACCTGGAAATTAAAATAGCTGCCGCCTGCAAAATACTTATAATCTGAGGCCATAAATTTTTCAATCAGTTCTTTCTCTTCCACAGAGATCTGTTCATCATATAAAGGGTTTGTCAGTAACTTTAAAAATTCTTCTTTAAAGATTATTTCTTCATCCTTAACCAGGTACATCTGTTGTTCAATGGTTTCAACCGCTGTGCGCATATGCATAAAGGAAGTAACCTGACTGATTTTATTATGGCATTTAGTCTGACTTTCTAAAAGTGAATGAATGGTTTTGTAATGACCGTAAAAATTTACAAATTCCTCATTTCGTCCTTGCTCGTAGGCAAGGCATAAATAATATTCAAAAATCCGTTGATCTAATTTTTTCAACTGATCATCCAATTCTTTAGATTCACTTTCTAAACGTTTAATCAACTCCGAACAATCCTCTCGTGTGTACCTTTTTCCGTCATAATCAAAGGTTTTAACTTCAAAAGTCTTATCCTCGATCTGTTTTAGTATATTTAAATCGTCGTTAATACCATCCTGAAGATATATCAAACTTAAATTTTCATCACTAAAAAAATCACTGGCCTGTACCTGAATGGAGAATTCCGGTTTTTCAAAGGCATCTGAATCCAGCTCATTTAGCGGGTTTCTGAAATCAAAATAGCCATTGTATAACTGATGAAAAGCATTTTCCCGCTGATTTTCAAAAAAATCTTCTTCAAACTTGCCTGCGTCTGAAACTATAGGAGAATCACCATAATCTATTGCATCGAAGAGTTTTTTTGTGACCTCTTCAAGAACCGCATCTTTATTCACCAATAAATCTATTGCTATACCGGCCCCATAACTCTTCAACGGGAAATTCAATTGTCGGAGATGTGCTACCCGATCTGCGGTACTTGGATGTGAAGACCATTGATCTTTCAGAACGAGTTTACTTTTGTTGAATTTGTTGTAATGTTCATCTGATACAATTGGAAGATTGTGTTCTGTTTTGATATGTTGAAGACCGGCATAAAAATCCATTACAAATTTTTGCTGCGGAAAAATGTTATTGGTTTTTTCCTTATCCTTTATTTTATCGTTATAATAATTAAACACGTTGTTTAAAGAATGGTCGGCGAGGTGTAAGCGGTGAAGAGCTGTAATTAAAGCATCAGAGCCAGCAACACTTGCAGCCACTGTATCCGCATGGAATTCCATTTCTCTGGAGAGTGCCAAATGATTCAGGTTAACAACATCATAAATCTTCTTTAGGATGAACTGGATTCCACTAATTATCTTACCAGCTAAAACAACAAAAATGGCGAAGTAATTGCTTATACCCGCTAACTTTTGTGCAAAATTACCATAACCTTCGTTTTCGTAGAGTGTATTGTAGATTACTTGATTAACATTGTACACATAACTCCCGGTACGCATACTTTTTTGTGAAAAATGACCAAACTCATGCGCAAGAATCGCCTTTAGCTCATCAATTGATATGGTATTCATAAGTCCTAAGCCAATATGCAGGTTTTTTCTTACCGGAAGAAACATGCTCCAGAAACTGGAATCATAGAATACAGATGCATTAACTTCAGAAGAAAAGTAAACCTTTTTAGGAAAATCAGTACCTACTTCAGCCACAATTTCATCAATCATTTTAAAAAGCTCAGGCTGTTCTGCTTTTGTAACCTGCGTTAAATGAGAACGGTCTATTTTGTTAATCTTGAATATAAACTTTACCAGGAAAATTAAAATTAACACACCAAAGCAGATCAAGCCGCCACCCAGCATAATCGTAAGAAACATTGGTTTGGCTGCAATTAGCATAAGGCCTGCAATTGCAGAAAGTACCGTTAAACCAACGGCTGCAGAAACTAATATAAGGTAGGTTAATACAAATAGCCAAATAGCCTGTACAGACTTGGCCGCCATCTTTTTAAAATTTGCAGATGGCTGGAGAGCGTTTTCGTGCATAAAAATATTGTTTGGTTACGCAATATAACAAAACTGGTAAACGGTTAAAAGCGCTGCAAAAAAAATAACAATAAATTATTGCAGCAATTGCCAGTGGTAGTGAAATGATTCGAAAATAATTACTACTTTAAACACCAGATACCGAGGCTAATAGTTTATCATTTTCGAGCAATTAATATAAACCTATTTTAATCTTATCATCCTGTCAATGGAACAAAAAGATAGCTTAAAGAAAACCCTTACGCCCTTTATGCTGTGGGGGCTTGGTGTAGGATATGTGATTTCGGGGATGTATTTCGGTTGGAACTTAGGTCTTGAAAAAGGCGGCACACTGGGTATGGCCATCGCTACGGTTGCCATTATGGTAATGTATGTTACTTTTAGTTTCAGCTATGCCGAACTCGCCTGTGCAATACCAAAAGCCGGTGGTGTTTTCGATTATGCCAATACCGCCCTGGGTAAAAACATCGGTTTTATTGCAGGTATTGCCCAAATGGTCGAATTTATATTTGCGCCACCTGCCATTGCCTTTGCCATTGGTGCTTATTTTAATGCTTTCTTTCCACAGGTCCCCATTCTTACCAGTGCAATTGCGGTCTACTTTATCTTTACTGCCCTAAATGTATATGGCGTAAAAGCTGCTGCTTCGTTCGAAGTGATTATTACCGTTTTGGCCGTTGGCGAACTGCTTTTGTTCTCTGGAATTACCCTACCTAAATTTCATGCAGAAAACCTGATCCACAATAATTTCCCAAATGGCTGGAGTGGTGTTTTTGCCGCTATTCCATTTGCCATCTGGTTTTTTCTGGGTATAGAAGGCGTTGCAAATGTAGCTGAAGAAACCAAAAATCCGCAGCGCGATATCAGTAAAGGTTTTGGCTGGGGCATATTTACGTTGGTTGTTTTATGTGTGCTTGTTTTTATTTCCACCATTGGTATTGGCGGCTGGGAAGCCATTGTATATAAAAATGGTAAATCGGGCGAAACCTCTGATTCGCCTCTACCGCTTGCACTTTCGATGATCACAGGCGATAATCACCTGATGTATCACTTACTGATTACCGTGGGCTTATTTGGCTTGGTGGCCTCCTTCCATGGCTTGGTTTTGTCTGCAGGACGCTCTACTTACGAGATGGGACGGGTGAAAAGCATTCCAGCTATTTTAGGTAAAATCTCACCAAAATTTCAAACCCCTGCAAATGCATTAATTGGCAATATGGTAATTGGTATCATTGCGCTTTTATCAGGTAAAACTGCAGAAATTATTATCATTTCTGTTTTTGGCGCATTAACCTTATACATCATTTCCATGATTTCGGTTATGGTACTGCGGAAAAATAAACCTGAAATGGCAAGACCTTTCAAAACCCCTGTTTATCCGTTGTTTCCCATCATTGCCCTGATTATTTCATGCGTTTCTTTCATCGCAATGCTGATTTATAATCTTAAATTAGGTTTAATTTATTCGGGCATTGTTTTAGGCATATTTCTTCTATACAAAATCTTTAAAAAGGCAGATTAATGAGTACGAGCAAAGAAATTCTGGATTACGTTAAAAATCATCCCTCTGGAAAAGTAAAATTAGCGGTTGCCGATATCGACGGTATTTTAAGGGGAAAATATGTAGCTGCCGAAAAATTTGCATCACTGGTTGAAGGCCGCCTGGGTTTTTGTGACGTTACCTTTGGTTGGGATGCGGGTGATGTGGCTTACGAAAACGGAAAATATACAGGCTGGCATACTGGCTATCCCGATGCACAGGTTAAAATCGACCTGACTACCTTCCGAAAAATTCCCTGGGAAAATGAGGTACCCTTCTTTTTGGGCGATTTTATTAACGATCAGGATCAGCCAAATGCTGTATGTCCGAGGCAGTTGCTAAAAAAAGTGATTACCGAATGTGAAAACGAAGGCTTCTCTCCATTATTTGCACAGGAGTTTGAATGGTTTAATTTTTCGGAAACACCAGAAAGCATCCACGAGAAAGGTTTTGCCAATTTAAAACCTTTAAGTCCGGGTATGTTTGGCTATTCCATTTTAAGAAGCACCTACCGAAATGAGTTTATGAGCGATCTGTTCGATCTGCTGAACAAATTCGATATCCCGATTGAAGGTTTACATACTGAAACCGGACCGGGGGTTTACGAAGCAGCCATCAAATATGCTCCGGCTTTACAAGCTGCCGATCAGGCGATATTATTTAAAACCGCCGTAAAAGAAATCGCTTATAAACATGGTATCCTCGCCACATTTATGGCTAAAATAAGCGAAAATTTACCAGGATGTAGTGGTCATGTGCATCAAAGCTTGTGGGATGCGGACAAAAAAACCAACTTATTCTACGATGAAAAAGATGCAGCTCAAATGAGCGATACAATGAAAAGTTATATCGCTGGTCAGCTGCACTGTCTCCCATACCTGTTACCTATGATTGCCCCTACCATAAACAGTTACAAACGTTTAGTTGAAGGTGCATGGGCACCCACTACAGTAACCTGGGGAATTGATAACCGCACAACCGCCTTACGCGCACTACCGGGGAGCAAAAAGGCTTCTCGTTTAGAAACCCGGATTGTGGGTTCAGATACCAATCCATATCTGGCGCTCTCGGCTTGTTTAGCTGCCGGAATGTTTGGCGTTAAAAACAAACTTAAATTGAACCAAGCCGCCACGAAGGGAAATGGATATACAGATCTATCGAATGGCGTGTTATCGCGAAATTTATTCGAGGCGACACAAAAGATGAAAAATTCTGACTTAGCCGCAACATTATTGGGCAAAGATTTCGTTGATCATTTTACCATGACCCGCGAATGGGAATGTAAACAATATGCCAAAGTGGTAACCGATTGGGAGCTGAAAAGGTATTTAGAGATTATTTAGTAGAACCGTCATGCTGAACATTAATAGTCGTCATTCTGAACTTGGTTCAGAATCTTTTGCAGAATAGATGCTGAAATAAATTCAGCATGACGTAAACTTGAGAAACAAAAGATAAATTAATTGTCATGATATTTGATAAAATCCATCAGTTTAATTTCCCTACAACCATCCGTTTTGGTGCAGGGGCGGTAAAAGAATTGCCGGCCTATTTAAGCGAGCACAATTTAAAGGCGCCATTAATTGTTACCGACCCTACCATCGCACAACTTCCGTTTTTCAAAAGAATTGCTGAAGATTTAAAGGCAAAGGGTATTGCTGTAGAAGTTTTTAGCGACATCCACAAAAACCCCGTAAAGAGCGATGTTTACAAAGGAACCGAAGTTTGGGATGCCACCAACCGCGATAGTATTATTGGGATTGGCGGTGGTGCTGCTTTAGATGTTGCCCGCGCAATTGTACTCCGCGTTAACCACCGCGAAGACTTATTCAAATATGATGATTTAATTGGTGGCGATATTTATGTAACGAACGATGTTCCACATTTCATCACCATCCCAACCACGTCGGGTACCGGAAGCGAGGTAGGCCGCAGTGCCATTATTGCCGATGATGAAACCCATCAGAAAAAAATCCTGTTCTCGCCAAAATTAATGGCGCAGATTGTATTTGCAGACCCAGAGTTAACCATGGATTTACCGCCCTTTATCACTGCCGCAACAGGTATGGATGCGCTGACGCATAACATGGAAGCTTATCTGGCCAAAAATTTCCACCCCATGTGTGATGGAATCGCACTGGAGGGCATTTCATTGATCAAAGATGCTTTGGAACGGGCAACCAACAATCCTGATTTAGAGAGCCGCAGTAAAATGTTAATGGCTTCGATGATGGGCGCCATCGCCTTTCAAAAAGGTTTGGGCGTAGTGCATTCACTGGCGCATCCGCTTTCGTCATTGTTAGATACCCATCATGGTTTGGCCAATGCAGTGAATATTCCTTATGGCATGCAGTTTAATATTGCAGGTTTTGAAGACCGTTTTAAAAAAATTGCCCGAACGTTAGACCTTAAAGATGAAAATGGCGAAGCTGTTGTAAAATATCTGTTCGATTTAA
Source organism: Sphingobacteriaceae bacterium GW460-11-11-14-LB5 (assembly GCA_002151545.1). Taxonomy (NCBI): domain Bacteria; kingdom Pseudomonadati; phylum Bacteroidota; class Sphingobacteriia; order Sphingobacteriales; family Sphingobacteriaceae; species Sphingobacteriaceae bacterium GW460-11-11-14-LB5. Next base: position 6,062,290 of record CP021237.1, on the reverse strand, counting down.
ACACAAAGGTGAATATTCCGCATAAATTGAGTGATATTGGCGTTAAAAATGAACACATCGAAACACTTGCCGATTTAGCCTTTGCAGATTTTGCACATCCGAACAATCCTAAACCGGTAAGCAGGGCAGATTTTAAACAATTGTATTTAACTGCACTATAGATCAGGATTAAAAGAATCGGTGTAATCATTCCGAAGGAAAAAGAAGATAAATCAGTGTAATTAATTAATATGTCTGATAAAATAATAATTGGAGTTAGTGACTGTAGCAAATTCGACATCTATCGCGATTGGGTTTTGTCTTACAACAAAAGTGTGGAGGTAATCCAGCTCGGGTACAAGCTCAACAATTTCGAAGAAATCAAAAAATGTGATGGCATTGTTTTAACCGGTGGTGAAGACGTTCACCCCCGCTTTTACAACCATCCCGAATATTATCCTTACTGTTATGAGGATGATATTGATGAGAAACGTGATGAGTTTGAATTTAAGGTTCTAACCTATACTGAAGCCCATTCTGTTCCCGTTTTGGGCATTTGCCGCGGTATGCAGGTAGGCAATGTATTTTTTGGAGGGACTTTGATCCCTGATATTCCAACCTGGGGAAAATTTGATCATTCCAAAATGCACGATAAATCAGACCGCTATCATGAAATTATGGTCAATCCTTCCTCGTGGCTAAACCAGATCGTAAATACCGATAAAGGCTTAGTAAACAGTAACCACCACCAAAGTACTGATAAAACAGGGAAAGGCCTGGTGGTGAGTGCAATCTCGCCAGATGGTGTTACTGAAGCCATGGAGCGGATAGAGCCCGAAGGAAAATCATTTTTGTTATTTGTACAATGGCATCCCGAAAGGTTAAAAAACCAGCAGGGCCCTTTTAGCAAAAACATACACGATGCATTTATAAATTCAATTAGGATTAACGGATGATTGGATTTCAAGATCCAAAACAAATAAATTAAAGTTAATTCTGTGTAATCACTTTAATCTGCAAATCACATAAAAGATGCAAATCATCAACCCAGCAACAGCAGAAATCATCACCAGTTTAGAAGAGGATAATTTATCCACACTTCAGCTAAAATTTGATGCTTTACAAAAAGCACAGCCACAATGGGCAGGTAAAACCCTTCAGGAAAGGATTGCTGTGATCACTCATTTTAGTGATTTACTGGAAGTTGAAATAGAAAAGCTCGCCTCAGTGTTAACCTCCGAAGTGGGTAAACCGCTACAGCAATCGCGCAACGAAATTAATGGTGCAAGGGCCCGCATCAAATGGATGTTGGCCAATGCCGAAAAATACCTGGCCGATGAAGTAATGACAGATGAACCAGGGATCAAAGAAATCATTAAATACGAACCATTAGGTGTAGTTTGTAATATCTCAGCGTGGAACTACCCTTATCTGGTTGGTGTAAATGTATTCATTCCAGCTTTACTCAGTGGCAATACCGTAATGTATAAACCATCCGAATATGCTACTTTAACCGGCATCGAGATTGAAAAGTTATTAAAAAAAGCAGGTGTACCTGATGATGTCTTCCATATCGCCATTGGCGCAAAAGAAACAGGATCAGCTTTATTAAACATGGACTTTAATGGTTATTTCTTCACAGGATCCTACAAAACCGGGAAATTGATCTACGAAAAAGTAGCGGCAAAAATGGTTCCCTGTCAATTGGAATTAGGTGGAAAAGATCCATTGTACATTACCGACGATGTAACCGATGTTGCTGCGGCGGCTATTGGTACTGCCGATGGTGCTTTTTACAATAACGGACAAAGCTGCTGTGCTGTAGAACGTATTTATGTGCAGGAGAAAAACTACGATGATTATTGCAACGCTTTCGTTACCGAGGTTAAAAGCTGGAAAACCGGCATACCCACCGCCGAGGGTGTATACATTGGTGCCTTAACACGGAAAGAACAAATTTCGGTATTGGAAAATCAGGTTAAAGATGCCTTAAATAAAGGTGCAAAATTATTAACAGGCGGTAAAGCTGTTGAGGGAAAGGGTTATTATTTTGAACCAACCGTGTTAACCGATGTTACCAATGATATGCTGGTGATGCAGGAAGAAAGTTTCGGACCAATTATCGGCATCATGAAAGTGAAAGATGATGCCGAAGCTTTAAAGATGATGAAAGATACAGATTATGGTTTAACAGCATCGGTTTATACTGCCAGCCAGGAAAGGGCCGAAAAAATATTGGCCCAGTTAGATGCCGGTTCGGGTTACTGGAATTGCTGCGATCGGGTAAGCGCAGCCCTACCCTGGAGTGGAAGAAAATATTCGGGTATTGGCGCGACCCTATCCCATCAGGGCATAAGGGCTTTTACCAAACCAAAGGGCTATCATTTAAGGAGGTAATAAATGGAAAACGACAGCGACAAACAACTTATCGAAGGCGAAATTGCCGATTATTTATTGACAGATGATGGGATACTGATTTCTTACAGTAAAAGTATTTTACGTACAGTAGAAAATATTTCGGCCAATGTGGCACTGGTGAAGAAAATTACCAATAACAAAAAGGTTCCATTGTTAATTTACTTAAAAAATTCTCCTGTTCCGGACAAAGAAACACGAAAGTTTTCTACTGAGCAGTTGCCTCAGATTTATACCGCGATGGCCATGGTGTCGAAACCTGGTTTAGCACAATTGATTATGAAGATCCTGTTTAAATTTCAAAACCCACCTATCCCGATTAAATCTTTTACTGATGATGAGAAAGCCAGGGCATGGTTAACACAGTTTTTATAAATAAACTGTTATTTGTATCATTAAGTATTACTAATATATTAGCGCTCCATGAAAAAAAATATTATTTACGGCATTATGCTCTGCACGGCATTTTCGTGCAGGGATGCAGAAAAACAAACCGATAATAAAGAAACACCTGCTGCACTGCAGGACGACAAATCGTACAACATCATTTCTAAAAGAGGTAGTAGCGATTTAATAGAAAGTTTATATGCCGATGCGGTAAGTAAAGATTCTGCGCTAAAGAAATTAGATGAAAGTGTCAATGAAATCAGGGATGGAAAAACTGATTCGCTAAAGAAGTTTGATATTTATGAGGGAAAAAACCACGATTACTTCACTTCTGCCAATTACCATGTAAAAGAGATCAAAGATTCTCTATTAAGAAAAAGTTTAACCGCACTGATAGCCAAAAATCTCGAAGAATATAACAACAAGGTTTCATCGCATCGAGAACTGGTTAAAACGGTAAATACCAGAATGGTTTCTTTAAACGACCTTGAGCTGGCTTTAAAAATCTCCAGAACATTCCCACTGATCAAAAAATACCAGAAAGAAAACCTGCCAAACCAAAAGTCTATTTTAAATTTAAGACAGAATATCGATCAGGCCATTAAATTGGCAGATACGCTGTATAAAAAGTAGTTTTCAACTCCCATAATAGTATAACAGCAAAAAATTTAGAAACATGAGCATTCCGAAAAATCATGTAAATACCTGGTTAATAAAAAAAGGTTATTTTGACCGGCAGCCAAAAACACTGTTATTTAAATCCCAATCAATTGAGTTCGGCAATCAAAAATTAGCATTACCTATAGCAATCGACCTATCAAAAGAAGAGCCAATACAATATCGTTTTGGTATTAAATGGATCAGAGGATTTGAATTTACCGTTGGGAGAAAGTACCAGCTATTTATTAAGAACGGAGATAGCGAAATGATCAAAATAAGCTTTGGTTCTTATTATGGCATAAATAAAATTCCATTGTTTAACCAATATATCGAAATATTAAACCAATTGTGGCGAAGCTATTTCGATGGCTTAGTTGATCAATATCTGGCACTTTTCGAACAAAAAACACCGTTTACTTTGGCTAATGTGGGATTTGATGAATTTGGCATTAAAATTAAATCCGTAAACTTTATTAAAGAAGAAGAAAAGTCGTTGTCCTGGATTGATGTAGGCACCAGAGATTACCAAACCTATTTTGCTATCTTTTCGAAACAAGCCCCATCAATTATCAATAAAGGTTACAGCTACCTAGATGATTGGAATACCAGAGTTTTGTACAGCGTTGTCCAAACCATATTAATGAGAAGAAAAGGGCAATGAATGGCTTTAATCAATCCCACAGCGCTGTAGTTAGTCTTCTACTCCCTCTGCTCATTTCTCTATGCTGAAATTTACTCAATTAAAATCTTTTTTAATAAATTGCGGATTATACTTATCCGGTTAACCCGTTTTAATTATTTTAATGAAAAAATTATTCCTGATTATCTCCTGCTGTTTTTTCGCAGCCAATACTTTCGCTCAATCTATTGTTACAGAAACTGAAATCGGCGATGCTGAAAGCGCAGTGTCACCAACACCAATTGCCATTATACCAGAGCCGGTATCTTTAATGAAAAAGGCAGGTACTTTCACCTTGCCTGAAAATGTAACGATCCAGACGCTTAAAAGTGGAGAATTAAAACAATCAATCGCATACCTTTCTGACCGGATTACTACAGCTACAGGCAAATTCGTAAGCACTGTAAGCAATTCGAGCCATCCTACAATCAAACTGATCTTAAACACGCAGGAAGATGCGCAACTGGGTAAAGAAGGTTACAAATTAAATGTTAATCCAACCCAGGTGGTCATCACCGCCAATCAGCCTGCAGGTATTTTTTATGGTGTCCAATCGCTACTTCAGCTTTTCCCGGCCGAGATAGAAAGTAAAGAACAGGTAAGCGGCATCAAATGGAAAGCACCTTGTGTTGATGTTGTAGATTATCCAAAATTGGGCTGGAGGGGTTTAATGTTCGATGTTGCCCGTCACTTTTTCACTAAACAGGAGGTAAAGCAGTTTATCGACGATATGGTACGTTATAAATTTAACCTCCTGCATTTGCACCTAGTAGATGATGAAGGTTGGAGAATTGAAATTAAAGGCTTACCTAAATTAACTGAAATAGGTGCCTGGAGCGTTAAGAAAACCGGAACTTTCGGCGATTTCATCCCCCCTGCTGCTGATGAGCCCCGCACCTATGGTGGTTTTTATACCCAGGAAGATATTAAAGAGCTTGTTCAGTATGCACAAGAACGTTTTGTAAACATATTACCGGAAATCGATGTTCCGGGGCATAGTTTAGCTGTTATCGCCTCTTACCCGGAATTATCGTGCACGCCTGACGCCGTTAATTATAAAGTTCGCTCAGGCGAGAAAATAATGGATTGGAGCCGTGGTGCACCGCCAACAGCTTTGGTTGATAATACCCTTTGCCCGGCAAATGAGAAAGTTTATGTGTTCTTAGACTCGGTACTTACCCAGGTGGCTAAACTTTTCCCTTTCGGATACATTCATATGGGTGGCGACGAAGCCCCGCATAATTTCTGGGAAAAGAATGACCAGGTTAAAGCTTTGATGCAACGCGAAGGTTTAAAAACCATACCTCAGGTACAGGCCTATTTTGAAAAACGGGTAGAGCAAATTGTCATTTCAAAAGGCAAAAAGTTTATGGGTTGGGACGAAATTCTTGAAGGAGGTGTATCGCCAACAGCAGCCGTAATGAGCTGGAGGGGGATGAAATATGGTATTGAGGCGGCGAACGAAAAACACAACGTGGTAATGAGCCCGACTGATTTTGCTTATTTAGATTATATGCAGGCTGATGCCATTACCGAGCCAAAAGTTTATGCTTCGCTCAGGTTAAATAAAGCCTATCAGTTTAATCCTGTTCCGGCGGGCGTAAACGCACAATATGTTATTGGTGCACAGGCCAATCTTTGGACAGAACAGGTATTTACCTTCCGCCAGGTAGAATATATGGTTTATCCACGTGCATTTGCTATTGCTGAATCCATATGGAGTCCGATTGAAAAGAAAAACTGGACCAATTTTGTTGATCGTACGCAACAGCATTTCAAAAGATTAGATTTTGCTGAGATTAAATATTCACCTGCCATTTACGATCCAATTTTTACGGTAAAACGCAGTGCCGACAAACAATTAATGGTTGAATTAACCCCGGAAATAGACGGTTTAGACATTTATTACAGCTTTGACAACTCTACTCCCGACCGCTTTTACCCGAAATACACAGCCGCACTACAGGTGCCAAAAGATGCCAGTATGTTACGTGTAATCACTTATCGCGGGAAACAACCGATTGGAAGACTGATTAGTATCCCTATTGCTGATTTACAGAAAAGGGCGAGATAAAAATCCAATTAAAATGAAAATAACGCTCACATTGATCTTAAGCTTTTTTAGCATTTTCGGCAGTGCCCAAATAAAACTGGAAGCTAAAGATTTAACAAATCTTGTTGCCATTTCAGAAATCTATTCGGCAAATGTAAATGCAACAGGTGATGAATTTGCAAAGTCAATTGAATCATTACGAACACCAAAGTTATCTCATCTTGTCGATGTATTACTGGAAGTTGGTAAAGGCAGAAAAGAAATCTTGGCACATTTAAAACGACCTGACAATGATGAATTGATGATGTGGTACGTGCTTCGGGAGATACACTACAATAACAGCGGCAAAACCAAAACGGACAGGCCTTCTTTAACTATAGCCAATGAAACATTAAACACCAAAATTGATGAAAAACTATTGTTGGACAACTATTATTACCGCTTACATGGTGGTATAGCAATGTTGTTTAATAATCATGACCTGAGCGATATAAATATTGATATTGAAAGTTTTGGCTTAAAAAACAACGCTGAAAAGGGAATATTTTTCTTAAGCATAGTAGATGAACTAATCGGAAAACGCTTTAAAGTTCTTAGTATGATGAAGAATAATGCTAAAATCTTAGAATTTTATAATAAGATGCCGACTTTCAACAATAAACCATATTTCCACTATAAAGATTTTGGCTACGATGATTTCGAATGGACTGGGTATGATAAACCAGAACATTACAATGTTGTTCATGTTAATAATTTGTATAATACGCTTATGGTGCAATTTGTAGCCACAACTCAATTAAAAGGAAAAGAAGAGGGCCAGAAGATATACTATAATTCTATTCTATATATGCCGCAATATTTTAAATATACTACGGCAAAAGATGACCTTGAACAGGTTTATGAAAAACTAAAAAAGAATTGATCAAAGAAGAAAACTTAATGGGTAAAGAAATAGAACGTAAATTTTTGATCAATCAGCAGAAGTGGGATAACCTAAGCAAACCAGCAGGAAAACTTTTTAGACAAGGTTATTTACTGAGCGATAAAGACAAAACGGTGCGCGTAAGGGCAACCGAAACCACAGGTTTTTTAACGATAAAAGGCCAAACGATTGGTGCCACCAGGATGGAATATGAATATGAAATCCCGGTTGCTGAGGCCACAGAATTATTGGATAATTTCGCTTCATCTGAACTTTCGAAAACACGCTATGAAATTACGGTTAACGGTAAAGTTTGGGAGATAGATGTATTTTTAGGTGATAACAAAGGCTTGATTGTTGCCGAAATTGAACTTGAAAGTGAAGACGAAATATTCGACGTCCCGGATTGGGTAAGCAAAGAAGTTACCGAAGAAGAAAAATATTACAATTCCAATTTAACGGTAAAGCCATTTAAAGACTGGATTTAGTACAACCTATAGACCTTGCAAGTTTGAAAACCTGTGAGGTCTTTTTATATCCAGCGCCTTTTTTATAAATAATTAATAGATTTCACTTTCTAGTTAAACGCATTTCATATATTAGCTTTATCGAAATCATCCCACCGGTAAAGCGGAAATTATTTTAATTTCTAAGCATTGTATTATCAAATAATATCAATATAAAACCAAAAGGATGAAAACAACTAAATTATTACTAAGCATGGTTATTGCAACTACACTATTTTTTGTAGGCTGTAAACCAAAAGATGCGGCAATCCAGGCTGCAATTCAAGCGAAAGAAGCAGCAGGTATTACCGTGGCTGTTACTAAAGGCGAAGTAACTTTAACGGGACAGGTTGACGATGAAGCTACAAAAACCAAAGCAGAAGAAATTGCAAAGGCAGAAAAAGGCGTGAAATCTGTAATCAACAACTTAACGGTTAAACCAGCAGATTTGCCTGTCGTAATTGCCGAAGACCCCGTTTTAATTAAAAATGTTGCTGACGCTACCAAAGATTTTCCGACGGTAAAAGCCGAAGTTAAAGATGGTGTGATTCTCCTGACAGGCGAAATTAAAAAGGCCTCGTTAATTACTTTGATGCAACATTTGAGTGCATTAAACCCTAAAAAAATCGATAATAAATTAACCGTTAAATAAAACCGACCATGGCATTAGCAGATAAATACAAAGCATTAACTGACGCAGCAACTGCGGCAGGCATAGCAGATTTAGCAGTAAGGGAACAGGACGGGATTTTATACATCGACGGGACTGCTGCCGATGGCGCAACTAAAGATCACCTTTGGGAAGTTTATAATCAGATTGATCCAAACTTTACGTCTGGCGATCTGGTTCTGAATGTAAATGTGGCTATTGATGCCGCCGTTACCCATGCCAAAGTGATTACGCAGAGCAGTAATTTAAATATCCGTAACGGCCCGGGAACGGATCAACCCATTGTAGGTAAAGCTGCCCATGGCGAGGTAATTACCCTCGTAAACAGAAGCAACGATTTATGGTGGCTGGTTCGCACCAACGATGGCGAAGAAGGCTATTGTTATGCCCAGTATCTGGAAGCACAAGCTTAAAAATGCGAACGGATCTCGCAGGTTGCTGTAACCTGTGAGGTCTGTTTTATAATTAAATCAGCTGATGTTCGTGCGCAAAATTCAGTAAACCAACAATTGATTTTACACCGGTTTTGCGCCAGATGTTTTTACGATGGGTTTCTACGGTATGCTCAGAAATAAACAGCATCCGGCCAATATCTGCCGAAGTATATTCTTTAGCAATCAACCTGATAACCTCTATTTCACGCGGCGACAAAATATTTACTTCTTCAGTATGATTTTCCCGCTGGTAACCATTAATAAATTTAGCTGTAATGGAATTTTGTATATAAGTTTCGCCAAGCATCACTTTATTAATGGCTTTATGCAATTCTTGAAACTTTACATTTTTTAATAAATAACCGGTCGCCCCCGACTTGATCATTTTCGAAATATTGATAAAATCATCCTGCATAGAAAGCACAATAACTTTAATTTTCGGAAATTCTCTTTTAATCAATTTAGTTAAATCAGCTCCGATCTTCTCGCAAACACTAACATCGGCAACCACAATATCTGGCGTTTTAGTTCTAATCAATCGCTCGGCAAGCGCGGCAGAATTGGCCTTACCAACAACAACAATACTTTCAGAATCACTCAGAATGGATTCAACACTATCCATTAATGCATCATAATCGTGAATTAAAAAGACCTTGATCTTTTCCATAAAGTTTAGTTTTAAAACGTTAATCCTTTTTCACCAGCATTTTGGGCAAAAAATTTGAAGAGATTTTAAATTAAGTTTAACTTCTTTCAAAATCTACCCAATATCCTATCAAAAGCTTTAAATTTTATGTTTTTAACTAAGGTAAGTAGCAATTTGTTTTCAGTATTTTCCAATAAATTAACATCCTGCCTTTGCATAGCGGTTGAGTGAAGCGATTTGGAAATACGGTGGTTATTTTTACGGCACTTTGGGTAATGATATAAAGCCATTACCTGTCTACAATATCCATCCTTTATAAAAAGATTGAAAAATATGCTAAACAGCATTAATTTCAGGCCCAGAAACATCGTAGTACTGTTTGAGCGCATAGTGATAATAGGGATGATTAATTGTTTTGTTAATCTAATTTAAACAAAAATTTTATTTTGCTACTATAATTATCAATTTCTTAATATAAAAAAAGCGCAAGCCCAGTATGATAATTTACTGATCCTTGCGCTTTTTTTTGTGATGGTAAATATTTTACTTCGCTAGCGGTACTGCTACATTTGGTTTAATAATGCCTTTCAGTTCTACATCAAATACCAGTGGGGTAAATGGATTAATTGGTCCGCCGCCATTTTCACCAAAACCCAGTCTTGATGGCAAAATCATTTTGATTTTACCGCCAACACCAATAAGCTGAATACCCTGGATAACGCCTTGTGGCAATTGGCCTAAGGGTAAGCTACGTGGCACATATTGAACACTTTCAGAGAAAATCCCGGCTTCTTTTGCAATTTTAGCATTCGAAGTATCAAAAACGTTCAATGTTCCGTTCGATTTTTTGTTGGTAAACTGGCCCGTGTAGTCCATTAATACCGTATCGGTTAAAGTTGCTCTTTCCGAGTTTCCCGGAGCAGAAATCACATATTGCAATCCAGATGGCGCAGTAGTTACCTTTAAATCGTTCTCGGCAATATATTTGGCAATTTTAGCAGGCTCTACTACTTTATTTTTTTCATTTAGTGCTTTGTATTCCGATTCAAAGAAAAGTCGTTTCTTCGCTTCGAAAATCGAATCGGGATCTTTCCCTTTGTGCAACACCTTCTCAATTTTAATCGTAAAAGAAGCAATGTTTGATTTTAGTCCTTTTGGTTTAGGCTGACCTGAATATTTCTCCATCGAATCCAGGTTCAATTTAAAAACAGCACTATCTCCTTCGCCAAGCAGTTTTAAGCCCGAGGCTAAATCGCCTTTAAACATCGATTTACTAATGGCAAAGAAAGCAGGGCGTTCATTATCATAGGTATTTACCATTACCGAATCGGGATTAGTATTGGTTTCAACCGTTTGAACGCCGTTTAACTTTACATAATCGCCATCCTGAATTTTTGGCTTACCATCACTTTTATAGATCTTGTAAGTCATATCTCCTTCACCCTTTTCGAATTTGTTACAGGCAGACAGGCCTAATGCTGCTGCCAAGAGAATAATAATTCTGTTCTTCATTTAAGTTTTATTTATTTAAAAACAGCTGGACTATCCTTTTTCAAAATACCTGCTATTTTATTAGATCACTACAAAGATAGGTTATAATAAGTTTTTATAAATCTTTGAAATGTTTTATTTCCTGGTTCAGTATCAAAAAAATACGGGCAAAAAAAAATCCTGCCTAAATAAATAAGCAGGATTTTAAAATATTGGTTAAGAAATTATTTTTTAACTACCGGAGCAACTGGAGCCGCTGGAGCTGGTTTTCCTTTGATAATATCTTTGATTTCTAAATCGAAAGCAATTGGGCTGAAAGGCATAATACCTACTTGTGGTGCACCTTGCTCTCCATAACCTAAGTTAGAAGGGATAATCACTTTAATTTTACCACCTTTACCAATTAACTGTAAAGCTTCAGTAAATCCTGGGATTGTACCGCCAACTGGCATTTTTTGAGGACCGTAAGGTTTACCTGGCTTAAATTCGTTTTCTGCTTTAGCCAGTTTCTCATCACTTGTATCGAAGATTTTGTATTTATCATCTTTACCTTTTTTAGTTACTCTACCAGTATAATCAATTAATACAGTATCGCCTAAAGCTGGTTTTTCTGCACTACCTGCTTGTTCTATAATGTAATGTAATCCACTTGCAGTAGTTTTGGTAGCCAGTTTAGTATCTTCTAAATATGCTTTAAGTTTAGCAGGTTCAGCAGCTTTTCTTTTTTCTGTAGTAGCTTTATAATCAGCCTGGAAATATTCCTGTGCTCTTTTGTTAAAAGTAGAATCAGCTTCGCCAGTTTTTTTCTTGAATACTTTTTCGATTTTTACTGTAAAAGTGATGTATTTATCATTTTTGAACTGCTCTGGCTTAGGTTGTTTACTATGAAGTGCCATAGTATCTAAGTTTACTTTAAAAGTAGCGCTATCGCCTTCTCCAAACAATGTTAAAACATCGTTCATATCACCAGCATACATTTTTTTCTGTGCAGGAAATACTGCAGGAGTTTCGCTATCGAAAGTGCTTGATAAAACTGAATCTTTATCGTTTTTCTGAATAAAATTCATTTTAACGATATCGCCTTCTTTAATTTTCTCGTTACCTGCAGAGTGGTGGATGGTATACAATAACCCACCAGCTCCCTTTTTCTCTTTGTTACATGCCGCTAAACCTAAAGTGGCTGCTGCTAGAATAATAATTCCCTTTTTCATTTATTTAATTTGACTTTTTTAAGTTTTTATTGTTTTTATTTCTTGTTTCTAAGCAATCAATTGTTCTTTATATTCTGCTAATATCGATTTAAATTCGGTTATTACATCAGCTAAAGGTTTTTCTGCTGCACCACCTGCTGCATTTCTGTGCCCACCGCCATTAAAATACTTTTTACAGATTTCGTTGGCTGGAAAATCGCCTGTTGATCTCACCGATAATTTAACCTTATCCGGACGCTCAACAATTAATGCGGCTAAACGGATCCCGTTAATTGATAAAGCATAGTTCACCACGCCCTCCGTATCGCCGGTTGCGCTATGGTATTGTGCCAGTTCTTCTTTGGTAACTGAAATAATGGCCGTATTGTATTCTCTGATTACCTCTAACTTGTTTGACAGGCAATAACCCAAAAAGCGTAAACGATTTTCGCTCGCGTTATCGTATACCAATTGATGGATTTTCCAATGCTCTGCACCCAGATCGATCAAATCTGCTGCAATACGATAAACCTCCGCTGTTGCGGATGGGAAACGAAAAGATCCCGAATCGGTCATAATACCGGTATACAAACAAGCAGCAACATCTTTATTGATCCCAGCTTTATCTTCCAATTGGTTAACAATAAAATCGTAAACCAACTGCGCAGCAGCACAGGCATTGATATCCCAGTGACGGTAATCATCAAAATCCTCAGGTTCGAGGTGATGATCGATCATGATTTTTTTTGCGCCCGCTGCCCTAACCAATTCGCCTAACTCATTAATGCGGCTTAGGGTATTAAAATCAAGGCAGAAAATAACCGAAGCTTCATCCACTAACCTGGCTGCTTCTTCTTGCTGCTCCGTAAAAATAATAACATCGCCATTATTAGGCATCCAATGCAAAAAGGTAGGATAATCTGTGGGTGTGACTACCTTAACATGATGGCCCTTTTGAATTAAATATCCATATAAACCTAAAGATGAACCCATCGCATCGCCGTCGGGTTTGTGATGCGTAGTGATCACAATTCGTTGTGGCGTAGCCAATAATGTTTTTAATTCAGTTAGTGTAAGCATATATTTTTTGCGCTGCAAAGCTAAGTAAATTTAGATTAGGATTAAAGGATTTTAGGATTAGTAGGATCATAGTTTTAAAAGAGATGGAGATTAACAGGATTATACAGCATAAAAAAGCTCAGTTAGCCATTTTAAGCCTAATTATCCATTACTAACCTCGATTCGCGACTGAAAAACAATGTTTATTGATTATTCATCAATTAAAACGTATTTTTGCAAAAAATTTGATATCAAAAACACAATGAGCACTAACAGAACTTTTACCATGATTAAGCCTGATGCAGTAGCAAACGGCCATATCGGATCAATCATTAACGACATTACTAATGCAGGTTTCAAAATCATCGCATTAAAATATACTAAACTTACAGACGAAACTGCTGGTCAGTTTTATGCTGTTCACGCTGAGCGTCCTTTTTACAAAGATTTAGTAAGCTTTATGTCTTCAGGACCTATTGTTGCTGCTATTTTAGAAAAAGACAACGCCATTGAAGATTTCAGAAAACTGATCGGTGCGACTAACCCGGCTGAGGCTGCAGAAGGTACTATCCGTCAGAAATATGCAAAATCAATCGATGCAAATGCGGTTCACGGTTCAGATTCTGATGAGAATGCAGAAATTGAAGGTAACTTCTTCTTCAAAGCAGACGAACGTTTCTAGTTCCCAACACAAAAAACTTACAATAAAACCCCGAACATTCGGGGTTTTATTGTTTTATCTATTTTGTATCTTTCGGCCTTAAAATATCATCCACCATTTTAAACCTGTTGGAATTAATTACACATAAAATAATCAATGAAAAGAATTTTTTTAGCGGTATGTCTATCCGGTATCGCTGTTGCATCTTATGCACAAACCAAAACAACAGCAAAGAAACCTGTTGCCCAAAAACCGACCACAGCTGCAAGTAAAACATCAAGCACTACTGCAGGTTTAAAATCTACCTTAGATTCTACCAGTTATGCTTTTGGTACTTCCATCGGCGCAGGTTTAAAAACAACCGGCCTTTCTACCCTAAATTACGAAGTACTGTTAAAAGGACTAAAAGATGCCTTTACAGGAGGTAAGGTTATTTTAACGCAACAACAGGCACAACAATGTATTAACGAGGCATTAGCCAAGGCATCATCAGTAAAAAACAAAGCTGAAGAAGCCGCAAATAAAATTAAATACGCACCAATTATGAAAGAAGGACAAGATTTCTTAGAACAGAACAAAAAACGTGCAGGTGTACAAACAACTGCAAGCGGTTTACAATACGAGGTTTTAACGGCTGGCTCTGGCGTTAAACCATTGGCAACCGATTCGGTACTGGTTCATTATAAAGGAACATTATTAAACGGAAAACAATTCGACAGCTCTTACGACAGAGGTGAACCGATTTCCTTTCCTTTAAACCAGGTAATTAAAGGCTGGACAGAAGGCGTACAGTTAATGCCTGCGGGTTCGAAATATAAATTCTTTATTCCTTACAACCTGGCTTACGGCGAACGTGGCGCAGGACAGGATATTCCGCCATACAGCACTTTAATTTTCGAGGTGGAATTGTTAAAAGTGAACGGAAAATAACAATCTTTAAAAATTATAGTGAAGATGCCTGCTTATTTATTGAGCAGGCTTTTTTTTTGGAAAACAATGTTAATGCTAGGTGGCCAGTGTAGCCCTGCCACCGCTTATAGTCCTCTCCCGATGAAATATCGGGATGCGGGCTATGCCGCTTTGTCGGGTTTATTACCGAACGGCTATAGCCATAAATGTGCAATTAGATGTTAGCAAATTGGGATGCTGAAACAAGTTCGGCAGGACGAATCTTGACGTTTACCAAAACTTTCTCTCTTATTCGATGTTAGCTATTACAAATTAACATGAATATGAAAAGAGCATTCCCTTTAGCACTGATCGCATTTTTATGCAGCACCTTAAGCAGTTGTGAACTCGTAGAAGGTATATTTAAAGCCGGCGTTTGGTCGGGTATTATTATTGTAGTGGTAGTGGTTGCACTGCTCATCTGGATTTTATCGAAGGTATTTGGAGGAAGGGGTTAATTTTTCTACCTGTCACATAGCGCCTGCCGATGAATCGGCACAGGTCGTCAAAGCACTTGAAACTACATTTAAGCAGGTCCATCGACAAGTTACCTTTGACAGGATTTTAATGACCTGATCGTCATTCCCACACAGGCGGGAATCTTAGTGCACTTGCATTACGATTCCTAATCGAGTTGGGAATGACGCTACCTCGAAGCCTATCTGCAAAAAAATCAATTTATATTGGTTTTTATAGAATAATTATCCCTCCGGATGACAATGATATATTAATCCTACAGGTCTTTATACCTATAAAAAAATCATTTCGGTGATGACCACACTACCGGCATGTTCATTCAGTTTCTGGATAATGCCCTGGCGTACCATCACCAATTCATTTTTAATGACTGAAGATTCGATACGTAAAAATAGTTTTTTATCGTGGATGTAAATCTGTTTGGTCCTGTTGGCTATAGCGGTGCCCATAATTTCCGGCCAGATAGACAAGATGGAAGTTTCGTCGAATTTACGGCGCAAACGGTATACATCCAGCATTTTGCTGATGGCATCTTTTACAGTAACATCATTGGGTTTACGCATTTTGTATAGTTCCGTTATCTACTTCGAACAAAGTTACATCAACTTCTATTTTTTCAAAAATTGATTTTACTCTTTCTCTTCCTGTATCTGTAATAAATATCTGCCCAAAATCATGGTGGGAAACCATTTGCATAAGTTTTTGAACGCGGTTATCATCCAGCTTATCAAAAATATCATCCAGCAAAAGCAAAGGCTTAAATCCTTTGTTTTTGGCAAGGTAAGCGTATTGAGCAATCTTCAAAGCAATTAAAAATGATTTTTGCTGACCCTGTGAGCCAAACTTCTTTAAAGGCATATCGCTGATCACAAAAGCCAGTTCATCTTTATGGATACCGGTTGTGGTCCGCTCCAGTACACGGTCTTTTTCTACTGATTTTTTTAACAGTTCTTCGAAAGTAGCCTCATTTAATTGCGACTGATAATTCAGCTCAACAATTTCCTTGTTTTCGGTAAGGTAGGTATAATATTGGTTAAACAGCGGAATAAACTCATCCATAAACGCTTTACGGATAGCGAATATCTTATTGCCGGCAAAAACCAGTTGTTCGTCCAAAATTTCGAGCAGCGTAGGATCGTACTTTCTGGTAATCGCAATCTGTTTTAGCAAAGCATTCCGGTTTAACAGAATGCGGTTATAGGTAATCAGCTGATCGAGGTAATGTGCATCGGTTTGCGAAATCACATTATCAATAAACTTTCTCCGTTCCTCGCTGCCTTCCATAATCAGGTTTACATCATAAGGCGAAACCATCACCACCGGAAAAAGCCCAACATGATCGGCCAGTTTCTCGTATTCTTTTTTATTGCGTTTGAACTGTTTTTTCTGATTACGTTTTACACCGCAGGAAATTTTTTCATTTTTTTCATTGCGGTCAAAATCGCCCTGGATCATAAAAACCTCTTCATTGGTTTTAATCTGCTGGCTATCGATGGGGTTAAAGTAACTTTTACATAGACAGAGATAGTGAATGGCATCGAGCATATTCGTTTTACCTGAGCCATTATTACCCGTAAAAACGTTCACAGTTTCCGAGAAATGGAGATCTGCATCGGTATAGTTCTTAAAATTTAGAAGGGTAATATTTTTTAACCACATAAATATGTCACAAATTTACCGTTTTTTAGCCTCTTAACACCCATTGTTTAAAATAAACGTTAATAACACTTAAAAAAATTGTACTTTCATAGCAAGGAAAATTAGATGGTTGCACAAAAAATGTTAGAAGGGAATGTTCTGTGGTCTTACGATCATGAACTTACCAATGAGAAAAGCTCAGGCTGGATTAAAAAAATAGCAGGTTTATTTTCGTTTTTAAAGCCAATTCATAATCACGAGGGCAATATCCTGCTGGCCTCTAACGGCCTTTTTATTACCGGGGATGAACAATTAGAACTCCCATTATCCCATATAGAAGAGGTTTATATGGGCTTCGACGATTTATTTCCGGCTTCCTCGGCCAAAAACTTCGGCGCATTCTGGCAACCCATCCGAATTAGATCAACGTTGAGCCGCTCTGAAAGTCAAACGATCTATTTGGTGATTAACCACACCGGTATTTTTAGTGATAACCAAACCTGGTTTAATACATTAATTAGCTTGTTACGCTAATGTTCATCACGATTTTACAATCTGCACGCCTAAATAACTAATGTTTAATCAAATACTTCAAAATAAAGATTGATACTTTGATTGAAAAATGTATTTTTGCAATCTTAAATTTTTTAAACAAACATGTCTACAACAGATAACCAGACAATTCAACCAACTAAAAAAGGTTCATTTTTACAAGAGAATAATAAGAGCTTACTGTTTATTGCAGGTGCTGTAGTTTTATTAGTTTTAATATATCTTTGGTATCAAGGCGTGTATTTAAAAGGTCGTGCTGAAGAAGCCGCTAGCAAAATGTACAAAGCAGAGCAATTTGTTGGCGTAGATTCATTATCGAACAAAGCGGTTAAAGGCGAAGGTGGCTACCCAGGCTTAGAGCAGATTGCTAAAGAATACGATAACACAAAATCGGCAAACTTAGCGAACCTTTATTTGGGTGGTATTTATTTGCGTAAAGGCGAGTACAAACAAGCGATTGAATCATTAGGTAAATATAGCGCTACTGGCAGCCCGGTTGCAGATCCATTGGCTTTAGGTTTATTAGGTGATGCTTACAGCGAATTGAAAGACTACAAACAAGCAGCTACTTACTATAAAAAAGCGGCAGATAAAGCAAGTAAATTTACTTCACCAATGTTCCTAAAGAAATTAGGTTTGGTTAACGAAAGCCAAAATGATTTCAAAGGTGCTGTTGAAGCTTATACTAAAGTAAAAACTCAATATCCGGAGAGCGCAGAAGCACAATTAATTGATGCTTACATTGCAAGAGCTCAGGAAAAAGTTAAATAATCATTAACTAAAACATATTTAGGAAAAGATCATCGAAAGATGGTCTTTTTTTGTTTATTGAATATTCATCAATCGGTCTTTAAGGCAGTTTCAAAAGATTGATATCTGTTCGGATCTGTCATGTTGAGCCTGTCGAAACGCTTTGCGATGTATTATAGCAGATCCTTCGACAGGCTCAACATGACAAATCTATTTCTGTATTGGGTTGCGCGCCTAACGATAGACGAGCTATTCTAATAATCATTGTTTTTCTGAAAATCAGGGGCAGCTATTTTTTTGATGAGATGGCCCCGCTTTACGCTTTATCCCGATGAAACCTGTGAAACAAGCAAGCACACCATAAAAAGCAAAAAAAACAGTGCTTAAAATCGGGATGTTCGCTGTAATCGGGTTTAGGTGGCGCGGCCAGCAATACTATTTGAAATTACATGGTGCAGAAAAGAACATCTATAAAACCATGCGATTCAATCTTTAACAGCAGCAAAGACACTGCCCTATAAACCTGATTGAAATGGAAAGCCCGGAGCCCGATCCTTTATCGGGTGAGGACTTGCAATGAAAAGCAGGACGAACAATAAAAAGAGCCTCTGCAATTGCTTTCCAAATTATCCTTTCTAACGGAACCTTGCCACTTATTACCACATAAGGCAATGAGGAACATATAAGGTTAAATTTGTTTTATCCCTCGAGGGAATTCCTTCGTCATAAAAGATTCCTTGCTGCATTCAGGATGACAGCAAGAACAGTTAACCAATTAACCATTACTTATTAAAAGCCGTCATGGTGTGGGCAGGCCCAACGGTTACATAACTTTTAATCAGCTCAACGCTCTTATCAATCAATGCAGGAAGCTCCAATTGTTCATTCTTATCAAACAAACCCAAAACGAAATCGACCTGCCTGCCTTTCGGATAATCGCTGCCAATGCCAAAGCGGAGACGCGCGTAGTTTTGTCCGCCACAAACCTCTTCGATGCTTTTTAAACCATTATGGCCAGCGCTGGAGCCCTGCAGCTTTAACCTTAGCTTACCCAGCGGTAATGCAAGGTCGTCAACAATAACCAAAACATTTTCTGGTGCTATTTTTAGCTCTTTCATCCAATAGTTTACCGCTTTACCACTTAAGTTCATAAAAGTGGTTGGTTTAATAACGTGGAGTTTACGTCCTTTAAAGCTCACTTCCGAATAATAAGCCAGGCGGATATTCTCGAAACTTCCATCTAAATTTTTAACCAGTTCATCAGCAATATCAAAACCAATGTTATGCCGGGTGTGCGCATAATCTGGTCCGATATTTCCTAAGCCAACTATAAGATATTTCATGGCGCAAAGATAAAAAAAAGTCCGAAGTCCGGAGTCCGAAGTCGGGAGTCTATACTACGAATTAATTCATTCATTTCCAGACAGGTTGTAACGGATAGCGTGAGGCGGATAGCGGATTAATCCTGGTGTAAATAAAAAAAGCGTTCCGAACTAAATCGAAACGCTTCATCTTGAAATCAAGAAACCCTAAGAATCCTGATTATTTTTTACCTTTAGCAGCTTCAGTTTCTGCTTGTTTTAATGCTCTAGACATTGCAACAGAAACGATAGTATCTTCAGGAGTGTTAGTGATTACGTATTTATCACCTTTAAGGTCACGAACACGGAATAAACTACCTACTTCTAATTTCTCTAAGCTTACTTCTACGTTTTGTGGCATATCAGCTGGTAATGCTTTAACACGTAGTTTACGTAATTTCTGGATTAATTTACCCCCCATTTTAACACCTGGAGAAGTTCCTGTTAATTTAACCGGGATCTCCATAACGATTTCTTTCTCGTCGAATAACTGAAGAAAATCGATGTGCATTAATACGTCGGTAAGTGGGTGAAATTGAGTGTCTTTTACGATAGCTTTAGTTTTAGTACCGTTCACATCAATCTCCACAAAGTTTACATCCGGGGTATAAATAACATCTCTTAAGTCAGCAATAACTACAGCGAAGTGTTGTTGCTCTTTTCCACCATACAATACCGCCGGAACTTTACCTTCGTAACGAAGTTCCTTGGCATCGCGTTTCCCTACGTTCTCTCTTGGAGAACCGCTAATTGCGATTGTTTTCATTTTATTTTTATTTAATTATTAGTATCAAGTTTAAGTATCGGGTATCAAGACCTTAAGCCTTTAACCCTTTACCTTTCACCTTATTTATTAGTAGTTAGTATTAAGTATCGAGTATCAAGACCTTAAGCCTTTAACCCTCTACCTACCGCCTTATTTATTAGTAATCAGTATTAAGTGTCGAGTATCAAGACCTTAAGCCTTTAACCCTCTACCTTCAACCTTATTTATACTCTAAACAGATCACTAATCGAACCATGCTCGTTTACATTGGCAATTGCCCTCGCAAATAAACCGGCTGTACTTAGCACCCTGATTTTTGGACTTTCCTGTTTTAATGGAATGGTATCCGTTACGATTAATTCGGTTAATACCGAATTTTCTACCGTTTCAATTGCTTTGCCTGATAATACCGCATGTGTACAAACCGCTCTTACACTTGCTGCACCGTTTTCCATAATCAAAGCCGCAGCTTTTGATAAGGTTCCGGCAGTATCGCAAATATCATCGATCAATACCACATCCTGTCCGGTCACATCACCAATAATCGACATTGATTCGATTTCGTTGGCACGTTTACGGCGTTTATCGCAAATAATTACCTCAGCATTAAAAAACTTGGCAAAAGTACGTGCCCTGTACGAACCGCCCATATCTGGCGATGCAATAGTTAAGTTTTTTAAGCCTAAGCTTTTGATATAAGGTACAAAGATTACCGATCCATCTAAGTGATCAACCGGAATATCGAAGAAACCCTGTATCTGTGCAGCATGCAAATCCATCGTCATAATGCGGTGGATACCTGCTGATTTTAATAAGTTCGCCACCAATTTGGCACCGATTGCTACACGCGGTTTATCTTTTCTATCCTGACGGGCTAAACCATAATAAGGAACTACTGCTGTAATATAATGTGCCGATGCTCTTTTAGCAGCATCAACCATTAACAAAAGTTCCATTAAATTATCGCTGGGCTGATAAGTAGACTGGATTAGAAAAACATCACTACCACGAATTGACTCATCAAAGGAAGGCTGAAACTCTCCATCACTGAATTTGTGAATGGTTACGCTACCAAGTGGCTTGCCGTAATGTTCGGCAATCTTAAGTGATAATCCCCTAGAACCTGTTCCGGAAAAAAGTTTTACCGGGTTAAACTGCAATGGCATGGGTTCGTGTAGTTTACGGTTAAAAAAAATCGGATCATGTCTATTTAAAACATGATCCGACGTTAAATTTTCGTTGTCCGACCTGGATTCGAACCAAGACAAACGGTACCAAAAACCGTTGTACTACCCTTATACTATCGGACAAAAACTTCTCAAGGATATTCTCCTCGAAAGGGAATGCAAATGTAGGAACCTTATTTTAAATATGCAAGAGTGATTTTAAAATATTTTTAATTTCTTTCCTGCTGTTCCTGTTTGCGATGCAAAGATAAAAAAATCATCATATAGCGTGCAACATTTTCTTTTTTTATGCGACTTTTTTTACTACGAACCACTTAAATCATTTATTATCAAAGACTAAAATTAAACTATGAATTACTCAAGGATCAACACCATTGGAGGCTGGCTCTGTTTTATCGTTGCCGCGCTCACGTACATCTTAACTTTAGATCAATCTGTAAGTTTCTGGGACTGTGGCGAATTTATTTCTTCAGCCTTCCGAATGGAGGTGGTTCACCAGCCAGGTGCTCCAATAGTCTCCATGATCCAAAGGTTATTTTCGGCGCTTGCTTTTGGCGATAAAACCAAAGTAGCCTATTTTGTTAATATCTCTTCGGCGCTGGCAAGTGCAGGTACCATTCTCTTTTTATTCTGGACCATTACAGCACTGGCCAGGAAAACGATTATTAAAAAAGGAGAAGAAATTACCAACCAAAAAATCATCGGTATTATGGGTGCAGGTTTTGTTGGGGCTTTAGCTTATGCCTTTTCTGATAGCTTTTGGTTTTCGGCCGTAGAAGCAGAGGTTTACGCCATGTCGTCGCTTTGTAGTGCGATTGTATTTTGGGGCATATTAAAATGGGAATCGCAGGCTGATGAACCAAAGTCAGAACGTTGGTTACTTTTTGTGGCTTACATCATGGGGATTTCTATTGGTGTACACATTTTAAACCTGCTTACCATACCTGCCTTAATATTTGTTTATTATTTTAAAAAGAACCCGTCACCCAATTGGCAAAGCGTTTTAAAAGTATTTATGATTTCGATTGCTGTACTGGCGGTGGTGCAATTTGGTATCATTCAGTATGTTATATCTTTTGCGGCAAATTTCGACTACTTTTTTGTAAACACCATGGGTTTAGGCTTTGGAACAGGCATACTGTTCTTCACCGTACTTCTTATTGGGAGTTTGGTTTATGGTATCCGTTATTCCATCCTGAAAAATAAACGGGTTTTAAACCTGGCCATGTTATTTACTGTTTTACTACTTTTCGGATACAGCTCTTTCGCACTGCTTATTATCAGGGCGCAGGCAAAACCAAACCTAAACAACTATAATGTAGATAATGTATATTCTTTTTCGAGGTATGTTGGTCGCGACCAGTATGGCGACAGGCCACTATTTTACGGGGAGAACTACAATTCAGAAAAAACCGACATTAAAGAGACCGGCAAAATTATCCGTAAAGGCGACAAGAAATATGAACTTGCGGGCACAAAATCGGCATATGTTTTTGCCGATAAAACTTTGCTGCCCCGCATGTACAGTGATAAACCCGAACACATTAACTTTTACAAAAGTTATATGGGTTTTGATGATGAGCACAAACCTACCTTAATGGATAACCTAAAATACATGTTCTCTTTCCAGACCGGGCAAATGTACATGCGTTATTTTATGTGGAATTTTGTTGGCAGGCAGGATAATGAAGATGGGCAGTTTGGCGGAAAAGATGGTAATTGGCTTAGTGGTGTAAAACCGTTGGATGCCATCAGGCTTGGTAGTCAACAAAATCTGCCACCTTCCATTGTAGAAAATAAAGCATACAATAGATTTTTCTTCCTGCCATTAATTATCGGTTTAATTGGTGCTGTCTGGCATTTTAAGCGAAACCAGAAAGATGCGGGCATTATCGGTCTACTCTTTGTTTTTACCGGTGTGGCTATTGTAGTTTACCTTAACTCTGTTCCTGTGGAGCCACGCGAAAGGGATTATGCCTACGTAGGGTCGTTTTATGCTTTTGCCATTTGGATAGGTTTAGGTGTATTTGGGTTAAAGGATTGGGTTTTCCAAAAATTAACGCCACTGCGGGCGAGTGTTTTTGCTTCGGTTATTGCTTTATTGGGTGCTCCGATAATTATGGCCAATCAGGGCTGGGATGATCATGACCGCTCTGACAGTCACCTGGCGCGGGATATGTCGGTTAATTATCTAAAATCCTGCGCCCCTAACGCCATCTTATTCACCTATGGTGATAATGATACCTATCCGGTGTGGTATGCACAAGAGGTAGAAAATATCCGTCCGGATGTGCGGGTGGTAAATTTAAGTTTATTTACAGCCGATTGGTACATCGATGGGATGCGGAAAAAACAAAATGAATCGGCTCCCCTACCCATTACCTTAAAACACGAGCAATATGTTGAAGGTACAAGGGATATCATGTACTATCAGGATTATAAGATTGCGCAACATATCGAGTTACAGGAAATTTTAGACGTGCTCCTATCCGATCATGATGAAGATAAGGTAACCATGACGGATGGATCCAAATACAACGTACTGCCTACCAAAAACCTTAAAATGGCCGTAAGTCCGCAACAGGTTTTAGATACCGGCACTGTACCCAAAGAAGATGCAGGCAAAATTGCAAGCAGCATGGAATGGACCTACAATTCTAATTTTGTAACCAAAGGCACCTTAGCTTTATTTGATATTTTAACACATAATAACTGGGAACGACCGATTTATTTCAGCGGCGCCATGCCAAATGAGCAATACATCGGGCTTAACAAATACCTCTATTCAGAAGGCCTCAACAAAAGGTTACTCCCCTTAAAACCAGATACCGCAATCACACAGGATTTTGACCGGGTTAACCTAAAACCGATGTACAACAACCTAATGAACGTGTATGGCTTCGGCAACATTAAAAATGCCAATCATTTAGACAGGCAGTCTGCTGATGATGTCACCATGTTCTCCAATATGTTTAACGGTTTATTAACTGGTTTAATAAACGAAGGTAAAATTACCGAGAGCAAAAAAGTGGCTGACAAATATTACGAGGTGATTCCAGCTAAATTTTACAGTATGCGCCAGGTAATGAGCACTTATTATTTCACCGAAAGTCTATATCGTTTAAATGATTTAAACCGTGCAAATGCCATGATCAAAAAAACGGCCGATTATGTAGGTAAGGAATTGACCCACCTGGCTGATGTTTCAGAAAGCAAAAACCAGCTATCATCAGAGCAGGATGTGCGTTTTTATCTAGGCTATTTAGGACAAATGGTAAAATTAACCGAGGTATTTAAACAGGTGGGGCTGAGCAAAAGCCTGGAAAAACAATACAACAACCTGATTACAAGGTTTACCCCTTTTGCAGCAGGCTAAGCAAAAAACATACTAAATTTTAACCCATAGGCAGATTTCATCTTTCTGCTTATGGGTTTTTGCTTCCCATATAAATTAAAATCCTTTATGTTAAAGGCCTTAAGCCGTTAAAAATTGTTAAATCAATCCAAAAATTTACCTGTTTTATCGACTAGAATAGTTAATTTCGGCAGCATTTTTATGTGAAAACAATTTTTAATATCATTAAACAAACCAATGAATTATTCAAAAGTTAATAATATAGTAGGCTGGATCTGCTTTTTAATTGCTACACTAACTTACGTTTTAACCTTAGAGCCTTCTGCCAGTTTTTGGGATTGCGGTGAATTTATCGCATCGGCATTTAGAATGCAGGTGGTTCACCAGCCTGGTGCGCCTCTATTCTTAATGATCCAACGTTTCTTCTCCATTTTTGCAGCTGGAGATTTGACCAAAATCGCTTACTGGATGAATGTAGGTTCGGCTGTTTCGAGCGGGGCAACTATCTTATTCTTATTTTGGACCATCACCGCATTGGCTAAAAAAACAGTGTTGAAAGCTGGTGAGGAATTAACGACCGGCAAATTAATCAGTATTATGGGTGCAGGTGCCGTTGGTGCGCTGGCTTATACTTTCTCTGATAGTTTTTGGTTTTCGGCAGTAGAATCGGAGGTTTATGCACAATCATCATTATTCACGGCGATTGTATTCTGGGCTATCCTTAAATGGGAAGCACATGCCGATGAGCCACGTGCCGATCGCTGGTTATTGTTTATTGCCTATATTATGGGTTTATCAATTGGTATCCACTTGTTAAACTTGTTAACCATCCCGGCACTTGCTTTCATTTATTATTTCAAAAGAACCGATAAAGCAACCCCAACCGGAATTATCAAAACCCTTGTTGTTGGTATTTTAATCTTAGCGGTAATCCAATATGGTATTATCCAATACCTGGTTTCATTCGGTGCTTATTTCGATTTATTCTTTGTAAATACATTAGGTCTGGGTTTTGGAACGGGTGTTTTATTCTTCGCCATTTTATTAATCGGCGCCCTGGTTTGGGGAATCCGCTATTCGATCCAACACCAAAAGAAATTATTAAACTTAGGTTTAATCTCTACCGTATTAATCATTTTCGGTTATGCATCTTTCTCGATGATCATCATCAGGGCAAAGGCAGACCCGAACTTAAATAACAGCGCACCTAAAGATGCTTTCTCTTTCTTAAGTTACCTAAACCGTGAGCAATATGGCGACAGGCCATTGGGTTATGGCCCGAATTATAACTCTGAAAGAGTAGGTGTAACTGAAGGTAAAACCATCTGGAGAAAAGGAAAAGACAAGTACGAGGTAGCGGGTAAAAAAACCGACTACGAGTATAACAACAATACTTTGTTGCCACGTATGTATAGCGATGACCCTAAACATGCCGCTTTTTATAAAGAATGGATGCGCTTAGACGATTCTAAAAACCCTAATCTGGTGGATAACGTCGGTTTCTTGTTTAGCTATCAGATTGGCTACATGTACATGCGTTATTTCATGTGGAATTTTGCCGGCCGTCAGAATGATGAGCAAGGTCAGGGTAGCGGACATGAGGGCACCTGGATTAGCGGCATTAAACCAATTGATGCCATGTTGAGAGGTAACCAAACCAATCTGCCGCCTTCAACAGTTGATAATAAAGCATATAACCGCTTCTTCTTTCTACCATTAATTTTAGGTGTTATTGGTGCCCTGTGGCATTTCAAACGCAACCAGAAAGATGCCGGAGTAGTGGCCTTATTATTCTTCTTCACGGGTATTGCCATTGTATTATACTTAAATCAGAAGCCATTAGAGCCCCGCGAAAGGGATTATGCTTATGTTGGATCGTTCTATGCCTTTGCGATATGGATCGGACTTGGTGCACTCGCCATTAAAGAATGGCTGTTTAAAAAACTAACCCCAACTGCCGGTGCCATTGGTGCCACGGTGATTGGATTATTAGCTGCACCGGTAATTATGGCCGAGCAGGGATGGGATGACCATGACCGTTCTACGAAACTGGTTCCACACGATATTGCTTTAGATTATTTACAATCTTGTGCGCCAAATGCCATCTTATTTACTTACGGCGATAATGATACCTACCCACTTTGGTATATCCAGGAGGTAGAAAATGTTCGTCCTGATGTACGTATCGTAAACTTAAGTTTATTCGATACAGATTGGTACATCAATGGCCTGAGACAAAAACAAAATGAATCGGCTCCATTGCCAATTTCGATGAAACCTGAGCAGTATGTACAGGGCGAAAGGGATGTAATGCCATACGATGATTACAAAATTGCAGGTAGTATTGAGCTTAAAAACGTAGTTGATTTATTGTTATCAAACGATGAGAGCGATAAAGTACCGATGCAGGATGGATCAAAATCTAACTTCCTGCCAACTAAAAACCTTAAAATTACGGTAGATCCACAGCAAGTAATCAGTACAGGAACAGTACCTGCAGCCGATGCTTCAAAAATCACAACCACAATGGATTGGAAGTTTAATAAGGGTTATGTAACTAAAGGAACTTTGGCTATGTTCGATATCCTGGCACATAACAACTGGAAACGCCCGATTTATTTTGCTTCTACCGTGCCTTCTGAGCAATATAATGGCTTAGATAAGTATTTATACAGCGAAGGTTTAGCAATGCGTTTATTGCCGCTTAAAGCCGACACTACGGCATCGGAAGATAGACCAGAGCAATTGAATACGCCTGTTCTGTATAATAATGTGATGACTAAATTTAAGTGGGGAAATATGAAAACCGCTAAATATTTAGATCCGCAATCATCAGACGATACTTTCATTTTCACTAATATCTTCAGTAGCTTAACCAACAGCTTAATTAAAGAAGGTAAAATTGCTGATGCCAAAAAAGTAGTCGATAAATATTTTGCGGTAATGCCTGATAAATTCTTCGGCATCCGTACAGTTGTAGTGAAATTCTACATGGCTGAAAACTTATATAAACTAGGCGAAACTGCCCGAGCCAATGATATTTTAGACAAATCTGGCGATTATATCAACAAGGAATTAAACTACCTGGCTGATATTTCACAATCAAAAGGTTTAACCGGCTCGCAGAACATTCAAACCGGATTATACTACCTGGACAGAATGATTAAAACCAGTAAAGCTGCAGGTCAGGATAAATTGAGCGATAAGCTGCAGAAAACATTTAACAGTTTAGAAAGTCGTTTGTCGATGTTCTTCCCACAACAGGGACCGCAACAGTAAACGAATCTGAACAATAACTTACAAAGCAGCTGCATTAATTTGTAGCTGCTTTTTTGTTGACCAAACCTATCAGGTTTTAAAAACCTGATAGGTTTAAGATATCGCGAGATACGTCACCCTGAATTTATTTCAGGGTCTTTACCGCATTGATAGATGCTGAAATAAATTCAGCATGACGGGGCTAAATATATGTGGTGTTTATAGATGGATTTCAGTAACAAAAAAAATCCTGTTCAGCATGGCCAAACAGGATTCAAATTTATTTTAGTTAATGATTATTCGTTTACTACACCCATTGCACAGAATTTTTCAATTCTTTGTTCAATCAGTTTATCCGTTTTTAATTTACCCAATGCCGCTAAATCTTTAACAAGGTAATCTTTTAAAGTTCGGCCCATTAACTCCGGATCCTGGTGTGCACCTCCAAGCGGTTCTGGAATAATGCCATCGATTAGCTTGTTGCCAAACATATCATCAGAAGTTAATTTCAAACATTCAGCAGCTTTCTCTTTAAAATCCCAGCTTCTCCATAAAATAGATGAACAAGATTCAGGAGAAATTACCGAGTACCAAGTGTGTTCTAACATATAAACCTTATCGCCGATACCGATACCTAAAGCACCTCCGGAAGCACCTTCGCCTACAACGATACAGATAATGGGTACTCGTAGAATAGACATTTCCAGTAAGTTTCTGGCAATCGCCTCACCCTGTCCGCGTTCTTCTGCCTCTAAACCAGGGTAAGCACCCATCGTATCGATAAAAGAAACAACCGGTTTATTAAATTTTTCTGCCAAGCGCATTAAACGTAATGCTTTACGATAACCTTCAGGGTTGGCCATACCGAAATTGCGAAACTGACGCTCTTTGGTATTTTTACCTTTCTGGTGACCGATAACCATTACCGTTTGACCATTTATAGAAGCAAAACCGCCAATAATTGCCTTATCATCTTTAACCGTTCTATCGCCATGCATTTCAATAAAATCATCACAGATCATATTGATATAATCAAGGGTTTGCGGGCGATCAGGGTGACGGCTCATCTGAACCTTGTTCCAACCGGTTAAATTTTTATATAAGTTATTGGTAGTTTCATCTAATTTACCATCAAGCTCGTCTAACGTGGCAGACATATCTACCTTAGTTTTTTCGGCAACTTGCTTAACCTTTTCTATCTGCTGAACTAAATCGGCAATAGGTTTTTCAAAATCGAATGATGTTTTTATTTGCTGCATAATTGAACCACAAAAATAAGTAATTATTTTTAGTTTGTAACCAACAGTTTTTCGTTTGCATTTTTGGAGGGAATAAATCGCTTTAGCAAGGCCGATAAAAGAACGCTATATATATGATTTATTTTTTTTGGAAAGCAGTTTCAGTGGTTATTGGGTTAGGTTCCGTCCTGCTCTTCCTACTGCCGACGAAAAATCGGCATCCGTACGATCAGGTTTAGATTACACCTGTTTTTGCACCGATGAGGGTTTTCCATGCCACTGCCCAACCCATCTAGCCCTGATTGAAGCGGAGATCCTTTTTTGTCAGCCTGAGCAGAGTGGAACTGCAAAAAAGATCGGAGCGCAAAGCAGGACAAACGATAATATTTATGCTGCAGCTGCGCTTCAAATTAATCAAAAAGTGTTGACACATTAAAAGAATTTATACACTTTAAATTAGGGTTTGGAAAGCAATTCCTGTAGCGCTTCGGTTAGAACAGTCCTGCCATTTGCTTTAGCCCAGATGAAACCTGTGAAATAAGCAAGCACACCATAAAAACAACAGACCGTGCTTAAATCTGGGCTATCGCGGCTGTCAGGTTTAGATTACACCTGTTCTTGCATCGATGAGGGTTTTCCGTGCCCCCGGCCCAACCCATCTAGCCCTGATTGAAGCGGAGATCCTTTTTTGTCAGCCTGGACGAAGTGAAAGGGCAAAAAAGATCGAAGCGCAAAGCAGGACGAACGTTAATTATTGTACTGCCTCTGCGCTCCAAAAAAAAGAGTCTCTTAGGTAAGAGCTTTGGCTAAGAGAGTTGACAACTTCCTATACACATTGCTATTAAAAGTTGTCAACTCTAAAATCTTAGAACTTAGCGGCTTCGCCAGGCTTTGGTAATGCTTTTTTAATAAACTCACGGATATGGTTATTAGCCGTTTTCAGGTCATCCTTACGTAGGTACATCATATGGCCGCTACGGTAACCTTCCCATTTCATTCTATCCTGCAACTTACCCGCAGCATCTAACTGCCACATGCTGTATTTCGCGTTGAAATAATCGCAGGCCCCGTCGTAATAACCCGATTGCACCAATAAATGCAGATATGGATTCTGTGCCATGGCCTGACGGAGGTTATCGCCGGTTTGATTGCCAGTTTGATCCCATGGATAAACTGAGCCAAACATATTGTATTTCAAATCGGTTTTATAATTCAGCTCATTACGGATGTACATATTGATGGCTGGCGTAAATGAATGCAGCCAGGAAGTTAGTTCTGCATTATAATCCGGTCCTTCGCCGGCACTCATTTTGTCGATACCACGGTAGCGCGAATCTAACCTGCCCACCGTAAAACCTTTATCCCTCAACAATTCTTTCCAAAAGAAATCGGTTGGTACATTGAGGTTATAATCTAATATCACTTTTTCTGAAAGCCCAGCGTAACGGGCCATTTTCACGGCAATGGCTTTCTTTTTATCGGCGCTCAACATTCCACCCTGCGAAATAGCGGGGATCAATTCATTAATGGTAAAACTTTCCACTTCCGGAAGCATCGCCGTTAAATCTTTAGCTTGTAAATCGGCGGCCAAAGCTTTATGGTACCAGGCTGTAGCAGCAAAATACGGCAAACGCAAAGCCGCATCAACAGGACCGCTCCGTTCAATACCGAGTTCGGTTGGCGAAACCAATACCACACCATTTAAATACATCCACTGGCTGTTCTGCAGCTCTAAAGCCAAGCCCGAAACACGTGTGGTACCATAACTTTCGCCAATTAAAAATTTTGGAGAGGCCCATCGGTTGTTGCGCGTTACAAAAGTATTGATCCACTCGGCCAGGTATTTGATATCGGCACGCACCCCAAAAAACTTATTGGTGGGAATATCTTTACTTACTGCTCTCGAATAGCCGGTGTTAACCGGATCGATGTAGATAATATCGGCAACATCTAAAATAGAATATGGATTTTCTTTATAACCATAAGGTTGTACAGGATAACCTTCATCATCAATATTCAAAACCACAGGACCCGTATAGGCAATATGCATCCACACTGAAGCCGAGCCCGGGCCACCGTTAAAAGAGATGACTAAAGGTCGCTTATCACGATTTTGCACATCGCTGCGTTCGTAATAAGTATAAAACAAACCTGCAATCGGTTTTCCGTCTTCATCCCAAACGGGCAGCGTACCTGTTGTAGCCTTATACGGAACGGATTTACCATCAATGGTTACCGCGTGATTGGTAACTACCGAGCTCTCCACTTTAATGGTTCTTTCGTTTGCCGAAGATTTTGGCTCGTCTTTAACGGTAACCTGGGTGGTGGTTACAGTTTCTTTAGATTGGCTTTTTCTTGGCCCCTGTTGTGCATAGGCAAAAGCGCTTACGCTTAAAAATGTAGCAAGTATAAATCTGAATTTCATCGTTTTGGTTTGGTTCCTAAATATCAAACTATTGTGGCGTTTATCAAAAAGCGCATTAGAAATGTTACCATAAAAAAACCAGCACTGCTTTTGGCAATGCCGGTTCTGCAAAAAACTGCTGCTATGAAGCAGTAGACTCTTTATTTAGGCTTACAATTTAAATAACAACCGCTTCGGCGCTTGCATCTGCAATTTGCCAGCCTATAGTTTGGTTTCCGGTAACCAATACATCTACAAAATATTCATAATAAGATCCGGCTTTGTAACCTTCAAAAGTATCGGCATAAATCGGGCCTGAGGAATGTGATACCGAAGTTAACGGAACGTTACCTTCTCCCTGTATGGTTACGGTGATGCTGTTATATACCTGACCTGTAGTATACTGAAGTGTTGCCACAGCAGCCAGTCCATTACTGGTGGTAAAATTTTTAGTAACCGTAACTACACCTCTACGCATCACCTTTTTTGGAGCAAGGGCTACTTTTTCGGGCGTAAAACTACTAAACAGACAAACGGTAAAAGCTAAGGTAGCGACTAGTAAAGCAATTGTTTTTTTCATTTTCTTTGGTTTAAATTGGTTAAATATTAATTAAAAATCATTTGTGTATTGCGCCAGAAAATACAACTACAATCTTACCAAGGTAGTTAAAATGAACAAACATTAAATTACGTGGTGATATCGCAGCCTGTTAATTAAAGATAATGGTTTGCAGCGAAGATATTTTTCCGAATCAACGCGCAAACGTTTGATTAATAAGAGGATACAAAATCAAAAAATACAACCAAATCAAACACCTGCGACTGTTTAATATTACAGTTTAGATAGGGTTTAAGCATCAGAAAATAAAGCCGGAAATTGGTACAGCACAAACGTTTGCCTAAAATGTTATCCGAAATATGCAGAACAAAAAAGCCGATACCGCAAATGCGGTATCGGCTGGTAAAAACTAATTTAATCGAGACGGGTATTGTTTAATTCTTTTTTATCATTTTAAGGCCAGGATCTCTTCATCTGATAATACCTTGTTCCAAACCTGTAATTCATCTATCTTCCCTTTAAATCCACCTACGGTTTGAAGCGGAAAAAACAAAGTTTCCGATTTACGTACTTTCGTTTTGTCTTTATCCGTAAACGTGATCCAGTTATCGTACAAGCGTTTTTCAAGTTTGCCATTTACATAAAGACTAGTACCCTTATTGGTTCCGGTTATCACTACGTGGGTCCAGCTATTTTCAGGTAAAACATATCCGAAATCGATATCATAACCCTCCCTTGAAAAGCCAAGTTTACCGGTACCTGTTTGTTTTAATTTTACAGTTGCATTAGGCGATTTGAATAACACTGCACCATCTGCATTGTTATTTGCAGGATTTACCCAAAAAGAAACCGTATAGTTATATCCTATTTCAGTGTAAGGCAACCTGGCGTAACTATCCTTTCCTGAAAATGATAACGCATTTTTTGCATATCCTTCTGCATATGCCGCGCCAGTGGTTTTGATCTGATTATCCTTTTTATCAAAATTAAATTGAGCTGTAAATGGCACATCGTTTTTAGATAACTTTCCACTTATATTTAACGAGGGTCCTTCTCCTATCTTTTTGCTCAACACATTAAAATCATCGAACTTTAAAGTGGTATTACTGCCTCCCCACATTTTTTGTGCTAACACCTGCATTGCCGGGAATACCCTGTCGTGTACATCCTTCTCTGTAATTCCGTTGCCTACAATATCATTCCATACGGCAAAAGAACCACCTAATATGGTCGGATCGCCTGATGGGAACTGAACGTTTCCAATCATCGAAGGCGTCCATTTATTATAAAGATTTTTAATATTCAGGTAATCGTAGTAGTAGCCCGCTGCCGGTACAATATACAACCATCCATCAGGCGTACTAATTTGCTTATAGCCCAGTTTCTTCATTTCAATAGGATTTGCATAACCATTGTACCAGGTATTCATCACCACATTTTCTACTTTAACAGGAGTAGTACCCTTTGCATGGGTTAACGCTCCCCAAAGCCTTACATCTTTCCCAAAACCTTCTACGTATTTAATCATGCGATCGGTAAAAGCCCTAAAAACTTCGGCATCTTTTTTAGCATATTCATCGGTACCAATGTGAACTGCTTTACCGGTAAACACGGGTGTGCTACCAGAAATATATTCTTTAAACACATTTTCCATAACCGTATAACTAAGTGGATTATGGAGATCGAGATGGTCCATACCATATGCTTTACTGCCAATTTCGGGAACCACTTTGGTAAAGGCCAGTGCATGTGCTGGTGCATCAATTTCTGGAATAATGCGAACAGCATACTGATCGGCCAGTTGTTGTAATGCTATAAATTCCTTTTTGGTATAGGAACCGTCTTTTGCGGTTAACCCCGGATAGGTTGTATTTTCTAAACGGAAAGCCGAATAGGTATCGGCCCAGTTATCGTTGAAATATTTTTTAAAGCCATTATCATTCAAATGAATCTGAAAATCGTTCAATTTGTAATACGACATGAATTTCACATAATCTCTTAAAAACTGAAGGCTAAAGAACTTACGGCCTACATCGAGTACAAATCCGCGGACTTTAAACTCTGGATAATCTCTTGCTAATCCTTTTGGAATGGCATTTTTCTGCTCCAATAACTGTAATAAAGTTCTCGTTCCCCAGAATAATCCTTGATATTTTACTGCACTGATGGTAACATATTCATCTGTATCAAAGTAATAACCTTCTTCGCCAATGCTTTTATCATTTGCGTTTAAGGTTAAAAAAACATCTCCCTTTTTAGGCTTACCTTTCACAATTAACAGGTTAAAACCTAACTGATCTTTCAGTTCTTGTTTTAAAATATTGGCAGCGTTTTGCAATTGTTTTTCATTCGCTGCATTTAAAACAATTCTGCTGGTGGCCGTTAAAAATAACTCACCCTTGCCGCCATGCCATTCGCGCAAGGCAGGAATTACAAAGGGTTGTGGGTTAACACCCGAATCAGAGAATTTGCCTGGAACAACAACCTGCCTGGATACATCATATTTTATCGAATCGCTTACCTGACTAACCAGCTGGAAGTACAAGTTGACATTTGTTGCCACCAAAGGCGTGGTTATGCTTCCAGATTCATCGATAATCGGGGTGCGGTTACTTCCTTTGAATACCAGCGAATAACCTTTCGGGCTTTCGGGGAAAACAACTTTCTTATCGCCGGCTTTTAGTTCTTTAATATTAGGCACTGATTTAATAACCGTGCTGTCGGTTTGACCGAATAAAAGACTTTGAGCGGTGATAATGAAACCAACCGTAAATAGCATGCTTTTCATGTGTAAATACTGAATTAATATTATTAGCGTTTAGCTTATTCTGTTGAGCAGATCACAGTTTTAATGCTGAAGATGGTGCTCATGTGAGTTAAAGATAAACTAAACTTTTTGATACGCTCAAGCAAGTTTCGCGCAAACGTTTGATGAATATAGAACTTTAACAAGTTGATCATTATCGCAAATGGATGGGCCTAAAATACAGACCATAAAAAAAGCCGACATTGCAAAATGCAATATCGGCTGGTAAAAATCGGGATGATATTAATTATTTTATTTATCCCACCATACTTTTCCCACCAGCTTATCGCCTCCCGGAACAGCTGCTGATGCCGCTTTATAGTTTACGGCATTGGTAACCCCTTCGAAAAGTGGGTAAGGAAAACGACGTGGAATTGAACCGCCCGTGTTGGTGTTCGGATATACAATAGGTACCAGCGCAGGGATACCTGTTCTTCTCCAGTTCGACCAGGCTTCATAAAAATCGAGCATGGTAATGGTATGCGCCCAGTATTGGGTGCCAATCATCTCTAAACCATTGGCCGCTACATATGGATGGGCGGTTAAATAAGCCGCAGCATCGGTTCCACTTATAGCCATTGATGCATCATATTGAGAAAGATAGGTCATTGCAGAAGTTACACCAGCATTATAATGTGTAGCTGCCGAACCACCAATACCATAACGTTGTGCCGCCTCTGCCCATAGCAGTTCTGTTTCGGCATAGGTGAGGATAAAAGTGTTGCCATCTCTTTTTAACATACCTGGATTTGGAGAAGAATAATCTGTAAAATCAGTGTAAGAAGGATCCTGACGAACATCTCTTCCTGCAATACCACTTAAATCTTTACCATTAGGCATTCCTTTTTGCACCGCAGGATTCGTAACGAAAGCAGGGTTCTGATCCTTGGTCCCATCCGTTAAATATAACTTGGTTACCGCTACCTTGCCTAAACGTGGGTCGTTATTTGTTTTTAAATAATTGATGAAGGTACTGCTCCACCTGGTGTAATAATTCTCCTGACCACCATCGCCCAATAAAACCTGTGCATTTCTGTTCTGTGTTACACGGGCACCATTGCTATCATGTTTAAATAAAGCATTATCTGCATCGCCTGTCATGGTTTTACCAACTGCTTTATTGATGTAGGTCTGGGCCAGAGTAGCATCAGCCTTGGTTAACCTCATGGCCATACGTAACATCAAACTATTTCCAAAACGTTTCCACTTTGCAATGTCGCCGGCGAAAACAAGATCGCCTGTTACTTTATCACCACTGGCATTTAAGGCAGTACTCGCTTCATCAACCTCTTTTAACAGATCGGTATAAATGGCTTGTTGTGCATCATATTTAGGATATAAATTTGCCGTATAATAGCCTCTTCCTGCATCAAAATAAGGTATATCGCCATATAAGTCTGTTAATCGCTCAAAAATCAGGGCTTTCCAGATTCTACCCATCTGATAAACGTTATTATATTGGTTTTTTCCTTTGGTAAACTCCACTAAATCTGCAGCATATTTAACCTGATCAGGATAAGCTTTCTCCCAATAAGCTGCTGTGTAACCTTCATTAAGCATATATTTATCACCTGCCCAATAACCAATTACCGACGACATGCCCTGCATCATGGTAGAAGCATAGATTAAATTTCCCCGCCAGGTTTCGTAAGCAAAATCGATGCTTCCGGTATAATTTAACTGGGCTGTAGATAAAAGAAAGTTCGGATTGTATTGCTCTTGTCCAACTGAGGTTGGATCTGTATTAATTTTTTCAAAGTCTTTGGTACAACCAGCTATCAGGGCTAATCCAGATAATAAAAGTGGTACGTATAATTTTATGATCGTTTTCATTTTCAATTCGTTTAAAGGATTATAACTTAACACTTAAATTTAAACCGTAGGTGCGCACCGGTGGTACTCCGCCCAGCTCCATACCCGGAATGGTTGCATTATAGCTCGACTCGGGATCGATGTTGTCTGTTTTCTTCATCAGGATGAATAAATTACGACCAACAAAACTCACATTTAAACCTTTAATCTTATTATTGAACAGTTTTCCAGGGAAATTATAACCCAGAATAACCTGTCTGAATTTGATAAAACTGGCATCCTGAACAAACTGTTTTGATACATTATTGGCGAAAGTGCTGTAATAATTTGCTGCATTTATGCCTAGAGCATCGCGGTTTTCCAGCGTAGCCTGGTGCAAGCCAAACACATAACCATAATAATCAGTTGCAGAGAAAATTTTACCGCCCCATTTACCATCTATCAGGAATGAAAAGTTAATGCCTTTATAGTTAAACTCGTTGTTCCAACCAGCAGTCCACTTGTTATAGGCTGAGCCATAAGGTTTCAAGTCTCCTCTTTCCGGAATACCGTTGGTATCTTTTATAATATTGCCATTGGCATCATATTTATAATCGTAAGCCATTATCTGTGCAATAGCCAGTCCTTCCAGGTTTTGTAAGAAACCAACATTACTTCTGGAGGTTGCCAAAGGTTGCGAGGCGGTACCTGGTGCCAATGTAATTACCTTGTTATCGTTATATGAACCATTTATGGTTGAGGTCCAGCTGAAATCTTTATTTTTTAAAACAACGCCTGACACTAAGGCTTCAACCCCACGGTTTTGCAACTTACCAATATTTAAAAATGCGCCGTTATAACCGGTTGTAGTTGAAGTAGGAACAGCAAGGATTTCATCTTTCGATTTTTTATTGTACCAGGTAAAATCTACACTAAGGCGATCGCCAAAAAACCTCATTTCCGTACCAACTTCCAGCTCACTGGCACTAGATGCTTTTAAAGTAGCATTCGGGATTGCAGCATTTACAATATTTCCGAGCGAGCTACCATTAATGGTTTCACTACGTAAATTATAATAAAGCTGTGTTTGGAAAGGGGTAGTTGCCTGCCCAACGTTTGCATAACCCGCCCTTAATTTACCAAAGCTTAAGAAAGAAGGTTTCCATAATTCGGTGAAAACGAATGAACCACTTATGGATGGATAAATCGTATTTAATTTATTATCTCTTCCCGGTGTTGCCAATGTAGAAAACCAATCGTTACGTGCGCTTCCTGTTAAATATAAAATATCTTTATAGGTTACTTCTAACGTTCCATAAACCGATTGAGTTTCCTGATCGGTCTGATAAACAGCAACTGCTTTACCTCCGGTATTGGCTAAATTATAAACGCCAAAAATCTGGAAAGATCCGCCGGTATTGGTGGTTCCTGAACCTTTGGTACGACGATAACTTGCTCCAAAATTAGGGGTAATGGAGAAATCATCTATTTTAAAAGATTTACCAATTAATGCATCTACATTGATATCGGAGAATTTACTGATCTGTTCGGTGTAACCTCCGTCAGCATCATAAGCTGTACCAGACGGCGTAACCGCAACGTAATTATCGTTGTAAGAATCTCTACCTGCACGCGCCTGTAAAAACAATCCGTTATCGAAGGTATATTTTGCACTGATAGAGCTTAATAAACGTTCTCTTTTGGTATTGTGTATAAAATCATAAGCTGCAAACCAGGGATTGGTTGCATAGGTATTACCGGTATTGTATGAAAGCTCCGTTCCATCAGGTTTTTTACCCGGCTTTAGTGTTTCAATATTTACACTAGTTGGCAAAAATGCGGCATTATAATTGGCATTACCTGCACCATCTGAAACCATCGGCCTGTTTTTGGCCTGTTCTAAAATATAGTTGAAACGGGCATCAATCACCAGGTTCTTGATTGGATCGAAAGTACCAGAGAGGGTAAAATTTTGTCTGTTTAAACCCGAGTTAGGTACAACCGACCTATTGGTTAAATCGCTTGCCGATAAGCGCATTACTCCACCCGTAAACGATTTGTTTAAGGCCAGGGTGTTGGTAAAAGTTCCTCCTGTTCTGTAAAAATCTTCAATGTTATCCTCCTGAGCAGAATAAGGTCTGCTTACCCCGTCAAACTGAACCACATTAGAACCATCTAACCTGGCACCCCAGCTCGAACTTCCGGTAGAAGCAGCAGCCAGTTGCGTAGCTGGTTTCTGGCCGTTTACACCTTGTCCGTATATATATTGCCAGTTGGTTCTATCCATCACCTGCTCGGCAACATAATTACTGCTAAACTCAATATTGTTCCCTTTTCCACTTTTGGTGGTAATCAAAATTACACCTGCTTTGGCCCTATTACCATAAAGTGCAGAAGCTGCAGCGCCCTTCAATACCGAAATACTCTCAATATCATCAGGATTTAAGTTGCTAATCGCATCGCCTAAATCTGGTGCATTATCGTATTGACCTCCATTATTACCAATACCAATGGTGCTTCCAAAACCAACCGGTGCACTTTCCATTGGAATACCATTTACCACATACAATGGCTGACTTGATGGGCCTAAACTGGAAACACCACGGATAGTCACATTGGTGGCTGCCCCTGCACCTCCAGAAGTACCGGCGATATCCAAACCTGCTACTTTACCCACCAAAGAGTTGGTAATGTTATTTTCGCGGGCCTGTGTTAAGGTTTCACCACCAATCTGTGTTACCGAATAACCCAGGGCCCTTCTTTCTTTTTTGATGCCTAAAGCCGTAACCACCACATCAGTAAGCTGTTTGGTATCTTCTGAGAGTACAACATCGATATTGGTTTGTGAACCGATAGCAATTTCCCTGGTTTGAAAACCAGCATAAGAAATAACCAGCGTAGCATTTTCAGGAGCATTTAAAGCAAATTTACCGTTTACATCGGTAGAAGTACCAATACCTGTTCCTTTAACCCTAACGCTTGCACCAGGTAAAGCACCTCCAAGTGCATCTTTAACTGTTCCCGAAATCGGGACTTCTTTATTTTTGCTAATGACAATCAAGCCACCATCAGAAACAGAATATTTCAGGTTCGTTCTGTTTAAAATGGCAGCCAATACGTCAGTAACCAAAGTATTGGTTACAGTAATGCTTACATCCTTATTTACGGGAACGTAAGAAGAGCTGTAAACAAAATGGTAACTGCTTTGCTGCTCAATAATCTGTAATACCCTGGCTAGCTTTGTTTTCTTAACATCTAAAGAAATTTTTTCCTGAGAAAAAACCGATGCCGAAACATTAAGACAGGTAATGAAAACCATAATACAGGCTAGTTTCATTAGCATAATGAATTTTAGAAGCGCTTTATATTTTGGGCGCCCTTGCAGTAAGTAATAATAAATCATATTTTTGTTTTTTTGGTTGCATAAAGTTCTTGGCAGCAATCTGTTTGCGCATAAACTGCCATTAATTAATCAAAAGAGAAATTGTTAAGGGCGGTGCTCCAACACCGTCCTTTTTATCTTCCTATTTCGAGATGGTTACCTGTTTTCCTTTTATCTCATATTTAAAATTATTTTCAGTTGCTTTTAAGGCGTGTAAAACTTCTTCAATACTTTCGTTGGTGATGGTTGCCGTAAAACGGTATTTTTCTATTGAAGGATCTGTAAACTTAATTTCTACGTTATACCATTTTTCTAAAACATTCTTAATCTCATCAAAATCCTGATCGTATATTTCGATCCGGTTCTGCGTCCATGCGGTTTCTACAATGGTGCTATCTTTAATCTTGGTGTAATGATTGATCGTAATTTCGGGCTGTAAGGCTGTAGGCTTAAGCAATTTACTTTTTTGTTGCGGCGCAACATTTTTGTAAAAAGTAACTTTCTGACTTGGTTTTAAAGTAATGGTTCCGCCATTTCCATTTATCGCCTCCATGGTAATTAAGCCACGAATTAAAGTGGCTTCTGACGTTGTTTCATCAGGATAAGCTTTCACATTAAAAGCAGTACCCAGTACATTGATGTTAAAATCACTTGTATGTACTTTAAAAGGTTTATTTTTATCATGGGCTACATCAAAAAAAGCCTCGCCTGTTAAGGTCACCTCTCTGCACTGATCGTTAAAACCTTTGGTAACAGATAAAGAACTTTTTGCGTTTAAGAGTACCGATGTTCCATCCTGAAGCTTAATTTTTTTACGTTCACCACTTTTTGTAGTAAAAGTATAAACCTCCTGCACCACGTTTTTGGTATTACTGTTATTAAAGTAGCTATTGTAAACCAAAACCGAGCCCAGCACAAAAACCAATGCGGCTGCAATTTTAAGCCATAAATAACGGTTCAGTTTAACTACCTTTTCTTCAGGAAACATACTTTCCTTCAAACTTTCCGTCTGTTTAGTTAAGGGGCGTTTATTGCCACTCAATATCAGATAAAGTTTTTTTGCTTCTGCAATTACTGCAGCCTGCTCGGGGTGGGCATTAACGTACTTCTCCCAATATCCAATGCAAAGCTTGTCGGTTCCAGCGCAATATTGCTGAAAAGTGCTATCGACAAGAAAATCTTCTGCATTGAATTTACTTCTATCAACCATTCTAATTTGCCTTTTATATATCAGTGCCCAAAAGCTTTACTTTTTCCTAAGGA
Source organism: Sphingobacteriaceae bacterium GW460-11-11-14-LB5 (assembly GCA_002151545.1). Lineage (NCBI taxonomy): Bacteria > Pseudomonadati > Bacteroidota > Sphingobacteriia > Sphingobacteriales > Sphingobacteriaceae > Sphingobacteriaceae bacterium GW460-11-11-14-LB5. The sequence goes on along the minus strand of CP021237.1, from coordinate 6,020,803 downwards.
AATTTTAACTTTTTTTTAACACAGCCGAATATATGCGCTGAAAGCAGATTAAATGAAGAAATTTAATTTGCAGGAATGCAGCTTAAGAAACACAAAGGAGTTGATCCGCTCAAGGTTTAAGTAGTTTTTATGTTTTTTGGAAAGCAATTGCACGGGAAGCCGCCAAGTAGCACCAGCCCGTTGTTCCTAAACCCCTGCCTGCAGCAGGCAGGCGGTAGAAACGGAAATCCTTTTTATTGCTTACAACCATATTTAACTATAACGTTTATTTGCAATAAAAAGATTGGAGTGTATATCGGGACTATAGCACCCACGGAGACAGGGATGTTCGTTTTCAAAATATAAAAACCACTATCTCAAACTGGCAGACTGTGAGAATAGAAAGACTTCAGAAATTTAAGTTATTAATTTTTGGGGCGTTTTAACACGCTATCCGCTGTATCTTTTGGCTTTCCTTCAACTGGCTCAGGATCACCAAAAGGATGCCGCTCCTATCGTTAACGCAGATTTTCTGCCCAAATCAGAAGTTTATAAAGGAATTGAACTAACTGCAAAAGATCTCTCCATTCCGCTGCGCTGCAATCGAGATGACGAAATGCGGAGATTTACGCATTAAATTCTTTTCTCAGGATTTTAAGCGCATCGTAAATGGTATTGTAGGCTGTTTTTATTGTCTGATTACTTTGCTCGGCGATCTGTTCATAACTTAATCCATCAAAAAACTTCAAATGGATAAGCTGTTTTTGGCGAAAGGTCAGTTTTTCGAGGGCATTTTTAAGCTGATGTTGCACCAGTTCATCACTTTGTACTTTAACAATAAACTCTTCGTAACTCATTTCCATCCACTCACCATCGGCGCCAGCATTAAAAAGTGCATCGTTAATTTTGCGCTTCCTTTCTAAAATCCTGAGCAGTTTGCGTTTAAGGAAGGTACGCAGATAGGCTTCAACATGATCAACACGGCTTAGGCTTTCGTGTTTCTCCCAAATGGTGGTAAATACAAGGTCCGTAGCTTCACTGGAAGTATCTGCATCGGCACAAACCCTGATCCCGAAATTTACAAGCGGGTAATAAAGTGCCGCATAGAGATCAAAAAACGCATCTTTATCGCCAACCCGTAATCGTTCCCATAATAAGTGATGCGCTAATTTGTTATCCATTAAAATTGTTAGTTGTTATCACAATATTAACTAAAAACAACAAGATTATTACGTACAGATTTCGATCAATTAAAAAAACCTATCAGGTTTCGAAAACCTGATAGGTTTGAATATTATTTTAAAGCCGTTTTGCTGAAAATATGATATTCACCAGGGGCCAAAGTTCTGTTATAGCTATTTGATGAAAGGTCAATACTGCTTCCAACCGCATCGACCCAAATGCCCGATGAACCAAAATCAATATTGGCCGTCTGGCTTACCACATCAAAATTTCCAACCACCACTACCGTATTTGCACCCTCTATTAGTTTAATATACTTGATTCCACCAGCCAGGTTATAACTTGAGTTTGTTGAATTAAAAATGCTGTTATTCTTTTTCAACCTGATCAATTTAGCATAGGCATCGTACAAAGCTTTACGGTTCGGATCGGTATAATAATCCCATTTAATTGGTTTTTCACCTGTTCTTCCATTAAAATCGATGCTGATATCATAACCCAATTCACCAAACTGCCAGATCATTTTTGGTCCGGGGATACTAAATAGAAAAGCAGCAACCAGTTCTTCTCTTTTTAACGAAGTAGCCAAGTTTCCTTTAATTACATAACTGCCCGAAGCATTACCATAGCTGATGTTTTTAAAATTCAACCGCTCTTCATCGTGACTCTCACCATAACCAACCAAATTTTCAGACTTCGTAAAACCATGATTGGCATAAAAACCCCATTGAAAATTAGAGCCATCTAACCAGCCCATTGTAGCCTCGTTCATGTTGTAATTCATGTTGTTCCACAGCATCATACCGTCATCGGCCAATACCTTTTCTTCTGATTCTTCAGCAAAATGCTCTAAAATCACGTAGAAATTCGGATCAATACTTTTGATATAGCCATTATAGTCTTTCCAGGTCGCAATCCGGCCAGCATCATATAACCTAAACTGTCCATCATCAGTTGATTGCTTTTGCGTAAATCCTTTCGAAAGATCGAAACGGAAACCATCAATTTTATATTGCTGCATCCAAAACTTCATCACATCTTTCGAGAATTTTTTGGTCGCTAAATGCTCGTGGTTAAAATCATAACCTACATTAAATGGATGTTTAGCCTCAACATTAAACCATGGGCTATTTGCAGTAGGTTTTGAGCCATCGAAATACAATTGCACCATAGGCGATTGGCCAAAGGAATGGTTCAATACCATGTCCATAATCACGGCAATGCCACGGCCATGGCATTCATCGATAAAATTTTGCAAGGCCGTTTTGGTACCGTAATATTTATCAGGTGCAAAATAAAATGACGGATTATAACCCCAGCTTAAATTACCTTCAAATTCGGTTACCGGCATCAGCTCTATGGCATTGATCCCCAAAGCGGTTAAATAATCGAGTTTGGCTAAGGTTGAGGTATAATTATGCTCGGTGGTAAAATCGCGGATGAGCAATTCGTAAATGACCAGGTTATCTTTAGCCGGACGGACAAAACTGGCATTTTTCCAGGTGTAAGTTGGCTGATTTGCCTGCATGACACTTACAATACCTGTGGTTTTACCTGCTGGATAGGCTTTTAAGTTTGGATAGGTCGCGGCAGTAATGTATTGATCATTGTTCGGATCGAGTATTTTCTCACAATAAGGATCGGCAACCTTTAAGTTACCATCTACATAAAACTGGTAGGCATATTCTGTATTCGGGTTTAAATGATCTACCTGAACCCACCAATAACTGCCATCAGGTGTATTTTTCATTGGTGTTGTTGCTGCAGACCAATCGTTAAATTCGCCAATGAGGGAAACTGATTTTTTGCCCGGTGCATATAGGGTTACAATAGCCGATGTTCCGTTATTGATAAATACCACCCCATCTTTGGCTCCCGCTGGTAAAGCTGCTGTTTGGTTTGTTGGCGAAGGATCCAAACCGCTATCTGTTGATGTTTTTTTACAGGCGGTATTGAACGCTGTTACCAATAGCAATAGATAGACTATCTTTTTTGCTTTTTTTGTTTCGTGCAGACACGAACCAAGACGGTAAATTATTTTTTTCATTTGGTTAGGGGTTTTATTAATTCACGTCATTGCGAGGCCCGAAGCAATCTTACCACGATCGCTTTAAGATTGCTTCCCCGAAAAGTCGGGACAGGCAGTCGTTCCTACTCTCAATGACGAACCTTTCTATCGGTCTGTGCGCTCACAAACCGAAATACCCGCTAATGGTTTGTGAGCACACAAACCACGGACATCAATCAAATGGTCTGTGGGAGGCACAGACCATGGAATATCTATACTGATCTATTTTCTTCTACTCCAAGTTTGGCAGCTAAAACTTCATCCGTTTTTTTGGGTTCACGGATAAATACATAACAGATTACAGCGGCTAAAATCATTAAGCCACCACCCAATTGAACAGCTAAAAGCCTGTCGTTATTAAGTACATTGCGCATTAACCAGCCAAAACCAAGTGAAGCAATAATTTCGGGCAGCACAATAAAAAAGTTAAAAATACCCATGTAGATCCCGATTTTATCTTTAGGTAAAGAACCGCTTAACATGGCGTAAGGCATAGAAAGGATACTGGCCCAGGCAATACCAACCCCTGTCATACAGAGATACAGCATATTTTTATCATGAACCCAGGCCACACTGATTAAACCAATTGCCCCACAAATTAAGCATAAAGCATGTGTGGTTTTTCTCCCTAGCGCATCTGCAATTTTTGGCAATACCAAAGCAAACAGAAAAGTAATTACGCTATAATAAGCGAGGGTTAAACTGCCAAAATCGGCACCTTGTGCGTAAACCGGGTCGGCAGCATCTTTCCCACCAAAAACGTTCACGGCAACAGCTGTGGTATAATAAAACCACATTAAAAACAAACCTGGCCATGTAAAAAACTGAACCAAAGAAACAATCTGCATTCTTTTTGGCATGTTCCTTAAGGCATGAAAAATTTCCCTTGCACCACCACCAAAACCTTTATTGCTTTCTTTTACTTTTTCTTTAAAATCTACATCTTGCGGAGGATATTCTTTGGTGGTAAAAACCGTCCACAATACGGCAGCAAAGAAGAAAAAAGCGCCTATATAAAAAGAGAACTTTACATTTTCAGGAATACTTCCCTGTTCGGCGGTATTGGTTAAGTGGAATACATTGTTCATAATCCATGGTAAGGCCGAAGCTACACTTCCACCCAAACCAATCATCATACTTTGCATAATGAAACCGCGGTTCACCTGACTATCGGGTAATTTATCGGTCACAAATGCACGGAAAGGTTCCATGGCAATGTTCCCAAAAACATCCAGGATCCAAAGCAAACCAGCTGCCATCCACAGCACACTGCTATGCGGCATAAAAATTAAAGCAATGCTGCTCACAATGGCCCCAATCATAAAATAAGGTCTTCTTCTACCCCATTTTGGATGCCAGGTACGATCGCTCAGGTAACCAATAATCGGCTGCACCAATAATCCGGTTAAGGGCGCAGCCAAAAACAATAAAGGAACCTGATCGGGATTGGCACCAAGGTTTTCGTAAATACGCCCCATGTTTGCACGCTGTAAATCCCAACCGAATTGAATCCCAAAAAAACCAACACTCATGTTGATGATTTGTACAAGTGTTAATTTTGGGTTCTCGAATATTGTTTTTAAGCTCATTTTGTTTAGTTTAAGCGCTTAGCGCTGGGCGCATGGCGTCCTATTCGGTTAATAAATTAATTTAAATATTTCATCTACACCATTCTCTACCGCCAAACGCGTGACGCTTAACGCATGGCAATTGGTTAAAATTCAATCACCTGTGCACTAACGGGTGCAAGGCTTACGGGTATGCTTGTTCCGGCCGGGATATTTAATTTTCTGTCTGTTAACAAATCTGTAACCGGAGATGAATGTTTAACTTTTAAAATCTGATCAGGGATTTCGATATTGGCGGTTAAGGTTTGTGTCCGATCAAAATTGGCCACTACCAATAAACGTTGTTTACCTGAGTAACGGATAAAAGCATACATGCGATTATTCATATTACCTGTAACCGGCACCTCATAAATTTCACCATTCATTACGGCATCACTCGATGAAGTAACTTTTAATAACTGTTGATAATAAGCGCGTAATTTCTGCTCGTTTTCACTTAATTTTTTACCATCAAAGGCGCCATTATTCATCCATTTCTGGTGGCTTGGAACACCCCAATAATCAAAAATAGTGGTTCGGTTATCATCTCCGCCAAAACCCTCTTGTCCTTTTCCGGGCTCACCCACCTCTTGCCCGAAATAAAGCATCACCGGACCAGCACCTAATGTTGCCGAAACAACCATTGCAGGTAAAGCCAGCTCGGCCTTGCCTGCAAATCCTGCTGATGCAATACGTTCTTCATCGTGATTTTCTAAAAAGCGCAACATATGTTTGCCAAAACCAGCACTCTCTACCTGCCACACGTGTTTAATCGCCGCTACATCTGCAGTTGGTTCATTTCTGATCAGTTTTTTAAGTCCATCGTATAAACCCACTTTATCGTAGAGGTAATCGAATTTACCTTCATCTAAATATTGTTTGTAAACTTTTGGATTGTAGGCTTCGCCCAGAAAAATCAAATCAGGATTCACTTTTTTCACTTGTGGAATTACCCAGTTCCAAAACGCAATAGGCACCATTTCGGCCATATCACATCTAAAACCATCCACGCCTTTGTTGGTCCAATAGGTTAAAATATCGCGCATTTTTAACCAAACCGGAGGAATGGGATTGAAGTATTGTTTTTCGCCATTCTGATAATCTACCCCATAATTCAATTTAATGGTTTCGTACCAGTCATCGTATTTAGGCTGTGGTGAAAATACATTGTTACCGGTAGCTTTTGCCGGATTCTCATTAAACTTACCGTCCTGCAAAACCGAAAGCGGTGTTTGTGTTGCCCCACCAGTTGGCGATGCAAAAGGCTGACCAGGGCTATAATAAAAATCGTTGCTGGCGCTAAAAGCTTTGGTTACATCATCCTGGGCACCAAAATCGACTACATCTTTTGGTTTTGCATAAGAATGGTAACTTCTGGCTACGTGATTGGGAACAAAATCGATCAGCACTTTTAAGTTTTTAGCATGTGTTCTTTTCACCAGTGCTTCAAACTCCTTCATTCTGTTTTTAACATCAACCGCCAGATCGGGATCTACATCATAATAATCGCGGATGGCATAAGGAGATCCCGCTCTACCCTTTACCACATCGGCGTCATCAGGTTTAATTCCATAGGCCGAATAATCGGTTAAACTTGCATGGGCCAATGCGCCGGTATACCACACATAGTTTACATGGAGTTCTTTTATACCGTCTAAAGCTTTATCGGTAATATCGTTAAACTTACCAGAACCATTTTGTTCAATGGTTCCGTAAGGGGTATTGGTTGTATTTTTATTCCCAAATAAACGGGGCAATAACTGGTAAATAACGATCTGCTTATCGTTCATTTTTGTAGACTGTTTTTGTGCAAAGGATGATAGTGAGAGAATTGCAAAGGTAAGGGAAAGTGATATAATCATCCCCCTACCCCCTCTAGAGGGGGACAAATGAAACGCGGGACTGTTATCTCGTTTAGTTAAACCGAGTGATTTTAACCCTCTACCTTCCACCTTTAAACCCTCTACCTTTCTCATACCAATTCTGCGTTATTCACTTCAATTTCGGTATTTCCCGCCAATTTATAAAGCTGGTTTCTGATGCCGATTTCTAAATCAACCGCTGCATTGTTTTTGATGCTGATGCCGCTCTCGGTAATATTGATCTTTAAGGTAGCGCCTCTGAAACCAATGGTAAACGAAAAAGATTTCCATTTGCCTGGCAAGAAAGGATTAAACTGCAGTTTACCTTCACGCACACGCATACCTGCAAAACCTTCTACCACACTCATCCAGGTTCCTGCCATCGAAGTGATGTGCAAACCATCTTCGGTATCGTTGTTATAATCATCCAGATCTAAACGGGCAGTACGCAGATAAAATTCATAGGCGCGTGCTTCGTCATTTAATTTTGCCGCTAAAATACTGTGTACACAAGGAGATAATGAGCTTTCGTGTACGGTACGCGGTTCATAAAAATCGAAATTGCGTTTCAAAGTATCCAGATCGTAGTCTTCTTCAAAGAAATATAATCCCTGTAAAACATCAGCCTGTTTAATGAAACACGAACGTAAAATCCTGTCCCAGCTCCACTTCTGGTTAATCGGACGTTCGCTCGCCGGCAGATCTTTAACTAAAGTTTGTTCTTTATCGAGGTAGCCATCCTGTTGTAAGAAAATACCCAATTTTTCATCCTGCGGATAATACATCTTTTCGATAATATCTGCCCAATCGGCAAATTCCTTTTGATCGAAATTTAAGCTTTTTAATAAACTGTTATATTTTTCTGGCTGCTGCGTTTTCACGATTTCGGCAGCTTCGGTTGCATATTTCATACACCAGGTAGCCAAAATATTGGTGTACCAGTTGTTGTTTACATTGTTCTCGTATTCGTTTGGACCAGTTACGCCAAGCATTACGTATTGCTGTTTATCGTTGCTCCAGTTAACACGTTGTTTCCAGAAACGGGCAATACCGATCAATACTTCCAAACCAAAATCAGAAAGATAACTTTCATCGCCTGTATAGCGGATATAATTGAAAATGGCAAAAGCGATGGCCCCATTCCGGTGGATTTCTTCGAATGTAATTTCCCACTCGTTATGGCATTCTTCACCATTCATCGTCACCATTGGATAAAGTGCGGCACCATCTTTAAAGCCTAATTTCGCTGCATTTTCTATTGCCTTGCCCAATTGTTTATGGCGATAAACTAATAGGTTTTTGCTTACTTCCTGTGGGGCTGTTGCCAGGTAAAAAGGCACACAATAGGCTTCTGTATCCCAATAGGTAGAGCCCCCATATTTTTCGCCAGTAAAACCTTTCGGACCGATGTTCAAGCGGTCATCTTTACCAGTGTAGGTTTGAAAAAGCTGAAAAATATTGAAACGAATGGCTTGTTGGGCTGAAACATCACCTTCGATAATGATATCACTTTCTTCCCACTTGCTTGCCCAGGCTTCAGTTTGTTCTTTTAATAAAGTATCAAAACCTTTGGCAGATGCTTTGGCAATTATCGATTTTGTTTCTTTTAGAAGTGATTCTTTTGGATAATTTTCTGAAGATAAATTCGCCGCAATTTTGACCAAACTGATCTCTTCGTTTGCTTTTACCTCAAGAGAAAAAGTTTGCCCCACAAATTTCTCTTTGCGAACCGCCTCTGGGTTAATCGCTAATTTCTCCGCATTTTTATATAGTTCAATATTACTCCCGGTACAAACCTCAAATTCAGTTTTCTTAGTTCTTAATTTAATGTAAGCCTCTGTTCCAGAAATTTCATCTGCAACTTTATCCCAGAATTTTTCGTCGTAGTTACTGTCCTGATTTTTAACATCGCCATCAATAAAAGGCATTAATGTTAATCTGCCATCGAAATTTAACGGCGTAATGCTATAACGGATGGCACCCACTTCATCATCAGCGATGCTGCAAAAACGGGTTGATTTAACTTTTAAGGTTTTACCACTTTTTAATTTTGCCGTAAAAGTACGCTCCAGGTATCCGGCATGCATGTTCAACACACGTTTAAAATCGCTTACCTCAGCTGTTGCCAGATCAAGGATTTCACCATCTAGTTTTACTTCAATGCCTATCCAGTTTGCTGCGTTTAATACTTTTGCAAAATATTCCGGATACCCGTTTTTCCACCAGCCCACACGGGTTTTATCTGGATAATAAACACCTGCAACATAATTTCCAGGTAAGGTTTCTCCGGTGTAAGTTTCTTCAAAATTGGCGCGCTGGCCCATACGGCCATTACCTAAGCTGAAAATACTTTCGGAAATTTTATTTAAATGTGGATCAAAGCCTTCTTCGATAATATTCCACTCATCTGCTTTAATGTAATTTTTCATATTTAGTCAAGTAGCGAGTAACTAGTATCAAGTAATTAGAATTGAGTATCAAGATAAATTTACTACTTGATACTTACTACTTAATACTTGCTACTCCTTTACAATTCTTCTAGGTCTTTAACTGTTAATTTGTCTAATCCGCTTACGACTACATCTGCCTGGGTAAGCACGCTTTTTTCGCCGATACCGATGGCTTTCATTCCGCCTCTTTTTGCAGCCTCTACACCCGCAACAGCATCTTCAAAAACCACACATTCGTCAGGTGCGAAGCCTAAGAGTTCGGCTCCTTTTAAAAATACTTCCGGATCGGGTTTTGATTTGGTCACCATGTTTCCGTCAACAATCTTATCGAAGAAATGAGCAAGATCTGTTTTCTCCAAAATAATTCCTGAGTTTTTACTTGCCGAGCCTAAAGCCAATTTGTAACCCGCTTTATGAATCGCCGTTAAGAAATCAACCGTTCCAGGTAGAACTTCTGCAGGTGTCATTTTAGTAATCATATCTACATACCAGCTATTTTTTAAGCCAGCAAGCTCATCCTTTTCGCTATCTGTTTTTTCTATACCACCCCAGGCCAAAATCTTATTCAAACTTTCTACGCGACTAACACCTTTCAACTGTTCGTTCTGCTCTTCTGTAAAATCGAAACCCATGGTGTTGGCTAAACGTTTCCAGGCTTTGTAGTGATAAACGGCGGTGTCAACCAGGACGCCATCGAGGTCAAAAAGACAAGCCTTGATTTTAGTCGGAAGTCCGGAGTCCGAAGTCGGGAGTATTTCTAGCATATTTTTTATCTGTAGTCGTCGACTTAAGTCGACGGGAATTAATTTAATACTAAAACCAATGTTGTTTTAGCAGGCACTTTAATGCTTTTAAAATCGATGTTTTCACCTGTGATTACATTTTTAGCGGCTGTAATCCCTTTTGTTCTTTCGGCAAAACGATCGGTATTTATTATTTTTTCTTTGTCAATATTGTTTACTATAACCATTACTGTTCCTTTTGGTTCTGCATTGTAGCGGAAATAAACATAAATATCATCCTGAGGGACAAATTGCATCAGTTTACCTGTTTGTAGTGCTGCGCTGCTTTTGCGAAAATTTGCCAAGGTTTTAACAAAGTTGAAGGCATCATTTTCTTTATTGGTACGGCCATTAGCGATGAACTTATCTTTTTTATCGCCTTCCCATCCACCAGGGAAATCAGAACGGATTAAACCATCGGGATTGGAAAAGTTTTTCATTAAAATTTCTGTTCCGTAATACATTTCAGGAATGCCGCGCATGGTTAACAGGATGCTCATTCCCATTTTATATTTATCTAAATCTTCGCCCACCATCGAATAGAAGCGGCTCATATCATGGTTATCCAAAAAGATGCAGTTGGTATTTGGATTTTTATAAAGAAAATCGTGCGCTAATGTGGCATACAAACGGTTAATTCCGTCAACCCAACCGTTCTTGCCATTTATTCCTTCGTAAATGGCATCTTTCAAAGTGGCATCGGTTATACCTTGAAGGTGTGTATCAAAACCACGGTTAACGGTATTTCCTCCTGTAAAAAAGGCCTGGTTGGCCACTGCAGTCACCAACGTTTCACCAAAAACAGATAGATGAGGGAATTCCGCCTGAACTTTTAAAGCCCAATCGGCCATATAAACGGGATCGTTATACCCGTAAGTATCCAAACGCAAACCATCAATACCAGCATATTCAATCCACCAAATGTGATTTTGGGTAAGGTAGTTCTGCACATAAGGATTGGTTTGATTTAAATCGGGCATTGAAGGTACAAACCAACCATCTAACATCTGTTTACGATCTGCCGTAGAGGCATGCACATCCATCACGGTCTGATCGCGGTAACTCGTTTGGGTATATTTTGGCCATTGGTTTAACCAGTTTTTCATTGGTAAATCTTTATAAAACCAATGTTGTGTACCAATGTGGTTGTGTACAATATCTTTAATTACTTTTAATCCTTTGGCATGGGCAATCTCTACATACTTTTTGTAAAGTGCATTTGTGCCATAACGGGGATCTATTTTATAGTGATCAGTTACTGCGTAGCCGTGGTAAGAAGCCTGTGGCATATCGTTTTCTACCTCCGGAGTCATCCAGACTGTAGTTACACCCAAATCTTTCAGGTAATCGAGGTGGTTAATTACGCCTTGTATATCGCCACCATGACGGTAGTACATGCTATCGCGGTTTAATGCCATTTCTGTTAAACCCTGAACTACATCGTTGCTTTTATCGCCATTCGAAAAACGATCGGGCATAAGCAGATAAATAAAATCTTTGTTGGTTACGCCCTGAATTCTACCCGCGCTTTTATCGCGGTTTTTTAATTCGTAAGTGTAACTGAATATCTTTTTGCCATTTACAGAAAAATTGATTGGAAAACTACCCGATTTTACGGTAGCGGCAATTGTTAAATCGAGAAATAGATAATTGGGATTTTCTACTTTATTTACTTTAACCAGCTTAACGCCTGGATAAGTTAAGGCTACTGTGGTTTGGGCAATGTTATCGCCGTGCACGAGTAACTGTAATTTAGGATTATGCATCCCCACGTACCAGAACATGGGCTCTACACGCTCCAGCTTTTGGGCGAAGAGATTGATACTGCTAAACAGTACAACCAGGACAATGAATATTTTTTTTAATCCCGGCACATTTGCGTGGATTTTAGTTTGAGCATTAAAGGGAGAGGCAATAACGGAAGAAAAGGTAGCTGAGGTAAGCGATTTTATCATGCTAAAACTTTTTAATGATTTTAAAAATCCTGCAGAGATCAAACGATCTCTACAGGAATAGTTTAGTTAATGATTAATTTTTAACCATGGTGTATGATCCGGTTTTACCATCAGCATTAACGGTTAAGGTTAAAGTATAGGTTCCGGCATCGGTTACCATGATATCAGCGCCATTGTTGCCAATACTGGTTGTCCAATCGTGGTTTAATCTGAATTTAAAAGCACCGGCTGTTAAAGCAATTTTCGCTTGCCAGGTGCCTTTTCCATCATTAATAAATTTTAAATCGGTATCTACTGCCCAGTTACTGCCAGGAATTGCACTACCAATAACAGACCAGTAGTCGGCTTTTGCAATGGTATAGGTTTTCTTATTTAAGTCAACGGTTAGTAGTTTGAATTCTGCAGATACTGAACTGATATCGCCTCCAGAGGTACTAATTGTACCACCACCTGCATCGCCATAAGCTACATCCCATTTTTTTTCTGGTGTAATTTTAAACGGACTACCATCAAACTTGATGATTCCGGTATAAATGCCATTGCTGGTTAAGGACACCAAACTATCAGCTGTTGAAGGGTTCCAGCCCTGATAATTGCCAGGTACATAAATCCATGCCGATGCTAAATAAGGGGTAGCGCTTAACGTAATTACATTAGAATAGGTCATGGCATTTGCCGCAGCACCTGATTTCAACCTTACTTCTACCTGCGCCGGTGTACCGATAGTTGCACCCAGTGCTAACATCATGGTATTAAAATCGTTTACCGTAGGCGAATAGGAAGTTGTACTGATTACATATTCTTTAGGCGAAGCAAAGTTTTTTCCTTTAATATCAAACTGAATGGTAGAGGTTACCGGAACCGTGTAACCCGTAACGGTTGATGCAGGAAATGTTAAGGTCAACGCAGGTTTTGTTCCATTTGCCTGTACTAAGCTTAAGCTCGTAGCCGAGGCAGTAAGTGTACCCGCAGGGCTTACATTCGAAACCGTCTGCGTTTCGTCTTTTTTGCAAGACCAAAGCGATACCGCTAAACAGCATACCGCTAAGGATTTAAATAATATTGATTTCATATGTTATGAGATTAATAACCAGTGTTTTGAACCAGATTCGGATTTGCAATTAAATCGGCATTCGGAATCGGATATAGATTACGGTAAGCAGGCAAACTAGTACCAGCTTTTACACCACCTTTAAACGGCCATAAATAAGTAGCGCCGGTAAATTTGCCATAACGGATTAAATCGGTACGACGGTGACCTTCCCAATACAACTCGCGACCTCTTTCATCTAAATAAAAATCAGTTGTTAAAGCTGCTGCGCTAACATTACCGCTTGCATTGCCATAAGCTCTTTGACGTAATCTATTCACGTAAGTTAAAGCATCTGTTACATTACCACCCGAACCGCCTCTGGCGACTGCTTCTCCATAAATAAGATATTGTTCTGCCAAACGGAAAAGGGCAAAATCTAAAGAACTGAATGTTCCGTTTAATGATGCAGGCGTTGTTCCGCCGGAAGTTACATTTTTAAACTTGGTTACCTTTAAACCATCATTAGGATCTGAAATGGCATCTATTGTGGCTTTCGGTCCAACAAAAACACCACGTTTATCAATAGATCCTGTAGTATTAGGAAATAAGGCTGGTAAATTCTGACGGGTACGGTTACCGGCCCAACCACCATTTGGCACACCATAGTCACCTGCCACCATACCTGCAGCATCAGCTGATGCATAAACTGCTGCGTTGATCAGGAAAGTGGTACCTCCGTAATTGGTTCCGTTTACACCGTCATAATTAATGGTTAATATATTCTCGGTGTTTCCGATATTGTTATCTGCTTTAAACAGATTGGCATAACTCGGATTTAAAGTATAACTGGCCGCAATAACTTTACTTGAATAGGTAATCGCTTCAGTGTATTTTGCAGTACCGGTATAAACTTGCGCATTCAAATACAACCTGGCCAGCAATGCCCAATCTGCGCCTTTATCGGCACGGCCATACTCGTTCGCACGTGGTTCAGCAAGGTCGCTTTCTATGGCTTTCAATTCTGATTCCACATAAGCAAACAAGGCTGCACGCTGAATCTGTTTAGGGTTAACCTTTCCAATTTCATCAGCTTCAGTAACAAATGGCGGATTTCCAAATGCATCTAACAATACCCAATACTGATAGGCACGTAAGAAACGGGCTTCTGCACGATAACGTGCAACATTAGTTGCATCGGCTCCGGTAATATTACGTGAAGCCAGTTTATCGGCAGTACTTTGACGTAAATAATCGTTAACCAGGGTAATTTGCGAAATACTGCGTGAGTATAACCCCCTTAAAAACTGGTTATCGGTAGACCAGGTTGCATTATCTAATTCAGGAATACCGGTATCGCCCCAGTTACACACTGCTTCATCTGTCACCAATTCTTGCGAGGTCCAGAATAACCTTAAAAAATCTGCAAAACCTGAGTTTAAGCCCCCAACATCACTGTTATCTGAACCCGATGGACTTGTTAATCCATAATTTGCATATAACCTCACCAACTGTTGTTTGTAACCTGCAGGCGTAGCGTAAGCAATATCTGCTGTTACATCGTTGGTTGGTGTTAGATTTAATGCGTCTTTTTTGCATGCGTTTAATGATAACACTAAAACCGCCGATGCCAATATTATTTTAAATGAGCTTTTCATTTTATTTTCTTCTATTAAAAACCAACGTTTAAACCTAGCGTGTATGTTCTTGGTCGTGGATACAGGTTATAATCGATACCTGTAGCTAATTCCGGATCAAGACCTTTGTATTTCGTTACAACGAAAACATTCTGGCAGTTTGCCGAAATTCTCATCGTTGCGGTTCCATCTTTAGATAGTTTGCCAATATTATAGGCTAAACCTAAATTATCCATTTTCAGAAAGGATGCATTCTTGATATAGTAATCGCTCAGGTATTGCGTATTGGTAAAACCAGTATTCAATATATCACTGCTGGCATTATTCAGGATACCTACCGAACTTAACAGGTTTGATTTGATACCAAAGTTCGAACTCACGTTATCATAAACGTAATTGCCTAAACTGGCTCTTAAAACCGTATTAACACTCCATTTTTTGTAGGTAAATGAGGTATTGAAACCAAAAGTAAATTGAGGATCCGGTGATTTATAGAAATACTGATCATCAGTAGTAATCGTACCATCACCATTTAAATCCTGATAAACACCTTCTAATGGTTTGCCGCCTGCATCATAAACCTGTTTGTACACAAAATAGGATTGAGGAATCTGATTAACCGCATTGTATTTTAAGTGGATACCGGTTCCGCCTGAGATATCACCAGCATCGATTTTAAATCCAGAGTTCGGGTTCAGGGTTAAATTGGTTACCTTTCTTTTATTGTAAGAGGCATTTACACCAAAATCCCAGGTGGTATTTTCAGTTTTAACGGCCGTAAAATTTAAGCTTACTTCTGCACCTTTAACATCCATATTACCTACGTTGGTAACCAGTTCATTGCTAAAGTTTGTTCCTACCGGAATGGTAATCTTACTTAATAAATCGGCAGTTTTTTTATAATACACATCAATGCTACCATATAACCTTCCGCCTAAAAATCCATAATCTAAACCTGCATTATAAGTAGTAGTGGTTTCCCATCTCAAATCAGGATCATATCCAGCCGGGGCATAATAATTGTAAAAAGTATTGCCAATCTGGTATTGACCTGTATTGCTGCTGGCATAATATTTAGCGATGTAATTGTAGTTACCAATATCAGCACCATCCTTATTACCTGTTTCGCCATAACTTAATCTCAATTTCAGATCAGATAACACTTTGCTGTCTTTAAGGAAATTTTCTCCGATAATTCTCCAGGTAAAACCCACTGAAGGGAAATATCCCCAGCGATTGCTTTCAGCAAATTTTGAAGAAGCATCGGCACGCATCGTAGCCGACAGGATGTATTTATCAGCAAGAGTATAGTTAAATCTTCCGTAGTAAGAAAGCATTTTATTACGTTCTACAGAAAATGGGAAAACCGGGGTAACGATTGGTACACCTAACCCGGTGTAGTTGGTAAAGTTATAACCAGTGGTGGCAATATCATAATAACCATAACCAGCAGTTACATCAAATCTACTTTTAATGCTTTCTACGGTATGTGCATAATTTAAATAGAACTCAGAAAATTTATCAGCTTCTGTTTTTAAAGCCCTAGAAAATGAGCCGCTTGTTGCTGCAGATTGAGCAGCGTAAGTTGGCACAGCAATGCTACCATAACCTTTAGATACATCGTAACCAAGATTTAGGTTCGCGTGTAATTCTGGTAAAAAGTGAAATGAGTAATCGAATTTAGCGTTACCTACACTCCGTGCAGCATTACCGTTATTATCCTGTAATCTGATTAATGCAACAGGGTTACGTGGTGCATTTGGGTTCGGAACCATTGCACTTCCTGTACCTTGTGTCCATTCAAAATAATTACCGTATTTATTGTCTGCATAAATTGGCTGTGTTGGATCGAACTGAATAGCTGAGTTAATTGCACCAGCATTTGCAAAATGCGAATCGGTTAACGATCCTTTTAAGTTTAAATCGATCTTTAAATGATCTTTAAACAATCTTGGTGATAAAGTAATTGAACCTGTTCCACGTTTTAACTTATCGGTAATCAATAAACCATCCTGATCTAAGTAACCTGCTGAAACACGGTAAGGCACACCTTTGAACGAACCTGCTATACTCAGGTTATTATCAGAGGTAAATGCACGCTGGTAAATGGCATCCTGCCAATCGGTATTTGCCGTTCCCAACAAGGCTTTTTGTGTCGCATTGCCATTCGCATTAACATAGGCGCGAACCTGATCAGCAGACAGTACATCTACTTTTCTGGCCACTGTTGCAATGGAGTTATTGGTACTAAAGTTAATTACAGGTGCACCAGAACCACCTTTTTTAGTGGTGATTAAAATTACCCCGTTTGATGCCCTTGAACCATAAATAGCGGTTGCATTTGCGTCTTTCAGTACGGTAAAGGTTTCTATATCGTTCGGATTAATCAACGATAACGGACTTGGCGCATTATCGATGGTATTACCACTAAATGGCACCCCATCAATTACCACTAACGGATCGTTACTGGCATTCAATGATGCTCCACCACGGATACGGATCTGGCTACCTACTCCAGGTTGACCGCTGTTAGAGATGATGTTCACCCCTGCTACCTTACCCTGAATTAATTGCTCAGGTGTGGTAATTGCGCCTTTTTGAAAATCTTTCGCACTTACGGTGGTAATAGATCCGGTTAGGTTTTTCTTTTCTGCAGTACCGTAACCGATCACCACAACTTCGTTCAGTTTTTGTGCATCGGGTACCAATTGAAAATTAACAGTAGCATTTGCTGAAATGCTTACGGCTTTATCAAGGGTTTGATAACCGACAAAACTTGCAGATAAGGTTATCGAACCATCCGATAAACCTCCTAGTTTATAATTACCATTCGCATCAGTTGATGTACTTCTTGTCGTTCCTTTTACAACTACAGAAGCGCCAGGTAATGGCAGGCCGGTTTCATCAAGCACTTTACCAGACACCGATCCGGTTTGTGCTTTTACCATTAATGCTGAAAAAACTAACAGCACCAAAAGCCCCTGTTTTAACAGGTAAAATACTCTCATATTTGAAGCTCGTTTAAGTATAAAAATTTGGTTAAATATTATAGTGATTTACACATAGGCCTAATTTACAGCTGTTAATGATATTTCAAAATTTATTTAAAAAATATATTTCCGACCAAAATTGCAGCCGGAAAATCAACACAAAACTGAGCTTTTTATCAACGGTAAAAATCTATATTAAATAATTGTTAATTTTATAATTATTTGATAATCAATAAATTATAACTGTTAAATTTTAATTTAAAGTGTAATTATTACACTAAGCCATTTTTGGGACTTTTTTCGGGAACGTTCCCGAAAAAAGTAGATCAAAATTCAGTCATCTTTCGGGAACGTTCCCGAAAATTGGTCAGAATTCTGCGTATTTTACACTAAGTGAAGAAATTTTTTGAAAATTTACGGCTAAAAATGAGCTCGTTTTTAAGGGTATTTTTTAGCCGTTTACGGTCGAATTCCGCTTGATAATTTTAGATTCTAAAACCACCTCATTTGGCAGGTTTTTATCGGCATGATCATCCAAAATAGTAAACAATAATTTAGCCGCTTCCTCTCCTATTTCGGTAGCCGGTTGGGTAATGGTGGTGAGGGAGGGATTTAACAAAGGCGCAATTTCCAGACTGGAAAAACTAATCACCTTTAAGTCTTTTGGAATGTTGATATGCAGATCGTAACAGGCATAGTATGTGGCGAAGGCCAAACGCTCTACCGAGGTAAAAATACCATCGGGTTTTAATTGCGTTAAAGCTTGTTTGATGATAATGCTGTTTTCTTCGTAACTGTTGCTGCAATCAACAATCAGGTGTTCTTCAAAGGGAATCTGGTGTTTGGTCAACGCATCAATATAGCCCTGCATACGGGTTTTACCAATGGATAAACTTTTATTCACCACCAGATAGGCAATTCGTTTGCAACCCTGCTCTATTAAATGCTCTGTAGCCAGAAAACTGCTGTTATAATCGTTTGTAATTACCCTTGGGGTATCAATGTCTTCGTAAATCCGGTCGAAAAACACCAATGGTAATCTTTTGCTGCCAAATTTATTCAGGTAATTATGGTCATTGGCTTCTCCTGAAACCGACATGATAATACCATCGGCCCTGCCGTTGTGTAAGTGACGGATAAAAGTTACTTCTTTATTATAATCATCATCCGTTACGTAAATCAGAATATGGTAACCATTTTCTCTGGCTAAACGTTCAATACCATGAATGGCCTGTGAGAAATAATTATTGGCCAGTTCGGGTACAATAACCGCAATGGTTTTACTTTTTTGCTCCCTTAAATTACTGGCGTAATGGTTAGGCTGATAGTTTAATTCTTTTGCTTTGGCTAATATACGTGCTTTGGTAGCTCCATTAATGTCACTATTATCCCTAAAAGCCCTCGAAATGGTAGAAGTAGATAAATTTAATGCTTCTGCTAACTTCTTAATATTAATACTATCCATTTTTGGTTATTAAACCCAATTAATTCGAATAAACGCTGTAAATATAAACTATAAATGTCCAAAATATTTGATAAGCTTTAAAATTGTGTATTTCAGGTTGTATTGATGCGCCTGTACAATCATCGATGAAATCCCATTGAAAAAGTCGTTGATTGTCATAATGGTAAAATTCTTTAAATAAATATTCATTTTTTTTAAAACAAAAAGCATCTTTACCGCTTTAATAATTATACGCTGTTAATCATCTCATTGTACCGATTGCAAAACAAAACCATATGAAATAAAATTACAAAATGGGAAATAAGAAAATACTCATTGCCGATGATGACGAAGGAATTGTTGATGCTGTGACGATGATTTTGGAAGTGATGGGTTACGATGTTGAATTTACATATGATGGTGGAGCAGTAATTGATGCGGTTAAAAACAAACCAGATCTGATTATGCTCGACATCTGGATGAGCGGGCATGATGGCAGGGATATATGCAAACAACTTAAAAACGATCCACAATATAAGGAGATCCCGATTTTAATGATCTCGGCGAGCAGAGACATCAGGCAATCTGCGCTGGATGCGGGTGCAAATGATTTTATGGAAAAACCATTCGAAATGGATTCGTTACTGAATAAGGTAGAAATATTGTTGAATTAATTTGATACTACCCAGAACCGTCACCCTGAACTTGTTTCAGGGTCTTCTGCACGATGGATCCCGTCTGGCTATTTAATAATGATAAATCAATAGTAAACGAATGGTGCTTAAATGGATCCTGAAACAAGTTCAGGATGACGGACGCAACGAATAAAACTCCAATATCTTTATTTCCCAATGATCATACTTAATCAATTTCTTTAAAATAAATACGCTCGGGCAACTGCTTAAAAACAAACTCCGTTACGTGGCAAAGCCAAAGTTTATGGTTTTTAAATTCTCCTCTAAAGTTTTCTAACAGATAATCTCCACCACCACCCAAATTCTCTTCACGCGCATATACAAGATCCAAAATCTCCGCATTTTCAATAGGCGCATCAGCCATCAGTAATTTACATTCGCTTTCAACAGTGGCTATCCAGTTTAATAATTCATCTGCGCCTTCAACCATTTGCAAATCGGCAATAGCTCCACCCCATTCTGGTATATCGGCATACCATTCGTGCTTTGCATTTTTATAAAAACGAATTGCTCTTTCCATATTTTGTAAAGAAAAAAAATCTAACTGAATAATCCTGATAAAAATCGCGAAATTTAGATCATTGCATGTCTGATTTAACACCAACGGTTTTAAGAAAAATAATTCATATTGATATGGATGCATTTTATGCATCGGTAGAGCAACGTGATTTTCCCGAATACAGAGGAAAGCCTTTAGTGGTGGGTGGCAAGCCTGATAGCCGTGGCGTAGTTTCAACAGCCAGTTACGAAGCCCGGCAATAT
Source organism: Sphingobacteriaceae bacterium GW460-11-11-14-LB5 (assembly GCA_002151545.1). NCBI lineage: Bacteria > Pseudomonadati > Bacteroidota > Sphingobacteriia > Sphingobacteriales > Sphingobacteriaceae > Sphingobacteriaceae bacterium GW460-11-11-14-LB5. The sequence goes on along the minus strand of CP021237.1, from coordinate 6,000,360 downwards.
GGAATCCGTTCGGCAATGTCTTCCAGTAAAGCTTACCAGCTTTGCCCGACAGCCATTTTCGTCTACCCCCGTTTTGATGCTTACACTGCGGTTTCGAAAGCGCTTAGGGAAATTTTTAGCCGGTACACGGATCTCATTGAACCCTTATCATTGGATGAAGCCTATCTTGACGTTACTGAAGACAAACTCGGCATTGGATCGGCTATTGACATTGCTCAATCCATTAAAGATGCCATTAAAAATGAATTAAATTTAACGGCCTCCGCAGGCGTTTCCATCAATAAATTTGTTGCAAAGGTAGCTTCAGATATGAACAAACCAGATGGTTTAACTTTTATTGGCCCATCGAAGATTAAAGCTTTTATGGAAAAACTTCCGGTCGAAAAATTCTTTGGCGTAGGCAAAGTTACCGGAGCCAAAATGAAGGCCATGCAGATTAATACTGGTGCAGATTTAAAAAAATTAACAGAAGCACAGCTTGTAGCCCAATTCGGGAAATCGGGAAGATTTTATTATAAAATTGTCCGCGGTATTGACGAGCGCCCGGTTCAGTCGCATCGCGAAACCAAATCGGTAGGTGCAGAAGATACCTTTCCGGAGGATACCAATGAGGATTCGGTGATGCACGACCTCCTGAAACAGATCAGTGAAACGGTGGCCAAACGTTTGGAAAAATATCAACTCAGCGGAAAAACGGTAACCTTAAAAATCAAGTTTGCCGATTTTAAACTGATCACCCGCAGCCGCTCTTTCGCTGCACCGATTAACAAAGCAGAGGTAATTTATGCTGAAGCCATTAAACTTTTGGAAGAGGCCGCTCTCGGCACCACGCAGGTGAGGCTTCTAGGTATTACCTTATCACGGTTTTATGATGATGTAGAGATCGAAAAGCCGGAGAGCAACCAGCTGGAATTTGAGTTTTGAAAGATAAATCGTATGCCTACTTTATTTCTGTCGGTGAAACACCAACCGATTGGATAAAAAACCTAATTTCTATTTGAAGCGCAAGGCCAGTACAAAACACTAAGTTTCTTCCCGTTTTACGCTTTTACGCTTCGCTGCCTCGTTCCTCGTTGCTGCAGGGTAACGCTTCAACCGCCCGCCTGCTTCGGGCAGGGGGCTATGGAGCCAAAACAGTGTTTCATTTTCAAGGTTGCATGGTGCACCAGCCTTTGTGCCTAAACCCGACAGTAGCGGCAGCCTCCGATCCTTCCATCGGAGCTACAGCGAATGGCGGGGCTGCAAACCGCCAGGAACTACAGGCCATCCATTTCCTAATCATAAAAAGTATTCTAGTAAGCACACCTTCATTTCGGTAGGTGAGACACCAACCGATAGGCCGCGCCTGATATATCTAGTTGGTCTGTGAGGACACAGACCAAGGGGATAGGGCTAGGTGGCCAAAACAGTGTTTCATTTTTAAGGTTGCATGGTGCACCAGCCTTTGTGCCTAAACCCGACAGTAGCGGCAGCCTCCGATCCTTCCATCGGAGCTACAGCGAATGGCGGGGCTGCAAACCGCCAGGAACTACAGGCCATCCATTTCCTAATCATAAAAAGTATTTTAGTAAGCACACCTTCATTTCGGTAGGTGAGCCACCAACCGATAGGTCTCGCTTGAGTATGTCTAGTTGGTCTGTGAGGACACAGACCAAGGGGAATAAAAAAGGACCTGCAACTAAATACAGGTCCTTGAATTGTTAATTTTGAAGGGTAAGATTTTATTTACCGGCTAGTTTATCGGCAAGCATTTTCATATAAAAACCGCCCACTACGCTACGCGCTTTAAAATTATCGCGGATACCTGTGTTCGAATCGTAGAAATCGTTCAAAGGCACTCTCGATTCGGTTTCGATAGCATGTTTGTAAACCGGATGAACCAGGGCTTCGAATTCGCTTTGTGTTGGTGCAAAGGTAGCCGTCCACAGAATCCAGTCATTTTTAGTGTAGGCTTTTCTGCTATCTAATGGAATACCGTATCTATTTTGTTTAGTCAGGTAGTATTTGGTTTCGGTTTCGTATATCTTTTGCGGAAACAGGTTTAACTTTAAAACTTTATCCCAAACCAGGTTATACTTCTGGCTCCATGTATTTTTATTATCAAAAGTTAAAGCATAATGATCGCCGGCATCGGCCATTTCTATCCATTTCGGCACCATACTTTCGGCAATAGCCCTGTATTTTTTAGCTACATCATCATAACCTAGGGTTTGTGCCATCTGCGCATAACTGGCAATGCCTACAATCGCTTTTACCGATAAGTTGGCATTACGGGCCAGGTGACCAGCAAAATCGTCGGTACATAACTGTGTTTTTGGATCCAAACCTTCTTTGGTTAAATAATCAACCCAGGTGGTTAAGGTTTTCCAATGTGCTTTGGCATAATCGGCATTTCCCTGTGCTTTGGCAATGGCAGCCGTTAAAATAATCATGTTACCCGATTCTTCAACCGGCATCGGCTCGCCATAAGTTTGTCCGTTTGCCAATGGGTAAGTTCCTAAATCGTGAGCAGCCCAGGGATGAGGATATTTTCCGCTTTCGCTGAAATAGAAAATACCGTTCAACATGCCCTGTAATAATTCGGGGTTATAAATCAGGTACAATGGTGCCGAAGGGTAAGTTACATCGACGGTATTGATGAAACCTCCACTGTTGTTTTCTTTAGATAACCATAAAATCTCGCCTTGCGGACTCTTTACCAAAGTATGTGCTGCAATGCTCTGGCGATAACCTAAAACACATAAATCGGCATATTCTTTACCGCCTGATTTTAAGGCATCGGCATATAAAGTTTTATTAAAAGCCTCGCATTTCTGGATCACCGTTTTGTACTCATCTGCAGCAGCGGTTAGTTGCGCTTCGATGGTTTCTTTGCCTGAGGTATTCCACCATGGCCTTAAATTTTTGTTAAAATATTGAACAGAATAAATTTCATCATAGCCCAGTTCAATATATTTTTCTACTGCAGCTTTACCTACGGCTCCAAAAGGGATAACGGTATTTAATGCGAGCATTTTACCCTGTTTAGCGGTTGAAGCTGAATTGCCTTTTCTAAAAGCGTCAGCAGCATCTTTTTCAGCCGTTACAAACTGGATGGCATTGCTTGTTTTTGGCGCAGCCACATAAAAGTAACCCCAATCAATCCGCATGTCATCACTCGCTTTTTGAAGAACTGGCTGTTCTACCGTGCCCGTTTTTAATACCGATAATTTAGCGGTGCTGTATTTGCTTGCGGTAACTTCCTGCGCAGGACGATAAACTGCAATGTTTGACGATGCACTTAAGTATACTTTTACCTGGTGGGTTTTACCGTCGTTTGCTTTTACCTGATAGGAAACATAAGAAACCGGACGTGCAAATAAACCCAAATCGTTCATTAACAAGGGAGAGGTAAACGTTAATTTTAAATCGATCTTACCGCAGGTAAAGTTATAAATGGTTTGTGTGGCATTAATATCAACACTTTTTTGCTTAGCGATCTGTACTTTTTCGGCATTATCTTTTAAGCGGTCTACCAAACCAAAATCAAGGAAACGGCCACCTGCAGTATTGATTAAATGAATCGCAATTACGTTCGATCCAGCTTTTAATGCGCTTTTATCGCTGTTGCTTAACGCAATGTATTGGAAATTATTGGTCCAGCCTTCTTTGGTGTAAATTTTCTTCCCGTTTAGGTAAACCTCAATATTATCATCGTGATTGATCTTTAAAAACAACTCGTTTATTGCTGCCGGGTTAACTATATTAAAAGTTCTTCTTACCCAGATATCGTGCGATTTCCATAATGTTTTCACGTTTTTGGCATCGTCTCCTATGGGTGCATTACCCGTTTGCCAGTTGCTGGCGGTATAGTTGGCTGCCTTCCAATCGCCTTGGGGTTCGGTTTCGGTATATTTTACTTCATAAGCTTTTTCATCTGAAGCAGGTACAACCGTTTTATAGGTAGTGGTTTCTTTACCTAAAAAGCGATAAATACCACCGTCAACATTAATCATTCCTAAAAGAGAATGATCGGCACCTGTCCAATGTTGGGTAGCAGATTCGTTTAATTTATCTGTGTTAGACCAAATACTGAAATAGGTATTATGCGTAATTAAGGGATAAGCCGGCGCCTTTCGCTCCTGTGCCTTGAGCATGTTGCCTGCAAACATGCAGCCCAGTATGCCTAAAAATTTTAAAGTGTTGATTTTGTTCATAATTTGTGTGTGTATTGAAATCTGATTTATATTATGGTTAGATTCAGCGTTAGTTAAACGTTTTACTAATGTATAAAATATAATTTACTTTTTGCAAGGGAAGTCCGGTTTTAATTGTCTAAATGACACTTAAAAACAACCTTCAAAAAAATACATGAAGTTTTTAAGCTCCATGTATCTTTCAAATTGTGTGTAAAACCTATAAGCTAAGGTTGTTTTTTGTTGATGGTCCACTCGGCCAGTTGAAACACGCGGCTTCCTCTATTCGATTTAATGTAAAGACGGTAAAATTTGTAAGCAATGTAATTATCGAAGTGGAAAAGTTTAGTCTGTTTCCTACTCGGACCATCGTTTGTATTCTCCCAGGGGCATACTGTTACCGTATGTAAATCGGTATACTGGATACCGTCTAAAGAACCTTGCAAAATCCAGAATCTTGGATCGCGGTCTGCAGCATCATTACCCGAAGTTAGGGTATAAGCACCTACCACCTGTGGGGTATTTAATTCGAAGGTACATTTTTGCGTACCATCGAAACCGGCCTGTAAGAATTTCGTATTGATATCCTGATCGACGAGTTTTTTGGAGCCTTCGCCAGAATCTGCTCCTGCACCAGCCTCCAGGTTAACTGAAAATTTACCGCCAATGGTTTTCATGTAATTTTCGCCACAAATGGAGTAATTTATCGTCGGATCGACCACATTAAGCACGACTTCTTTGGCAGCGGTATAGCCCTGGCCATTTCTGGTTGTTAAGGTTACCTTATATTTTCCCGGGAAACGGTAAGTATGTTTCGGGTTTACGGCAACAGAGGTACTGTCATCGCCAAACTGCCACAATAAACTTTTATAATTTGTAGAACTTCCGGTAAACTGGTACTCTAAAAATTTTAAGGTGTCGGGTTTTACAAAGGTAAAACCAGCTGTAGGCTTTGGTTCTTCTACTTCCGGAACAATCTCTACGTTTTCGCTTTTTTTACATTTCACGGTTAACATTACAATGAGTAGTAAGAGTGAGCATGTACCCAATAATCTTTTCATATTACTTTTCATATCTATTCAAGTTTAAGGAGTTGGAAATAATTGTGTTCTTGGTACGGCACGTTTACCGGTTATACCTGCTGATGGAACTTCATATTCGAGATATGCCTGTTGTCCGCCAACATTTTCGCGGTGATGTGCTTCAATTTTATATCTGATACCACGTTCTAAACGAATGGTTGCTTTTCGTTCTGGTTTATCCCACTGTGTGGTATAATCGTCGATAATGGCTTTTCCGTTGATAAATAGTCTCGATCCATCATCCCAACGGGTTTGATAGAAAATATAGTCGCCCCTTACCGGTGCCAGGAACTCGCCCACCCATTTGGTAGCGAAGTTATCCCTGCTCAAAGAAGCGCCGGCAGTATTTTTTACATTATCCGGCCAGCCATCGCCCGAGAATTCGATCGTACCATCTACCCGGGTTGCAAAAGGCTCGCGCCCGTCGTCTGGTGCCAGTTGTGTATTGGTGTAATATTTGGCAATCAAACCTGTTCCATTTCCAATAATTGGCGAGTTGTTATCCAGGTTTACACTTGGATCAACCACCACAATTACTTTTCCTTTTGTAGGATGGATAACATGATTGGTATTATCGCTCAAGCTTAAGGCAAAGGCGAATTTTTTATTGGCCACAATATTTGCATCGAATACCGGCCATGGAATAGATAACCTCACTATGGCATTCGTTGCACCGGTATTAAATCTCACCAAAGTATCGATAGTAAAATCTTTAGCCGCCAGGTGAATCGCATTTGCCGGCAATACCCCGCTTGATACCAGGGTGGCAATAGTATCTACATTATCCCTGATTTTCACATTAAAGGCTGTTGAAGGTGCATTATCGAGACTGATAATGAGGGGGATAATAACCCCAGCAGGTCCTACCTGATAGTTAGGTCCCTGAGTTACGTTATAAATCCCTCCACCCTGAAAACTTAAAAAATGGATATCGGTAGATTTTAATAATTCTTCGGTGTTGATGATCACCAGGATATTCGATTTACCATTGGCAATTTTATTGCCTTTACCTGGTGCTGAAAGTTTTAAGGCAAAAACCACTTTTTTACCAAAATAACGCTCCAATACCGAGCGGCGAACAATGGCCACTCCTTCGGCATTATCTGTTCCATACGACACATTAATTACGTTTGGATATTCTACCGCAGCGGAAGGCATGAGCACCGCATTGGTTAAACCACCATTATTGATTAATTGCGTTACCGTATCGTTATTTAGGGTTAAGCCTACCTGAAAAGCTTCTTCCGCAGTTCCAGAAAGGGAAATTTTGAAGGGAACTTTAACAAACTGGTTATCTATTGATACATTGCCCACAACAATTCCTTCGCCGGTAATACTTCTGCTTGCCGAAGGCGGTAGATCCAAATCATCTATTTGAGATTCTTTACAAGAATAGGCAACAATCATGATTGTCAAACCCATTAATACGGTGTATATAATTTTTTTCATGTTCGATATTTAAATGATCATATTCTTGTTTATTGGTCTAACCAAACCCTGCCATCAAGCGCCCATCGCTGGTTATTGGCAATTTTTAACCAGTTCACCATTTGTGCGGGTATATCAGTGGTTTGCGGAACCAGGAGCGCTAAGGAGCTGGTTGAAGGCGGACAGATTAAATCGTTAAAATTTTCCCAAACGTATGGTCCCTGCAATTTAAAATCGCGGGCCTGTGAAGAAAGATCAATCATCTTATCGCCATTGCCATCAGTTGCCGGCCAATAGCCAACCAGGAAGTTGTATGAAGGGTGGCTCTGATCGATTGATGTTTCGCAAGAGTATTGCTCAATTACACCATCCGGAACAGCTAGTTTAAAGAAACGGATGTCGGTTACGTAATAATCAGGCTCTCCATGGCCCTGGCCATTTAAATAACCCAGTTTCAATGCATTCGAATTAGCTAAAGAACCCGATCCGGTAATTTCTAACTCGTTGTTAAATTTTCCGTTGGTATAAGTTCTGATAAACCTTTGGTTACCGCGTTGTTCTAATTTAACCGAAAGATTTTCCCATCTGCCCTGAACGATATCAGCACCTCTGCATTGACGGTAATCGCCATCTTTTGTACCCCTCCATTCGAAATACCAGTAACGGTCTTCTAAATAAATAACCCAACCCACACTCGGGTGACCACTAGACCATTCGTTTCTTTTACCTAAAATACTCGGATATGAAATCTGCTCCCGGTTCTTTTTAACTTTAAGCTCGATGGTCATTTTGGTGGTATCATCTATATTGTAAACACCTGCATCTTCGCTGGCCACTTCAGCCCTAATGGCTGTACCAGTCATTTTTACGGTTTTACCCAAATACCGGTTACCTGTAAAAGGCTTTACCAGGATTCGTTTATTATAACTGGCGCTATAGTAAATGATAAAAGCATTATTTGCCGGTTTGCTAAAAATGGTTTGATCGTCGGTATTGGGTGGAAGGGTAAATGCACCACCATCACTAGAGGCGATAATAACCAGCCAGTCTTCGTTAACATAATTAGGACGTTTTTTTAATGCAGCCATCATCTCGCCCACTCCGGTATCGAATTTTTCTATTGCCGATTTATAGTTCGGGAACGAATTATCGTAACCATATTGTGCGCCGGCTTTATCCACATCGGTAAAGTGGCCTAAAATTACTGAAGCGGTATCGGTATTTAAATCGTTAATTACCGAAGCTTTAACCTGATCATCGTTGGTGGCCAAAGTGCTGATATCTGCACCTGTTGTTAATGATTTAAAAACCGGAGATGGGGTATGTGCCACAATTTTGGTCTGTGGTCTGCTCTCTTTAATTCTTTTAAAGATGACCGGGTAATTCTGCAGGTTATTATTACTCAGGTTATCATCATTTACCAGGTGTTTCGCCTTTTTCACTCCGGTTAACATACTCGCCCAGTTGCTGGCATTCTGTGTAGCTTCGGGTTCATTTAAGCTCACCCAACTGTAAACGGAATGTGGTAAAAGCGCCGTAATATTTGGAATATTAGCTGCCGCTACCGATTGTCCCCTTGCTCCATCAACCACCAGGTATAAAATCTTACGGCTTCCGTATCTTACTTTTGTGGTATCGGTACCGTCTTTATCTACAAGTTTTCTATCGAAATCTTTATTGCAGGAAAATATGGCTGTTGTAATTACGGTGGCCATTAAAGCCAGCAGCAATTTATATTTTTTCGTCATGCTCATCTTAATTTATATTTAATTGGCTTCTGGTTATTCGATCGTTACCCTAACGATGTTATAAAAAGGTTGGTTATCAAAGCGGTTAAAACCTCCGATTAATAACAGTGCTTTTTTGCCGTCTGCAGATTTCGTTTCAATCACATCAGAAAGGCCTCCCGAAAATGGTCCGGTAGCATTATATCCCGGCGCAAGCAGTCCTGCAGGGGTAAGCACCATAAAACCGTTTCTGGTTACGTTGTTGTACTTTTTAAAACCACCGCTTACTACAATTAATCCTCCTGAAAGCTGGCGGGCAAAATAAGGGTAACCGCCTTCGAAGAATTTAGCGGTGAAAGATTCATCCAGACTGCCATCTTCATTAATTAGGGCCATTCCGTATACAGGTTTACCATTGTACTTTGTAAATGCGCCAGTAATCAGGTATTTTCTGGTGGTGGCATTATAGGTAAGTGATGTTATCGCGTTATCTACCCCACTACCTGGGTTAAAGCTTGCATCTTTAGTGCCATTGGCATTTAACCTTAAAATACGTACTGCAGGCTGATCATCGAAGGTGCTGAAGTTTCCAAACACCATTAACTTTTCAAGGTTGGCGGCATCGGTATGCATATAGGTATCAATAGGGCCATTTGCACTCACATTACCTTTATTGGTTGCGGTATTAAAACGATAGGTTTTATCTAGAGAACCATCTAAATTGAACCTTAAAATCTGGCGGATTTCGGTACTATCCAGAATTACGGTATCTCTGGTAAAATCGTAATTGTCTTTATCGTAAGTTCTTTTTACGTAATACCTGAAATTACCTGTTGCCAGAATTTTGCCCTGATGCGGGTAAATGCGGCTAATGTATTCGTTGGTACCACCATTAAATTTAGGAAACCATTTTTGGGTAACCGTATCGGTTAAGGTTGGTTTCCGCTTGGTTTGGATTTTAATGGTATCAATAGCGCCATTAGGATATAAACTGGTTATATTGCTGATGTGCTCTGTACGCTGGTTATAGCCACTAAAGCCACCGGCGATGATGAAACGTCCGCCAATTTCGATTACTCTTGATAGCGAGCCATTTGCGCCCCTGCCTGTTCTGAAAGTACGGTCGTAATCGCCATCTAAAGAGGTTCTGGCAATTCTGTTAATCGGTGTAATTAATCCTTTATTATCATAATTGGTAAAACTGCCAAGTACCAGTGCCCTGCCATCAATCATTTCGTAAAACTGACTCACATAACCATTTGTTCCGGCTGTTGCCTTAAAGGTGATGTCGTTTTTTATCAGGCCTGATACCGTAAACTGCGGACCTAAAATCAGCTGATCGCCAATAGCAATGGAGGTGATCCCTGTACTTCCGGCATCGGGAACCTTCACCACGATAGCCGATTCGGTAACGCTAAGCACTTCTGCTTTTTCGCCGTTGAACATAAACGTTAATTTATCTTTAAAAGGCAGTAAACCTTTGGCCTGTACGGTTACGGTAGTACCTACAATCCCTTCTGCCGGAACCGGTAATAAAGTTTGGCTAATGCTGATACCCAGTGGAGCCTTCCCATCTGCATATGGATCTTCGCCTAATTCTTCTTCTTTCTTACATCCCTGTATAACTAAGGAGCATAGAAAAAATACGATTAGCATGTATTTTATTTTTTTCATGATTCTATTCTTTTAAAATTATAACAGGCTAATTATTATTACTTGGTGTTAAACCAGTGTTATATACATCATTAAAAAACTCATATAAATTGAAACCGAGGTAAGCACCCTGGTATCTTAACGAGTGTACCATTCCGTTGGTGGGTTTAATATCAGATGATGCAACATAATTGGGGTACCAGTTATCGTTCGGTTTTGATACATCGGGGATATAAGAGAGCACAAGCTGCCTGTAACCGATGTATTTAATTCCGTTGGCATCGTAAAAAACGACCCCAATGTTGGCTACATCATTGTTATAATCGTAGTGTAGGGCGCCAGGGTAAATACTTCTTAAGTTCAGATCGATCTGCGGATAATCTTTTAACATGTTTACACCTTTAAACATATAACGTTGCAGGTATTTACGCCAAACGGCCGGACTGATCTGATCGAGGGTTTTTACGGTATCTCTTCCCGATTCATAAAGTAATTGGTTTAAGGATTCGAACTTTGGGTTTCTATCTCTTTCGTTGGTGTGGATATTGCCGATTGTTCTCCGCACTACATCATCATCAAAAGCAAAAAAGGTGAAATTCTCCGAACTGAACTGTTGTTCCATCCCAGCCAGTTTTACAATTTGGGCCACTGTATCAAAAGGCACTTTTTTGGCCTGAAGATACTGCATCATGTTCCCATCAAATTCTGCCTTCGCCTTCCCTCCATCTATATAATACTCATCACGCTTACAGGCATTTAAAACAAGTAAAAGTGCTGCACATGCAATAATTAGCTTTTTCATATCTTGTATAATTTCTATTTAAAATTAATTACCACCATTAACCCAATAATCGTTTAACCGCATAAATGGATTGTTATTTAAAGCATTTCCGTTTATTGGCCAGGTCCATGCGCCACGGCTAAATTTATCTGAAGTAAGTACGTTGTACGACCATTGGCTGCTTAAAATTCTTTTGGTACGCACCAAATCGAAATAATGGTGCCCTTCGCCAATTAATTCTCTGGATCTTTCGTAAAAAATAAAATCCTTTAGGGTAGAGCCACCCCCACCAGCATATCTTGATGCCTGCGCCCTGTCTCTTACCATATTCACCAGCTTAGTGGCTTCGGCGTCTTCTCCTAAATCGGCAAGTGCTTCTGCGGCGAGTAAAATTTCGCCACCATACCTGAAAATCATGAATGTGTTATCAGGGTTGGCATCTTCTTCACCGGTTGAGAAAGAATTCTGCGCAAATTTTAACATCATAAATTTTCCATTATCGGCATAAATATCTTCGTTAAACCAGGTGGTAATTCGCTTATCGCTACCATCCTGAAAAATTTTCTGCATGTATTCTCCTCTGAAATAAGCAAAACTTACCCGGTGGGTATATTCTGGCCTTTTGTATGGATAATGCAAAAACATATCGGCCACAGGCGCAGTGTTGGTATTTTGATCGCCGTAGTTTATACTGCGGTAAAACTCGAACAAACTCTCGTCTGATCTTCCTTTAATTACGGTAGCCCATTCTGTAATCGGCAATAACCTGTATGCACCGCTGGCAATCATTTCGCGACCTAAATCGGCAGTTTCCTGATAATATTTTTTCGAATTGTTGGCATCAAAACCCGCATTCCACATGTTCATTTCCATAATTAAGGCAATGATGCTCCCGCGGCTGGCCCTTACTCCTTTTAAAGATGGGTCGGTATAGGTCCATGGAATTTGATTTTTATAGGTTTTAAGATCAGCTATACATTTGTTTAATACGGAAACAAAATTTTCGCGAGGCAAAGCTGTAGAGTGGAAAGCATCGGTATAATACACCACATCGCCATATAACCTGACCATGATAAAATAACTTAGCGAACGGATAAATGCAGCCTCAGCTTTATACTGGTTTTTCTGCACATCGCTAAGTCCGGGTACACCTTCGTCCAGCTTCGCAATTAGAATGTTGGCACCTTGTATCGCACGGTAATAATCGGTCCAATCGGTAATTCTGTTGAAGTTGTAAAAATCCCATGGGCGACCGCCTGATAATAAACCTAACAGGTTGTTTTTACCTAAAATTTCGACAAACTCGCGGGCTGGTGCTAAATCAGACTGGCTTTCGTATAATACTTCGCCAGAGCGGTATTCGCCTGTTGCGCCTATAAAATGCGTTTCGTTAAACTTACCGAAAACAATACGCGATAAATCGTAAATATTGGCTTCTACATCTTCTTTAGATTGGAAGAAGTTATTTCCTGATAACTTATCTAAAGGTTGGATATCCAGAAACTTTTTACAAGCAGGCAATGAAAACGATGCTGCTAAAATCAAAGAATAAATGATAAACTTTTTCATAATAATATCTATTAATTGCCTGTATTAAGTTCTAACTGTACACCAATGTTATAAGTACGCGGAACAGGATATCCTGTAGAAATATCGCGACCCAGTGTGGTTACGTTTTCAGGATTTGGCCCGGTGTACTTAGAAAAAGTAATCAGGTTATCTGTAGAGGCATATACCCTTAAACTGCTCATTCCGAAACGGGCGATAAACTTTTTATCGAACATGTAAGAAAGGGTTACATTACTTATTTTTAAATAGGTTCCGCTTTCCTGCCAAAGTGTTTGGTCGGCCCTTAATGGCTGGATCTGATCAAACCTTTTGTAATCATACGGATATGGGTATTTTGCAATATCCCCTGGTTTGGTCCAGATGTTAAGGTCGTTTAATGGCACCACCGATTTTAATGAATAGGGATCGCGCATAATGGCTATCCTGTCGGCCAGGGCATTATTTAAAATGGTTCTGTCGGCCGTGTAAGTGGCATAAACATTTAAGCCCCATTTTTTATACCTGATATTGGTTGACAGACCACCTGTGATTAAAGGCTGGGAATTACCGGTAACTTCGTAATCGCGGCCATCTAAAATATAATCTCCGTTTACATCTTTCATAATCGGATCACCTCCTAAGAAAAACTGCCCGTTAGATTGATAGCGCTTACCCGTTACAGGGTCGGTTGGCACATCAGCATCGGTTTGGTAAACGCCCTGATTGATTCTTAAATAGTTAGATAGTGTGTTTCTACCTACGCGGTAAACGTTGTGTTGCAGGTAACCGGAACCATCAAATTTGATGAACTGCCCGTTATATTCTGCCGGAAGTTTTAACAGCACATCGCGGTTAAGTGCACCATTTACAGAAACCGATACATCAAAATCTTTGCTCGCAACAGGTCTCACAGTAATCATGATCTCCGATCCGTAATTGGCAATACCTAAATCGTTACTCGCCAGTTTATTAAATCCGGTCGTATTCGATAAAAGCCTGTCGAACAATAAATTATCAACCTTTTTAAAATAGGTATCGAAGTTTACAGAGATTTTATCGTTAAATAACCCTAAATCGAAACCTAAGTTGTACTGACTTGTTGTGGTTGGTTTTAAGTTAGGATTTGGAATAATATCATAATCGATTCCAATGGTTGGGTTATTGTTAAAGTTATTGTTCAGGTTATAAATACCATAAATACTTTGGAGATTACCCGTTGGCACAATATTTTGTCCCCAGGTTAACCTCAAACTTCCGTACGATAACCATTTCATATCGGCCAGCCAGTTCTCTTTATTAAAGTTCCACCTTAAACCAATGGAAGGGTTTTTAGAATATGGATTTTCCAATCCGCTGGATGAGGTACCATCTAAACGGTAAGAAAATTCGGCTACATATTTTTTATCATAATCGTAGGATACCGAACCTGCAAATGATGCAATGGTTGCGTTTTTATAGTTAGACAATACCCCTCCACCACGCGAGTAGTAGGCATCGTAACCCAATGGCCCCTGTAACTGATCGTTAGGTGTTCTTTCCTGGCGGGTAATACCAGCCTGAGCGCCCTGTTTGTAAATTTCGTTAAAGGTGTTTACAAAAAGACTGTGTTTTTCGCCAAAGGTTTTGGCGTAGGTAATCCCATTTCTATTGTACAACTGGAAATTTCTGCCTACATAATCGTATACCTTAGCAAACTGCCCATTTGCCGCCGCCGGCGTAAAGGTAGATTCGGTATCGGAAGTATAATCGTAACTTAAAGTAGATGATACAGCCAAACCTGGAATAAACTCGTAACGTGCTTCTACGTTAGTTCTTAAGTTTCTGGAATTGTTATCGTTTAATGTTTGTAATGCCGATAAAACCCCTCCTGATGCCTGATAAAAAGATGGTGGCGGCAATAAGGTAGATACCTGACCATTTGCAGCTACCCCCGATTGTAATAAACCTACACCATTTCCTTTGTTTTGCTTTCCTACCGAACCGTTAATAAAACCAAAAAATCTAAATTTATCGTTTGGTTTAAACTCCATGTTCATATTGAGGTTGTAACGATTATAACCAGTGTTTTTGATTACCCCTTTTTCGGTATAATATCCTAAGTTGGCTTTATAGTTAAATCGAGGATCGCCGCCATCTAAAGCCAGGTTATGACTCTGGTTGTAGGTATTTTGAAAAAATACATCCTGCCAATCGGTAGAGTTGTTCCAATAAGCATTTAAACTATCGGCCAGGAATGAAGTATTGGAAATCCGCCTGATATCGTCCACATTGGAAGCATTTAAAATAATCTGCTGGATTTTTAATGATCTTTCCGAATTACCACCTAAAGTTTCGCGAAGTTTTGGTGGAGTTTTAACGAAGAAATTGGATACATATCTAATTCTCGGAACTTTAGAGTTACCTCTTTTGGTGGTGATGATAATTACCCCGTATGCACCCCGCGAACCATACATAGAGGTTGCCTGCGCATCTTTTAAAATCTGGATGTCTTCGATATCTTCCTGAGGGATTAATGAAAGCGGACTCACACCCGGTCCCTGGCTCTGAAAACCAAACTCTGCAGCTTTATCCGCATCTAAGGGCACACCATCAATAATATAAAGCGGTGAAGTTGGCTGCAAAAATGATTCGTTACCGCTGCCCGAGATACTTAAACTGGATAAACCACGAACTTGCACCGAACCCCTGAAACCTGGCGCTCCGGTATTGTTCTGAATGTTTAATCCCGGTACTTTACCCTGTAAAAGTTGCTCAACGTTAGAAACCGGAATATCCTGAACCTCTTTGGCCTGAATTAAAACAGAAGATCCTGTAGTGGTTTGTTTAGACCTTTTCTGGTAGGCCACAATAACAATCTGATCCAGCTCTTTGCGGTCTTCAGAAATGGTTACGGTAATATTATTCTGATTGGTAATTTTTACACGCTGTGTATTGTAACCAATAAACTTGAATATTAAAGTAGAACCCTCGGGTACGTTAACTGAAAATTTTCCGCTGCCGTTGGTTTGCGTTAATCCTTTATTGGTGCTTTCTAAAATAATAGATACACCCGGAACGCCTTGTTTTGTTTCTTTATCAACAACGGTACCATTCACAAGGTTAAATTTCTCCTGCGAAAAAGCACTGGTGCCAAGCATTATACACACCACAAGTAATGTATAAAAAAGTATATTTCTTTTCATCATATTAGCTTTAAATATTGCCTATTCGCTGATAAACTTTGGATTATCTGTTTTGAAGTGAAATACAATTTCCCAATCTCCGGCCTGGTAAATGGCAAAATCGACCCCGAAATTGGCAATGATACGGCCACCACCAAAAGCCCCCCTGGAGTAACTCAACTGTGCTTTCGCTCTCGATCCTCCCGGCGCATAAAAAGTTGGAATTTCTACCAATGGAATGGGATAAGCCACATCATACTGAACGTATTTATCCGTTTTCTGCATGTTAAAACCATGAATCATTTTATCCCAAACGGTTTCGTTAAAGGAAGAAGGATTAATTTCAACTGAATCCTTATTTAAGGCTTTAATGCGGAGCGAGTGACCATTACCGCCTGTAAACGGACGGATATATACCACTACATCTTTCTGATCGTTGTTACTGATCAGATTTTTGTTTGTTGTCGCACCAACCACATTATTTAGATATGGGCGGATATAATCCCTCAACTTTTTATCCAGCGGAAATTTAGGATCGGGAGCAGGCAAACCGGAGTAAGCATTAAAATCGTTAGAAGGCTCGTAAGGTCTTTCTCTGAAAGGTCTGATCTGTAAATCTCTGATTAAACGTTCGCCACCAGTATTTTTAATTTTCACATCAAAAAAGCGGGTATCCTGAGAGAAGTTTGTACTATCAATTGGTCTTGGTTTGATTAACTGGTTAGTAGATGAGCCCCAAAGGATAAACTCTCCCGACGAGCGTATCTCGAATAAAGAGTGTACTTCTATCTTTCTTTTAGCCTCTATTTCTGCCAGACTTTTTTCCAAGCCGGTGTATGGCGCAATGAACACGTAAGTGGGTACTTTCTGAAAAATATCGGTAACCGGTTTACCATCACCAAAACGTGCATTTACAATTTCAAAGGTGATGGGTTGCGTAGAATTATCGCCGTTAAAACCTCCCATTAAGTTGGTTCTGCCAATAATCGGTTCAAATACTTTATTGCTAAAGTTTACATTATTACTTAGGTAATCTTTTTCTTCAGGCAGGTCGTACAGTTTTTTGCATCCGCTAAAAGCGATTAATGCAAACAAAACCACAACCATTTCTATTTTTACGATTGACTTCATAAGTTTCGTTAGTTTATTTTTTCTATGTCCCATCACCCTATTTCGATTTGTTTATAGTCCATTCTGCAAGCTGGAAGGTACCTCCACTTCTTAACTCCGTAATATTGATGCGGTAGTACTGGTAGGCAACGGTATTGGTACACCTAAAAACTTTTTGCTGATACCTTTCTTCAAAAAAGAAGTTGCTTACCCGGTGTAACTCGGTCCAGTTTACACCATCCTGCGAGCCTTCGTAAGTCCAGGCTTTCGGATCTCTTTCTACTGCATCATTTGCCGATATTAAAGTATAAACAGAAGATACCTCCGGCGTTTTAAGTTTAAACTGCATGGTTAAAAACCCTTGCAAATCGCATAAAAACTTGGTATGATCATCCCCATCGATCACTTTTTTAGAGTTTTCCCCGCTAGTTGGTCCACCACCGTTTTCGCGGTTAGCTGAGAAGGTACCACCCACGGTAACCATTAAGTTTGGCGGAGGTGGAATAAAAGTTAAGCGGGTAACAAAGCCATCGAAACCGAAAATATGATCGGGACTGATTACATGCACAATGCCATTTTTGGTTTTGATGTTGTTTGAAGCAGTGGTACTGCTAGACCAGTTTCTGATAAATTTGCTCTTTTTGGTATTGCTAAACTGAATCACTTCGGGTCCGGCACCCACCTCACCCGAGGCAGAACCCCGCACCGACTTGGCATGCATGGGATAACCTACTTTAACACTGGTTAAATTAAGTCCATCCTGCAGTTTTAAAGAATCAGAAGGTTTTACGCCTCTGATGATGTAGTAAGAAACCATGGTATCCAACTGTATTCCATCAATATTCGATAAAAACAGCGGGTCCTTATCCGATTGTTTTCTTAAGGTATTTAAGTTTCTTAAGGCCAACTGAAAACTAGGGTTGGTAACCGCAAAAAGCGTTACATTACTATCGGTCAGCGTTTTCTTCAAACCCATTCTATCAACCGCCACAATTAACGAGTCGTATACCCCTGGTTTACTTTTTAAATATTCATATATGTTTCCATTAAATGGTGCAGCGCTATCTTCTACATCGTAATAGCCCCCATTTTTTTTACAAGCCGAATAAATGATGGTGAATAACAAGAGTATTGTTAGCACACCAATATATTTTATAAAATTTTTCATATCAATATTATTTAGCGCCAGTAAGGATTCTGAGTTAATAAACTGTTTTGAGCGATCAGCCTGCGCGATATCGGCCAGTAGATCCCACCCGAATTGATGAGGGTCATAAATTTGGCATCGTTCTGCTTAATTTTATTGTATCTGATTAAGTCGTACCACCTATGCCCTTCTCCCAATAGTTCGCGGTGTCTTTCTTCGAATATCATTTTAATAATATCGTCGCTACTCAGGTTAAAAGAAAGTGTAGTACCCGAGGTAACCCTTCTGCTCATTACCTGCACTAATTCCAGTATGGCACCCTGTTGATCACCTAAAACTGATAATGCTTCGGCCCTTAACAGTACAATATCTTCTAAACGGGTAAAGATTAACGCACTGGTAAAATACCTGAAGTTTGGATCGGTACCGCCACCCTGAATAACCTTGATTTTACTGAAAATTGGATATTTACCATTTAAATTAGTGAAATACCTGTCGAATTTCGATTGGCCCAATGTATCGATAGAGAATCTTTCATCTTTCTGTAAATTGAAATATTTTAAGATCGAATCTTTTGGCAGATAGATATCAGGAACCGACTTGGTAATAATGGGCTCTGCAAGGGTTAATTCTTCAATATGCCCGGTTGATGAACCATCAATGTGACCATAATCTGAATTAAAGCCAAACATCTGTCGGTTGTTTTTATTGTAAAAGAAACCGTTAGAGTTGCTTAAATCGGTAGTGGAGGTAAAACCGCCGCCGCTTCTGCCATAATTATCTTCAACAAATTTGGTATACTTGGCAACGTTAGCATAATCAGCATTCCACGCAGCAACATGCGATAGCACAGCATAAGCGGTAACTTTAGTCGCTAAAGCGCCCCCCCATCTTCCGCCGCCTTCATTATAATAATCGCCTGGTTGCTGAATATCGTTTCCACTATAAATATAGGGCAGATCGGCCGCGGCCCTTAATATTTCCGATTCTACCCAGGCTAAAACCTTGGCTTGTTTTTCTCTGGCTTTATTTTCGAAAGCACCTTCATTTGATGAAATAATAAAAGGAACATCACCCCAGATGCGCACCATGTAGAAATAAGCAAAAGCCCTTAAAAACCTGGCTTGCGCAATATCTACCGTCATGTTATTATCTGAGTAGCGTTTATCGGTTGCTTTAACGTGCGCAATATTTTCCAGAAAAACATTAGCACCATTAACAATGGCATAAAACCTGGTCCAATCAGAAAGTGACTCTACCACAGGATAAGATGCATTTAAGTTGTTGCTGATAACCGCTTTTAAATCCTGTCTCTTCGGACTTGTAAATTCACCTGGTCTTACGTCGCCATAAATCCAGTGACTGTTGTTGTCAGATAGTGCGGCTCTGGTTAAGGCATAAACCCCCAGAATTCCGGCACGGGCATCTTCTACCGTATTCCACATATTTTTTTCGCCCACCACCCTGCTCGAGTCGGTTTCTAACGCTTTATTGCAGCCGGTTAAAGCCATTACAATAAGCAGAAATGCGTATAATATATTTTTCATCGTTATTGATGTATTTTGAGTAGCTATTTCCATATTATAATTCCATTTTAACGCCTAAGGTGTATGTTCTTGGTATCGGCTGACCATAGCCGGTATCGATGCCATCGTAGCTCACCAGTTCAGGATCTTGTCCGGTGTATGGTGTGATGACAAATACATTGCTTACCGCGCCGTAAACAAAGAATTTATTGATCTTTATATTCCTTTTCTTCAACAGATTACCTAACTCATAACCTACCGATACCGATCTTAATTTAAGGAATGAGGCATTTTCAAGAAAAAGATCCTGGTCTAAACGGTAAGGAATAACGGTACTCCATGGATTGTATAGCGGATATTTGCTATAATCGCCACGTTTCTCCCAAAAAGTAATTTCTTTTACTGAGCTTACATCGGTATTACCTTCGCGGTTAACAAAGTCGAAGCGGCTGGCCATTTCCTGGTTAATCAGCTTCCTGCCCAAATTGAAGTATAAATTGGTGCTCAGGCTCCAGTTGCCATAGGTAAAAGCATTATCAAAACCACCCGAAAGCGTTGGCAAGGAATGTCCTTTTAATACCTTGTCTTTTTCGTCGATTACATTATCCCCATTTTGGTCTTTCCACCTCGGATCGCCGGCTTTTAATGGTTGTCCGTTATATTTTAATGGCTGTCCTTTTACTACCGGAACTTGCGAAGTAGAAGTATAAATGCCCTCATTTTCCAGCAACCAGTATTGATCTACCGGTTCGCCAACCCTTAATAACCTGTTTCCGATGATAATTTCATTTAAACCTCTTGGCAATGCTTTTAAGGTGTTGCTATTGTGGTTAACATTTAATGAAGAATTCCATGTGAATTTATGCTTAGCCATTACCAATGCGTGGATAGATAAATCGACACCGGTATTGCTCACATCCATTCCGCTTTCTATAGATTGTTTGTAACCATATTCTGCATATGATGGAATACCGATCAACTGGTTTTTATCAGCCTTGGTGTAAAAATCGACTGAAACATGCAGTCGGTTTTTCAGCATGGCTACATCAGCCCCGATATTTAACTGATCTGAATAGGCCCATGGCACGCCATAACCTACCCAGCCAAACGAATAGGGTCTGGTAAGCACACCGAAGGCGTTGTATCCGGGTACAGTTAAATTACCAGTGTACCCAACCGATGCGGTATACTGTGGTCCCTGGGCATAATTATCATAGGTAAATGTTCTGCCTAAACGGCCAACACTTGCCCTTAAAACTAAATCATCAACCAGTTTGGTATCCTTTAACAATTCGTTTTTAACATTCCATGCTCCCGAGATTACCGGAGAATAAAACCAGCGTTTGCTTGGTTGCGCGTTAGATGATCCATCTAAACGTAATGTTCCGGATAAGAAATACTTATCATTATACGAGTAGTTTACTTTACCATAAAATGATAACAGGTTATCTGCTGTTTTATCTAAAAAGCGATAGGTAAGTTCTCTCGGAAATGCCCTTGGCACCAGGTAATTGGGATTATCAGCACCGTTAGGCAATTTTGGATCAGAATCCAATAAGTTAATTTTAATATAATCATTGGCTCCTTTATAAGCATATGCATAGTTGTACTTATAAATATCCCACATCATCGACTGGCCCAGCTCTGCATGGAAATCATGCGCGTTATTCAGCTTGAAGTCGTATGATGCTTTATTATCAATCATTAACCGTTGGTTAAAGCCATAATAGTTGGAAGCGTAGCTATTGCCCTGCAATAAGGTTCTGGCATAAAATATATCCCTGTAACCTTCATTATAATCTACATTAAAAGCCGACGATAATTTAACCTTGCCCAGTGTAGCCACCAATTTGGCATAACCCTGTATCAGGTTGGTTTTATTGTCATCAAAACCTTTGCTGTATTCGTTTAAATAGCTGGCGTAATAATCTTTATTGGGTGCAGGTGGGGCACTGAGATCAGGAAAGTAATTAATCTGTGCAAATCGGTCCCTAAGTGTTCTGTTCCTATCGCGGTTTAAGCGGTTACCGTTAATCATGGCAGAGAAAAGCAACCACTTAACCGGCCGCATGTTGATGTTGAACATGGCGCTGTAGCGGTCTAAACCTGTACCATCGGCAACACTCTGGCTTTTTGCATTCCCTAACGAAAATCTAAAATTCGCACGGTCCGATCCGCCGGTCAGGCCAAAATTTATCCCATATATCATTGCGTTTTTATAGTACAAATCGGTCCAGTTCGATTTACCACTGTATACGTTATTAAGCGAGTCGCTCAAATAAACAGGATATTCTTCATCATCAGAATAGCGGCCATTGGTGGTATAAATATCATAGAAGCGCTGTCTGAATTCGTTTTCATATTTACCATTAATGGTATTTACCGTTGGCTTTTGCACCATCCCGATATAGGAATTAAAGCTGATGCTCCTCGAATTGCCCGAAGCTGCTTTTGAAGTCAATACGATCACACCGTTTACCCCCCTTGGACCGTAAATGGATGATCCTGCCAAATCGCTCAATACCTCTACAGACGCAATGTTATTGATATCAATTCCGGCAAGCAGGTTAGTGGCCGGACCAATCCGGTTAAAATCGTACTGCTGAATATCGAAGGCAAAAGGATGCTCACCGATTAAGGGGATTCCATCCAATACCACCAAAGGTTGTACGGCATATAAATCCTTCTTCGACAGCAGTGGCATCGCCGCGCCCCTGATAATCATGTTCTGGATTGAGCCGGGTTCGCCGGATGGTTCCTGTACGTATAAACCTGCATAATTTCCTTTCAGGTTTTGCTGTAAGGATATAGCAGGAAACAGCGAAAGATCTTTAACATCTTTCCGTACACCTCCAGACAATTTGTTGTAAATTGTTTTGAGTTTAATTTGTTCTAAACTGTCTTTCCTTAAAGAGTCTGTTGGCGATACGTACTTAATTTTAGTCGTATCCTGCAGAACAAAAAGATTGGTTGTAAGGCCTTTATGCAATTTTTTGCCAGCCGAAAAAACTGGTAAAACGTTTAACGTAAACGCGGCAAAAAAGACAAGGCACGCCCATAAGTATCGCATAGTTTAATGGATCTTTAATTGGTAAAAAAATGATTTCTAAAACTTATTTTTTCGGAAACGGCAAGATATGTCCTAGATGAAAAAGACAGGTACTTCGGTAGTAATAGTTAGGGATTCTCATAAAATTTAGTATTTGGTTAACTCAAATATATAATATACTAAAACGTTTTAATAACATATTGTCATTTTTATGAAATTTTTATAAAATAGCACAATAATATTTAATTCTATTAAAATAACTGTCAAACAGACAGGTAAAAAAATAAATATTATCAGTATACTTTAAAAAATTAACATCCTATAAAACAGTAAATAAGGATATTTTTAGCCAACAATTACAATAAATCGAACGAATTTATGTTGCTATTTTCTTAAAGTACTTAAACGTTTTAGTAAAAAATTTAATCTCAGGTGGGCCATTCAGATTAAAAGCCGATAATTAATTTGGGGATGAGGATGGGTATTCGGCTATTGTAGTCAGCAAGTGCTTCACTACAATGATGATGTATCCGATAAAAAAGAAAGCTTAATAATTGATCTATCTTTCCGTGGCCACCTGATAGATGGGATCTTCGATAATGTTTACTTCGATAATCTGATCTGCATTTTTCAGTAGGCGCTTACAGTCGTTACTCAGGTGCTTTAACTGGAGTTTTTTATCAAGCGAACGGTAACGTTCGGTTAGTTTATTCAGCGCATCAATACCCGACATATCAAAAACACGGCTGTGCTTAAAATCAATTACAATATGCTGCGGATCATGGGCCACATCAAACAGTTCATTAAAATTGGCAATCGATCCAAAAAACAGCGGACCGAATATTTCGTAGGTTTTTACCCCACTGGCATCGGTATGTTTACTGGCACGTATCCGCTTAGAACTTTCCCAGGCGAAAACTAGCGCCGAAAGAATTACCCCTATTAATACTGCAAGGGCCAGGTTATGCAGCCAAACTGTAATTACAGCCACCAGAATACCAATGATGATATCCTGCGCAGGCATTTTATTAATCACTTTAAAGCTCATCCACTCGAAAGTGCCAATGGCGACCATCATCATTACACCAACCAATGCCGCCATGGGTACACGATCTATTACCGGAGCACCTACTAAAATAATAAGTAATATGGTTAAGGCTGCAATAATACCCGATAACCTTGCCCTGGCACCTGCCGAAAGATTAACCAGCGTTTGGGCAATCATCGGGCAGCCCCCCATCCCCGTAAAAAAGCCGTTTGCAATATTGGCAATTCCCTGTGCAATACTCTCTCTGTTCCTATTGCCCTTGCTTGCTGTAATCTCATCAACCAGATTCAGGGTAAGCAGGCCTTCTGTTAAGCCTACCCCCGCCATGATGAGCGAATAGGGGAAAATAATCTTTAGCATATCCAGATTCAGCGGTACCTTCGGAATATGAAATGGAGGAAAACCACCGTTTACTGAAGCAATATTTTTAACCAGTTTGGTATCAATTCCAAAACATAAAACGATAAGAAAAACCACAATAATGGCCACCAGCGAGGCTGGAACCGCTTTGGTTATTTTAGGGAGAATGATCACTATGGCAACGGTAAGTAATACCAAAGCCAACATCACATATAATGGAGTACCGCTTAACCAGGTTATCCGGCCATCAACAAGGGTTTTAAACTGTTCCAGCTGCGACATGAAAATAATAACCGCCAGTCCGTTAACAAAACCGAACATGACGGGCTGCGGAACCAGCCGCACAAATTTGCCCAGTTTAAACAGCCCAACCATAATCTGGATTAGCCCTGCTAAAGCCACTGCCGCAAAAACATATTCTATGCCCTGGGTTTTCATTAAAGCAATCAGTACAATTACCGTTGCACCTGCCCCACCGGAAACCAATCCCGGCCTGCCGCCTAAAATGGCCGTAACCAAACCCATAATAAAAGCAGCGTATAAACCTGTTAAGGGAGGGAAACCCGCAAGGATAGCAAATGATAGTGATTCGGGAATCATGGTCATGGCTACCGTTAAACCTGCAAGAATTTCAGTTTTATAATTTACTTTCTTAGAAAAATCGAAAAGTTGCAGGTAGGGTTTCATCAGTTAAATTGTTAGCAGCTGCAAATATCTAAATTATGAGCACATTAGTTCTATATAGATTCTTCAAATTGCAATTCATGTCAAAAGAGTGAAAATATCCAGTAGATAATGAATGGGAAATGTAAGATGGATGATGGAAATAGTCTGAAGTCCAGAGTCGGGAGTCCGGAGTCTATGCTGCAAAAAAACATGCCTTGGTGTGCTTCGTGCCTTAGTAGTTAAAACATGGAAAATGTAAGATGGATGATGGAAATAGTCCGAAGTCCAGAGTCGGAAGTCCGGAGTCTATTGCGCCAAAGAAACCAACATGCCCTTGTGCCCTCAGCGTTCATCTTTTAGATCTGCGGGATAAATGATTACAAATCCTACTCAATAATAATTCACCTCATAGATTTAACTCGGGATAACTTTTTTAAGTTTAAGTTCGTCAAACAGGTCAAAAAACATTTTTTCAGTATCGATATACTCGTGAAAGCCTAATCGCCTTGCTTTGGTACCGTCAGAGAAAAAATCGTAATCCCAGGAAAAAACAAAGTCGCCAAAGGCC
This sequence comes from Sphingobacteriaceae bacterium GW460-11-11-14-LB5, assembly GCA_002151545.1. NCBI lineage: Bacteria > Pseudomonadati > Bacteroidota > Sphingobacteriia > Sphingobacteriales > Sphingobacteriaceae > Sphingobacteriaceae bacterium GW460-11-11-14-LB5. Next base: position 5,975,331 of record CP021237.1, on the reverse strand, counting down.
CATGAAGATACTTCCTGATAACTGTGTTTGGCCAGGTTATGTTTTTCTTGCAGCTGTGTCCACAATCCCGATTTATCGGCCATTATGGTTTGCAAAGGCATTTGAAGCGGAGGGGCAGTATCCATTTTAAAATAAGCTGCAATTTTAGGCCAAAGATCATTCCAGCGCACCAAATCACCATTGGTTATATTAAAAGCTTGATTGGCACAGGCCGGGTTGGTTGCCGCCCATACTGTTGCCTTTGCTAATAATCCGGCGTCAGTAATATCTAAAAGCTTATCATAAGCCCCTAATTTGCCGGGGAAACGCAAAGGCAAACCCAGTTCTTTCGATATGGAAGCATAAACTGCAATTACAGAAACTAAATTCATCGGATTGCCCAATGCGGTACCTGCAACTACAGATGGCCGAAGCGCAGACCAATTCCATTTTTTACCTTTTTGCTGTGCCTCAAGAAACTGTTGCTGATCAACATTAAATTCTGGAGGCATGTGTCCTCCGTCGGTTTCTTTTGCTGGTGTTTTAAAAGGACCGTAATGCGCCCCGTATACTTTATAACCTTGCATTAAACTGATGTGCTGTAAGTCTTTTGCAATACTTTCAATGGCATTAACCACGTTTACAAGCATCGCCAAATTGGGTGCTACCAACTCTGCCCAGGTAGGTTTATCTTGATACGCGGCATAAAAAATATGTGTTACCTTGGTTAAAGTGCTCAATTGTTTTTTAATGTCTTCTGCGTCGAGCAGGTCTACAGAAATATACCTGGTTTTATCCGAATCCAATCCACCCCGACGCGATAAACCGATAATATCCCAATCGCCGAGGCTTTCTAAATGGCTGATTAAATTACTCCCAATTACACCATTTGCGCCAACAACCAATGCTGTTTTACTGTTATTCATCTCTTTTGTTTTAAATTGATTCTTGTAAAGCAAAAATCCTGACAAACCAGAGATATGTTTTTGTAAAATAGTATGATAGATTTGTATAAATCTATGATGAAGCGATATGTCCAATTCCAACCTGTTGTTATTTCAGCATTTGAAGTAAGCAAATGGCAGCACCCGGTACACCGGCATAACCATTACGAGCTGATATACATTAAAAATGGATCTGGCCATCATATCATTAATGAAATCCCAATTGTTTACGAAAAAGGGAACCTCTTCTTAATTGGTCCGGATGATGACCATCGTTTCGAAATTGATGAAAGAACACATTTCATTTACATTAAGTTTACCGATATATACATTCATCAAAAGGAGATTAGTCCAACGGGCTTACAATACTTAGAGTACCTGATCAAAAGTCGGGAAACACATTTTCTAAGTTTTAACTTTACTTCAGACGATCAGTTGATTGTTGAAAACATCATTGCACTCATCTTATCGCTCAACATCAACATGTTGCAAAATGAAGCTTTAATCTGGACACAGATTTTAATGCTTTCCACCATCATGCAGCGCAATATGCCCGAAATTAAAAGCAGTGCGCAACGATCAAAAGACATTCAAGCCATTTTCTGTTACCTGCACAAATATATTTATCAGCCTAAAAATTTAAAGGCGAATGTAATGGCCGCCCATTTTAATCTTTCTGAAGATTATATAGGCCCTTACTTCAAAAGAAATACAGGCATAACCTTACGTCAGTATATCCAGGATTATCGTCAAAATTTAATTCAACAGCGAATAGCAAGCGGGAGATTTGGATTGAAACAAATTGCCGCTGAATTTGGCCTTGTGGATGAAAGCCACGTGAGTAAACTGATGGGAAAACTCTGAAGACAGATGGGTTTAGTCGGGAGTCGGAAGTCCGGAATCTATAGCGCGAAAGAAATCAGAATGCCTTGGTGTGCTTCGTGCCTTAATGGTTAAAGGATGGAAAATGTAATGCCTTGGTGTGCTTCGTGCCTTAATGGTTAAAGGATGGAAAATGTAAGATGGACGATGGAAATAGTCCGGAGTCCAGAGTCGGAAGTCCGGAGTCTATAGCGCGAAAGAAATCAACATGCCGTGGAACCCTCTGCGCTTATCTTCTATATCTGCGGGACAATAAACATTAAAACGGATTGCAAATCCTGACCAACAATGGGTTAGTCTGAAGTCGGGAGTCGGAAGTCCGAAGTCTATAGCGCGAAAAAACCAACATGCCCTGGTATCCTCTGCGCTCATCTTCTAGATCTGCGGGATAAATAAATACCTAAACAACGGATTGCAAATCCTGACCAACAATGGAAATCCGTAGTGCCCAGGAGACTGTATCATAAATATAGAATTGTCATCCTGAGCCTGTCGAAGGACCTGTTTAAATATCTTGAAAGGCGTTTCGACTACTTGCCCGATTCATCGGGAAGATCAGCGTGACAAATTAGAATGTATGATATAGCCTCCAGCGAGCGGTAATATTTATTTAAAATAAACTTTTTGCATCTACCGAAAAACCAAGCTCAATAAAACTCTGTGTCGACCATTTAATTTCCAGTGGAACTCCTGCATCTTTTACGGTTTCTTTACTCACATCCTTCCCGGTTCCATAATTGATCTGTGCAAAGGGATTTTTGTCAATATTGAGTATCAAAAGCAAGCGGCTACCCTTTTGCAACTGCCTGCTGAATACCCTCGATCGGTAAAAAGGCAAGGTTTCTAATTTGCCCGGCTGAAGCAATTTCCTTTGACTCCTATCGTATGCGTAACTGGCTCTTCCTAAATAATAAGAAAGCTGAAAATATTCGCCCGAAGGGGTAACTTCATACAAGACCAAACCTACATCCATATCTTTTTTGTTGATGATGGCCCTAAGTTCTCCCTGCAATGCACCTGCTACTGAAACGGCTTGATTAAATGGCTTAGTGATAAAAAACAATCCATTAGACCTGTCGATTTCTTTTTTGATGATTGGATTGGGATAATAATCGTTGTAGAATTTAGTTCTGTCTGCCAGATCAACCTCCTGGTGCATAAAAACTTCTTTAACTGGTTTTTGCTCCGACAGCCGCATCTCGTTTGCAGCGCTATCCAAATAAAAGCGGATATGGTAATCCTCCATTTTTGCTAATGAAGCAGCATGTTTCCACTTATTTGCACCCATTACCTCAAAATTGATCTTATCTTTTAGTAGCGCTGGTTTCTTTCCACCTTTAAAGATATAATCGAACCATTGGAAGGTGATTTCGCGGGTATTGATCAACGCAACCGAATCTACCTCATAGTCTCTCAACTTGGCTACACCGCCAATCTGCGATCCAAAATGATCATAAGGGCCTATAATTAAATAATGTTCGGCAGAGGGGTTATACTTGTAATGTTCGCGGAGGTATTCCAATGCCGAAATTTGCCCATCATCGTAATAACCGGTAATACTGAGCACTGGAATATTGATCTGTTTAAAATCTTTGCCATAGGGCACCATCGACTGCCAGTAAGCATCGTAATCGGGGTGACTAAGCCATTTCTGTAACATCGGGTTTGGTGTACCATCAATGCTGTCGATCTTATTGTAAGCGGCTCCACTTTGCCACCAGTTATTCCGCATCCTGCGCCAACGGGCATTATCGCTGTTTACGGCATCATCGGTATATTTATTATTGGTAACATGAAAGGGCCATTGGTAATTGGCGTTCAAAAAAACATTATTTTCCATGGGTAAGCCAAGTCCTGGAATTGCCGCTACATAGGGTACAATGGTTTTAAGTGCCGGGTGCAGGTGTTTGGCTGCTGCCCATTGTGCAAAACCGGAGTAACTTCCGCCATACATGCCCACCCTGCCATCGCTCCACGATTGTTTGATAATCCAATCGATCACTGCATTTACATCTTTTGTTTCATGCTCATAAGGTGCCGGCGCATCAGGACTGAGCCGTTTGCCTCTGGCATCGGCAACAATACCTACATAACCATGATCGGCAGCGTATTTGGCCTCCATCAGGCTTTTATTGGTATTGGAATAGATAAAATAAAATAATGCTGCAGGCAATTTCTGCTTTACCCCTTTTTTCCTTACCACTACCGCCGATAAAGTAATGCCATATTTTGTTTTAATCATCACACTATCGTTGATGATATAATTAGTGCTATCGGGTAAGGTTAGTTTTTGCTGTGCAAAGGTTTCCATCCCCATTACAAGGCATAGCATAGCCACACCCAGTTTTACCAGGTTTATTTTCATGATCGAAAAATTATAGTTTATGTTTTAATGAGGCTTCTTAATTTAACAGCCTGCCGCTCTGATATTCTGATTAAATTTCCTGTCTTAAGTTCTACAAGCATACCCTCATCATCTTTTTTTACCGAGCTGATATAGTCGAGGTTAAATAATATACTTCTGCCGGCCCTAAAAAATCTTTCACAATCAGGATTTTCTTCGAGTTTGTTTAAAGAGGTTTTAAGCAATACCTGCTCTTGCCCGAAAAAGAGCCTGGCGTAATTCTCTACCGATTCGATCATATGCACATCTTTCCATTTAATAAGGAGGTGTTTGCCCCTGTCCTTTACAAAAATAGCTGCGCCTTCATTTGCGCCGATCTTTTCTATGGCTTTATCTATTGCACTTTTAAAGCGTTCTTCCCGTACGGGCTTCATGAGGTAATCCATCGCGCTTACTTCAAAAGCCTGCACCGCATAACTGTCAAAAGCGGTTACAAAAATTACCTGTGGCACATGCACCAAAGTTTCTAAAAGGTCGAAACCCGAACGGCCAGGCATCTGTATATCCAAAAAAATCAGATCGGGTTTTAAAAGTCCGATAAGCTGTTCGGCTTCATCAGCATTGGCAGCCTCACCCAATACGGTAACCTGTGGGTAGCTTTTCAGCATCCTGGCCAGTTCCTGCCTAGCGCCACGTTCATCGTCAATAATCAGTGCCCTAATACTTCTCATCTGATTGGGATTTTAATTTCGGCACAAACCTTTTGATCCATTTCATACAGATTAAAGGATGCAAGGTGCTGGTAACTCAGCTCGAGTCGTTCTTTCAGGTTTCGAACCCCTATACCTGCCACCGTTTTATTCTGTTGCAATTTACCGGGGTTTAAAACACGAATGCTTACCAGTCCATGTTGTTCGTGAATAATTACTTCGATCTTTCCACCCTGCTTTTCTAATGCAATGCCATGTTTTACCGCATTTTCGACTAATGTTTGAATGCACAAACGTGGTACCATCAGTCCGGAAAGCGAAATATCAATATCCAAATCGTAAGTTAACCTTTCTTCCATCCTCAACCCTTCCAGCTCCAGGTAATCCCTCACCAGGTCTATCTCTTCATTTAACCTGATCAGCATGGCACTACCCTTATACAATCCACTGCGCAACAATTCGCTTAGCAAGTCGATTGCCCTGCCTGCAGCCTCAGGCCGGGTATACACCAATGATTTTATGTTATTGAGTGCATTGAACAAAAAATGAGGATTTAACTGAGCAGAAAGATTATCCAGTTGCGATTGTTTAAAGCTAAGCTCCAGTCTGGCATTTTCTACCGATAATCGCATTTCTCTTTTTGCGTAATGATAAAGGTGGTAGGCCAAAAGCCATATGGCCATTAAACGGATACCGGCAATAAAAATGCCCGCTGCATTTAAACTAAAAAAATCAATAAAGGTCTGTCCTGGATGGCTAAGAAACAACAACCTCACCAGGTACAGTTTACTCAAAGTAACGATGGTAAAAAAAACACCCATCACCGGAATAACGATCAACATCCTCCAGATCAGTTTCTCGATTGCCAGGTCTTGCCAACGGTTTTTATTTGCAAAGTTACGGTACAAGTGGGTAATCAATATATACATCACCACATCCGAAACAAACTGTACAACAGCCATATCGAATCTGAAACGAACAGCAGTAGACCAGCCTTGAAAAGCCCAATACAGCGCAGCCACCGACCAACCGATGAGTTGGCATTTCCAGTAAAGTGATATGTGGGGTTTCTGTTCCAAAATGTTCTGCTTGAAACAAAGCAACGAAAACTAATTTTAAGAAAAAAGATAAAGTACAGGAACGTAGGCTTTTGGGGGATGAGTGGTTTTTATAGTCGGGAGTCGGGAGTCCGGAGTCCGGAGTCCGGAGTCCGAAGTCTATTGCGCGACAGAAACAGACATGCCTTAGTGGTTGAAGGATGGAAAATGTAAGATGGATGATGGGATAGTCCGGAGTCGGGAGTCGGAAGTCCGAAGTCTATTGCGCAATAGAAACCAACATGCCTTAGTGGTTGAAAGATGGAAAATGTAAGATAGATGATGGAATAGTCCGGAGTCGGAAGGCTATAATGCCAAAAAAACAAAATATGTGCCCTCTGCGTTCATCTTCTATATCTGCGGGACAAACAAATAGTTAAAACGGATTGCAAATCCGTAGCACTCGGGCGTCAGAAGTCCAGAGTCTATTGCGCGACAGAAACAGACATGCCTTAGTGGTTGAAAGATGGAAAATGTAAGATGGATGATGGAATAGTCCGGAGTCGGAAGTCAGGAGTCTGGAGTCAGAAATCTATCTGGTCAAATAAACAAAACATGTGTCCTCAGCGCTCATCTTCTATATCTGCGGGACAAACAAATAGTTAAAACAGATTGCAAATCCCTAGAACCTTGGGTCTGGATTGCAAATCCTGACCAACAATAGACCTAACTTTTGGGTCTCTGCGGCCCTCTTAGGGTCCTTTGCGGTTAAAATCTCAATTCAGCAGTTGCTTTTTAAAGGTATTTGGGCTAATTCCCACTTCTTTTTTAAATAAACGCGAGAAATAAGAGAGATTCTCAAATCCCAATGCATAAGCAATCTCCGAAACCGACCTGTTTTCACCAATCAAACGATTTTTGGCTTCTGATATCAGGTAAATATGAATATGCTCCAGCGCCGTTTTTCCACTCTCCTGTTTTAAAACATCTGTTAAATAACCCGCCGAAATATTTAAACGTTCGGCCATATCATGCACCGAGGGCAAACCTTTAGTGGCTAATAATCCGTTGGCCACATATTTATTTATTTCTTCATTAAACCTGGTTACGGTTTTGCCCGAAATTTCAGTGCGGTTAATAAATTGCCTTTTGTAAAATCGCTGACTGTATTTAAGCAAAGTATCTACATTGGCCAAAATCAGTTCACGGCTATATTCATCCTGGTTATTGCGGTATTCGGTTTCAATTTTATGATACAGCTCCCATACCGTACTTTCTTCGCTGGGCGAGAGGTGTAGCGCTTCGTTGGTTTCGTAATCGAAGTAGTGGTATTTTTTAATGGTATCATGTAACAGATGTCCATTCAAAAAATCTTCGTGAATAAAAATCAAAAAACCATCTTCATCTAATTCCAGGTTTTTCATTTCGATTACCTGATGAGGTTTAAAGAACATCATCGAACCACTCTCATGGTCGTATTTTGTACGCCCGTAAAGGATATGTCCTGCAATAATTTTTTTAAAACCGATCATATAGAAATCGCTGGTAAATTCGCGGTCGCCCATGGTACACATGTGGTCGCATTTATAAATGCTGAACAATGGGTTTTCGGGCGGCGGAAATGCATTTTCCCGGTGTAATTCGGCCAAATTTTTATAGTGTTTCATTCCTTTAAATGGTAATTAACTACAAGCTACACAATTACCCTGTACAGCCTGTAGTTAAAGGGTTTAAATGATTTATTAATGACCGTGCGCATCAACAGCTACTTCAGCCCATTCGTCAAATTCGGCCAGGCGCTCAACATAAACCTGTTTAACTCCAGCTAAAGCCACCTTGCCCAATAAGAAGTGTAAAGGAGGTTCAGGACTATCAATCAGTGCCAATACCGCAGGTGCCGTTGCTTCTGGTTTACCCCAGCTATCGGGTGTTGCGGCATCAAAAAATGCTTTCTTAACCGGTGCATACACTTCTAATGGTGCTGTTTGAAAAGCTGAAGCCCCCGACCAATCGGTAGAAAAACCATTTGGCTCGATTAAACTTACATTAATTCCAAAACCTTTCACCTCCTGCGCCAGCGTTTCGCTTAAGCCATTTACTGCATATTTAGAGGCATTATACAAACCCAATACAGGTAAACTCACCAAACCCAGGAAGCTCGATACCTGAATAATGTGCCCTACCTTTTGTTCGCGCATTACCGGAACAACAGCCTGGGTTACCCACAACAGGCCGAAAAAGTTGGTTTCCATTTGTGCACGAGCCTGTTGTTCGGTGGTTTCTTCTATAGCTCCAAACAAACCAAAGCCAGCATTATTGATCAATACATCAATTCGGCCAAAGTGCTGTTTTACTTTTTCTACTACTGCAAAACAGGCTTCCCTATTGTTAACATCCAATTGAAGCGGCAACACGGCATCACCGTAAGTTTCTACCAAATCTTTTAAATCTGCTGTATTTCTTGCTGTTGCAGCTACTTTATCGCCACGTTCTAAAAGGGCCTTTGCCCAGATTTTACCAAAACCACGTGAGGCGCCGGTAATTAAAATTATTTTCGACATTTTTTTCTTTGTTAAATATTGATAACAAAGGTATTGGCATATGCGGAGTCCGATTTATACAAAACACGGAAGTACTAGCACATTTTAAGGTTTAGCTAAATTAGCTGTGCGCATCTTTAGTGATAAAATGAAACCCACGCATCAAAGCCATCAGATTAATGGGTGTAATGCTGGTTCATTAAATTAGGGCAAATGTAGTATGCCAATAATTAAGAATGATTTGCCAAAAGAATTAAATTTATGTTACGTAGTTATTGTTTAATTGCAATACACTAAAGAATAGCACTTTAATTACTAACCATTAAATATAAACAGGGCATTCAAACGATCTTGTAATCATCATTCAAATTTCTCTGGTGGCAACCTATAACATGGTGCATAAATATTAAATAGATTGGAGCGTTCATTTAACAGCCTTAACTCCACAAAAACTTAGAAAATGATAAAACAATTTTCATTAGTACTGACTACTTTATTCGCGTTTAGCCTTTGTAAAGCGCAAACCATTTTTATCTCGCCCAAAGGGAACGACAAAAATCCTGGCTCCATTTACCAGCCTGTAAAAACCTTTGCTGCTGGTATAACAAAAGCCATGGCGGTTAAAAACAAAAAAGTAGTTATCGAGCTTGATGGCGGCACTTATCCGATAGATAAAACGGTTGAAATTACCTCAGATAAATTTCAACTGCAGGCGCTTACCATTAAGGCTAAGGCAAACCAAAAAGTATTCATTTCCGGTTCGCAGCATGTTAAACTCTCGTGGAAACCCTATAAAAATAACATCCTATCGGCCAAAATAAAGCTGGCTCAAGCCCCTGACCAGCTCTTTATGAATGGCAAAAAATTATCGATGGCGAGGTACCCTGATTTCGACGCTTCTGCCAGGGTATTTAACGGCACCGCAGCTGATGCAATTTCTGCCGAAAGGGCAAAAAAATGGCTGGATCCTACCGGCGGTTATATACACACCTTACACCAGGGCGAGTGGGGCGATTTCCATTACCTCATTACCGGTAAAGATGATGCTGGCAAACTGCTTTATGAAGGTGGCTGGCAGAATAACCGTCCTGCCAAAATGCATGCACAATACCGTTATGTGGAGAACATATTTGAAGAACTCGATCATCCGGGTGAATGGTTTTACAATCAAAAAGAGGAAACGCTTTATCTTATTCCACCTACCGGAAGTAACCTTCAAACAGCTGATTTTGCCTTTACCATGGTGAGTGACCTGTTGCATATTAAAGGCTCATTAGCCAATCCGATTAAAAATATAACCATAACAGGCATCGATTTTATACAAACCGCGCGGAGTTTTATGCAGGTAAAAGAGCCGCTTTTAAGAAGCGACTGGGCCATATACCGCGGAGCAGCCATATTGCTGGAAGGTACTGAATCTTGTGCCGTTAAAAACTGTAATTTTTACGACTTAGGCGGAAGTGCTGTTTTTTTAAGCAATTACAATAAGGAAGATCGCATCAGCAACAATCATATTTATAACATTGGAGCGAATGGAATTGCATTTGTGGGTAACCCGGCTGCAGTACGTTCACCTTCTTTCAGGTATGAAAATTTCGTTCCCTATACGGAAATGGATATGCAACCTGGGCCAAAAAGTGCTGATTATCCGCAGCATTGCCAGGCGGTAAACAACCTGATTCACCATACTGGCCAAATCGAAAAACAATCTGCAGGCGTTGAAATATCCATGTCGGCCGATATTCTGGTGAGTCACAATACCATTTACCATGTACCAAGAGCAGGCATTAATGTTAGCGAGGGTACATGGGGCGGACACCTCATTGAATTTAACGACGTTTTTGATACCGTACTCGAAACCGGAGATCATGGCGCTTTTAATTCATGGGGCAGAGACCGTTACTGGAGGCCGGCAAGAAGTCTTATGGATAGTATTGTTGCCGCAAAACCCGGAATTGAACTTTTAGATGTGATTTCACCAATCGTTTTACGCAATAATCGTTTTCAGTGCGACCATGGCTGGGACATCGACCTGGATGACGGAAGCACCAATTATCAGATTTTCAATAACATATGTTTAAGTGGGGGATTAAAACTTCGTGAAGGTTATCATCGCACGGTATACAATAACATCATTATCAATAATACCTTTCATCCGCATGTCTGGTTAAAAAACAGTGGTGACGTTTTTAAAAATAATATTGTAAGTGCTGCATACGCCCCCATACAGATGGAAAGCTGGGGAAAAGAGATCAATCATAATTTCTTTTTAAGCAAAGATGCATTAAGCAAAACACAGAAATTAAATATCGATGCCAACAGCATCACTGGCGATGTCGCTTTTGTTGATGAAAATACCGGAAAGTATCACCTCAGAAAAACCTCAGCGGCTTTAAAAACCGGTTATAAAGATTTTGACATGAGTTTTGGTGTAACAGATGCACGGTTAAAAAAACTGGCTGCTTCGCCTCCAATAAAACCGCTGAGCAACAGCTCAACCAGTAAAAAAACAATCACAGCGGAGTGGTTAGGTAGCAGATTTAAAAATATCGAAAGTTTGGGGGAAAGATCTGCAGCCGGACTTCCGGATAACAATGGCGCTTTACTCATACAATTAACAAAAGGCTCGATTGCAGAGAAAAATGGTTTAAAGAAAGGTGATGTGGTGATCGGCCTGGATAATAATGAAGTAAAATCTGTTGCTGATCTGCTAAAGATTTATAGCGAAGTTCGCTGGAAAGGACATGTTGAAATTGTTATTTTCAGAAACCAGGGGGAACAAAAATTTCAGGTCTCACTTAAGGATTAACATGTTTCAAAAACGGGTATTTAAAAAAGACTGGTAGCAAATGGCACAAAATGATCATTCTCTTGTAGCGTATACTGATATCTTTACGTTTTATGAGGAACCATTAATCTAAAAAACCACTCACTATGAAAAACCTACTTTTTCTTTTTGTAGCCTTTGCACTTGTTTCCTGTAAAAAATCGGAAAGATACGGTCCGCTGAACTTAAAAAACGGACAAGAGGTCGAACTACTTGTAAGCCCTCGTTATGCTGCTGATAATGATTTGCTTTTAAAGCTGCCGGGCAATGTAGATGCTGGCGCTTCCTTATCGGGTTTTGATGAAAGAGAACCTGGTTATTCTTACCGCGTTAAAGCCCGATTCAACCGCGATAAAGAGCCACTTCAAGACGGACCTGAATACTACTTTATTTTCGAAAAAATCCTTAGCAAAGAGCAGTATAAAGGAAGTGAATCTTTCACTGTGCAACTCATTACCAATTACGCTGTTGGCGGGCCAAATATCAGGCTAAGCAAAACCGGAAACAATTATTACATGATTCCAGATAAGTTACAGCTCACTTATGCAAACAGCACCATACAGAATGAGCTTGAAGAAATATGGCTAAATGCACAGGAAATCCGTGCCAACTGGAAGCAAGGTCAGCGACCAAAATGGAAAGCCATTAAAGCTACCGTTACGCACGATCCGCAGAAGTTTGGAAAGGCCTATCTGGTACAACAGATCCAGTTTATTGATTAACAGAAAATATAAAAGGAGCATGGTCGAAAGGCATGCTCTTTTTGGTTTTACAATGTCTTGTCATCTAAGTCGCGTTTAACCCCTTAACTTGTCGTTTTTACACATGAACACCCAGTTGGCTTTATGATACCTTTGAATAAATTAAATCAGAAAACAATATGGCAACTCAAATTTTTGTGAACCTATCCGTTAGCGACCTTAACAAATCGGTAGAATTTTTCACCAAACTTGGTTATACTTTTAACCCGCAGTTTACCAACGAGAAAGCAACCTGCATGATCATCAGCGATACCATTTACGTGATGTTGCTAACCAAACCCTTTTTCCAGACTTTTACTACAAAAGAAATTGTAGATGCGCACCAGGCCATAGAAACTTCCATTGCTTTATCGGCCGATAGCAAGGATGCCGTTAACGAAATGGTAGATAAAGCTGTAGCTGCCGGCGCCACAATACCCAATCCGGCTACCGATTACGGTTTTATGTACCAACATAGTTTTGATGATCTTGACGGCCACCATTGGGAATATGTATGGATGGATCCAAACGGGGCACCTGAACATCAGGGATAGTGATATTTAAGGTTAATAAAAAGGGCAAGCAACGGAATTTCGTTCTTGCCTTTTTTGTTTTGGGTTATTCTATAATGTGGTCAACAGCCATTGATCCATAGCAGGTAATCGTGGTTAGGTAAATTAACCTGATCTAATTTATCAATTTTGTCTTACGAGACGCTAAGACGATTTATATTAGAAAAAGCCTGATAGGGCTAGCCAGTTTGGAACGAAACAAAAGGGATAATTTACTGAAATACAATATATACTATCTTTTTTATACTGCGCTATGCATTTAATTATTTGTTTTTATACCTTTAAATGAAGAATCTTTTTTTAGTCGCTAATTAAAATATTATGGCAGATCAGGAAGTCATTAAACATGTTAAAAAAACACATAAAATCTTGACCAGCAAAGAGCATAGTTTGTGGCACAAGGTAGGAGAGTTTATTTTAGAAATCATTATAATTGTTTTCGCGCTAAGTTTATCGATATGGTTACATGAATGGAGCGAGCATCGGCACCAGCAAAAGGAAGTCAGGGAATTTATGTCTGATCTTACAATAGAAATAAATAAGATGCTTGGAGAAAAGCAATTAGAAATTAGCGAGTTATCGACTATAGACCAAAAAATTAAAAATATTACGAATACCGACCAAATCACGAAGGTCATCACTGGTAAATATGTATTTTATAACATAAATTCCAGTTTTGAAGGTTTTAAGGCTAGCGGGAAAATCGCCTTCATAGAAGATAGCCACTTACGGAACGAAATTCTAAGATATTATCAGGATTTACTTCCTGCAGTCAATGCAGCTAAAGAGAACCTGGAGGAATCTAAGAAAAAAATTCTGTATGAAATCAATTCACATCCTGAAGGCTTCACCGGGACAAAATTATACCGATATCTCTATAGTGATTATATCATGTCGGTCAATGGGTATACACTTATGACAACATTCTCTATAAAAAAAGGGAAAGAGATCGTAAATCAGATTCAAAAGTTGGAGAAATAAGTTAAATAAAAGAAAATACGTAAACTGATGTGGTGTTGCCTGTAGCAGTATTTGCCGGGCTTCCTTCGGATACGGTGCCTTGCTGGCCTTCCTGAAAGCTTCCATCTCCATCCCGAATCGGTCCATTCTGGTTTTTAGGCAATTTTCTTTAATCTGTAATAAAATGTCTCAACCTAAAATGACAATTCAAGCGACTTATGATGTCGGTTTTTTTTAATATCATTGAAAAAAATTGCCGTATCCAACCAGCCTGACATCACGTATATCAATATAGAAAACATTACCTGCTACGGGACTTTTCTAAAAGAACTATAAATAGAAACTCAAATTAATATCCGCAATATCTGGCCGAATAAATTTACTTTTACCATTGGAGATGGTGATTTGCTTTTTGCAACTAAGACCTATCAGTTTTTTGGAAAACGATTTCCTTTTTTATACCTTATTTTCTAAAGTTTCGGACAAATATGGATACTTATCGCTTCCGTTTTAATAACAGCAAGAAAACTTCAACTATTCTGTTTTGGTTTTTCACCTCCCTGCTCACGATTGCTATTTCAGGAACAACCATCACTTTACTATCAGATCCACGCCCGCTTTTCCCGGCCTGGCTATTGCTGATTTTCGTACCCTTAATGTTAACGGCCCTTTACAAACTTTTTAAAGCGGCCTCGGAAAGGAAGTCGGCTGAAATTATTTCATTCAGCAAAGAAGGTTTTAACAGTTCCTGTTTCGGTAATGTTTTGTTTTCAGAAATACGCGCTATTCGGGTTCCTGTAAGAGAAATTGGGCTAGTGGGAGGACTACAACACGACTATTACAAAAAAACAGATGCCGATATTCCTTACCTGGAATTTTCGATGACTACGCGGGATGGAAAAATGTTAAAGTGGATATTAAACGAATGGGGTGGGCTGTACAATTCAAAAGAAGATTTTTCCACTTTCTTTAACTTTCTAACAGCACTAACCGATCAGCTGCATCAACTTTATCACACTAACGAACCTTATACCAGCTATTTAAAAATTCTTGACGAAAAAGGTTCCTGGGAAAGGCGAGGTTAATGGGTCATCTCACACACTCCCAAACGCAAAGACCCACAAATTTCGTTGTGGGCCATTTTGTAAAATACCGATCGTTAATATTCAATACAGGCTAATTAAAATGTGAGGTTAAAACTGCTCCCAACAGCATTCCTATTAAAAGGGTAATGATCAGCATTAACGTGATTGAAATACCAATAAGGCTGTTTCTCTTTTTCAATTTAATAAACTATCGTAATTGGAATTGATTTATAAATATTGCTGTTATAAGTGTAGTTTTTGTAAAGAATCACTAAATTATACTTTCCAGATTCCCATGCCTTTTCCCCGGTAATCGGATTGGGCATTGGTTCATTGCCGTCTTTTTCTGCCCCTATGGTGATTGTTTCGCCACCATACACGCCATTGATTTGCCTCAGCGTAGCTATTTTAGAGGCACTTGGAAGGCCTTTATGTTCGACTTTAGAAATTATAATCACTTTGCTGAAATCAAGCTTATCGATAGATTCTGGAAAATAATTTGCTTTTCTTTTGATGAGCACCGTGTATAATATGCCATCACCCTTTATTTCACTTACCTGGGCATGGGCTGTAAATTCATCCCCTTTTTTAAAAATAAGTTCCTGCTCTACAAAGGTATCCATATAGTAAATGACGTTGCCATTTCTCGAAAAAATATCCCGCCCAATTTTTGGGTCAACGGGCATATTTGCCGCGTCGATGATGGTGAAGTCTTCTTTTATTTCGAGCTTTGTTCCGTTTTCATCCCATACGATAAAGTAAAAATCATACTTGCCTTCAGGCGCTTCGGCCGGAATGGTGAAATGCTTGTGTACATTGGTATTTTTTGCACCATTATATTGTGTCCATGCCAGTTCAAATTTCCAGGTGGCGGTATAGGTTTGTCCTGTTTTTTGCAGTATTTTAATCTCTACCCCTTTAATTTTGTCGCCGGCAACCACATCTGCATTTAAGTGGAAATCTCTTCCGCGTATGGCCTGTTTATTGTTGGCCGTACCTATTTCTACATTGGTAGCCGTTGGCGCAAGTATTTCAGGTTCATTGTCTTTTTTACAGCTTGTTGCAAAAATGCTTAGCAAGCCAAAAAGAATAAGCGTTTTTAATGGATTATTTTTCATTTTAAAGGTTTAAAAAGGATATCCAAAAGCTCATCATTTCCGAAGGTTAGAGATGCCTGTCAGTTTTGTTAACAAACCGATTTCTCCCTTTTCTTTACCCAAATAATGCAGTTTATGACCATGCTTTTGAATATCCTTATATTTTAATGATTAATGTTCAGTGCTATTCTCGAAACCCAAAAGTGTAAGTCTTACCGGTCTTGAGGTAACTTTGTGTTTAATCACTTTCGAGAAATCAGTTAAATCTATTTGTTGCACTTCGCCGGCACCTGGAACAGCTACATAGGCATATCTAGCCGTAGCTTCTAAAACTGGTTTATAAGTATCGGTTGTTGCAACGGCACTTATTGCAGCGCCTTCTTTTTTAAGGCTGCCTGAAGTTAAATCGTAAATTCTCAGTTTGCCATCAAGCGTTAGCACCAATAAATTTTTGCCGGCATAATCTATCTTGCATTGAAAAGCATCTGCGCCGGCGTAAATTGGTGTGATTCGATTAGCCGTGAGGTCTATTAAGTAGGCGCCTTTGGTCGCTACATAACCAATAAACTTTTTAGCGTTTTCTGCATATAAAATCGTGGCCAGGCGAAATGCACCAAAACCATCCGGATTTGGAATAACACGCTGTGTACCATTTTGCGCCACCACTAAAACACCGCCAGCAGTTGCCGCCGAAGAGGTGAAAGCGCCAAATACTGCATTTTGCCCATCGCTGGCATTACCGTGTATATTTCCAACCTCCTGCGTAGCGGCATGAACCAATGTTCCGTTTTTATCTGTAACA
This sequence comes from Sphingobacteriaceae bacterium GW460-11-11-14-LB5, assembly GCA_002151545.1. NCBI lineage: Bacteria > Pseudomonadati > Bacteroidota > Sphingobacteriia > Sphingobacteriales > Sphingobacteriaceae > Sphingobacteriaceae bacterium GW460-11-11-14-LB5. Next base: position 5,958,812 of record CP021237.1, on the reverse strand, counting down.
ATTACCCTGGTTGGAGAAGCGCCAGCAGTTGCCGTAGCAGTAATGGCATAATTACCATTGGTAAATTGAGCCATTGCACCATGATGTGGTAATAAACCCGCATTAATGGTTTTAAATTTTGCGTTGGCGGTGTTGAAATCTGCATCGTTGCCCACGCTTAATGTTCCTTCACCATCATTAAAGATTAAGGATTCCGTTCCTTTACTTTTAAAATGGGTTGGTTTAATGCCATTAGCGGTAATAGCAGCCCATTTGGCAATACCATCCACATCAACATGATCGTCATGAGATTGCAAACCGCTATCAAAAACTTCTACCAGATTTTGTGCACCATACAACACGGCAGCATAACGTCCAGAGGCTGTTGCATAAATATTGGCTAAAGGGTATTTACCGATGAACGTAGATGTTTTAGCTGTAAAAGGATCTATTTGGGTTAACGTTGTCGATGTTTCATCACTGACCAGTACGCGTACAAATTTTTGTTCCTTTGCCGTAACTCCTGGTTCTGGTTCTGGCGTATTGTTGTCTTTTTTACAAGCTGAGAAACTTAGCGCAAGCAAGAAAAATAATGAAGCGGTTTTAAGTTTGTTTTTAGTGTTCATTTTTTTTTGTGTTTTAAAATAAATTGATGATTTGTTAATTGATTTTGATGCTTAATCCCTTAAGCGTTTGCCATCCGGTTTTATCGGTCAGGCGAATTAAGAAATGATAGTCTCCTGCATCCACATCTGCAGGCACAGTTACTTCTTGCGCCATTTCATATGTTTTTTGCCCTGATGGTATTGGAAAGTCCTTGATCAGCAGGAATGGCTTTACCGGTTGCTTTACTGCCCCCAAATTGCATTCGTTCACTTCTGTACTGTGATTGTGGTGATCGAAATTGTGGTGCACGTCGATACTTACCGAGCCGAGCTCAACATTATCGTTCAGTTTTGCTTTGAAAATGAATTTTTCACCTCGTTTAATAACAGCACATTGTTGAGGAAAGGCCGATCCGGTTACATCAATTGTTGGGTATTCGGTATCGATTTCTTCATTGCCTTTTTTACAGGCAGATAACACAAGGATGAAGCTTAAAAAGAGCAATGGCAATTGTTGTTTTTTCATGGTTTTAATGATTAATGATGATGGAAATTGAAAGGCATTTTCACGGTCAGGACGAAATTTCTACCTTGTTCCGGTAAACCGATTAAGCGGTAAAAACTGGTGTGATTGAGGTATCTGGTGTTGAATACATTTTGCAATTGCGCATTAATATTCAGCGGATATTGCCCGATTTGAAGCTTTGCGCCAGCCTGCAGATTGAACAAGCTGTAACCTGCTGTTTTCCGCTCTGGTGGAACAATGTTATTTTGCCTGGCCGTAAGGCGATAATCCAGCGAGAAATAAGCATCAGCGCTCCCAAGAAACTTTTGTGGCGCATAGGTTACATTGAACAATGCAGAGGCCGGCGGGGAAAAAGGCAGGGTGTATCCTTTTTTATCCCCGGATAATTGCTCAGCATATAAGTACTCGGCCAATAACTCCGTGCTCCACTGTTTGCTGAACTGATATTTAACCTGCGTTTCGCCACCATAGCGCATGACTTCACTTTGCGCATATTCGAAAACCTGATTACCCGCACCGTAGAAATAATCATGTGCCGATGTGGGATTTAAATAAATGTAATTGGGGAAATAATTGAAGAATGGGCTCAACTTGACCGACCATTTCCCTGTAGTAAATGCCACTGAAAAATCAGCCTGATAAGATTGCTCCGGATTTAAATTTGGATCGCCTTTTTCATAACTGAAATAATGGTAATTCACACCATTGGCGCCTAATTCCTTTGCGATAGGCATGCGAAAACTCTTTCCAACATTTGCTTTAAACTCCAGCAGGTCTAAGTTGTAATTGAGGCCCAGCGACCATACCAGGCTGTTGAAATTCCTCGTTAAATCATTTGCTCTTATTAGTTGCATCATACTGCCACTATTGGTTTCGGAGCTAAACCAATCGCTGTACCTGAACAGATCAAGCTTCGCTAAATCATACCTTACTGCGCCATGAAGCAGTAATTTATCGCTCACTTTCCACTTATCATAAGCATATACACCCAAACTTTTTTGCTGAAATGCGGGCACTAAAAAACTCCAGCCATTAATCAGATTATCCTGCAATTCGCCATTCAGGCCAAGCTGTAAGAGATGCTTGCCCAGCGTGATCTGATCTTTTGCATTGAACGAATAAACCTGTTTATCAAATTCCCTTTCCAAATCAATCGGAATGGTCATTGTGGCCGGATAAACAGCTGGCATAAAGCCGTGATTAACATAGTGATTGTACTCCTGACGGAAATTATGCTGATAACCCAATTCGAACTCAACTGCATGCCTGTTTAAAGAAAAAGCTGTTCTGTTAATGATCTTAAAATGATTTACTTTTTGGTAAGGCATCAATAGATCACGATCGCTCGCATCATGCAAATCGGCATCAACACGTCTAGGCTCAAGCCCATGGGCATTGGCGAAAAAACCACTTTTGCTAAAAGTATTGCTCAAATAAAAAATGGATTTGAATTTTTCGTTAATATATCCTGTATTAAAATGGATTCCAGTTTCTCTGCCAGCTGTATTCCGGAGGTAGTTTTTGTGTAGGCCAACCGCAAAATCATACACATATAAAGTGTCAGTAGGCACCCGATAGTCGCCATAATTTTGATAGGTAAAGCGGCCGTCGAAAAATAACTTTTCCTTTCGTTGAAATAACCGAACTGAAGTGCCGTACAAGCCATTGTTACTTTTACCAATCAAATTCACCTCGCCACCAAAACTGTTAGGCGCAGGTTGTGCTGGTGCTTTGATATGAATAGCGCCACCTATGGCATCAGCACCATAAGCAAATGATGCGGCACCTTTTATAAGTTCGACCTCTTCAGCCGCAAACTGGTCAATTTCTAATCCGTGATCTGCTCCCCATTGCTGTCCTTCATGTTTTATTCCTTTATCAATGACCACCACCCGGTTAAAGCCCAGGCCGCGTATTAAAGGTTTAGATTGCCCCGAACCAATACCAATGGTTTTGATCCCTGGTAACCGCTGCAGTGTATTCATTAAACTTCCACCCAAATTGCGTTGAATAAAATCAGCTTTAACGACTTCTACATTTAACGATTCCGATCTGCGGCGCTCCGTTCCGGCATTGTTTTTTATCGTCACTTCGTTCAGCAAATACGAATGTGGCTGTAATTTTAAAACCAATTGCATCGCTTTTCCGTTGACCACAATCTTATTTTTAACGCGGTGGAAACCCATGGCATTTACCTGTAACTCGTATGCTCCATTGGCAAGCTGAAAAGAAAACTTGCCCTGAGCATCACTGATTGCAAAAACATGAGTATTGCTTAATTTGACGGTTATACCTTCAAGTGCCTGATGAGTACCATCGGTAACCACGCCATATACGGTGTAGGTTTGAGCAAATAAACCGTGGCAAAAAAATGTGCTAAATAATAGCATCATTATTTTCTTCATAGAAAAATCGATACGCTAACGCGAATTTTTGGGCAAACCGAAATCAATCAATCAGCCGCCGGTAAAAACTGGATATGGGAATTTGTTTGCCACTAAGGGGCATAAGAAGGCAAGGAATGGCCTTGTTTTTAAGAATTTAAAATGGGCGGACCTTTATTGGTAAAGCCCTGTAAAGTAAATTTATAACATCCAATATAATACCTGCCTGCAAACGCTGCAGCAGATTTTACCGGAAGGGTAAATTCGAAATGATGAACATTTAAAATTGGTACCGAGTGATGGTGTGCTAAATAGTCGCAGACCGCACAACTTTTAACCAGTTTCTGAATAGAGGTTTGATGATGGTGTTGTTGACCTGGTGAATCCTGGTGATGATGATGGAAAATCTGCAAAAAAGATGTGCCTACAAAAAGTATAATCAACCAAAGGGCTAAAATACTTTTCACATATTGTTGATATGTAGCTTGCTTTCTCAAATCGCAACAAAATTGCATTAATAAATTTAGTAATGCAAACTAAGTTGATGTTTTTTTCTCGTCCGACATCGATATAAAATAAAAAAAGCCTTACCACGATATGGTAGGGCTTTAAATCTGCTCCCTGCGCCTGCGCTCAGGATAAACTTCTCGCCCGGCCCCAAACGCAAAAAACCCACAACTTTAGTTGCGGGTTTTGGCTCCCGAAGCTATTTACTTTTCTAGAAACCTGCTCGATGATCTTACGAGAATTTCAAGAATTGATGAAAATTATTTGGAATAATGTACCGATTTAAGCAGAGCATTAACAAATTTTAAAAACTGGATGCTGTTTTTTAGAGTTTATAAAGCTTGCTAGAATAATTTCAGTATTAATCCATAGTTTTTAGCCTATTTGAATTTGACTCCATTTCTGGTCTGAACTATAGTATTACAAACCTTATATCCATTTTTCTTAATATAATTAGCTAAATTGACCGACGCTCTGTAGATTTCGGATCCCGGTTTAGGCATAACTTCAGCCGAAAAAATCCCGTCAGTAACTAGCTCGTCTTGAAAACCATCATTGCTTTTGTAAATAGCATAATTAGCTAATTCCATATTATCATCCTTAGTTACAACAGATCGTATATAGGTTTTATCCTTTCTATGAATAAAAAGTAAAGTCAACTTCTTGGCTGGTTCAAATATAGACATGTTATGATTTTTTAGCGGGAATATATGCCTCATACCATGCACTTTCATTAATATCGGCATCATGAGTTTTAACTACAGACCTCACTTCTGGCTCACCTACCTTATAACCATCGTTATTGATGAGTTGAATAATAATTTCTTCACCATTTATAAAATCGTCAGTTGGTGACCCTTGAAAAGGAATTAATACTGGAACTGCTGTAATTGAAGAGTCTGTTTTAATGTTAATAGTTTTCATTTTGCTTAGTTAAGTTTTTGAAAGAAGAAGATTAAAAAGGGACATCATCAGGCTCAGCCAAATTGTTTGCTAAGAAATCTTTATTCATAATTTCCGTAAGGAATTGTTTTGCTTTATAATCCTCCCATATTACTTGATCCTTACTTCTAAGCTTCAAAATGTTTGCGATATTTTGACGTGCATCTTCAATTTGTATTTCAAATAAAGGGGCAACGTTTAAAATTCTTAATTCACTTCGAGCATTTAAAGCCTGCGATAAAATATTATTCACATAATCATCTGCATAAGAATACCCAATCACAACGATTAATTTTGCCTCATTCAAACAAGCTTCTCGTAGTTTTGATGAATAGTAGAAATATGGATCGACGGACGTCATTTTGTGCTGAATTCCGAAAATCAATTCAGGATTTTGCTCCTGCCGATCACTTTTCATCAGCTTGTTACCGTCAGTATACCAATCTATAGAACCATGAAGTTTATAAAGGTTATAACTCTTCTCATGGTTATTTTCGAAATTTGAATAATGCCATTCATTTGTACCCTTAGTAAATCCCAATTCAATTTCCTTTTCCCTGCCGACAATTGTTTCAAAACAAAGGTCATAATTTAGAGTAAATGCTTTAATTAAGGTTCCAACTTCTCCTGCCAAAGTACTAAAGGAAGTAAAATAACTGGCCTGATCATAGTTTCTAAGACCTACCCATTCATTCAATTGTTTGCGTATAAGTTTTTTAAACTTAGAAATATTGTCGAAATTCAAGCCGGCCAAGTCTAGGAGTCTTATATTCCAAGTACCAATAAAAGGGTACATTATATTCCGTTCCCTCTCTTCTATTTGAGAAATGACCACCAACAATCTTTCTACATTAAATGGCTCATCAAATTTTCCCATTATCCCGTCAGAATACTGAATGCTACTCCTTAAATAAAAATATAAGTCTTTGTATGGCTTCCAATCTGCATCTCCCCGAACTAGAGACTCAATTTCTTCTACCATCTTATTAGAAATTGGTATCCCTGCTTCCAGGCTAACCCCAGCTCCAAAAAGAAATATTAAATCTTCACCTTTTATTTCCATAATTATTTACTTAAAGAAACCAAGGTCTTTCATTAGAGAGTATTTTTTCATCATAACCCTCAATATCTTCAAAAGCTTTGGTGTAGTTTGCTATCAGTTGTGAATAATAGATAGAAATAGGTACAGATTTCGCATTAAATCCTCGCCAGTTTGCACCAGAAAGATTTAAAACATCCTGTAAGTACTTCCGTTCATCTATGTTATTTGTATTTGGTAAATTTAAAAACTCTATGTGCACTGGATTGCCAAGTCGTTTATCGACAATTTCTTTCCCAAAAAGCAGCCCTTCAAACCATACTAAATATTGTCGTTGAGACAATTTAACAAAGCTACTCTCGTAAGGTACAAAGGTATTGTGTGCGCTATATCCGAAAAATTTATTGTCAAGATTGATCTTTATAACAATAAACTCCATTGTTGTGACCTGTTGGATTGCCTTAGATAGTGCGTCGATTTCTTTTCGTTTTATTTTGAATGGTAGATGCAAAACACAAGATGTATAGGTACTATATTTTTCGTCGTTTAGCATGGTCACCAAATTTTTCTGCAGTTTGTCCAAATAATGTTCATGTTCTGCCTCATCTGCAAGTACTTCTAAGCTCTTATAGAGCCCGCTGGAATCTAAACACACACTATAAGCAAAGAATTTACTGATTTTTTTTGTTTCAGGATCAATTTTGTGAGAACTGCCTATTCCCAATATCAAACAGTTGGCATTACTCGGCTTAACTATCCAAGGTATTCCTCCTAATTTTGAAAAAATCGCCAATGCAACATTCGAGGTTGACCATTTTAAAGAGTTTTTCTCACCTAAAGAACGATAATTAACTACTTGAAGTGGTATGTCTTCCTTAATGAAGTTGTATTTCAAATAGTAGTAATTAGCCGAAGTTGCTACTTTGTTATCCAAATCGTGGTCTTCAATATAAATCCCAATAACGTTTGCATTTTCTCCATTATATTGTTTGACCTCATTTACAACTTTGGATAATTCGGAGTGACTATTATTGGATAAGCTAATCTGTTTTACATTCTCCAAGCCAAATTTAATCTTAAACATAGATTCGAATCCTGAAAAAGTTCCTGGATTTAATTTTCCGATAAGGCTTAAATAAAGTTGGTTGGCAAAGGATTTGAACCGCTCTTCAAAAATAAATACAAAGATTACTTGATCGTCAATTCTTTTATAAGGGCCATAATTTCTTATACCCTGAAATTGTGAATAAGCAGATTTATTAACATTGAATAGATATTCTTTCTTATTCAAAAGAAAGCTAGGGACATCGTTAAGTTTATCTGAAATATTGATTTTAGCTCCCCCAATATTTAAAGTGCTCCAAGTACCATAGGAAAGTCTAATAAAAGATTGTATCAAATGGTATTTTTCAGAATAATAGTTCTTGTTACTACGGTAATGATCATCTAGGCTCAGACTTAACCGTTGAACCTGTTTATTAAACTGGGTGCTTTCATTTTTGATAAATTTGAAATCTATAAGAAACCCGAATTTTTTTTGCTCTTCCAAATAATAGGGAGTAAGAAATACTACTCTATTACCTTCAGGAAATTCTTCAATAATAAACTCAACTTGTTCTTCAGTAAATCGCTTATAATGATTATACGTGTATGGACAAAAGGTACTGTCGAGTGTTTCTAGTAATTTCAGCAATAGGAATTTTTTCGTTAAGCCTAAAAAATCGGCTGAATTTACTTCATGTTCTACAAACCCATCTTTGGGCTTAAAAGATATGTTATAATTTACTTTTGTGGGATTTCCATCAGTTTCAACGAACGGATATCTCATCTCTGATTTATCCAACTTTTCTTCTTCCTCTGGAAGTTTTCTGTAAACTGTATAATCAAACGAATTATTATCTAACGGAAGAAAGTTTAACTTGATATTTGCCATTATATTGCAGAATCAATTATTATTTAATGAGTTTTAATTTAATTGTTAAAAATCATATATCAACTTGCAATATAATTATTATTTATCTCATTAATCAAAAGTTAAAACACTTATTGCCCGCAAGGGCCGCCTGAAATTTTGGGCAACGCAAAGCACTAAGAACAATAGTTCTTAGTGCCTATTTAATTATTCATTACTACTAATTCAAGGCATTCACACCAATTTGTGCAAATTCATTGCACAAATCAAATGTAGTCTGTGCCTTTCCGAATGCATTACCTGCCATAATGGATTTAAATTTTGTTTCAGTGTCTTTATAATTTTTCACGTTCTGAAAATACCCCGTAACCCCATTATAAGCACCAAATAAAGTGCCTTTTGTGGTTTCCATGTGTTGGGTAGGGCTTGTGGCGGTATATTCCAAAACATTATCTACCATATTGGTAAACACACTAGAAAATTCGTCCTTTTTTCCTGTTTGCAAATTCTGCAAAGTTTCCTTATTCGGAGCCATCGCAATCTGCACCAATTTTTTAACCTGCTTATCGGTAATCCTTACTTTTGACCATTGGTTAAAAACCCCCTCCATTTCTTTTGCCAACAGATTTGTAATGCCCAACAGTTTATGTGCTTCTTTTAGCCTATCGTGTGCGCTTGCTGTATGGCGTATTTTGATTGCATTGCTCCGATTTCTCAAAGCGGCATTCAATGTGTTTTGGCAACAAATCCTAATCGGTGTAAATGATGCGGTAATGCTTCCAAAGCCATCGTGCGAAGTAGTGAGAAACAAAAACTGTTCTATTAATGCATATTTCAATGAAACTGGTCAATCCATTTCGGGCCAAACTGTACGCGAATTTGATTGCCGGGCGGCTGTCTAAAATGTTCCTTTTCCCTCTGAACAAAAACAGGCCTCGACTTCAAATATCCTTCTTCCTGGCAGCAACCAGATTCATCTAATTCAGGTTCACATCCAACCTATCTTTTTAGATCAACAATGGATCTTTAATAAAAAATCATTGCAGAATTCCACCTAAAAGACGCGCCACAGCATCCAAACCCCACCAGACAGATCGAAGATTGCATCTAGCAGTAATTTAACGCCTGAGCCTTTTATTTGGCCTGAACTTATAAAATTAAATGGGTTTACTGAGTGAAGAAATTCTGATCCAAAGATCAGCGCCGTCAGTTTGGTCCGAAACAGCTCGTCAGTTTGCAGCGAAATAGGGTGTCAGCATAAATGCGAAACGCGTGTACACTTTTGCCGAAATACGCAGTATAGGTTTGGGTCCATAAAAACCTTTAAAAATAAAAAAGCCTTACAACGGTGTTGTAAGGCTTTCAATCTGCTCCCTCTGCTGGGCTCGAACCAGCGACCCTCTGATTAACAGTCAGATGCTCTAACCAGCTGAGCTAAGAAGGAGTACTGGTCGTTTCCTAAAACGAGGTTTATTTACACTTTGCAGTTAAATACCCTTGTTCGTTTTGGGAGTGCAATATTAGCGCTTTTAAACTATTTATGCAAAAATTAATTCAATTATTGTTTAAGAAAACGATCCTCCATTTGCAACGGAGGATCGTTTCGTATATTTCAAACTGAATATCAGACCATTACCAATTAGGGTTTAACAATCCAAGGCGCCAGGTTAATATCGTCAATTCCGCTATATTGGCGAAGTAGAGCCTGTTTTAGGTTTTCGCCGTTGGTCGTTCTTTCTATAGTAGGGTACTGAAAACGTTTCGGAATCCTTTGGCTGTTACCTGTACCCGGCCCTACCAGGAATTCGGGTATGCCTGTTCTGCGGTACTGATAATAAGCTTCGAAACCCGAATTACGAAAAAACGCCAGGTATTTTTGGGTTAGGATTTGTGTTAAACCCGCAGCCGTATTGCCTGCATACTTGATAACAGGCTGTGCATAATAATCCGTCTCGAAAGTGAAGTTTACATTGTAAGTTTCAAATTCGCCTAGCTTACCGTCCTTTTTCAAAAAGGTTACCACATTGCTGCCATCTTTAATTCCGTAAAAAGCAATAGATGCCTGGATGCCTTTTTTATACCAGCTTTCGGCATCGCCAGTTGCCCAGCCACGGTTAATGCCTTCGGCTTTAATAAAACAGAGCTCTGGATAAGAAATGATAAAGGTATTTTCGGCAGTATAACCGCTGTAATACCGGTTACGACCAATAAGCGAATACAATCCTTTCTGTACTTTATCCAGCATCACCCCCTGATCTTCGCCAGAGCTTGCGCCGATAAAATTGCGGTAATCGGTAATGGCATAGCCATTGGCTTCGGCTATTCCTCTTGCTGGTTCGGCAACCATATAGGCTCTTGGGTCTTTATAACCCGAAAGTGTATTTAAATAAGTACCAGCCATGTTATAACGCAAAGCATCGTTACCAAAGTTATCCTTGTTGTTTGGGTATTTGTTAAAACTTTCGTTGTACACAAACTGCAGGTTATCGGCCATGCTATCCATTACCGGGTATTTGCCTGCATTACCCAATACCGCAGCAAACTGTTGTTTAACCTGCAAATCGGCATCGTCTACTTTGGCACTCAACTGGATCAGGGTTCTTAATTTAAAGGTATTCACTACCTTTTGCCAGGCAATCAGGTCATTTTTAAGGTAGATATCGCCTTTTAATTCCTTGTTGCCCGCTGCAATTAAAGCGGTTAAATCGGTGTTCGATTCTTCTAACCAGGTTAAGGATTGTTTAAAAATATCTTTTTGGGTATCGTACTTTGGAGTCAGGTTAGCGAAACCTTTTAAAGCTTCCATCATCGGTAGATCGCCTACTTTCAAACTCATTTTCACAAAGAAATAGGCTTTAAAGAATTTAGCCAAAGCCAGGTAAGGTTTAGCTACTGCACCACCTAAACGATTGGCTTCTTCTTCCATTTTAACCACATTTTTTAAAGTAGTGTAATCTAAAGTAGCACCTGTCCAATCGTAGTTATTGTTGGCATAATAGAAATAATTGGCCGCCGTGTATTGGTTCCATCTTTCCGAGCCCGAAAAAGGGGCTTCATACATGTCGAACAAAATACCGTTCAACAATAAGTTCGGCGGAACGGTTTCGGCCTGGTTTGGATTTTTAAAATTTTCTTCAAATTCTTTCTTACATCCGCCGCAAACAGCAACGATGATGAAGAGGAACAGGATTTTATATATTGATTTCATGTTCTAGCGATTAAAAAGTAATATTAAGGTTAAAGCCTACACTTCGTGTAGTTGGTGTTTGTAACGTAGAGGTACCTTCTCTACCCGAATACTGATCTACATCCACATCATTATAGGTAGAATTGATAAAGTACAACAGGTTACGTCCTACTACCGAAATATTGGCCGATTTGATAAATGTGCGCTCCAATAACTTTTTAGGTAACTGGTAACCAAAGGTTACTTCGCGTAATTTGGCGTAGGTACGGCTCATCATGGTATTTTCTTTGGCACCATAAAAAACACCCAGATAATCTTGTAATAACTGAGGTGTGGTGTTTGGTGTAAAAGACAGGTCGCCGTAGTTGGTAATTACACCTGTAACCGGATCGAAGTTAAGTTTACCGCCATTGGCAATAACCACCCCATCGCCTACCCAGGTACCTTTGTAAGCTGGATCGTTTACACGCAGGTAATCCTGGTATCTGGCCTCACCCATTTTACCCTGAATGGTTTCGATCTGACGACCGCCCTGAAACGATTTTAACCTCACGTAATCTTGCATTACCCCACCCACTTTACCATCTAACTGGAAGCTGAAAGAGAAATTCTCATACCTGAATTTATTACCAATACTCCATACCCAGTTTGGATCGGCGTGCCCTAACAATTGATTCACCGGCAATGAGATTGGTGTTCCGCTTGAAGTATGGATTACCTGTCCGCCTGGTGTTTTAGCTAAAACAGAACCATAGATATTATCGATACGGTCGCCGGTTTTAAAGAACTGATCAACCGATGTTTCGCCAGGGGCAAGTTCTTTGTAAATTTGTTTGTAGGTCGACCAGTTGATCATTACGTCCCAGCCAAATTTATCGGTCAGAATTGGTGCGCCCGACAAACTTAACTCCACACCACTGTTTTGCGTTTTACGGCCGTTAATGGTATTGGTCTGGTAACCTGTAGCTGCTGAGATATTTTGTCTGATAATTTTCGGTCCATCGATATACCTGAAATAAGTGGCTTCGAAACCTAACCTGTTTTTAAGAAATTTCAGGTCGATACCCCCTTCGTAATTGGTTCTGCTCTGCGCTTTTACTGCATTCAGATCGATCAGGTTATTGGTATAATAGGCGCCTGTTTGATTATTATAGGTTGGTCTGATGCTATATGGAGAAGAAAGGCCATATCCAGGACCACCATATGACGAAGTGTATTCTGCACCATAACCGAGCGGATAAGTTTGTAATGGCGTCGCCCCAATAAATTCCTGCGTACCCAAACCCGGATCTTTAACGTTTGCATACGATGCCCTTACTTTTGCAAATGAAATAAAAGCAGGCATTTTTACATAATCGGAAATTACCGAACTTAACGAAACCGAAGGATAGAATGCAGCATTGTTGCCCGGAGCAAGTGCAGAGTTTTTATCTACACGACCTGTGGTATTGATATTCAGGTATTTTTTAAAGCTTAAATCAACCGAATAAAAGGCACTTAGCACCAACATTTGAGAATTGAAATCGAAAGCTTTTACCGGATTTTTAGAGTTCGAAAAGTTATATACATTCGGAACATTTAAATAATCGGTCGTGGTAAAACTCGAATTGTAGCTGAAGTTACGGGCATTACCGCCACCAAAAGCGCTGATCTCCAATATATCGCCAACGTTTTTGTTGTATTTCAAAATCAGCTGGGTATTGTTCTCGAACATGCTGCGGCGGTCTTCCCTGTAATCACCTAAACCTTCTTCACGTCCGTACGGGTGGGCAGAAAATGGCATTTTCTCGGTTCTTAACTGATCGTAGGTCGAAATTTGTGTTTTTAACAAAACGTCCAGCCCTTTGCTTACATTATAGTTTAATGAAGCATAACCGTTAATATCGTTCTTTTTATGTCCGCGCAACCATTCGTACGACATAAAATAAGGATTATGGTAACGCTGGTATTCTGCATAGATAGACTGAATGCCTTCTTTGCCTGGCTGCCAGTAGTTTTTCATGTCGTCGATATTCCAGTCGGCACCGCCCCAAAGCGTCATGTTATAAATTACACTGTTCGGGCCATAGTTTACATCCGGTATGTTATCAGAAAACTGACGACTGTAATTGATATAGGCTTCGGCCCTTAATTTCGGGCTGATGTTATAAGAACCACTTACATTAAAATTATTGATATTTAATTGTGTATTCGGTATAATTCCTTTCTGGTAATTATTGGAAATAGAAACCCTTAAATTATACTTATCCGTTGCAGAAGATAAAGCAATATTGTTTGCAGAAAGTAATCCGGTTTGGATGAAACGCTTTAAGTTATCTTTTCCGCGGGCCACCCATGGCGTACCCTGGCGCACGCCGTTTACCACCGGACTATCGTACTGCGGGATTAATTGCCCTTCGAATTTTGGACCCCAGATATCGTAATCGCCATCGTTTAAGCCACCACCTTTTCCATCGCCAAAGGCATAGGCACTGTGCTCACCTGGCCCGTACTCGTCCTGGCTTTTTGGTAAAGCGATAAAACCTTTGTTAAACTGCGTGCTTGAGTTTAGTTCAACTGTAAAACCTTTATCACTTAACTTACCTCTTTTGGTGGTGATTAATAATGCACCATTATAAGCCTGATAACCATATAATGCTGCTGCTGCCGGGCCTTTAAGCACGGTGTAAGTGTCAATATCATCGGGATTGATGTTCCAGGTATCTGAATTGATCGGCACCCCATCTACCACGACTAAATTAACATCGTTACCACGAAGGTAAAGCGATGAGCGGCCCAAAAGCTCTGAAGATACTCCTACAGTTAAACCGGCTACTTTTCCCACCAATCCGTTTACCGGATTCGCTTCCCTGGCTTTTACCAGATCGGCACCTTTTACTTCCTGAATGGCATAACCCAGGTTTCTTTTTTCTTTACGGATACCAAGGGCGGTAACCACCACTTCGTTTAAGTTTTTCGAGTCTGTTTTTAAAGTTATGGTCAGGTTTGCCGCAGTAACCTGAACTTCCTGAGGAAGAAATCCGATTGAACTCAAAACAAGTGTTTCACCTGTTTTGGCATCGAGGCTAAAGCGACCTGATAAATCGGTAGAGGTCGCTCTTTTAGTGCCTTTTACCAGTACACTAACGCCAGGGATTGGCTGTTGTGCATCGTCTTTAACCAGACCAGCAATTTTTGTTTGCGCCCATGTAAAATAAGGCGTGAGGCATAATAGCAGCAAAACTATCATGCACATCTTCATCTTGTAGAGATGTTTCATTTATCTATAATTTTTTAGGTTTTATAGATGCAATGATAAGATGTGCATGTTAGCGTAATGCCAACTTTCAGTTAACAAAAACCTTAGTTTTTGTTTAGTATTTGTTAACTAAATATTTTCTTAATACTTTCTGCAGCATAGCCTGCACTGGCCGTCATTCCTTTGCCACCAATAGCTGTACGGATGTGGATGCGATCATCCAGATCGTATGTTACAATATGTTTTGTGGCGTGCTGCGGATAAAATCCGGCCCAGGTACTTTGCAGTTTGCGGACATCGAAATCGACAATACGGGCTGCTTCTTCCAGCATCAGCTCATTAATGTGATGGCTTAAATCGAAGCCAAGATCGTCGAAATGATTTACATCGGCATACACATGCGAATCGCCAATAATGATCGTATTATCCGCAGCTTTCTTAAACAGGATATGAATGCCCCATTTTTTCAGTTCTTCGTAATGCTCCGGCGTTTTAATGCTTTTAAAAGAAGGGCAATAGTGCTCAAAACTCTCATAACGCCTGGTGGTTAAGCCCGTTAAAATATTCCCTGCTAAAGCTACCTCTGGCATAGGAATACTGCGCATCATTTGCAGTTTACTAACCACAATACCGCTTTCGCTAAACAGTTCGGGATAAAGTAATTTAAATTCGTAACCGTTACAGATAATGGCTTTTTCTGCCGTAAAGCGTTCGGCATTGTTTCTTAAACCAACCTCCACACCAGCACCTTTACTTTCGCAAGCGGTAACCGGACTATTATATTTAAGGGTGTATTGTGCAAACTTATTCTGCATATATTCGTGTAAACGGTGGATCATCTGATCTGGCGCTACACTAATTTCCTGCGGAAAAAAGATGGCTTCTTTGGCGTAAGAAGATTTAATAGCAGGATATTTTTTTAAAACCGCGTCCTGACTAAGCAATTCAGTTTCATAACCAATGGTATCGTAATGTGCCTTCAGCTCGTGGATCAAAGTCTGCTCATCGTTATCTGATGCAATGTACACACTACCATTTTGCTGCACAGAAATATCAAATTCTTGCTGGATAGATTTATAAATATCTAATCCCGCAACACCGTATTCGAACCATTCGGCTTCCATACCCGAGGGCACCACCTGACCAAAATTGCGCACGGTTGCGCCTACCGGGAAATTGTCTTTTTCGAGCTGCAAAACCGATTTGCCCGAAAGTAATGCATGGTAAGCATGGAATGTTCCTAAAATCCCTCCACCAATTACAATAAGATCGAAATGTTTGTTCATTGTTTATTTTTTTGCTGATGCCTAATGTTTTTGATCTATCCAGGCACCAATGTTATTTAATATTTATTTTAACTACGCAATTCTTTAAAATTACACGTCATTCCCGCGCAGGCGGGAATCTTTTTAATATAGATTTCTCGGCTGCGTTACACTCCGCTCGAAATGACGATCAATCTAAGCTTTATTTCCCTGCTAAAACCAACTGCTCCGCTGTCGGCATTTTTTTATTTGTAGCCACTGTTTTCCTTCTGAAATAAATCAATGAGAGCACACTACATATTCCTCCAATTAATGGTATGGCAAACAAACACTGTTTAAAAAAGTACATCCAGCTGGTATTCGTTTCGCCGAACTCATGAAAAAGCAGTATGGAAAAGCTACCTACGTAACCGATGGAATCGGCCACATACATAATAAAACCGATATTGCTTTTATAGTGAAAATTGGCAATCATTCGTTCAAAGAAAATGGCATTATACGGAATATAGGCCATGTATAAGCCCATCCCCAGTAAAGCCATCCAGCTCACTGGCCCAATGTAACCTCTATCGAAAAAGAATGTACTCACCCCGATCAGCAAACAGCCTGAAATAATCATGATATGGATCACGGTGAAGGCTTTAAGGTTATCTTTAATCAGGATCAAAAGCCCCATCATCACCAATACCACCACCGAAATCAGCGTATCAATCTGTGTGTAGATATGGTTGTTATGAATACCCAGACCGTTCCAGATTTCTACTTCGAAATTATCGCGCATATCGCGGATACAGGTAAGCAGCACATAAATGATGATGGTTAAGATAATGCCCGGTAAAAATGTAGTGATAAACTTTCTGCGCTGTTTCGCATCCATGGGCACCCGTTTGGTACGCAACTCCTGATCTTCTTTTGAAGGCGGTGGAATAACCTCCAGGCAAAAAACAAACAGGAACAGCGGAAGCAGGAAAACCAGTCCGGTAAGAAAAGGCATCCAATAATCGCTTACCGAGGCAAAAGACATCAGTGTACGCGCTACCGTTTTAACAAAACCTGAGGCAAATATTAAACTGATCGACATTAATGCGCCCATAAATTCGGTTGTTTTTCTTCCTTCCAGATAACTGAATACCAAGCCCCAGATCATACCCAAAGGGAAACCATTAAGAAAAAGGAATACAATATTGTAGGGTGCAGGTACCAGGGCAAAGCCGAGTAAGGCCAGCCAGGAAAAGAGGATCAGAAAAATGATGCTCCTTGCCCGGTTACTTTTCCCCGATTCGGAAATAAAACGGATACCATAAAACTTACTTAAGGTATAACCTACCATTTGCGCAATAACCAGCCAAACTTTATAATCGATATGCAAAAATTCCTGGTGATCGAAAGTAGCAGAGGCAAAAGCTTTGCGAAAGGCATACATACTGGTATAACAACCAAATGCTGCTATACCACCAAGCACGGTAATTAACCAATAAGGCCAGTTAAGTGCTTTTTTCCGGGCAAGATGGAGTAAACTCATCTTAGTATCTACTTATGTTGTTTAAACCACTGTTTACCTGACCGATACGACTCCGCTCAGCACTAAAACCAGGCATGGCTTGCTGAAAGGCCAGCTCCATCCAATATCCGTCTTTAATTTTTGTGCCCGCCATACCGAACACCACTAATTTGATTGAAATATGCATTTCATTTAAAACACAATGGTAAACATTGTTTATTATTTGTAAACAAAGTCAAGATTATCAAATTGTTAAGCTTTCACCATACAGGGCTTGTATTTTATTTCGTAAAAGCCTCTAACACTGGTCTTCCTCTCCAACTTTGCGGTTGCTGCAAACCCATTAACCAGGCCAGTGTTGCTGCCGTATCGTAGGTAATAATCACATCTTTTAATTCGTGGTTTTTGCGTACACCTGGCCCTGAGATAATCCATGGAATCTGCACTTCATCAAGCGATTTACCGCCATGACCCTTACCCTTACCGCCATGATCGGCAGTAACCAGGATAACGGTTTCATCGGCTATGCCCGCATCGTTAACTGCTTTTACAATTTTACCAATCCGCTGATCCACCAGCTCCAGTTGTTTATAATAAGCGGGCGTACGGTGACCAATTGAATGTCCTGTGCCATCTGGTTCGTCTAAATGCAGGAAGGTAAAATAAGGTTTTTCTTTTTTGATAATCGCAACAGTAGTATCAGTACAAAAATCATCTTTATCATTTCCGCTAACAATGATGTTTACTGCTTCTTTTTCAAATAAGTAGCCAATACCACTCCAGCTATACACAATAGCGGTTTTAGCCTGTTTTTTTTGATCTCTGATTACGCTAAAGATCCCCGGGAACAAACCATAAGATGTTTTAGTAACAGATGGGATTTCGGGAACCTTACTGTCCCATTCGGTATATCCATGTTCGGTTGGTCCGGCGCCCATTAACAAAGAGGCCCAGTTTACCGCACTGGATGATGGCAATACACAGCGTGCCTGCGTGGTCCACGAGCCATTAGCCATTAGCGCTTTAAGATTAGGCATATTCGCCTCCGGCAAAGCGTAGCCGCCAAAACCATCGCAACCAATTAAGATCACGTGTTTAATTTTTTTAGATTGCGCCTGCGCAAATACAACTAAACAAAGTAACACTAAAGTACTTTTCAAAAACTTTTTCATTCGTATATAATTTTAGTTCAATGGTTATGAAGCGATCAGATTTTTCACACCCTGTGTGGTTTGAAAAATTGAGATGGTATCATACTCATAATTTTCTATTACCAAATCTAAGATTGGTTTATAAACGTGAAGATAAAGATTTGTTAAGTATTAATAAACTTTGTTTATTAATTTACTCAAAGAAATAAATAACCAGCATCAGCGCCTTACCATCGCCAACATTAACGGGGGTATGTGAAAGCCTTCCATCGAAAAGCATGGAGTCTCCTTTTTCGAGTATAATTTTCTTTTTCGAAAACTGATATTCTACTTTACCCTCTATCATGTATTTAAACTCGAAGGCTTCCGTTTTCACCATTGGCCGATGCGCATTTACTTCGAGCTCGAGCAGCACAAAATCGGCAGTAGAAAATTTGATATTCTTGGTTAAAATACGCGAATAGTTAAAACCTAAGGCCTGCTCCTTTTCGAATTTCTGGTACTGATCTTTTCGTTTCACCAGAACAGGGGCGTCTTTTTTATGAAAATTAATGTCCTTAAAAAAGCTGTTCAGATCGATCTGCAAACTTTTAATAATATCCATTAATACCATTAAAGATGGAATAGTCCGGCTATTTTCGATTTGAGAGATCAGGCCTTTGCTTACCTCAGCTTTATCTGCAAGCTCCTGAACGGTAATACCCAGCTCTTTACGTCTTTCTTTAATTTTAAGGCTAATCTGTAAAAGAATTTCTTCTTGCATATGCTAAAATCGTGTTAATAACGCTAATGTATTATTTTATTCCTACAATCTAAATCAACAATCGCATAAGTTACGTATTAACATTTTTTTTAAACCGGTTATCAAAACAAATCGCCGCCTTTTTTTGTGGCGGCGATAGCAAAAATTTAACGGTAATGACCTGGCACCCAATAGCGACCGCCATGAGGGCCAACATTATAATGCCCGCGCACCCAGTGTGCCCTTGGTGCACGTGCGCTTACCACGCATGCACTAAAATTAACCGCCATAACCAATAAGAGCAATGCATTTACAATCCTTTTCATAACCTAACCTTTTAAATTAAAAAATAAATCAAGCTTTATACTGTGTGTTTTATTTTGACGCTTGGGTAAAAGAAAAGTTTAATGGGCATTTTTTTTACTTATAAAGTTAACATCATGCTGAACTTGTTCAGCATCTTTTTATTTCAAATAAGACCCTGAAATAAATTCAGGGTGACGCCGCACAAAAAAAACGGCCTGACCATACTGGCCAGACCGCTTCGTTTTATGTATTAAAAAAAGATTAGAAACTATATCTCAATCCCAATTGCATCTGGTAACGTGAGGCAAAGAAATCTTTTGAATAAGAAGTGACATCTTTCTGTGCAAAGGTATACACCGGATATGTGCTTGGTGTACCTGCAGTAGACACCTTAATACCTACACTGGCCATTGAGTTATAGGTATTGGGAGAAAAATACTGAATACCCCAGTCTTTATTTACCAAATTGGTCAGGTTAATAATATCATAAGTTAAAGTCAGTACATGCGGGTGTTTCCCTTTTGCCACCTGGATATCCTGAGCGAAGCGAAAATCGGCCTGAACATTCCAGGGTGTACGTGCACCGTTACGTTCGGTAAAATCGCCACGACGGGTACTTAGGTATTTATCGTTATTGATATAATCATCAAATGCTGCAGCCTGTGCAATTCCTGTTGCGTTATTGGCAAAGAATTTCTGTGTTTCGCCTACCGCCGGGATATACAATAAACTTACAGTTTGGCCGGTTCCGTTAATGCGGGTATTCACTAAACCCAGTGAATATGGCGAACCTGACTGACCACTGAAAAATAACGAGAAGTTAGACACATATTTGCCATTTTTAGCCCAGTCTAACCTGTAATTGATGGTCGAGATAATCCTGTTGCGAATATCGAAGTTAGAATATGCTAATGCAGGCATGTTCGGATTAAGGGCCTGATTCAATTGCCAGTTAGATTCCATTGAATTACGGATACCATTGGCAATATCTTTCGATCTGCCATAGGTATAAGCCACCATCATATCTAAACCTATAGGAAGCGATTTACTCACCTGAGCGGTTAAGCTATATTTATAACCTTTATCTGTGTTGGATAACAGGTAAGCATTGGTGTATAGCGGATTGATTTTGGTACCTGAATATATAGGCTGTTGTTTTTGGGTATCATAAGCCATGTACGTAGGATTATCAACATAGTTGATCTGCTGAAACTGTACATCTTTAATTACCTGGCTAAAAATTCCCTCAATGGTAAATTTCCACTGATCGTCTGTTTTATAATCGAAAGCTAAATTACTCCTCCATGCTTTTGGCATTTTAAAGTTGTTGTCAACTAAATCTACCTGGGTAGCGCCGTTTGCATCTTTAACATTAACACCTTGTTTGGTTACATAACCTGCTTCGCCATTACCCGTTAAAGCATCTTTAACCGGATCTGAACCAGGAGCCGGCGTTACGATTTTTGTAGGATCTGTATTTACATAAACATAGGACTTATCAAAAGCACCGTAGTTTACACCATTATTGTAGTAGGCATAACCAATCCATGCAAAAGGAACGCGACTGGTAAACAAACCTGTACCACCGCGAACAATCAAACGCTGGTTGCCTAATGCGTCAAAATTAAAGCCTAAACGTGGCGAGATCTGAATCTTGTTCAAAAACTTTCCGGTAATTGATGATGGCTGAGTATAGGTATAAGTAGTTCCGTAATTTTTATCAACAGGAGAATTGGTTGTTTTTGTGCTTAATGAGGGCATATCCGGCAGGTTTGCCATATCGAAACGTAATCCCGGTGTTAATTTTAAACGGTCGCCCACACGAATTTCATCCTGACCGTAAACACTGTACATATTCACATTAAACTGCGCCGTTGGATTAGCAAGAATGTTATCCCGGCTATTATCATCATAGTTATAACTGGCACGAACCCTATTTGGCTGGTTAGCCAGGAAATCGGCAATACTGCTGTAAGCTACACGGCCATTCCATGAGTTAACAAAACCATAATTAATGTTGTAAAACTCATTGTGCGTACCGAAAGTGAAAGTATGGTTGCCTTTGCTAAAGGTATAGTTATCGGTAAATTCGAAAGTATTCTGTTTCATGTTAAAAATACTCGCCTCGCGATCGGTACCTAAAAACAATGTTCCACCGTTCGAAGCAATTTCGATCTGCGGTAAAGCCGGATTAGAAAGCGGATCGCGGAAATCGTGAACCGTAGAATAACCGATAATTAAGTTGTTGGTAGCCGAATTTCCAAAACGTGTTTTCAGATCGGCAACAGTTGATGTCTGATTATTATTCTGTCTGAAATCGATCCCCCCAAACCTGAAGTTAGACTGGTCTCTTTCCAGATTTGTGGCTTTCGAAATAATGGTATTGTTTCTGATGGTTAACTGGTTGTTTTCATTGATATTCCAGTCTAAACGGTTGAAAAATTTATTCGATTGCGAATAGATATTGTAATCACCAAACGAACCAGCATCTATACCATAAGCATTTTTCATACGGTCTGAGATTTGCTGTGCCTCAGATAAGGTAAGCAATTTCATATCAGACGATCCTGCACCTAAAATTACCGGATCCTGGCGGCGTGTAATTTCTTCATTGGTAAAGAAGAACAATTTATCTTTTATAATCGGAAAACCAACACGGAAACCAGTTTGGTAATCGTGAAAAGCAGAAGGCTCTTTACTGTTATCGCCGATTTTATTTCTACCGATTAAGGAAGCGTTACGGCCATAGCCATAAACCGAGCCTACCACCTCGTTGGTACCACCACGCGTAACAGCGTTAATGCTTCCCCCTAAAAAGTTACCCACTTTAACATCATACGGAGAAAGTAAAACGGTAACATCCTGAATGGCATCCAATGAAACCGGATTGGTACGTGTACTGCTTCCAGGCATACCCGAGCTACCACTTTGCCCACCTAAGGAAGGACTAAAACCAATGGCATCGTTATTAATTGCACCATCGATGGTTACGTTGTTGTACCTAAAATTGGTTCCACCGAAAGTGTTATCCTTACTTCCCTGTGGTGTAACCCGGGTTACATCCTGCAAACTGCGGTTCATGGTTGGCAGGGTTTTAATCTGCCCTTCACCAATGCTGGTGCCTGCACCCGCTTTCGTCCCACCTTTTTGTCCCTTCACACTTACTTCGGCCAATTGATTACCTTGTTCATGAAGATCAAGATCGAACCTTACATCCGAACCTAAGGTTAAATAAATATTCTCTTTTACTACCGGACTATAACCAACAAAGGTTACGGTAATTTTGTATGGTCCGCCCGGGTTTAAATTGCCGATACGGTAAAGTCCATTCTCATTTGATAAACCTTTAGATACGGTACCTGTCGGAACATGCACCATAACGATGGTTGCACCTGGGATGGTTCCCTTCTCATCTTTTATCTTTCCATTAATACTAGAAGTTGTAACCTGTGCCTGAGCAAATGCGAACAGGAGCATCAGGGTACTCACCAGGAATAGTATGCGTGATTTCATTTTCTGTTATTTTATTTTGGTACAAAACAACAGCCTTAATGTTAATTAAATATTAACACTAAATTAAGTTTAACACTACGTTAACAATATGAAAATCAATTGAATACAATAAGAAAACAATTCCTTAACAATCCCTATTTCAGGCCGGAATATAATGAAGAATAGAAAGCGCAAAGGTGAAAAGGAAAGATGAAGATTTGATGAAGTTGGGAATAGTCCAAAGTCATTAGTCTGAAGTCCAAAGTCGATTAAACGGCCAGGCGTTTGGAATCGATTAACCAATTTAAATAATTAACCAGTTAACCATTACGCAGGTTTCTACACTATGCCAACCAATAAACGAATGACAAATGAACTAACAAACCCATTCATTATCTTTGCGGGCATGACAATTAGATTAGCCGTAACAGCCGATATTCCGAAAATAATGCACCTGGTAAATAAAGTTGTACCCTTAATGCGTGCTGCAGGAAATTTCCAGTGGGGAGACGATTATCCGAACCCGGAAGTATTTGCCAGCGATATTACCATCGGTCAGTTATGGGTAGCTGAGCTGGAAGGGCAGGTTGTTGGCGTTTCTGCAATTACTACAGATCAAGATCCCGAGTATGCTGATGCAGGCTGGGACATTAACGAAAAAGCCATTGTTACACACCGTTTAGCAGTAGACCCTGATTGCCAGGGCATGGGTATTGCCAGGGCTTTAATGAACCAGGCCGAGGCGGTAGCAAAAGCTTCGGGTATTTCCATCTTAAGGGTGGACACCAACAGCAAAAATATGGCCACCCAGGCACTTTTCCCGAAGCTCGGCTATCAGTTTAGTGGTGAAATTAGCCTGGCGAAACGGCCTGGGCTCCGTTTCTTTTGTTATCAAAAATTATTGTAAGCATCGGCTTAAACTTTTAACAAAGCACGAAATGCCCTTGCGGCATAGTACGATTGTGCGCCATTGTGATACACAAATACATGATCATAGCGGCGATCGCCAAAAAGGGCACCACCTAATTTCCTGATTGCAGGAGGCGTAACAATCCAGCTCGATGTTTTGGTGTCGAATTTTCCGAGTTGTTGCAAAAAACGATATTGTTCTTCCGTTAAAATCTCTACACCCATCTCTGCAGCCATATCTATGGCATTATTTTCCGGCTGATGCTCTTTTCTTGATGTTAAACCTTCCAAATCATAACATACACTTCTGCGTCCTTTAGGACTTTCTGCCGAGCAATCGTAAAATATGTATTCGCCTGTTTTTTTATCGAAATCAACAACATCGGGCTCGCCACCGGTTACTTCCATTTCATCGAGCACCCATAGTTTTTCGGGTTTAGCCTCAAGTTTTGCCTGTACTTTGGCCCATTCAAAATCTTTGTGGCGGTTCATGTTTTTTTCAAAACGGACGCTTAAAGTATGGAGTAGTTCTTTGGCCTGCCCGGGCGATAACTCTTTTTTATTGCTATTTATTTTACTCATAAGTTTTATATTTCGGTTAAAAATTCTTTTACATCTTCAATCAACAATCCCTTTCTGATTTCAGGAAATACCAGATCCATTTGAAGCACCACACCAGTGCAAAACACCAGGTTTCTTCTCATTTTCTGCTTCAAACGGGGGCGAAAGGGCCTAAACAGCATTTCATTTTTTATGGTTGCGGGCGTACAACCCCTGTTCCTAAACCCGACAGCAGCAGGCATCCAGATTTTTCATCTGGATAAAGCGAATGGCGGGACGGAAAGCCTCCAAGAATTACTGCACAATCATTTCTAAATTTTAATACAAAAACATGCCTCGGCCTATTGGGATTAATCCCCACATACAAACTACTAATGCGGATCGCTGCTTAGAGCGAGAAAGCAGTGGTTCATGATACCTATGGTAACTTTCAAACATCATGAACGAAGATTGACTAATCATTCAATCCTTTACCGTTCAGAATGTGGGGCATAAATTTTTCAACCCTGGCCTCACGGGTTTTAGCTTGCTTGGGCGCAGTAAAATGAAGCAGATAAGCTCTCTGACGACCAGGTGTTAAGGCTTCGAATGCAGTTTTCAAATCCGGAATGTGATCTAATTTATATTGAAACTCAGCTGGAATGGCATACTCAGCAGTTTTTTTCAAATCTACTTTCAAACCAGCTCTTTCCACCTCAATAGCTTCCTCAATATAAGTTTTCAAAATGCTTTTCAGCTCTACTATTTCAAGGGCATTGGTAAAACGCGCCTGTCTGGCCGACTGTACATTTTCGGTTTGCTGGATCAAAATCCCAGCGGTATCAGTCAATAAAACGCCTTTAAAAAACAAAAACGCACAGTATTCCTTAAAATCATGGATTAAAACAATATTGCTGTTCTGCAAAGTATAACAGGGCACTCCCCATTTTAATTCTTCGCTAAGCCCACAATCTAATGCAATTGTTCTCAATAACAGCAGTTCTTCCTGCCACTTTTTGGCTTTGTTAAAATAAAAATCAACTTTTGGATTCGTTTTCATGTCAGTCGAATTTGTTTGTTCCTTTGCTTGTTCCTTACTTTCAATTATTTCAGTTAACTGAAATGATTTTTCGATCTGCAGGCCTGAAATACCACGACAATACCGTTAACACAAGTAGTAATAATGGGCCGAAGTAGGCTGAAACACTGGTATCGCCAATAGCCATGTGCGAAAAAACAGCACCAGACATGGCAAAGAAAAAGCCTGCATACGCCCATTCTTTCAGTAAAGTAAATTTAGGAATTAACACCGCAACCACACCCAAAATTTTCCAAATCCCTAATATAGTCAGGAAATAGATTGGGTAACCCAGGTGGGTAAATAATGCTACTTCTTCCTTCATTTTGATCAACTGTACGGTTCCCGTTGATAACATGCCTAGCGACAGCCACACGGTGGCAATCCAATAGATAATTTTGTTTGTCTTTGTCATGATGGATTATTTTATTTGTTTTACAATGTCTTCTAAACGGCTATGCGCCATGTTAATACCCTTAGCAAAAGGCAGCGATAGTATTTGATCCCTTACCCCTACTGATTTGTAAATTACGTGCATGGTGAGTTTACTCCGATCATCGGTCAGTTTTTCGAAGGTTAAAAACTCGAGCTGAACCCCAAAAGGCGTCTGCTCCATTTCGAATGTGCGCGTAATTTTTTCCTCAGGCACAAACTCATGTATTACACCAGTGGCCACAAATGCCAGGTTTCCCTTGGCATCAGATGTTTCGAACTCGTAACTGCCATACTTTTTGTTTTCAAGCTTCAATACCTTGGTTCCCATCCATTGTGTGATAATTTCGGGTTCAACGTAAGCCTTAAAAAGCAATGCTACAGGTAACTCGAATTCTCTTGTAATGATCATTTCCTGCTTGCCACTTTCGGCATCAATTTTTGTTTTCTGCTCCATGTTATGCTATTTGCCTGGTTTATAGTTTTTCATGATATCTTCCAGTTTATTAAATCTGTCGTCCCACATTTTGCGGAATGGCTCAATAAAATCGGCAATTTCTTTCATTTTTTTCGCGTTGGTATGGTAATGAATTTCTCTTCCATTTTGTTTTTGTTCTAACAATTCGCACTCGGTAAGAATTTGCAGGTGTTTTGAAACAGTTGGCCTTGCCGTGTCGAAATTAGTGGCTATTGCGCCAGCGGTCATCGATTGCGAGGCCACCAGCAACAATATCGCCCTTCGGGTAGGATCGGCAATGGCCTGAAATACATCTCTTCTTAAATTCATTATGTAGTTATTTGACTACAAATATAAGTGTAGCTATGTGACTACGCAAATTTTTTAGCATTTTTTTTTTTGAAATCGGCATTTGATAGCACTTAGGGAGCAGCAGTTATCACTTGGTTTATAAATAAAACTTGATATTAAAACTCATGCAACTGCACCTCATACTATTATTGATGCCATTTAGACCTGATTGGAGTGTGCATCGCGTCCTTCATCGTATGATGTGGCACATCTTTGTTAGCCTGTATTTTTTGGAAATATTCCAAAGGCGATCGTCCTGCTATTAAGAGCCAATTGTCCTTTAAAAAACTATCTTGTGGCCACAAATATTATTTTTTTTCCGCTCTCTGCCGCGGGGGCATGGTACTTTGGAGCGCCAAAGTATCCAAAGCGCTTTGTCAATCCGGCAAGGTGGCTTCTCACTGCCCCTGGCTCATCAAAAAAACAGCGGCACTTCGTTTTGTGTTCAATACCTTTTAAAAGCTGGGAATCATGACTATTGAACACAAAACCACTGCGTTTAAGGTTTGGTAGTGCTATTTGTTCTATTCTGTAACTGTTTTTTTGATTTTTCTGCCACTTGGGATTGACGAAGTTCTTCGGCAAAGCCTAAGCTTTATTAATGTTGGTTAGCAAAATGCATAAAAACCCAAATCAAAAGATGAGTTCACACGACAGGTCCTTCATGGGGATAAAACGGAAAGCAGGAGGAGCGCCTATAGCAGCATAACGGGTTTATAAACGAAAGTGCGTATAAAAGCCACCAAAGGCCTGAGTACCTGGTTTACCTCGGCCGGGTATCGGTTAACGTTTTCAGAAAAGCAATAAGTTTTGTTTTTTCAGATTTGCTTAATCCCAATGGGTCAGTTCCCAGCGTTTGGTTATCCGGACCTATTTTCCAGCCTGCACCACCGCCGTCATTATAAAAATCGACAACCTCTTCTAAGGTTTTAAAAACACCATTATGCATATACGGTGCTGTTACTGCAATATTCCTAAGGCTTGGTGTTTTAAAAGAGTGTTTCAGGATATCAATTTTATACCGGTTGTATTTGCCCAGATCAGCATCTAGTTTAGCCGTCTTTTTATCTGCACGATCCGGAACACCGAGTACTTCAGATTCTGATTCAGCAAAATAAGGCGGCGCTACGCCATTAAATAAAGGTACGTAATGGCAGGTGCCACATTTTGCTTTACCCATATAAATGTTAAATCCCGCCTTTTCTGATTCAGAAAGTGCCTTTTCATTGCCTTTCATATATTGGTCGAACCTGCTATTTAAGCTCACCAAAGAGCGGATATAAGAAGCCAGGGCATTGGTTATATTATCGACCAAAATAGATTTAGCATCAGGGTAAGCGTTATTGAACAACCTGGCATATTCGCTGTCCTTATTCAATAACAGCGCAGCTTTATCCAAAGAGCCACCCATTTCGGTAGCATTATGCACTACATCGAAAACCTGTTCTTCTAAAAATACCGCTCTCGAGTCGTAAAATTGTTTGGGCTGGAAAGCCGCATTAAGCAACGTTGGGGCATTACGGGCCGTGGTTGATTTCTGATCAAACGCAATACTTTTAGGCAAAGCATCTGTAAAAGCCATGGCGGGGTTATGACATGAAGCACAGGAAACCCGGTTATTTCCTGAAAGGATTGGATCAAAAAAGAGTTTTTTGCCGAGTTCTATTTTTTTAGGCGAAGGCGCAGATGCTACATTCAGTCCGAAAATAGCGGGATCGAAACTATCCATGGCAAACAGTGAAGTTGCGTTGGTATTAATGCGCTCAGATCTTTGCTGTAATACAATGCCCAATTGTTTTTGAAATGCCAGAAAAGAACCTGATAATGGGTTGGCGTAGTTTTTAATAAATAACAGCCTGTCGAATTTATTGAAATTATCATTCTGCTTTAAATAATCCCTGGATAGCTGAAGTTTTGAAAGTAAATTATTTTTTGCCTGGTTTTCGGAGTTGCTGCTGTCAAAAAACGATACACATGCTGACAAACCACTTAA
Source organism: Sphingobacteriaceae bacterium GW460-11-11-14-LB5 (assembly GCA_002151545.1). NCBI lineage: Bacteria > Pseudomonadati > Bacteroidota > Sphingobacteriia > Sphingobacteriales > Sphingobacteriaceae > Sphingobacteriaceae bacterium GW460-11-11-14-LB5. Next base: position 5,930,276 of record CP021237.1, on the reverse strand, counting down.
AGCTGCGCCGGCCTCTGGCAAAGAATGATAGGCAACCGGCGAATCAAAACCACTTATACCTTGTGCAATGATGCGGTAAATTTCATAACGCATGGCTTCGAAAATATATTGATCCTGAAAGCCTAATGGATATTGCTGATTAAGGATCTTCAGGAAATTTTCTTTCAACAACTCAATATTCTTAATGATTGCTGCCGCTTCTTCAGGCTTGAAACCTGGAAATATCATTTCCTCAATCACCTGATAACCCTCGGGATCCAGGGTTTTTAAAGAATTTTCGCCGTCGCTAAAAGGTAAAGCCGGTCCATTCATCTGCCTGGCCAGATAAGGATAATAATACTCGGTTAAAAACTCAATTTTTTTAAACTGAAGCCTGCTATTTCTGAATGAGCTTTTAATATTTTTAGCATCCCCTGTTTTTACGGCCAACGTTAAATTGTCTAACGATAGAATAACATCCTTTAAACCCGTTTTAAAAAAATATTCGGTTTGAGCATGCGCCGTGTGCACATCATCCTTTTTTACGGCATAGATATTACACAGGCATACAAAAGCCGCCACAACCAGGAGTATTCTAATTTTCATTACTCATATAAAGGTTATAAATTTAATTTTATAAGTTTATAAATACTAAAAACAGTTAATAATCAATACAAAAAAGTTAATATGCGGTTTATTATTAGACAAATACTGATGTAATTTTATTCTTCACCTAATCCTAACAAAAACTAAACATAATTAAAATGATCAAAACTTACCTAATTCCCTTAGGGCTTAGTAGGTTTGTAATGTCATTAAACAAACAGCTGTTTCCGCTCTATGAAAAAAATCTACTTTAGTTACCTGGTATTAGCAATATTGTCGTTAATCTTTAGCGCAAAACTGCAGGCACAAATTACCACTTTCATCCCATTTGGTGCTAACTGGAATTATTTAGACAATGGAACTGATCAAGGCACGGCCTGGCGCAGTGCCTATACCGAAACCTGGAGTAGTGGCAGTGCGCCGCTGGGCTATCCAACCAATAAACCTGTTACCACAACGGTGAGTTATGGCTCCAACGCCAGCAATAAACCTGTTACCACTTATTTCCGCAAGAAAATAAATATTGCCAATGTTTCGCTTTATAACAACATTGTTGGCACGGTGAAACGCGATGATGGCGTGGTTGTTTATGTTAATGGTACTGAAGTATATAGAAATAACGTGGGTACCGGCACCGTTACCTATACTACACTTGCTCCGGTATATTTAGAATATACAGATCTGCTCACATTTAAAGTACCTAAAAGCCTTCTGAATAATGGCGACAATTATATAGCGGTTGAGATCCATCAGCAAAGTGTGAGCAGCAGCGATATTTATTTTGACCTCGAACTTAAAAACATTCCTGAAAGCAATATTTTACCCTATGGTTCTGCATGGAAATACCTGGATAATGGCACGGATCAGGCGGCTGCCTGGAGAAGTAACAGTTTTGACGATACCAGCTGGACCACCAATACGGCAGCTTTTGGTTACTCGGCAAGTAACTTAACCACCACCGTAAGTTATGGTGGTAATTCAAGTGCAAAATACATCACTACCTATTTCCGTAAGAAAATAAACGTATCAGACATTAACAACTATGCTAAATTTAATGCCAGCATAAAAAGAGACGACGGCGCCATTGTGTATGTAAATGGCACTGAAGTATATAGAAATAATATCGCTGCCGGAACAGTTAATTACACCACCCTGGCTAGTCTTGGAGACGATGGTGCAAGCCCGCAATCCTTTACGATCCCGGCTTCGGCCTTTGTTACCGGCGATAACTACATTGCAGTAGAGGTTCACCAGCAAAGTGCCAGTAGCAGCGATATCTTTTTTGATATGGAGATAAAAGGTGAGTATAAACCTAGCGGGATACCGCCATTGTTAATTGCTTCTTCTCCGGCTGATGATCTAACAAATGTTGCAACCAGCAGTAATATATCCTTAACTTTTGATCAGAATGTGCTTAAAGGAACAGGTAATATTATCCTTAAAAATGGTGGAATTGTATTGCAAACCATCGATGTAAATTCGACGGCTGTTAGTATTTCGGGCAGTGTCGTAACCATTAATCCGGCAGATTTCCCATTTAATGCGGCAATTAACCTGGAGATGCCAAAAGGTGTTTTTCTGGCTACTTCGGGCAGCAAACCAACAGATGCCATTATAGATTCGAAAACTTATAATTTTGGCGTTGTCTCACAACAAACAGAACCGCTTACCTTTTTCCCTTTTGGTACATCATGGAAATACCTCGATAATGGCTCTAACCAGTCGAACCTATGGACCTCGATAAATTACAATGACCTGAGCTGGTCTGGAGGCCCGGCACCTTTAGGTTATGCCAGTAGTGGCGTATTAACAACAGTTGGTTACGGCGGTAATGCATCCAGTAAGTATGCAACAACCTATTTTAGAAAAACATTTTCTATTCACAATCCTTCGCAATACCTGCAAATTACCGGAAGAATTAAAAAGGATGATGGAGCAATTGTTTATGTTAATGGAACAGAAGTATACCGAGGCAGTTTACCCACTGGCACGGTTTCTTATACTACACTGGCTTCTGCTTTAGGAAATAATACCACCATTAACGAGTTTCTGATTGATCCTGTTTTGTTAAAAGATGGGTTAAATACAATTGCGGTAGAAATTCATCAGCAAAGCATCAGTAGCAGCGATATTTTTTTCGACATGGAACTTAAGGGTTCTACCCTACCACCGGCACCCGCTATAACACGGGGACCGTATTTACAAATGGGTGGGCAGAATAGTGCCACCTTAAGATGGAGAACAAACATTGCTACCGACACAAAGGTTGCATATGGTACCGCACAGAATAGCTTAACCAGTAGTGCCAGCAACGGAACTTTAACCAAAGAGCACGAAATTAGTGTTACCAACCTCACTGCCGATACCAAATATTTTTATAGTGTGGGCACCGGAACTACGGTTTTAGAAACAGGCGCTAATAATTACCTGCGTACAGCGCCATTAGCCAATACTACCAGAAAAATCAGGGTTGCCGCCTTTGGAGATTGCGGGAACAATTCGACCAACCAAAAGAATACAAAAAATGCATTGTTAAACTATTTAGGTAGCAATCCGACAGATGTATGGTTACTGTTAGGCGATAATGCTTATGAAAGTGGCCAGGATTCGGAATACCAGACCGGTTTTTTTGATATCTACAAGGATGATCTGTTAAAGAATGTATACCTGTACCCATCGCCAGGCAATCACGATTATGCCAACAGTGGTAGCAGACAGGACGATCATAACATTCCTTACCTGAGCAATTTTACCATGCCTAAAAACGGAGAATTGGGCGGAGTGGCTTCAGGCAAGAAAGAATATTATTCTTTTGATTATGGCGATATTCACTTTGTGGCACTCGATGCTTATGGACAAGAAGATAACAAACGTTTTTACGATGCAGGAAGTACCCAGGCTGCATGGTTAACCAGCGACCTTGCGGCCAACCAGAAAAAATGGACCATCGCCTTTTTTCACCACCCTCCGTATACCAAAGGCAGCCATAATTCTGATACAGAGAGTGATTTGGTTGCAATTAGACAAAATCTAATTCAAATACTGGAAAACAAAGGCGTAGACCTGGTTATTAATGGTCATAGCCATGTATACGAAAGATCATTGCTATTGAAAAACAATTATGGATTATCCAGCACCTACTCTGCTACCAACCATGCGGTAAGCACCTCTTCGGGCAGATATGATGGTACAACTAATTCTGGCCCTTATATTACCACATCGGCCAAAAATCAACATGGTACCATTTATGTCGTATCTGGCTCTTCAGGTAAGGTTGGAGGTCAGGCCAATGGTTATCCACTTTCTTTTATGCAGTATTCGAACAATACCGTTGGAGGCAGTTTCGAGTTTGAGGTTGAAGGAAACAGGCTTGATGCTAAATTTATCATGGCCAACAATACCGTTGCAGATCAGTTCACCATCATGAAAGATGTAAATAAAACAACAAACATCACTATTGAGCAAGGTCAGCCGGCAACACTAACTGCATCATGGATAGGTAATTACAAATGGAATACCGGCGAAACAACAAAATCGTTAATTGTAAACCCAACTGTAGGGCAACATACTTATACGGTAACCGACAATATTGGCGGCACCACCTACCTCACCGATACCTATAACATTACGGTGGTAGCCAATACATCACCACAAGCCCTTGGCAAGTTGAGTACAAAAATGTTAAGTAATTCGGTAAAACTTTCGTGGAATACCACCAGCGAGCAAAATACCTCCCATTTTGATGTACTAAGGGCAGATGAGCAAAAGAAATTTCAGGTTATTGGAAAAGTAAATGCGAAAGGAAATTCGGATGTTAACCTAAATTATAGCTTTGTCGATTTAGCGCCTTTGGCTGACAACAATTATTATCAGGTAATAAAACAAGAGGTTGATGGCAAAAAGCAAAATTCGAATTTAGCCATCGCCAGCAATGCAGAAAACAGCCTCAATTTCAATATTAAACAGGTATCGAAACAAGAAACAACCTTAAGCATTTTTGTAGCCAATAACACCAAAACCAAAATAGATGTAGTCGGTTTAACTGGCCGCCGGTTGGGAACAGTTTCTAAAGAACTGGAAAAAGGTTACAATACCGTAGTTATCCCAGCAAATTTAGAGTTAGGCGTAAACATCATTAGCGTAACCACTGATAGAAACAAGCTCAGCAAAAAAATTGTTTATACCGGACAATAGCAAAACATGCACGGTTATAATTATCAATCGCAAAAAACCAGCAAATAACGTATCTTGTATGGGGTAATTATCAATCAGTGTTTATGGACATGCTTCAAGAACTCGCTATACAAATAGAGCTTCATTCGGTAGAAGGTATAGAAGCATGTTTTAAAAAGGGCGTAAATCCCAATAGCCTGTTCAAAGGAGAACCATTGATTTACGAATTAACCAGCGAATACACCCGCAGCCCCAGATTTAGCAACTGCGTAAAAAGCTTTGTTAATTATGGTTTGGAATTTGACGATCCCATACTATTGTCGTTGCTGCTGGATGATGCAGAAATTTTGGATGCTCAACTAAAAAGCAATCCCGATGCACTGAATAACCGGTATACATTGCGATGCGCATACACGCCCTTTTTTGAAGTAACGTTATTGCATATCTGCGCAGAATTTAATCATGTTGCCTGTGCCAAAGTACTGGTAAAACATGGCCTGGATGTTAATGTACCGGCCGGAACCAACCCTGAAGGATTTGGCGGACAAAGTCCAATCTTCCATACGGTTAACCAAAATGGTGATCAATCTGCCGATATGCGAAATTACCTGCTTGAACAATCTGTAGATCTGGAAATGACCGTTACGGGTTTGATTTGGGGTGAAGGTTATGATTGGGAGACGCTTATTCCATCCGTAAATCCAATCAGTTATGCAATGATGGGACTATTACCCCAAATGCACCGAAACCAAATGGTTATTGCAAAAGTAATTACTCAATTGATGGAAAAGCGATACGGAATAAATTATACTCCACAAAATATTCCCAATAATTATTTGGGCTGACCATCCAACTTCGTTAAAAAACCGCAAAAGGAAATATACAGGATAAATTTCCTTTTGCGGTAAATAGATGCAATACTTAGTTATTTTTTTTCGCCACAATTAATTGTGCACTATGTGGTGGCAAATCATTAATTACATACTCTTTTTCAAAAGTACCAATGGCTTTGCCTGTCCATTTATTACTTAAAGTGTATTTTCCGGCAGGTAGTTTAATTTTACGGGTAACCGGGGCATCACTTGCATTAAACACCGCGTATTCAATACGATCTTTAAAATTAATCGTGCCTACTTCAAATTTTTCGTTTTCAAATCTAGCCGATTTTCCTGTTGGAGGAATCATTTTTTTAAGTATTGCCAGTCTTTCTGGCTTAATCGTAGTCAGATCATCGCCACTTAATAACATACCGCCTGAGGCATACACGGTTGTTGCGTGATATAGAAATTCATTTTCGGGCAATACAACTTTCTTGGTTACGGAAGCATTACCACCTTGATCCATTACGTCTTCGGCACCATTGTCCGTTAAGAGAATACAATCAGGATCGTTCCACCATAACCTTCCGTTCTGCCAGCCTCTGAGTAGGTTTTCTCTTCCAATATTCCTAAACGATTTCCAATCGCGCCAGGTATCCATAGAACTTCTTGATCCATGAATTAAACCCAATGAACCCCATATCGGGTGGTTACAGCCCAATATAAAGGCATTACCAGAGCCCTTAAGTATAGCTTCCATGCCCCTGCGATAAGCCTCAATTCTGGTTGCCTTTTTATCATAATGTACGCCACCATGAATAGCGCCCCAATAGTTGGCATCGAGTTTAAAATAGGTAACACCCCATTTTTCGCGCATGGTTTTAAAAAGTTCGGTAAAATATTGCTGAACTTCAGGATGTGTGCCATCCAATACATACCATGGCCCTAAACGCCAGCCGCCAAAACCAATTTTATCAGACCGTAAGGGTTTGCCAGCCTCATCTTTAACAAACCAACTAGGATGGTTTTTAAACAATTCAGATTGCGGACTGGCCACAAATGGTGCTACCCAAATGGCAGGTTCCAGACCTTTATTTTTAATATCATGCAGTACCTGAGCAACATCTCCACCAAAAGCTTTTCCTTTTTCCAGCCAATCACCCATCAAAGGCTGATAACCATCATCAATCTGTATGTATTTTAACTGTGGCAGATTTTTGGCAATCCAGTTGGTATTATCTGATACGTTTTTGGCTGTAACTGCTGGTCCGAAGCAATACCAGGAGCACCAACCCATCGGCACAGGATCGTGTTTTAAACGTGGATGGTGTTTAGAAATGGCTTCGGTTAAACGGTCATAGTTTTTCTCCCTGTCCTTACTGGTGGTAGCCAAAAACTCCTCCAAATTCCAGGTTTCGCCGGGCTGTAACAACAGGTTTTCGCAATCGAGCGAAATACGAAGGCGTTTGGCATCGAAAGAAAATCTGGATATAAACCTGTTACAAGATGTGGTAGCCAGTAAGACCCTGTTATTTTCAGGTAGTTGCAGGGTTAACATACCATAAGCTGTACGTAAATTTTCAGGCTCAGGGATTTTGTAGTGGCTTCTGTCGTTATAAGTCCCCCAATCTTCGGGTTTGCCCAGTGTACCGCCTATCTGTTGTAATTTCTGAAAACCTTCACCATATATTTTGGTGGTATCGGCCAGTTGATGCTGGAGATCAAATAAGATTACTTCTTTTACCTGTACCGGTTTGTCTGATGTATTTTTAACGGAAAGTGCACATAAATCGCCACTCCATTTCCGATCCACCACGAGTGCATCAGCCGCTGTACCATCGGTTAGGATAACTTTGGCCGGTGCATCTTTTAAATGCTGTATAAATCCGTTGTTATCAACACTACAAGACAGACTAAATACTCCAAAAGCGGTGAAAAGTATGAGGCTTGCTAAATATTTTTTCATCTAATAATAATTAAGTTTTAATTTAAACTTAGAACTGTTTTTTTTAATCAATTTCTTATTCCACTACCATCCAGGTGTTCCCATTTGCAGGTATTGTAACTTCAATTAGTGCCATACCATCTTTATCAACCGCTACAGGTTTTGCCAGCCTGCCTTCTATACTGATGTTTGCGCTGTTACTTATCCCTGTATAATAAAGCGGGAGTTTAATCGCTGTTGTAATCGGTGTATCAAGCGGATTGTACAATATAGCAAAACCTTTTTCCTTTTTTGCCAAAGGATCTGCATGTAATATTCCATCCCAGTCGCGACCGGTTGGCCTGCGCAAATGGATGATATCTGCATTTAAAATATCCCTGTATTTTTTATAGTGGCTAATATTTTCTTTTACCAGGTTTTTAGTGGCTTCAGTATCGTATAAGCGGTTGCCACGGTAACAAGCCTGCACACCGCTGCCATAGTTTTGCTGCATGTGGGCAGCATATTCTTTAAGATGTTCGGAAAGGGGCTCGAGCGTAGCTGCTGCACCACCACCCTGATATTCGGTAAGTGGCACAAAGGTCCAGCCCATAGAAGGGGTACGTACCCAGGTACCATCATATAAATTTTGGCGCCCCAGGATAATTTGCTCTGCCCTGGGCAGCGACCAGTTTACTTCTCTATAACCGATGCCGGTTTTATTAGCGCCGTTAAGCATATAAAAATCGGGCGTATTCAGGTAAATATCCTTCGCCAACATCCATTGATACAGACCTGTTGATTGTTTCCACTGGTTCCATTGCGAATCGAAATAGTCTTTGTGGCCCGGGTGGTCTTTTGAAGCGCAAAAATCACCGGGATAAGGTCCATCATGCTCCAGTAAATCAAAACCTGTATATTCAAAAAATTGCTGAATTTTTTTCAGATAGCTGATCCCCCACTGGCTACCGAGACAGGGCGCATTGTTAAAAGTAGTACCGCCGGGTTTACCTGTTTTTAAATTAATGACATCATTCTGCGGATCGATGCTACGACTTGAAAATAATGAGTAACCGCCTATTTGGATGCCTTTGCTGTGCGCATAATCTGCAAGCATTTTATATTTATCGAGGTTTTCTTTTGATACATTTTCCATATTTAAGCCACTGCCAAAACTAAGAATGATCATTTCATACCCCGTGGCTACACATTGATCTACAGCATCTTTAACCACTTCCAGTTTGGTAGAAGTGAGGTGCATGAAGATGGGGTTTTCGGTAACCCAGGGTGCCAGCGCACGATACATTTTGCGGCGGCTTAAGGTATTGCGCTCCCGGTCCGTGCCATCCATCAGCATGGTATAAGTGTTAAATCCCTGCCAGCGCTGACCGTTTTGCAAAACCTGAGAAGGGCCATTTTTGGGGATGCTTTTAACAACACAGGGGGTTTGTAATAAGTAATTCACCTGTGAGGTGTAGGCACTGTCGCGCTCCCAGCTAATTGACTGATCGCTTTCATCATAAATCATACCTCCAAAAGCATAATCATTTTCTATATAAAAATTGGGTTTGCTCCAACCGGCGCCAGGACTCGGTACCGACACAAAATTTTCCTTTTCGGGATAAGCAATGATTTCACCCACAAAATGGTTCACCTTAATTTCTTTACCACTGTTATTGGTAACAGATATGGTTTTGGTTACCAAAGGAAGATTGTCGTAAATTTTATGGTGCACTTTTACCACTACTCCTTTTTTATCAGGATGTGTGAAAGAGAGTATCAATTCTTTACCGGTTGCTTCCCACTGCGTAACAGGCAGCCATCTTTTGGCTTTCCATTGCAGCAAGGGCTGTATGGCCTGTATAGTGATATCGCTTAATTGAAAAGACCCAGCCGGGCTGTACATATCCTTTAACCAGTCGTGGAGTAAATAACCACGGTTTACCTGACCTGCAAGACCGCCTATTTCGTAAGTTTCTCCATCTATCGTAACCACGGCTTCTGGCTGTACAGCACGAATAAACTCCTCTCCTGTTACCAGGTTTTTTAAACTTGTTGTAGCAGCATTTGGCGACATGGTAATGGTGCGGCTTGCCAGGCCATTACTGAGTATAATTTCGTTATGACCTATCCGCTGTATTTTTGCCTTTTCAGCAGGTTTTTGGATCAACCAATCTGTTTTAGCTACTTCGGCTACATAGTTTGGTAATTTTTGTAATGCTAATGCCAGTGGCTTAGTTAAAACGTTAAGATTATTTTTTGCATTATAATTTTTGTTAACCAATTGGGGCACAAAACCCGGGCTTGTGGTAACGTAAGCATTTACCCAATTGGCTACATCGCCACTAATGCCATCGCCGGCATCGCTAACGGTAAAATTTAAGATCGCTATCCCTGAAATATCAACATCAATGTGTTTGGCTTGATCCCCCTGTTTCATTACTCCGCTGGACCATATTTTCTTTCCATCGCCAATAAGGGTAAAAACAACACTACCTGGTGCAATTTCCTGCAGGGAAGTACCAATGCCGATCAATACTTTTTTACCGGTAATGTTAGCTGATTGATAAAAAACCTTGATGCCATCGGTACGGGCAATCGATTCGATATTTGGTGCATTCAGGTTGCGGTTAGCATAATCATCCACACCAACATCGGCTATAAATTTCAAGCCTTTTTTACCCACATCAAGAAAACCGGAAGAGGGTGCCTGCACACTAATGCCCTCATTGTATTTTTTACCGGCAATAACCATGACTTTGCCCAGCATGGATTGATTTACCATTGGAGAAAACACCTCTTGCTTAATTAAACCAGTATTCATTTTGGCTAAAGCATATTTCTGGGCATAACCTTTTACAAAAGGGTAAACCATTAAAAAAAGTAATACTATTTTATATCTTATTTTACTCATTATCATTTGGTTAGATTAAAACAGCATGAACATGATCTATTTTAATTTTAAATATTTTAGCAGCCTTACGATGTGTACGCATCGTAAGGCATTTTAATATTATTCGCTATTCAGCTAATTTATTGTAAGGGATCAAAAGTACCTCCATCCCAGCCCTTGGTTTGCTGCAGGTTAGGATTTTTTTGCAAATGGCTTTGCGGAATGGCATAGAAATAGTACTCATCTTTAAAGTTGATGGTATTGGTTAAATCTATTGGAAGCTCTGTTTCCTTAAAATAATCGAAATAGTTTGTTTTTAGATTAATCGTTCCAGTGGCATAGGCTGTGAAAAAATCTTGAGGTTTACCATCGAACTTAATCAAGGTAGCATCGTAACCGGTGCGTTTTTTGCCATTCAGTAACGATGCATATAACCTGCGCCGTCTAAGGTCCTGCTCTCTTTTACCTTCAAAGGCAAATTCTAACAGGCGTTCATCTAAAATGGCCTTACGCATTTCGGTCTGGGTCATCCCTGCTTTTAAGCCATACAGATTATTGGCACCAGCATCTATACCGGCACGCTTTCTGATTGCAGTAAGCATATCGTAACCAATTTGAATGTTACCAATTTCGTTTGCTGTTTCAGCATAGTTGAGCATTACCTCGGCAAATCTTATCTCAATCCAATCTGTACCACTTGTAGAAGCCTCAAAAGGTTTATAGGCTTCAAAAATTCCTTTTCTACTATAAAAGCTGGTACCGGTTCCACCTTGTGCTTCGGCACCTTTAAACGTCCACTGGGTTCGGCCAGCCTTACCAGATAATTCCCAAATATCGCCATTATGCACTACCGTTGTTGCAAAACGCGGATCTCTGTTTAACCAGTAGGCTTTAGGATCGTATCCAGAATTAGGATCGGTTATCGGCAAACCGTTTTTCATCGGAAAGGCATTGACCAATTGCAGTGTTGGTTGATCACCACCTGTAAAGTTCTGCGACTCCTCCAAAGGCCTTACTGAGGCATCGCGGGTTTGAAAACGACCAGGATTATTGAAACGCGTAACCAGTATGGCTTCCTTATTTCCATTACCCTCAATAAACCACAGACCGGCAAAACTAGGCATTAATGCTGCACCTTGCTGGGTCAAAACATCCATAGCGGCTTTATTGGCATCAAAGGCAGTTTGCCATCTGGTTTGCTGTTGCACAGGGGTAAATTGCTCTGAAGCATAATGTAACAATACACGTCCTTTAAAAGCCAAAGCCGCACCTTTTGTGATCCTGCCTTCATCGTCAGTAGCCCATGAAACAGGCAATAACGTACTGGCTTCATCTAAATCTTTTGTAATTTGAGCTATACATTCTGATGTTTTATTTCTTTTTACATTTAAATCCTCTTCTAACGATTGAGGAGTGAGCACCAAAGGCACCCCACCATAACGGCTTACCATTTGGAAATACACCCAGGCCCTTAAAAACAATGCCTGGCCTCTTAATTTATTTTTATCATTTTGCTGATAGGGCGTGGTTGGCAATTTCTGCAAAAGCAGGTTAATGCTTCTAATAATATCGTAAGCCTTATAAGTAGTCCAAAAATCAACAGAGTTAATGGTTAGCTGTCCATACATTACACCTCCGCCGCCGCCAGCCTCATCTGAATTATGATTTAGCGGATCGGGCCAGCCTGGTAATGTGCTAAAATAAATGTTGTTTAAAAATTGTGTGGTGAGGGTAACATCAGTCCAAACCAAGTCTTCAGGTATAGCCCCTAAGTCGCGTTTATCCAATACCTTTTTACAGCTTTGCAAAGCAACAATCACCATCAAAAAGCCTGTAATAAGCGCTAGCCTATTTATTTTATATATTGATACTCTATTCATAACGTATTTAATAATAGGTTTATAATGTAATATTTACACCAAAAGTATAATTTCGGTTAAGCGGATAGGCCAACATTGATTGTGCTTCGGGATCGTAATATTTGGTTTTGTTTTTGAACAGGAACAGATTTGATCCATTCAAAAAGAACCTAATATCTTTAAAGCCTATTTTGTTAATGACTTTAGCTGGCAAGGCATAGCCTAAATTGATATTTTTTAAACGGATAAATGAAGCATTATCTAACCAAAAAGTTGATGCGCTACCACTTCCTCCCTGATCAGAATACAGCGGATAGGCAGCATTAGGATTATCTGGTGTCCAGTGGTCTTTCCAAAATTCGGCACTCCCTGCCTCTGGGGATACATATTGTGCATTGTTTAATGCAGGTCTTATTTTATAATAATTACCAGTGCCTTGTATCAGCACATCAATACTGAACGATTTCCAGTTGGCACCCAGGGTTAAACCATAGGTAGATGGTGGTGTTGAATATTTGCCGATAAACTCCTGGTCGTTACCATCAATTTTCCCATCTGGGGCATCGCTGGTCGCTCCTCTTATATCTTTAAAGTTCAACATGCCCAAGCGGGGGGTTGCCCCGTTAATGGTATAACCGGCCGGTAGTGCATTAAGATCGGCCTGGGTGCGGATAATATCAGTAGCGATAAGCCCCGTAATACCGCCTGTAGGCCTGCCAATCAGATTTTGATAAGCTCTTGTACCCGGAGCCTGATTAATACGCACCTGTTTATTTACCGCATAACTGTAATTAATCCCTGCATTTAGACTGAGGTTATCATTAACTGCTTTTTTATAGTTAAGGGCAAATTCGTAACCACTTGATTCCATTACTCCAAAATTGATCAACGGATAGAATGCGCCCCAGGTTGTAGGAACACTAGCGCCAACATCACCTAGAATATCGGTTCTCTTGTTCATAAAACGGGCTGCAGATAATGTTGTACTGTTATTGAATAAAGTGGCATCAAAACCAAAATCTATCGAACGTTTCTTTTCCCAGGTTATATCCGCATTTGGGTAGGTACCTAAAGCAATTCCATTGTTCACATTACCACCAAAAATGGGACCTGCGGCAGCCTTACGATAATATTGTGCCCATTGCAGGTTGGTTATTCTGTTTCCGTTAACATCTAAGGGTTCAGCCCCGGTAAAGCCTAATGATGCCCTGAATTTAAGATCGTTCACAAACTTTACATTATCTTTAAAGAAGGTTTCATCGCTAATACGCCAGCCCACAGAAACTGATGGAAAAAAAGCATAACGGTTAGTAGGTATAAAATACCTCGACCCTTCGTAGCGCATGCCCGCCTCCAATAAATATTTACCCGCATAGTTGTAGCCTAAACGTACAAAACTGCCCAAACGGCCATCATCAAATTCATTGCCGCCTAAACTGTAATATAAAGGATTGCTACTGGCCAGGTTTAACTGATCGAGATCGCGATTGAGCACAAATTGATTTTGGGCATAAAAATTATCGTTATTGGTTTCGCTCTGCTCATAAACAGCAGTAGCCGATATGTTATGCTTTCCAAAAGATTTATCATAGTTGATGTAAAAATTCAACTGATAAAAACTGGATGCATTATAAACCTCCTGTAGGGTATTGCCATCATTCCTGGTTTGGGTTTGGCTAAAGTCTATCTGATCGCCTACTAAATGGTTCTTAGAACCCGCTTTATTAAAAATATAGAGCTTGTAAGGCTGATTTAATAATTTTCTAAAATCATGGCGTGTATAATTAGCGAAGGTGGCACGTAATTTTAAACCATCAACCAATGATGATAAGTTGTAGTTCACATCTACCAAAGCCTGATAATTACTCCATTTTTTGCGGTTATAACCAGTGTTGCCATTTATCACCTCTCCCGGGTGCCATTTCATAAAATTACCAACAGGATAATCTTTTCCATTTATATTAATATAATCGGGGGCCATTCTACCACGGGTAAGCAAACCCTGATATAAGTTGGGCATATCATCATTATCGTTATCATATAACCAAAATGGTTTTTGATCATTTCTAATGTCGGTTGTTAAGTTGAGTGCAATATTTAAATCTTTGGTAATATTGGCATCCACCTTTGCCCTGATATTATATTTCTGATAATCCACATTATCAAAAGAACCTGTTCCCTTGTAATAAGAACCGCTTACAAAATAATTTACCTTATCACTGGCACCTGAAATGTTTAACGTGGTACGGTATTCAGTTGGTCTTTTATAATATTTTTCCACCAAATTTACATCATTATTTTTCCAGTATTCCAACTCATCTGGTGCGTAATATCTTGCATCAGTGAGGTAGGCATTAGGATCAAGATTGCTATACCTTAGATAATCGTTCGAATAGATGGCTTCATCATAAGCGGTTAAGGTTTTTGGTTGGATCGTAGCCTCACTGATACCATAACTGGAAATAAGATTGATTTTTGGCGGGCCAGTAACACCTTTCCTCGTGGTAACTACAACCACACCATTTGCTCCACGTACACCATATGCCGCAGCAGATGCGCCATCTTTCAATACTGAAATATTTTCGACCTCAGAGGCATCCAAACCATCAAACGCAAACTGGTCTGAAATAACACCATCAATTACGAAAAGCGGTGGCTGCGATGGGCCAAAGCCATCAAATGCCCTTACCCTGATGCTTGATGCCTTTCCTGGCTTACCCCCACTTTGGGTAACCACCAAACCAGGCATACGCCCAGCCAGGCTCTGAGAGAGCGTAGCATTTGGTACTTCTACCACCTGTTTGGCATCAATTGCGCTTACACTTTGCAACAGGTTTCTTTTTGAACTTTTCCCATAACCTACTACAACCACATCGCTTAGCTCGTTACTACTTTCTAACTGTACTATTAATGAAGATTGCTCTGCCTCTTTAAGTGTAAAATTATCAATCGTTTTAGATTTGTACCCCACAAACGATACCGTAATGAGGTAGGGTGTTTTTGCATTAAGATTTGCAATCGCAAATTTCCCTTCGTTATTGGTTTGTGCAGTTTTCTTCTGGTCGGTACTTTTGGAAGAGATTACTACCGTTGCACCAACCATTGGAGCTCCTTTTTCATCTTTTACAACACCAATAACTTCTGCATTTTGTGCTTTTACTATGCCCCAGGCACAGGTTAGCAACATAAACAACAACATGCGCTGCGTAATTTTTTTCAACATTGTTTGGTTCTTTATTTGGTTTTTTAGAGCAATAGGTTCCTCTCCAGCATAAAATTGCTGGTTAAATTAAAGAGCGGTAATGGCTGTTTTATTTTTTGATCAGATACCTTTTGCCTGATTTTGTTAGTTTGAGTTTGTTTAATTCTGTAATTTCTGCCAATATGCTGTCCAATGGTTTTTGCAGATAAATTGTTCCGGTAAAAAACTTGTCGTCAACATCCTCGCCTATAAAGCTGATTCTTACTTTATAGTGGTTTTCAAGTTTGCTAAAAACTTCTTTAAGTGGTGCCTGGCTTAGGTTTATCGCAACCGTTTTTTCTACAGGTTTAGCACTTTTACCGTTCGATACCGTTAACAGGTTATTCAGTTTATCAATACTTAATATATCCCCTGGTTTAAGGATACTGCTAAATACCGGTGTTTGAAGATCGGAACCTATATTTTTTACCGAAACTTTTCCCGTGTGCAGTTCAACCTTTACGGTGGTACTGTTTTTGGCTGCAGTTATGGTAAACGAGGTACCCAGCGCTGTAGTAGAAACGCCATTGGCATACACCACAAAAGGATGTTTTTTATCCTTTGTTACTTTGAAGTAAGCTTTTCCAGTTAGGTATACTTCTCTTTTCTCCTTAACAAAAGGTTGGGTGTAGCGAACTTCTGCTCCTGGATAAACCTTAACTTCTGAGCCATCTGGCAATTCTATTTTTTCAAAGCTATTGGCATAGTTAACAGTCGATTTCCAATCGATTACGTGTTCTTTCTGGTTCTGTTTTTTTTCATTTAATACGAGTTTAGGTTTAGGTTGATGCGGAGCCTGGTTAAAGTACCATAAGCCTATCGCCATAAAAATAACCGCTGCTGCCGCAACATTGATTAACCATTGCTTTACTCTGAGTTTTGGAAAGGTTTTTGCCTTTATCTTATCGAAAAGCTGATCGCTCTTTTCAGGTGATAATGCTGCCTCGCCTATGCTATCCCACTCATTTTGCATCAGTAAATGGTCCGGAAATTCATCTATCTGTGTTAAAAAAGCGTTTACTGCAAATTTTTCTTCCGGGGTACACTGGCCTTTAAAATGTCTATCCAGCAACTGATCGGTTATATTCATATACCTAATACGATTGAATGTGGGGATTACCCGTAATCAATAAAAAATATTTTTTTTTAGGCCAAATTATAGGCTAATGAAACAATAATGGCTGCACCCGCATAACCGCCTAATTGTTTTAAAGCTAAGGAGATGTGTTTCTCTACTGTTCGGGGAGAAATAGAGAGCTGCTCTGCAATTTCGTTATAAGAATAACCTTCGATCCTACTCAGTATAAACACCTTTTTACGTGTTGGAGGCAACTGGTTTAAAACAGCTTCCAGTTGCTGGTTGGTTTCATAATCAGATGATGGGGCATATAATTCGGCAATATTATCCTGATAAAAGGATTTCAATTTCCTTTCTTCCGTTGCAAGTTTTTTAAAATGATCAAGCAAAGTAGTTTTTGCAATCCGGAATAATTGAGTATCCAAAGTAAAATCCGGGGTCAAAGTATGTCTAAAACGCCACATTTTAATAAAAGCAAGCTGTGTAAGCTCATCAGCCAATTCTTTAGAGGCTGTTTTCTTATTAAAGTAGGCATAGACTTTTTTGTGACTTAGTTTAAATACTATTTCAAAAGCTATCTGATCACCTTCAATGATATGTTGAATGTATGCATCCATTAAGATTTTAAATAGTTTGATATTTGGTAAGCGAAATATATGCTTTATTTATCTGTTTGACAAGGATTAACAAGCTGGACCGTGTTAAAAGTCTTCATCTGAATTATTAAACAGTAATTCTAAACATTGTATATAAATTGAAAGCCGTTTTAAATCACACGGGTATCCTGGAATAGTATTAATTTTAAGGCCAAAAATCAATCCATATCCGATTAATTGGTATTACACCGCTCCTTTAAGTAAATATCACCCTAAATACAAATCGGGCAGATATAGCTGGTTACATTTCATATCTGGGTATACCCTCAAGCCCTTTTCCTGAATATTACTATCTTTACCCAATTCCATCCAATCAGATTGTATTAAATCCAAAAATTGTACAGAATCCTGGGTGGAAATAGTTCATTTTAATTAACACTTAAAAATAGCCATGGTTGAATAAAGATAAAGCCATGGTTATTTTAACCATTTATAGCGAAACGTCAATTTAGTCATGCATTTTAAAGTGAATATGAGAAACACAGAAAACAAAATCCTGGGCTTGCTTTTTTTTATCGTTTATTTCTTTTCGTGCGGAGTTAGTCTGCATGCCCAGCAAAAACCCAATATCATTTATATTCTGGTAGACGATTTAGGTTATGGTGATTTAGGTGTATTATTCCAAAAACAAAAAAATAAAGATCTCCCGGCATTATTTTCACCACATTTGGATGACATGGCTGCCTCAGGTGCTGTGCTCAGTCAACAATATGCAAATGCACCGGTTTGCGCACCTTCAAGGGCATCATTGCTCACCGGGGTAAATCAAGGTAATGCCCATGTGAGAGATAATCAATTTGATAAAGCACTGGAGCATAATCATAACATCGCCAACGTGCTAAAAAATGCCGGGTACAACACCGTTGCCATTGGAAAGTGGGGCTTACAGGGAACCAACGAAAAGCAAAAACCAGACTGGCCTGCTCATCCGTTAAAAAGAGGCTTTGACAATTATTTTGGTTACATGCGACATTCAGATGGCCACGAACACTATCCACTGGAAGGAGTTTATAGAGGAAAAAAAGAGGTTTGGGCAAATTACCAGGAAGTTTCCAATGGATTAGAAAAGTGTTATACCACCGATTTGTGGACGGCAAAAGCCAAAGACTATATTATTAATTTTGAAAAGGATAATACAAAGAAAACTCCTTTTTTTATGTTCCTGGCATACGATGCACCACATGCAGTACTGGAGCTGCCAACGCAAAGTTACCCCAGTGGGGGTGGCCTTAACGGAGGCTTAAAATGGCTTGGCCAGCAAGGGAAAATGATTAATACCGCATCAGGCATAGTAGATAGTTACTTACATCCAGATTACGCCAATGCAACTTATGATGATGATAAAAATCCTAGCACACCAAATGTTCCATGGCCTGATACCTACAAAAGATATGCAACAGCAGTAAGACGATTGGATGATGCCGTTGGTGATATCAGAAAATTACTTTCAGACTTAAAAATTGATGATAATACCCTAATTGTTTTCACTTCTGATAATGGACCATCAATAGAATCATATTTACCAAAACCTTTTGTTGCATATAAACCAACTTTTTTCGAAAGCTACGGCCAGTTTGATGGCATAAAACGCGATTGTTGGGAAGGTGGTGTTCGCATGCCAGCCCTGGTTACCTGGCCCAAACATATCCCTGCCGGGAAAGTGGTCAACACACCATCCATGTTGTCTGATTGGCTGCCAACCTTTGCAGAAATAGCTAAAACATCAATTCCTGCGCGAACAACCGGTGTTTCATTAGCCCCGGCATTAACCAATCAGGGAAAACAGACCGATGGCCTGGTATATGTTGAATATTTTGAGCAGGGTAACACGCCAAATTTTGAGCAGTTCGAGCCTGATCATGCGGGCAGGAAACGAAACCAGATGCAAATGATCAGATTTGGAGATTTGGTTGGGGTACGGTATGATATTAAATCAGCAGATGACAATTTTGAAATTTATAACGTTGTTAAAGATCCAAAGGAAATAAACAATTTGGCCAAACAAACTGGCTTTAATAAGCTGCAGGCCCAAATGAAAGCCAAAGTACTTCAGGTTAGAACACCCGATTCGGATGCCCCGCGACCATATGATAACGCTCCTATTCCAGGCATACCCTTAGCTAAAAATGCAAAATATGGCTTGAAATGGTTCTTCTTTGATGGAAATTTCCCATATATACCATCACTAGATCTGGCAAAAGCCAATGGAAAGGGAGAAGTTAAATCACTGTCTGTGGCTAAAAAAAATCAAACAGGTCTGATGGTATTTAAAACTTTTATCAAAATTCCTAAAAACGGGGTTTATTCATTTAAACTGGCGGCACAGGGTAAGGCCTTTGTCAAACTTCATCAAATTAATTTATTGGATGCCGATTTTGATTATAAAAATGGAGAGATGATCCAGAAAAGCGTAACACTCGAAAAGGGCTATCATCCGATAACCATTTACTATTTAAAAGATAAAAACACGAAAGAAAAACTAGAATTTCAATTTAAAGGGTCAGATGGCACATGGCAAAATTTAGGAGACCAGAATTGCCTTTATTAATCATTCCTTAGCACATCTTGTTTTCGCTTAAAAAAATCTAAAACAAAAGCCTTACCATTTAAAATGGTAAGGCTTTTGTTTTTGTTGTGGAGTCCTAAAAAAGGTTGACCAAATCTTAACAAAATGGTCAATAATAATTTAAAAAAATTGCAACGTTCACCCCGGAGTTACAGTGAAAGTTTCAAGCGATTAGTGGTAGAGGAGTACGAGAACGGTCATTTGAATAAAGACCAGTTGCAACGTAAATACGATATCCGCGGAAATCAGTGTATTCAGAATTGGTTACGAAAATATAGTAAATTAGCCTATCCAAGATATAAAAGCATTGGCAGGCCTATGAAGGACAACGATCAACAGCGACTCAAAGAGCTTGAGTTCGAGTTAAAGCAAGAGAACAAGGCATTGGAAAAGAAGTTAAGGGAAGCAGAACATCAGCTTTCCATGTACAAGAAATTTGTTGAGATCGCGGAGCGGGAACTGAACATCGAGATCCGAAAAAAGTCTGGCGCCAAGCAGTTCAAGAAATAGCACTTTTATCCAGTAAGAACACTATTACTAAGTTGTGCAAGCTGTTTGGCTACACGAAACAGGCTTTCTATAAGGCAAGATCCAATAGCTCAAAAAAGACTGTTGCAGAGCAGGAGATCAAAGAGATGGTCCTGAACATTCGACATAAGCTACCGCGGACCGGGGTCCGTAAGCTGCATGTGATGTTACGGGAAAGCATGTCCCGCAAGAACATGTGGGTTGGACGCGACAAACTTTTTGGGATATTAAGATCACAGCATCTGCTGGTCCAACGGAAACGCAAGTATACCAGAACAACTGATTCGAAGCACTGGATGAGGAAATACCCCAACCTAACTAAGGACCTGGAACTAACCATGCCTGAACAGCTATGGGTTTCAGATATAACATACCTACAAACGGTTGCAGGAAATGAATATCTGCATCTGGTTACCGACGCAGGCTCGAAGCTAATAATGGGGTATGAAGTCTGTGGCGATATGAAGGCTGTGTCTACGAAAAAGGCATTGGAGATGGCCATAAGCAAGAGGGAGTATGAGCATCAGCTCATCCACCATTCTGACAGGGGACTACAGTATTGCAGCTATGATTATATCAGGCTTTTATCGCATAACAACATCACAATCAGTATCTGAAAATGGTGATCCATATGAAAATGCAGTCGCAGAAAGAGTCAATGGGATTTTAAAGGACGAATTTGGATTGGATGCAGTCTTTAAGGGGAAAGCCCAATTATATAAACAAGTGCACCAGGCGATTGAATTATATAACCAGATGAGATTACACTCTTCAGTAAATATGTTAACGCCGAGGCAAGCGCACTCAAAACCTAAGATATTTGTAAAACGGTGGAAGAAAAAAGAACCATCAAAATAGATTTTAATGGTTCTTTTATTTTTATAATTTAGTAAAATAAATAGTCAACTTTTTCAAGGACTAGACATGTCGCGTCCACTCAAACGTCCATATAAAGTTTGGATAAACTTCTCGCCAGCCCTAATCGCAAAAATTGATGAAAATCTTTTACAATAATGGAACCATACTGTTCTTAATTTAAAACATCACAAAACAGAGCCTATTTATTGACACCTTAATACCCGAGAGTCTCTTACTTAACTACTTCATTGTATTCTTCGTTGGATACTGGACTCAGCCAGGTTACCTGTGTCTCATCCTTGAAATTTGTAATAGCAATGTGAACCATTTTCATTGTAGCGGATGCACCGTGCCAATGTATTACATTTTCAGGAATATTTACCACGTCACCTTTCTTTATCGGTTGTGCCCTACTGCCTTGTTCCTGATAAAAACCATTACCTTCAATAACTATCAGCACCTGACCCTTCGGGTGGATATGCCAATTGGTTCTTGCTCCAGGTTCAAAGGTTACGCTTCCAGCCGAAAATTCATTGTTCTTGTCTTTGCTGACTAATGGGTATAAAAAAGCATTGCCGGTAAACCAATCATTGGATAACGGTTCACCTATAGGGAATATTTCTGTGTTGTTCATTTCGAGTAGTTTAAGATTTATATTTCAGTTGAAAAATCATTGCTTTGAAAGCACATTCTTAATTTCAATACCAATTGGGGCAACTTCAACAAGATCGAGAGACTTAACCATTTTTAAGGTGCCATTTTTATATTTCAAGAAATGCTTAGTTTTTAAGTGTATTTGATAGGCCTCTTCATTTGCGTAGACCTCAAAAACAGTAACATTTCGGGGATTAGACTTGTCATAAACCGCTTGAAGTGCCAATACACCCGGTTCTAATAAGACTGCATCTTTTGCATGTTCAGCTAGTGCGGCCTTATATTCTTCAAGATATTGAGGATAGACTTGTATTTTTGCGATACGAAATTTTCGATCATTATGCTGTGCATTGGCTGTTTCTACCATTGTAAATGAAATAAAAATTAAAACGAACAAATTCAGCATTGGGTATTTTCTTTTCATAGATTCTATTTTAGTAAATGGGCAGGATACGACTTAATTAATTAATATAACAATATACTTTTATTATCTAACAGTTGTTTGGAGTACATCCATTTATTAAGTTTCAAACAAAACAACCATAATGAAAAATCAAACCACAAGATCTCTTTCTACTAAAAAGGTAATCGAATACTTCAAAGCTAAAGGCACGAATCTTTCAGAAGAGGAAGCAGAAAAATACATTGACTTAATTTATTTCTTTTCAAAACAGGCATTTAACTATATAATGCCAGCAAAACTTGCAATCCTATGGAATTTAACGGCATCTAACCAAAAAAAGCCGGGAATGTAGATTATAACTTATTCGCTAGGAAGATTTAGTAAAGCAAGTTTGAGATTTTTGAATGCTTTAAACAGTATGGGTGTGGATATTGTACTCGAACCAAAATAATCCTCTATTTACTGTATTAACCATTTGAAAATCAGTTAAAAACAAAAACGCCTTTACGATAACCTGAAAGGCATTGGCTCCCTCTGCTGGGTTCCCTTCGCCTGCGCTCAGAATAACTTCTCGCCAACCCCAAACGCAAAAAACCCACAACTTTCGTTGCGGGTTTTGGCTCCCTCTGCTGGGCTCGAACCAGCGACCCTCTGATTAATCCCGCACATGCGGGACTCTAACCAGCTGAGATAAGATTCCTGTTAACTCACTACCTTCAATAAGTCTTTCTATTAAATTTCTGCTTTTCTGTCTTTTTATAAACCGTTCGATCTTGACCGCCTCTGCCTTTAGATTACCACAGGCGTATACTACTTTTAAAACCCAGGGGCGGTGCTTAGCGGTAAAGGTCAAATGCTTTGAGGTATTATGTTCTTCCAATCGCCTGATAAAATCGTTCGTATGGCCAATATAATAAACATTGGAGCCCTCGGAGTATAGGATGTAAATAAAGAATTCCATAAAAATCTTTAAAAATAAGAAATCTGTTCCTTTGCTGGACGCCCATAAACTTCTCGCCAGTCCCAAATGCAAAAAACCCGCAACTTTCGTTGCGGGTTTTGGCTCCCTCTGCTGGGCTCGAACCAGCGACCCTCTGATTAACAGTCAGATGCTCTAACCAGCTGAGCTAAGAAGGAGTACTGGTCGTTTCCTAAAACGAGGTTCTCTGTACTTTGTGGCACACATAGCCTTGTTCGTTTTGGGAATGCAATATTAGGGCTTTTAAATTATTTATGCAATATTTGCAGTGAAAAATTTTAAAAAAAAATTAATACATAGATATGAGCCTGATAATCATAGGTACTGTAGCTTTTGATGCTATTGAAACTCCTTTCGGAAAAACAGATAAAATTGTAGGTGGAGCGGCAACTTACGCCAGTTTAGCAGCTTCTTACTTTTATAATAAAGCAAAAATTGTAGCAGTAGTGGGTGATGATTTTCATCAATCAGACATCGACACCTTCACCGCACACGGTATTGATACCGAAGGACTACAGATTAAAGCAGGTGAAAAATCATTTTTCTGGTCGGGAAAATACCATAACGACATGAATAGCCGCGATACTTTAATTACAGAACTGAATGTATTGGAAAATTTCGACCCGATTATCCCGGAGAGCTATCAGGACTGCGAATACCTGATGTTAGGCAACCTAACCCCACAGGTGCAGCAAACGGTAATTAAACGCCTTAAAAACCGCCCGAAATTAATCGTAATGGATACCATGAACTTCTGGATGGACATTATGATGGATGATTTGTTGGAAACCATTAAAATGGTAGATGTATTAACCATTAACGATGCTGAAGCACGTCAGTTATCAGGCGAATACTCGTTGGTTAAAGCTGCTAAAAAAATCCTTGCAATGGGGCCTAAATACCTGATTATTAAAAAAGGCGAACATGGTGCATTGTTATTCCACGAAGACCAGATTTTCTCTGCTCCGGCTTTGCCTTTGGCAGAAGTATTTGATCCAACTGGCGCCGGCGATACTTTCGCAGGAGGTTTTATCGGTTATTTGGCTAAAGTGGGCACAATCAACTTCAATAACATGAAAAACGCCATCATTTATGGCTCAGCATTGGCTTCTTTCTGTGTAGAAAAATTCGGAACAGAGAAGTTATTAAATTTAACGGATGAAGAAGTTGCTGCAAGAATTCAGGAATTTGTAAGCTTAAGTGCTTTTACGATTGAAGTGTAATCAGTTAACAGTTTTCAATAGGCAGTTTCCTGTTTCGTACTGCAGATAAATTGAGCTGCAGGTTTAAAGATGAATTTCTTTTAAATCTGCAGTTTTTTTATAGAGTAAAATCTTCGCTGAACAATCTACGCTTATTAAAATCAATTGGGTGAAACCAATATGGCTATCGGTACGAAATTTTCGAAAACAGCTTCGGTGTGGGGTGCATCGGGTAGTTCGTCGGTTAAATCCTGACCGGCCCAGTGTTCATAATGTTTACCGTTCCGCCACAGCCTGCTATCGGTCATATCGTAGATCAAGCCTTTATAAGCCACCCATATTTGAGGTTTGTCTTGGCCGTTGCGTAAGGCGAGTTGCTGCTTGGTATAGCTGGGTAAATCCATTTAATTAATTTCGGGTTGAAGATAAACAAAAAGGTTTTTAACCAGATAAGAAATTTAAGTATCATATAAGCTTATATTACCTTCGATGCCTTACATGCTTGATTAGCTATTGTTTTTGGAGCGCAAGTTCGCTACAAAGCACCAAGTTACTTCCCGTTTTACGCTTATACGCTTTCCCGAAACTTCGGGATACCTCTTTGCTGCAGGGTAACACTTCAACCGGGGCTAGGTGACCCTAGCAGCATTTCATTTGCTGGTTTACAAGGCACAACCCCTTGTCCGTAAACACGATTGGAGCGAACACGAAGTGCAACGGAGTAAAGCGTAAAGCGGGACTGCCAGCCTCCAAGAACCACAGACCAATCATTTCCTAATTTTTAAACACTCCTTTAAGTTCTTTTAACGTCCTTGCTTTTAAAAACTTCGTAGAGGTAAATATTCATCAACAACAGCCCCATTAAATAAAAATGATCCTCAAAAGGAATAGTACCTACTCTAAAACCAAGGTTTTGCTGATCGTTATACATCACTACAGGAATAGAAGTTAAAAAGCCGTTTACAATATAAAAGGGAATCAGCGAAACCAGGTAGGCCCTGTAGAATTTGTACATAAACCTGAACTCCACATTCACATATTCAACATAGGCCAGCACCATAAATAAAAAGCCAAAATTGATCAGCGTATACCACCTGTTATAACCAAAAAATAAAATGGCTACACAAAGCCCCAGGAACAAATTACTGACGGCCAGACTGTACTTTTGCAGGTTGTTTTTAGGAAAGTAGGCATTTAAACATTCGTAAATAAATACACAGGCATAGGGAACAGTTAAAAAGAACAGGATCTCTTCTAAGGGTAATCCCAAAAGATTTACCCCAATAAGGTAATCGGGATTAAAAGACCATACATTGAGTTTGGTAAACAGGATATCCCAAATTAAAAACACCAGACCTGTAATGAGTATTGCAGGGAATACAAATTTCCATTTGCTAAAAAAATGCACCTTTTTATCGAACGACAAAACCAGGGGAAAGAAAATTACGCCAAGATTAATCAGCAGGTAGGTATAATTCATACTAAAGGTGTTTTGTTAAAATTTTAACTTCAGCTGGCGTACATTTTTTACTGTCGATCATAAATTTAGCTACGTTTTTAACCAGCTCGCGATCGGCAAGACCAAAATTTTCATTTTGATAATGTTTAACGATCTCTTTTTTATCCAGTGCTAAATCTTTGCTGAAGCCGAGGAAGGAAGGGGTATAAAATTCAATCGAAAACCGCATAAAACGGATTTCCATATTTTCTTTATCCATATCAATTGCTTTTTGCATGGTTTTAAGGGATCGGCTCACATACCTGATCTTGTTGTATGGATTCCATGAGTGCTTGGCTTTAAGCGCCTCTAATGTGCCGGTATAGCCGGTTATCAGTGCGGTTTTATTGGGCAGTTTGTTCAGCCTGGTAAACAACGAGTCGGTTAGCCTGGAGTTTTCTACCGCCTTAACCATATTCGTTTTTAATATCGAAATTTCCTGAGCAGTTAACTGAGCGTAAGTAACATGGCTTGCTGCCAATAGCAGAAAAAATATAATGCGTAGTTTAATCATGAGTTTAGGCAAAGGTAAGAAATCTATCAGGAGTTCTCTTTGCAGATATTCACGCTTAAACATTAAGAAATTAAGGGCATTAAGATAATCCCGCTTAACTTGCTTAACTCCTTAATGGCAAAACCTATGTTTTATTAATCGCCTATACCCTACATGCTTTAAAGATTTTGCATCAGGTGCAGAATAATAGAATATTAGAATAACAAAAACAAAACGCAATAAAATTCCTTTATTTACACCATGGAGAAAAAACCCACGGTTACCATTATCGGCGCTGGTTTTGCAGGTTTGGCTGCGGCAGCTTTATTGGCTAAAGATGGTTGCGATGTTACAGTTATCGAGAAAAATGAAATGGCTGGCGGCAGGGCCCGGAGCTGGCAAAAAGACGGTTTTCTTTTCGATATGGGCCCAAGTTGGTACTGGATGCCCGATGTGTTTGAAAACTATTACAAGCTTTTTGGCAAAACAGCTTCTGATTTTTATACACTAAAAAGGTTAAGTCCTTCTTACCGGATTTATTTTGGCAAAAAAGATACTATTGATGTTCCGGCAACATTAGCTGATTTATACGCTTTATTTGAAAAGCTGGAGCCAGGAAGCAGCAAAAACCTAACCTATTTTCTCGATCAGGCCAAATACAAATACGATGTGGGCATGAATGAATACGTTTTTAAACCCTCGCACAGCGTAATGGAATATTTCGACCCAAGGTTAGCCATAAGCGGTATTAAACTTCAACTTTTGGGCAATATGCGGAAACATGTGCACCATTTGTTCAAAAATGATCGCTTGAGAAAATTGTTAGAATTCCCGGTTCTGTTTTTAGGTGCCACGCCACAAAATACACCGGCTTTATACAGTTTGATGAACTACGCCGACCTTGTATTAGGCACCTGGTACCCCATGGGTGGTATGCACAAAATTGTAGCCGCCATGCAACAAATAGCTGAAAGCGAAGGCGTAAAATTTATTTTTAATACCGAAGTAACCAAAATTGAAGTAACAAACAACCTGGCAGAGTACGTAATTACGAATAAGGGAAATTTTAAAAGCGACTTTGTGGTCGGCAATGCCGATTATCACCATATCGATCAGCATCTTTTTGATAAACCTTACCGCAATTACAGCGAAAAATACTGGGACGAAAGAACCATGGCGCCTTCCTGCCTTTTGTTCTATGTGGGATTAAATAAAAAGCTGAACAACATATTACACCATAACTTATTTTTTGATGAAGATTTTGATCAACATGCTGAAGAAATCTACACCCATCCGCAATGGCCGTCAAAACCGCTATTTTATGTATGCTGTCCTTCGGTAACAGATAAAAGCGTAGCACCGGAAGGCTGCGAGAATCTTTTCTTTTTAATTCCGGTAGCACCTGATTTAAAAGATAGCGAAAGCAAAATGGAAGCATACTTCAATTTGTTAACCGATCGCTTTAAAAATTTAACCGGGAATGACATTCGTGACCACATTTTGTTTAAGCGCAGTTATGCCATGAACGATTTTGTAGCCGACTACCATGCTTTTAAAGGAAATGCGTATGGATTAGCAAACACTTTGAAACAAACTGCTTTTTTAAAACCTAAAATGAAAAGTAAGGTAACGAATTTTTTATACACCGGACAATTAACCGTTCCGGGGCCTGGTGTACCACCTGCAATCATCTCCGGGCAAGTGGTAGCAAAAGAAATAAAAAAAAAGTTAAAAAAAGCTTGACAAATTTAAAATTTCCCTTATCTTTATAACCACAAAACAAAAACACTGCAAAAAAGCTTCAAAACACATAATCGTTCGGGGTTTGCATTTGTTTCGAAATAAGAGAGAAGGCGAATTGTTGAAAGAAAAAATAAGAATCAACTAACCAAATATATGATAAGCAAATAAGGCCTGAATTTTTCAGGCCTTTTGCTTTTAACAACATTTTGGTAATGTCCTTTTTAGAGTCCAACCGTCACCCTTAGTTTCGGTTTATCGTATACCATCAATACAAATAACAGATAGATTTAAAAGTATAAAATATTCCTATGTCGTCATTTCGAGCAGAGTGCAACACAGTCGAGAACCACGTAGTGCTCAGCGAAGCTAAATTTATCAAGACGGATCTCTCGGGATGACGTGTCTCTTGTGGGAATAAAAACAAAAAAGGCCCAGATAAATCTGAGCCTCTAGTTTTTCGATGGATGTATCTTAAGCCACTTCTGATGTGGCAATTTCTTTAGAATAGGTTTTTAGATATTTTTTAAGAATTCCTCTTGCTACGTGGATACGCGTTTTTACGGTTCCAATCGGAATAGCTAACATATCTGCAATTTCGTGATATTTATACCCTTCAAAATAACGGATAAAAGGCACATAATACTCTTCTGGTAATTGTGAAAGCGCTTTATCAATATCGCCCAGCACAAATTTACTTTCAGCCTGATTTTTAGTTGCACTATATGAAAGGTTTGCAGAAGAAATATCCTCACTCTGCGTAATTAAAGTATTGGTTTTCACCAGTCGGCGATAGTTATTAATGAAAGTATTTTTCATGATGGTAAACAACCAACCTTTTAAATTCGTACCCTCTTTAAACTTATTGTAATAAGTGATCGCTTTCAGCATGGTATCCTGAACCAAATCATTTGCGTCTTCTGCGTCTTTAGTAAAATTTAAAGCATAAGATCTAAGCGATACCGAGTGATGATTAACCAGATGATTGAATTCAAATTTTGTCATGATATTTAGCTTTAGGTAGTTAAAAAAACAAATGAGTTATTGTCCATTCGCTTAAACCTAAACAAACTTAGTACCAAAATTTTCTGGCATGGGGCCAAAAGCGCGCAACTACCTGAGGACGAGCTTTCGTCACAGAATATTTACTTCTCTTTCTAAAGTGACTCCAAAAGTAGACTTTACACTGTCTATAATCTGTTCAGAAAAATTGTACACTTCTGTGCCAGTTGCCTGTCCGTGGTTAACTAAAACCAAAGCCTGGTTTTTCCAGGTACCGGTTTGGCCCACTACTTTACCTTTCCAGCCACATTGTTCAATTAACCAGCCTGCTGCCAGTTTAATTTTATCATCAGCTGTAGCATAGTGTACCACATCGGGGTGTTTGGCCACAATATCGGCAAATTCGTATTTTTCGATTACCGGATTTTTAAAAAAACTGCCGGCATTACCAATAGTAGATGGATCGGGCAATTTGCTTACGCGGATATGCGATACCGCAGCAGAAACATCGGCAATATTTGGCCTTTCGATTCCCCTGTTTAGCAGCTCGGTTTCAATTGCACCATAGGAAGTATTAATTTTTGCTTCTGCCGACAAACGGAAAGTAACTGCCGTAATAATATACTGACCTTTTAGCTCACCCTTGAAAATGCTTTCGCGGTAACCGAAGTGGCAATCAGCATAACTAAAGGTTTTGATTTTTCCGGTTTTGATCTCAAATGCAGTACAGCTTTCGAAAACATCTTTAAGCTCTACCCCATAAGCACCAATATTCTGTATGGGTGATGCACCAACCGTACCAGGGATGAGGCTTAAGTTTTCTACACCTGCAAAATGATGGGCAACACAATAGTTCACAAAATCGTTCCATACTTCACCGGCGCCGGCTGTTACCAAAACCTTACCGTCAATAGCGCTAGACTGAATACCCTTAATGCTGATTTTAACAACTAACCCGTCATAATCCTGAGTAAACAGTACATTACTTCCCCCGCCAATAACCAGAAGTTTTTGAGATTTTACGATCTCTTGCTTAAACAATTTAATTAAATCTGCTTCAACGCTTATTTCGGCGAAATAACTGGCCTTAACATCGATACCAAACGAATTATAGGGTTTTAACGAAATATTTTCCTGGATTTGAAGCATGTTGATTTTGTGTTATGCTGCAAAAGTAAAATAAAAAATAGTTAAGGAACGATTTTGGTAATCCCCTTATCAAAATTAAAACTTAAAACTTCTGGTTTCTCTCCTTCAACACCTACATTAGAAAGTGTCCAGCCTATAAAAGTGGGTTTGATTTTGGCCAGGTCTAAAAGGCGGTATCTTTCTTTTGTGAGTTTCGCACTAATCAATCCTACACTATCCGATTCAACCTGACTCAAATGTTCGATTTGACTCTCCAAAGCAGCTAAGGTAATATCCAGTTCATTTCCTTTTTTTAGGCTATCGGCATAAGCCTGAGGGGAAATATTGTAAAGGCTATCCAATTTGGAGCCATCAAAATTCAATTCCTGAGGACTATTTTCATATTTAGATTCGACAAGTGCAACCGCACGGTCTCTATCAGTCTTTTTTCCGCATGATGTAATGGCAAGCAGCGATAAAAGGGCAAAGGCATAGTAAATTTTTCTCATGGCATAGGTTTAACAAAAAAGAGCAAGCATCCTGCCAAAAAACGAAGAGCATATAACCTGATAGAAAGCTTTATTTTTTTTTCTTATCTATTTTCTCTTTAATCTCTAATCCCTCCTTACTTTGCTTCAAACGGGTAGAAAGTGCCCCATATAACTCTTCGGGGGTACCAAAATCAGGCCCTTTCAAAGAACTTGGAACATTGATATAACTCACAGCCCAGACCACTTGGGTAAGTGCCACTGGCGAATCAGCATGTTGTTTAATGAAAGCTAACAATGTCCTATCTCTAAGTGCCTGCTGGGCATCCTTGGTTTGCTGAAGATAAACCCCTCCACTAATTATCTTCGCAGGTTCCAAATTGTAAGGATTTTCAATATCCAACTTAACATCTTCCAGAAAAATACTTTTCAGATTAGCACTGCCACCCACATACCAAACCTTTTGTTTTATTTTGGCCTTTACTTCAGCTAAAGTAATATCGCCACGTTCATCGATAAAGATAAACCCGTTTCTTAAAAGTTGTCCTTCTAAATCGGATGTAGCCGATAATTGAAAATGATTCCCCTCCATTGGCCTGACCAAAAACAAATTTGCTTTTCCGGCTACTGGTGCCATACTGACCAGGTAAGCAAATTTTGCGCTTTTAGGATTTTGGACCACCCCCTCTACTGTGAATTTGATGGTTTGTGAATGCAGCGAGCCTGCGAAAAGTAGTACCAGGCAAAAAATAAGGTTTTTCATCAGCTTTGTATTTATAACATAAATATAAAACTAATTATTTAGTTAAAAAATATTTTAATCATTTTTTATTAATCCTCTCTTTACAAACAGCAGCCCAAAAGCCTTTCCTTTCTTGCTGCCACTAACCCCTACAATTAAAGAAAAAATATTAGACCTAAAAAAATCTTTTTTTTTGCAATACCTGATTCGATTTTAAATTAGTATTTGAAAATCTTTTTTAGCGCGGTTTCTAAATCTTCGCCGCGTAAATCACGACCAACAATCATACCTTTTGGATCAACAAGATAATTTACAGGTATGGCTTCGATGTTATAAATCTTCTGCGCGATATTTTTAAAATCACTCAATTGAAGCCATATCGCTACCTTATCTGTTTTAACAGCTTCAATCCAATCTGTTTTCCGTGATAATTCGTCTCTCGTTATGCTAATGATCTGAAATCCCGATTTTTTATACTTATTAAAAGCTTTAATAAGGTTAGGGTTTTCTGCCCTGCAAGGCGTACACCAGCTTGCCCAAAAATCGACCAATACATATTTCCCTTTAAAATCATTTATACTATAGATTTTGCCGGCAACATCAGGTAATGAAACGTTTTTCATCATGTTACCCACTTTGAGTTGTTTTTCTAGCAATATTGTATTGATTAATTTTTTTGCTGAAGGGAGCGCCTTTATTTCAAAACTTAGCGTATTTAATAAAGAATCAATTTCTTTTGGTTTAGTTACGATTCTTGAATTGCCATGAGGCCTGTCTGCATACCTCCAAAGTGCGTATAAGCCTATCGGAGAATTGGCATTTGATTTTATTGCAGGTAAATAAATATTTTGGTCAAGTGCAATGTCTACTGAATCTCTTATTTGCCAAATCTTCCGCTCAACATCGGCTATTTTTTGATTTTCATAATTGACATTACTAACCAATGTTTCCGCTTTTTTTGAAAAAGCCTTAGCGTGTTGATCAAGTTCAATTATACCTAATGCTATTTCCGTATATTTTTCCGGAATTTTTGGAATCAGATCATTACCGAATGTAATATCATAACTCCCTGGCGTCATCCAAAAACTATTTGTGGTAAACTTCTTATCTTTCCAATAAAAATCCAATGTTAAGTTTAATGGTTCGGCAAGTTCAGTTTCGTAAGTAAAAACCTGATTTCCAACTATGATAGTATCAATTTTTCCATTTAATCTTGCCAGGTCATATCTTTTTATTACAACTTTCAATGGCTGTAAGCCAAGTGAATTAAAATCAGATTTTAATCTCAACATACCCTTTACCGCTTGCTGAGCATTTACAAAGGTTACAAAACTGATTAATGTTGCAAGAATGAATAAATACTTTTTCATCATTTATAAAATACGACTAGCAATTCAATTATAGTTTAGCCTTGGCATCAATACTTTCCTTCAATTCAATTCCTCGTTTACTATTTTTTAGCTTGGGCGAAAGTTCATTAAACAATTCACTTGGCGAACCCCAAAGGCTAATAAATCTGTCTCTATGAGCAGCATCAAACAGGGAAGTGGTTTCTTTAACACAATAATATGATATTGGAGAATCTGGATATTTCTTTATAAACGAGATCAATTGCCTGCCCCCCGCCCTTATGGCCATTTTATATTCATCATCTTGTTTTGTTAGGATTCCGCCATCAATAACTTTAGATTCTTTTGTTTTACCATATTCATCAATGGATAAGGTTAAATTTTCCAGCACCAGAAGCCTTGCATTCCTCCTACGTCCCGTTACCCAAATTAAATTCCTGAACTTTGACAGCGCTTCTTCTTTAGAAATATTCCCTCTTTCTTCAACAAAAACACTGGCATACTGATAATCTTTACCCTCGAGATCGAATGTTCCGGAAAATTCAAATTTGCCATCAACCACTGGTGTAACCATAAATATTTTCTCATTCGAAATTGGGACCTGTTGAGATATCGTGGTTAAATAAGCATACTTAATGCTATCTGTATTTGCGACTACACCCTTAATGGTAAATTTAGTGATTTGGGCACTTGCTGATGACACCATAAAAACCAAAAGAATGAATAAGTACTTTTTCATATTTATCTATTTAAAAAGTAAATATAAAACTAATTACTTAGTTAAAAATATCTTAATCATTTTTTATTAACCCTCTCTTTACAAACAGCAGCCCAAAAGCCTTTCCTTTTTCCTTACCTCTGTTTTTATGATGGATTTTATGTGCTTTCCGTACCGCCTGCAAATAGGCGTTATTACTTTTAAAAGTTTTAAACCTTCGGTGTACAAACCAATCGTGTACGACGAAATAAATCAGGCCATATAAAGTAATGCCTAAACCAATAAAAAATCTATTACCGAAATGATCACGATCTATATACATTAAGAATAAGGATAGTGCTGCAAACAGAACAGCAAACAAATCGTTCCATTCGAAAAATGATTTTGCCTTCTGGTGATGGCTTTTATGCATAGACCATAGCGGGCCATGAAATAAATACTTGTGCATAAACCACGACAAACACTCCATGGAAACAATGGTTAGCAGCACAATAAAGATGTTGATTATTACAGACAAGATTTCTAAATGATTGGTTTGTAAAGATATATAAACAGACAAAGAAGCAAAATTATGTCATAAAATTGTAAGCTTAATGCGCTTTTCAACAAACCTTTCCTGACAAATGATTTTTTAGCACTATTTTTGACTAAAATATTAAAAAAGTCAGAAAGTAGAAAAGTAAAATGATTGTAGCCGATAAAAAGAGAGAGCAAATTATTGATGGTGCTATAAAACGCTTTATCCATTTTGGTATTGGTAAAACCACAATGAACGATATAGCAGAAGACCTTTCTGTTTCCAAACCATCGCTTTATTATTATTTCCCGGATAAGAAGCATTTAATTATTGGAGTGATAGAAAGGGTATTTAACGACTTCTTTGAGTTGATCAAAAAGAAATATAATCCAGATCAGCCCTTAGAAGACATCCTTTTCAGTACGATAGAAGTGAGAAACACTTTCTTTCAAAAGTATTACATGTTAAGGATTACCGAAGGCATACCTGATTTATTGAACGACGATGTGATTAAAGGCAAGTTACAAGCCCTAAAAAGCTCAGAAAAAGATTTCTTCGCTGAGATTTTTAGCCAGGCAAAAGGAAAGGGAGAAATTGAGCACGATGATACTGCACATGTTGCAGAACTTTATCTGGAAAGTTTGATGGGCCTATGCACCATGTGTATTATGGAAACCGGAAAAGACCTTTTTCCCGATAAAAAAGCACTAAATAAAATGACACTGAAGCAAAAAAACCTCACCACCATATTTGTGAGGGGTTTAAGATGTTCAGACTGAAATACGGCGACCGAAACAATGGTAAACGGGCCGCAAATTTTAAATAGATAAGAACCCAAAAACAAAAAACAATACATTATGCTTAGAGTAAAAATGGTAAAATTAATGCTCATACTTATTATCGGCTCGGCTTTACCGCAGCTGGTAGTTGCTCAGCAGCAAGTTACCTTAAAAGATGCGCTAACCTATGCGCTCCAAAACAATAACAAGGTTCGTAAGGCGAAACTGGATATTGAAGGCGGAAGATACAAGGTTGAGGAAGTAAGGGCCCAGGCCTTGCCTCAAATTACAGGTACTGTCGGATTAACCTATAACCCAATTATTGGGCAATTGGTTGCCAATTTTGGTGGTCAAACACAGGCAATTAAATTAGGCCAGAACTGGAATTCATCTGCTGGTGTTCAGCTATCGCAACAATTGTTTAACCAACAGGTTTTTACAGGCTTGCAGGCAGCCAGATCAAGTGAGGAATATTATAACCTTACTTCGCAATTAACAGAAGAACAGATTATCGAACTGGTTGCCAATAATTATTATCAGGTTTTGGTAAACAGACAGCAACTTAACGTAATCGATACCAACATCAAAAATGTTAAGATTGTAGAGAAAATTGTTTCGAACCAATATAAAAATGGTTTAGCAAGAAAAATCGATGTCGACAGGATTATGGTAAACCTAACCAACCTGAACACCCAGCGCGAGCAGGTGATCAATGCCATTACCCAATTGGAAAATCAATTGAAATTTTCGATGGGGATGTCGGTTGCGACTCAAATTAACCTGCCTGCTACTGAGTTAACCGAAGTAACTACTTTGCCTGTATTTACCGATTCTATCGATCTGGCAAACCGAACAGAGGTTAAACTTTTAAACAATCAGGATAAACTGTTATCACTCCAAAGAAAAGCTTATGTAGCCGAGTATTATCCCTCACTGGCTTTAACCGGAAACTACACCTATTCGAGTCAGAGTGATAGCTTCGATTTCTTAAAATCGAATGCTGCTGCAATTGGATATGGTGCATCAGCGGTTGGTTTAACCCTAAGAGTGCCTATTTTTAATGGCTTTTTAACCCGCTCAAAAATCCGCCAGGCAGATGTTGATATTAAAAAGGCAAAAGAAGACAGAAGAGAATCTGTAAACGCTTTAAACCTGGCTTACGAAAATGCGAAGATCCAGCTAAGAAACAATTTAAACACCATTAAATCGCAGCGTAAAAATGCCGATTTAGCGCAGGAAATTTACAAAAGCACACAGAACAATTATAACAATGGCTTAGCTTCTTTAACCGATCTGCTGGATACAGAAAATGCACTTACATCGGCACAGAACAGCTATACACAGGCTTTATTGAATTACAAGATAGCCGAAATACAATTAATAAAATCAAACGGAAATATTAAATCGCTAGTACAATAGAAATGAAAAGAGTAATTACCATCATTATCGTAGTTGTTGTTGCCCTTGGTGCAATAGCTTATGTTTTAAGCAACAATAAAAAGAAGAACGAAGAAAAAACTGCTTTCATTGCTAAAGGTGGTGGCGCTGTTGCCGTTCGTGTTGCTCAAGTAGAGAGAAAAGCTGTGAATTTAGATTTCAGTGCAAACGGAAACTTTATTCCTAAACAAGAACTTAACTTCTTATCAGAAAATGCAGGTCGTGTTACGGCTATTTATGTTGATGAGGGTGACCGTGTAAGCAAAGGGCAGGTTTTAGCCCGTGTTGATGCCGAAATTATCAATACCGACAGAGAAACTGCTGAGGCTAACTACCAGAATGCAGTAAGAGATGAGGCCAGATACCAAAGCTCATTCTCAACTGGTGGTGTTACTCAACAACAGTTAGATCAGGCTAAACTGGCTACAAGAAATGCAAAACTTCGCTTACAGGCTTCGCAAAGAAGATTAAGTGATGCTAATATAAAATCACCTATTAACGGTATCGTAAACAAAAGATATATCGAAGTGGGTGCCTTTGTAAATACGCAGGGTACACAGTTATTCGAATTGGTTGATGTTTCTAAATTAAAACTAAAAGTAAATGTGAACGAATCGCAGGTGGCCAATCTTAAAATCGGCGATCAGATCGACATCAAATCTTCGGTTTTCCCAACGGATAATTTCTCCGGAAAAGTAACTTTCATCGCTGCCAAAGCCGATGCAACTTTAAACTTCCCGATCGAAATTGAAGTAGAGAACAGTCAAAAAAACACTTTAAAAGCCGGTATGTACGGAACTGCCATATTTAAATTCCCTAAACAGGCGCCAAGCATCCTTATTCCACGTACATCATTTGTAGGTAGTGTAAGCAGCAACCAGGTTTTTGTATTGGATAAAGCTAACAATACGTCTAAAACCCGCAATGTGGTAGCTGGCCGTATTTTAGGAGACAATGTTGAAATTCTTGATGGCTTAAAAGAAGGTGAAACTGTAATCACCAGCGGACAGATTAACTTAACTGAAGGTACTGCCGTTAGTATCGTAAAATAGTCCGGTTGGCTGTTTTCAGTTTACAGTTTGTCACCCTGAGCTTATTTGCACTGAGCGAGTCGAAGTGAAGGGCCAATATTTACGCAAAACGCAATACTAATTAAAATGAAGATAACAGATATATCTATAAAAAGGCCTTCGCTGGTTATTGTGGTGTTTACCGCACTGACCCTGCTTGGGCTACTAAGTTACTTTTCGTTGGGTTATGAATTACTTCCAAAATTCTCTAACAACGTAGTATCTATTTCGACCATCTACCCTGGTGCTTCACCAAACGAGGTTGAAAATACCGTAACCAAAAAGATTGAGGATGCGGTATCATCGATGGAAAACATCAAGAAAATAAACTCTGTATCGTTTGAGAGTTTATCTACGGTTACCATCACCTTAACTGATGCAGCAAACATCGATATTTCCTTAAATGATGCACAAAGAAAGGTAAATGCCATTCTTTCTGATCTGCCTGAGGATGTAAAAACACCATCATTGAGTAAATTCTCTCTGGATGATTTACCTGTAATTACCATGTCGGCATCGGCCAATATGGATGATATTACCTTTTACGATTTAATTGATAAACGTATTGCGCCGGTAATTTCGAGGGTAAGTGGTATTGCACAGGTAAACCTGGTTGGTGGTTCGGAACGCGAAATTCAGGTTTCGTTAAATGCTGATAAATTACAAGGTTATAACCTTTCTGTTCCACAGGTACAGCAATTAATTTTAAGCTCTAACTTAGATTTCCCTACAGGAAGTGTTAAAACCCAAAACCAGGATGTATTGATCCGTTTATCGGGTAAATACAGAAGCATGGAAGAGTTGAGAAACCTGGTTTTAACGACCACTAAAGATGGGGCTCAAATCCGTTTAGGTGATGTGGCCGACGTTCAGGATTCGCAAAAAGAAACCGAAAAACTGGCACGTATCGATCGTAAAGCGTCTATTGCTATTCAGATCATTAAACAAAGTGATGCGAATGCGGTAGAAGTGAGTAAAGGTGTACATGCCATTATTGCCAAATTAAAAACTGAATACGCAGCAAATAAATTAGACATCAGAATTGTTAACGATAGTTCAATCTTTACCTTAGAATCAGCTGATGCGGTAATCCACGATTTAATCCTGGCGGTTATCCTCGTGGCTTTCGTAATGCTTTTCTTCCTGCACAGTTTACGTAACGCGTTAATTGTAATGGTATCGATTCCGGTTTCATTAATCGCTACCTTTATCGGAATCAGCTTATTTGGTTTTACCTTAAACTTAATGTCGTTATTGGGACTATCACTCGTGGTAGGTATCCTGGTGGATGATGCGATTGTGGTACTGGAAAATATCCAGCGTCACATGGAAATGGGTAAAAACAAGGTAAGGGCAGCATCTGATGCGACAAGAGAGATCGGTTTTACGGTTGTATCCATTACCTTCGTAATTGTGGTGGTGTTCTTCCCGATTGCGGTAAGTACAGGTTTGGTTTCGAACATTCTACGTCAGTTCTGCATCGTGGTAATTATAGCTACCCTACTTTCATTAGTGGCTTCATTTACCATTGTACCATTGATCTTCTCTCGTTTCGGTAAGTTAGAACGTATTGAAGGTAAAAACCTGTTCGGCCGTTTCATTCTTTGGTTCGAAAAACAGTTAAAGAAATTTACCCTTTGGATTACCAGTATTTTAACATGGTCGTTAAACCACAAAGCCTTAACATTAATTATTGTTGTGGTGATGTTCTTTAGCTCATGTGGATTATTAGTAGGTGGTTTTATCGGATCGGAGTTCTTCCCTAAATCAGATAAAGGGGAGTTCCTGGTGCAGTTAGAGTTACCAAAAGATGCTTCTTTAGAGCAAACCAACTTCTTAACGCAAAAAGCAGAAGCTTTCTTAGATAAACAACCAGAAATTACACAATTAATTACTACTGTTGGACAATCGACCGGTGATTTTGGTGGAACACAGGCTACTGCTTATAAATCGGAGATCAACGTGAAGCTTGTTGAACGCGATCAGCGTGAAGGTGTTTCTTCTGATATTTTCGCCACGAAAATGAGCCGTGCTTTGGCTAAAGAATTAATTGGGGCAAAAGTAAAAACCGTTCCGATCAGTATTTTGGGTATTGCAGAAAACGCACCAATCCAGTTGGTGGTAATGGGTTCTGATTTAGATAGTGCCCTAAAATATGCCGAAGGTGCGCAAAAAGTACTTGCCGCTATCCCGGGTGCAACAGAGATTAAATTATCGGTAGAAAAAGGAACTCCTGAGATCAACGTTCAGGTAGACCGCGATAAGATGTCGGCTGTTGGCCTAACTTTACAAACCGTAGGTTCTACCATGCAAACGGCCTTTGCGGGTAATACCGATGGTAAATACCGTAAAGGGGAGTACGAGTATGATATCAATATTCAGTATCAAAACTTTAACCGCCAGAACATTGATGACGTTCGAAACCTGATTTTTGTAAATAGCGATGGTAAACAGATTAAGTTATCACAGTTTGCAACCATTACTGAAGGTTCAGGCCCGAGTCAGTTAGAGCGTTTAAATAAATCTACTTCGGTATCCGTTAAGGCCCAGTCAATTGGTAGACCAACAGGAACTGTGGTTGCTGAGTTCCAGGCAAAACTAGAAGAGCTGCAAAAAAATGGCAAACTTAAAGCCCCAATTGGCGTAAGTTATAGCTGGGCGGGTGATCAGGAGAACCAGAGTGAAGGTTTTGGTACTTTAGGTATCGCTTTACTGGCTTCGATCATATTGGTTTATCTGATTATGGTTGCGCTTTACGATAGTTTTATCTATCCGTTAGTGGTAATGTTCTCGCTGCCTTTAGCGGTAATCGGCGCATTGTTAGCCTTAGCTTTAACCAATAACTCAATCGGTATCTTCACCATTTTAGGTTTAATCATGTTAATGGGTCTGGTAGCGAAAAACGCGATTATCCTGGTCGATTTTACCAACCACTTAAAGGCTGAAGGTAAAGAAACCAAGGAAGCGCTTGTTTTGGCCAACCACGCACGTTTACGACCAATCTTAATGACCACCATCGCCATGGTATTCGGTATGCTTCCAATTGCGCTGGCAAGTGGTGCAGGTGCCGAATGGAAAAATGGTTTGGCCTGGGTTATCGTAGGTGGATTAACCAGTTCATTATTCTTAACCTTAATTGTGGTACCGGTAGTGTACTTAATGTTCGATAGAATGTTAGAGCGCCTTGGTTTCAACAAAAAAGGAAAAACCATCGATGAGTTAATGGTGGAACCATATGATCACAAAGATGTTAACGAATACGATTTAGATCACGGACATTAAT
Organism: Sphingobacteriaceae bacterium GW460-11-11-14-LB5; assembly: GCA_002151545.1. Taxonomy (NCBI): domain Bacteria; kingdom Pseudomonadati; phylum Bacteroidota; class Sphingobacteriia; order Sphingobacteriales; family Sphingobacteriaceae; species Sphingobacteriaceae bacterium GW460-11-11-14-LB5. Next base: position 5,889,615 of record CP021237.1, on the reverse strand, counting down.
AAACATCCAGATTAACAATCAATTTAGCCCCGACCCCAAATCGGGGCTTTTTTATGGCCTTTCAAAGAAGTCAAGTTTTAAAAACTTGACTTCTTGTCATTTGTTTCATGCCCAGATAATTATACAATGTTGTCTTCAAACAAATTATGCAGCAACATTGTATATTAGGCATTATGTTTAAATTCATTTTTAGCCTGTTCCTCATTTGTTCCACCCTTTTGGTTAAAGCACAACACCCGCCAGTTTTCCCTGCAATGACTTCCGATTCGGTATTCGTTAAGGTGGCAAATCTGAATATTACACTGGTAAAGTACAGTTACAAACCCAATGGCATTAAGTTTTTAGTCGTTCACGACAATGAAGATACTGGTGTGAAAGCAGGTTTTGATTATATCCGCTGGAGCGGCGGCGAGCTCATCGACAGTCAGTATGGTAGCGTTAGAGACTATTATTTCACCTATATGGATGATCAATATCGTATAGACCCCAACGCCATTTACACTGAAGTAGGCGTAAAAACAAGGTTAAAAAAAGATCTTTTCAGCTCAAACGAAGTTGAAAAAGCAATCCTTAACGCGGGCAAACAGATCGTTGATTTTTACAATCCAAAAGCGACCGGTTATTTTTTAACACTACATAACAATGCCGATGGTGGCTTCGGTATTTCCTCTTATTTGCCCGGTTACGATTTAGCCAGCACGGCCGACTCCGTTTATATCAACTTCCAGATGGATGGCGATGATCTTGTTTACGTCACCGAGCCAAGGTTATTCAGCAGTTTAAAAAAGGCGAATGTAAATGTAATTCTTCAATCTAAATTTGTTTCCAACGATGGTTCGCTTTCGGTTTATGCCATGCAAAATAACATTCCTTATATTAATGTAGAGGTACAGCATGGGCATCAGGACGAAAACTTAAGGTTAATCGAGCTGGCTATTGCAGCCCTGAAAGAACATGGATTGGTGAAGAAAGAGTAGAATACAAGTAATAAGCGAACTCCGTAGCAATGAGTGCGTTTCAAATGACAGCAGTGTTTTAAAATTAGGAAATGATTGGCCTGTGGTTCTTGGAGGCTGGAAGTCCCGCTTTACGCTTTACTCCGTTGCACTTCGTGTCCGCTCCAATCGGGTTTACGAACAAAGGTTTGCGCTCCATTTTACCCTACAAATGAAATGTTGCTCTGGCCACGTAGCCCCGGTTGAAACATTACCCTGCAGCAACGAGGAACGAGGCAGCGAAGCGTAAAAGTGTAAAACGGGAAGAAACTTTTTGTAATGTACAGGTATTGCGCTCCAAACGAAAAGTAGTGTTTTGAAATTAGGAAATGATTAGCCTGTGGTTCTTGAAGGCTGAAAGTTCCGCTTTATGCTTTACTCCGCTGCACTTCGTGTTCCCGCCAATTGAATTTACGAACAAGGGTTTGTGCACCAAATGAAAGAATATTTCACTTATTGCTTATCCTCGTTAACACCTAATTTATTGCTTTTATTTTTGTGATCAGGAAAGTAATCAGCAAACCAAAAACAGAAATAATCCCGAAAGAATAACGCAGGCTTGATAGTTGCGATACATAGCCTATTAATGGCGGGCCAAATAAAAATGCAAAATAACCAATGCTCGAAACCATGGTGATGGCTTTACCAGCGGGCACTTTTTTATTGTTACCTGCTATGCTGTATACCATTGGCACGATACTCGAAACACCCAGACCAATAAGCATAAAGCCAAAAATGGCGACGATGATATTTGGAAATATGACGGCAAGCGCCATCCCTATTGATATAATGGCACCACTAATTTGCAGGAGATTTTTCCGCCCGAATTTACCGATTAAAAACACCCCTAAAAACCTGCCACTGGCCATCATAAACATAAACGATGCATAACCAATAATGGCCTTATTATGCGGTAATTTCACAACATCTTCGAAATAAATAGCGCTCCAATCGAACATGGTGCCTTCGGTGGCCATGCTACAAAAGGCAATAACACCCAGCAACACTAAAATACCCTGCGGCATGGTAAAAAACTTGGTCTTCTCCACCACGGCATCTGGTTTTTTATAGTTCAGTAACTTTTTCCGGTTAAAGGCAACATTGCTTAAGGATAGCAGTGCAATAATCCAAAAATGGCTATACATACCTAATTTTAGGTTAACCAGTCCGAGCGCAATTAAAGCCCCGGTTAAATTACCAATACTCCAGGCCCCATGGAAAGAACTCATAATCGGTTTGCCGTAATAATTCTCACCTGCAACACCCTGCGTATTTAAAGCGATGTTACAAAGGTTACCAGTTATACCAAACAGCACTAAAAAAGCAGCCAACTGCCAACCGGTTGTGGCAAGTGCTAAAAAAGTTAATGCAATTGCATAAAGCGGTGCAGTTGCCACAAGCATTTTCTTACTACCAAAATGAGTGGTCAGTTTTGCCGAAAAAAACATTGTAATAATCTGCCCTGCGGGCAATGCAAAAAGAATGGAACCTAATTCTGCATCGTTCAGGCCCATCGACGCCTTAAAAGTTGGTATCCTGCTGGCCCAACTGGCAAAACAAACCCCTTGCATAAAGTAAAAGGCAGATATGGCGAAACGTACTTGTTTTGGAGAGCTTTGCGCTAATACAGGTTTATCTTCTTGTTTACTTAAAATGCCCTGTTCTTGCCTGCTTTCTTCCAAAGTGATGTTTTAAATTATAAAATGAACTACAAAGTTCTTTAAATCTATTGGAAATACCGACAGGTTTTTAACATTTTATCAAAATATTTACAGCTCGCCTGGTTAAAATCTTAGATTTTCCATTTTTCCAGTCCATAAGCGCTATCCCAAAACATCCATTCTAAACGGGTTGCCATATCAAAAGCCTCCAGCATTTTTTGTTTAGTGGCTGCATTAGCCTGCGCTGCCAGTTGATCGGCAATATCAATCGCTTTTTCTACTGCAGCAGCAAATTCGACACCTGCATACATATCGATCCACCTTTTGTAAGGATTCTGATCGCCATTTTGCTGTGCAAAAATATGGTCGCCCACTGCCTTATAAATCCAGAAACAGGGCAAAACAGCCGCTACTGCAATTTCTACATTGGCATAGGCAGCCTGACTAAGGATATAACTGGTGTACAACAGTGTAGATGGAGTCGGCTGCACTTGGTTAGCTAAACCAAATTCTACAAAATAACTTTCGTGCAAACTACGCTCGGCAAAAATTGCACCTGTAGAAAATCTGGCAAAGGCCATCACCAAATCTGCATCCTGCATACGGCTACTAATGGTGCTTAAGGTTCGGCCAAACTCCAACAAGTAGTAGGCATCCTGTGCCAGATAAAAGATAAACTTTTCTGTAGGCAAGCTGCCATTGCTTAATTCTATATTGAAAGACATTGCTAAAATCCTGGCATAAACGGGTTTTACGCGTTCCCATGCCTGTTCGCTCCATTTCATTGGATAATTAGTTTTAAAGGTTCGAAAAAATGATTTAATGGCCCGTTGCCCCTACCCGTTTTTACTTCGCTACCTGTTTGTAAGGCCTGGCTGATATAACCTTTTGCATTTTTAATCGCGGCTAATAAACTGCTGCCCTTAGCCATTTCTGCAGCGATGGCCGAAGAAAGTGTACAACCTGTTCCATGTAGATTTTTAGAAGCAATAAATGCACTTTCTAATATCACAGGTGCCTCCTTTCCGGCCATAAAAACATCGTAAATGATTGGCCCGATTAAATGTCCTCCTTTTATCAAAACGGCTTTTGCCCCTTTTTCAATAATTTTTCTGCCCGCAGCAATCATGTCCTCGAGGTTATGGATTTCTTGCCCGGAAAGGATAATGGCCTCATCGATATTCGGGGTAACCAGTGTGACCAAGGGGAACAATTTTTTAACCAATTGGGTAACCGTATCAGCTTCGATCAACCGATCGCCACTGGTGGCTACCATAACCGGATCTAAAATAACGGGAACATACTGATTATAGGTTTTTAATTCCTTTTCGATAACCTGAACCACTTCGGCACGATTAATCATTCCGATTTTAATGGCAACAGGTACTATATCCTCTAAAACCGCCTGTAACTGATCTTTGATGATTCCTGCCGGAATGCCATGCACGGATCGCACGCCCATTGTGTTTTGTGCGGTTACTGCCGTAATTACTGAAGTACCGAAGCAACCCAAAGCAGAAAAGGTTTTTAAATCGGCCTGAATACCTGCACCACCTCCACTATCGGAGCCTGCTATGGTTAATACGTTGATATAATTCATTGCGAAAGACTTCATTTTGTTGTATAACTTCAGGAGTCTTCAAATGCAGTATGCATTTTTACGCAATTTTTGCAGACAAACTAATTTCCTACGCCGGCATTATCCGGATCAGGTTCATTTATACGGCATAGGGTGTAAGGTTTAGGGCATATGGTTTTTCACCTTCCGCCTTTTACCTTTTACCTTTCACCTATAAAATGGGTATATTCTCAGCCGACTTATTTGAAGGCACCCCTAAAGTTTTATTATGTACCGCAATATAGGGCTTAATCTTGAGAAAATAAAAGTATACATTCATGCGTTAATCGTCATCTCGACTGTAGCGCAGTCCCGAACTTTCGGGAGAGAGATCTTCTAAAGAAGATGGTGTATCGCCTTTTGTAGATTTCTCCATTTCGCCACCGATGAAAACCGGCGGCTCCAGTCGAAATGACGACAAGAGAAAAAACAAAAAACCCCGATATAAAACCGGGGTTAAAACATAATAATTAATAAAGGATAGCGCGACTATATTTTATCGGGCTGATAGAACCGAACAGTACCATCTGCCTCGTTTGACACAATTAACAAACTTCTCCCATTCGGGCTATCTTTTGGTTTAACAAGCAGTAAACCTTCAGGCGCATCACCTGTTGAGAAAAGCTGAACAAATTTTGGTGTCGCTGGGGTAGATACATCATAAACCGCAATCATATCTACACGTTCCATCCCAATAAAGGCTAAGGTTAGTCCGTTAACCTGCGCAACAGTAACGCCCTCTACTTCTACACCTTTATTGTCAGAACGATCGTCGTCGTATTTACCTGCATCAATTACCCTTTGCTCTAAATCTTTACCAATATTGGCCACCAGGGCACCTGTGTTGGCATTGATGATGCTTAAACTTCTTCCGCCGGTTGCATATAAGTCATCGTAATCGCCGTCGCCATCTATATCGCCAAAGGCTTTGCTTACGGTTAACCTTCCCAGGTTTTCGTCTAATTTAAGGGTAGCTGCATTTGGAAATTTAGCAGCATCAAGCGTTAAGCTTTTTACACGAACTTCCTCATCATAACCTTTCCAGGCTCTGGTATCTCCCTCATTAGCCAGGGCTAAATAAGCATTACCACCTGTGCTGAAATATGAAATGGCATCTGGAAGATAGAAAGCCTTGATGGGCCAGGTACCTAAAACTTTTTTATTGTCTTTATCGCTTACATCAAAAGCATTTTCGGCCAAACTGATGTCTCTAGTACCCAATGGATTAATTTTGGTGATGCTTCCTGCAACGATGTCTACTTCGGCAACACCATTATTTTCCTGTAGGGTTACATATGCTTTTTTAGAATCAGCACTTACGGCAATGTATTCGGGTTCGATATCCTGCGTAAAACTTGCATTTAAGCCATAAATTCTGAAACCACCTGCAAGCAGTGTTGCTTTTTGTGATTCGAAAGCCGAAAAATCCAATGTTTTAACCGAATAATTGTCTTTGATATTGATGATTGAAATGGTTCCTTTTGGATCAACAGTATAAGCATCATTCGGTTCGCCTTCGTTAGCTGATAAAATATAGTTTCCATCAGGGCTAAAAGTGACCATATCGGGCATGGCACCTACTGTGATTTTTTTTACTTCTGCTAAAGTTGATGTTTTTAATACCACTACATCGCCATTTCCCTGTGGATCTGCACCATTTAAGGCGATTGCCAGTAAACCATTATTAACTGCTACGCTGTTAATGCCCGCATTACCGGCAAAGGTTAAAGTTTGCAATTTGGTAAGGGTTGGGTATTTGCTCATATCAACTACGTCAACTTTGGTAGCCCCATCATTGCTTACTACAAATAGTCTTTTTGTTAAGGGATCGTAAGCAGAAATTTCTGAAGCAAATTCTCCACCTAAATCAATAGAAGCGGTTTCTTTAAAGCTGTCGATTTTTTCAGGAACGATGGCTTCCACCGGAGGATCTACAATCGGATCATCAGTTGGATCTTTTTTGCAGGCAGTAAATGCCAATGAAGCAATCAGGATTGCGCCAAATAGTTTTTTACAGTTCATGGTTTTTTAATATCTGAACCGCAAAAATAGCCGCATACAACGCTATTTTTTAGGCGCTAATTGTTATCATTTTATTAAGAAAATATAAAGAGAATAAAATAAAGTCTTGTGGGCAAACAATGCAGATCTTCACTCAATTGGAGGTTTCAAGAAAAGAAATGTCATTGTTAAAGAGTTGTCAACTTTAATAACCAGTTTGCTAGAAAGTTGACAACTCTAAAATTAAAAAAGCCGACAATTTCTTATCGGCTTTAGATTTTTGCATGAGGGATAGCAGTGTAAATCCTTTTGTGGTTAGCTGAAAGCACAACAAAAGATTGAAACGTATAGCCCGACCCTTGCGCAGCTTGGGGCATGCCCAAATATTTAACTTTAATTAATCGACAGTAACATCGATCAATTAAATATGTATCGCTCTGTTATCAGTTGCAGCAAGTGCCGCTTCTTTTAAGGCTTCAGTATAAGTTGGGTGTGCATGGCAGGTACGTGCAATATCTTCTGCAGATGCACGGAATTCCATAGCAATAACGGCTTCGGCAATCATGTCTGCAGCGCGTGGGCCAATCATATGTACACCTAAAACTTCATCAGTAGCGGCATCGGCCAAAACTTTAATGAAACCATCTGTATCCATACTTGCTTTTGCACGTCCGCTGGCTTTGAAAGGGAATGAACCTGCTTTATATTTAACTCCTTTTTCTTTTAACTGCTCTTCGGTTAAACCAACAGAAGCAACCTCTGGCCAGGTGTAAACCACACCAGGGATTAAATTATAATTGATATGTGGTTTCTGACCTGCAATTGTTTCGGCAACATAAGTACCTTCATCTTCTGCTTTGTGTGCCAGCATCGCACCGGTAATTACATCACCAATGGCATAAACACCTTTAACTGAAGTTTCTAAATGTTCGTTAACCGGGATTTTTTTGCCTCTTTCTTCAACAGTGATACCGATTTTATCTAAACCTAAACCTTCGCTATAAGCCGTACGACCAACAGCAACAATACAATAATCGGCTTCTAAAGAAATGGATTCGCCTTTAGGGGTATCAGCTGTAACGGTTACGGTTTTACCTTTAGTAGTAGCGCCGGTAACTTTGTGGCCCATGTAAAACTCCATGCCTAAAGTTTTCTTTAACACACGTTGAAGTTCTTTACCTAAACCAGCATCCATCGTACCAATAATAGATGGTAAAAATTCTACAACAGATACTTTTGTACCTAAACGGGCGTATACCGAACCTAACTCTAAACCAATTACACCACCACCAATAACGACCATCGTTTTTGGCACTTCTTTAATATTTAAAGCCTCAGTTGAGGTAATAATGCGTTTTTTATCGATTGGTAAAAATGGTAAAGCTGTTGGTTTAGAACCTGTAGCAATGATTACATTTTTAGCAGATAACGTTTCTGTAGAACCATCGGCTTTAGTAACCAGGATGGTATTTTTATCTACAAAAGAGCCAACACCTTCGAAAGAATCGATTTTGTTTTTCTTGAATAAATAAGTGATACCTGCTGTATTTTGAGCAACAACATCGTCTTTACGGGCGATCATTTGTTTCATATCAACCTTTAAATCTTTTAAGTTGATACCGTGGGTAGTGAATGTGTGAGCAGCGTTGTGAAAATGCTCTGAAGAATCTAATAAAGCCTTAGATGGGATACAACCTACATTTAAGCAAGTACCGCCAAAAGTTTTATATTTTTCGACAACTGCAGTTTTTAAACCTAACTGAGCACAACGGATTGCGCCTACATAACCGCCCGGCCCTGAACCGATAACAACGACATCGTATTGCATAATTTTTTGAGAATTTTGATTAGCCAAATGTAGGGAAAAAAGGCGGAAAGCTGAAAGTCGATTAGGGAATAGAAATCAGTTTCTTAGTCATTGGTTTATCAGTTGTTGCGCTTGCCAATAGCTGATGGTTCAATAGATCAAATATTGAAGGTGAATAGGCTAATGCGGTAAAAGTTCAAAAGTCCATAGGTTGAGGAGCGTATGAAAACATTTTACTTTAATGATAAAATGTTTTGACCTAATCCAAACAAGCCCAATGGACTAATGAACGAGACTCAGAGAAGAGTTTTCAGTTAGCAGTTGGTAATTTTCAACTATGAATGACCAACTAATGAACCAACTACAAGCCTAACGATGCTGATGCGCTTAAGATTGCTCCGCTAGAGGTACCTTCTCTTTTTAATTCGCCATCTACATAAATCTGTGCTTTTAAAGTAGAATTTGCATTGGCACCCATGGCATTTGCAGCAATGTTTATAGAAATGGTTCCGGCTGGTACGGTAATTTCCTGGCTTGTCCAGGTGGTTCCGCTAAGGCTTGTTGCTGTAGTAATTTGGCTATCATAGCCGTAAACTACAGTACTAATGTTGCTACCTGCCGAAGCTTCGAGTTTAAAAACAACCTTGTGTGAAGATTTTGAAGGCAACTCTCCCTCAACTTTTTTACACGACATTAAACCCGTAATTAATACTAAGGCAAAAAAAGAAAGTACAAATGTTTTAATTTTGATGTTTTTCATAATTAGATTTAAAAAAATAGAACTACAAATAAACAAATGAGCATTTTGCTTTACAATAACCATATAATACCATTTTTTTCTACCTGATTTCAGGTATATTCTGTGTTTAATTTCTGGTTGAGAAATAAAGCGTGCATTTTTAGTTTAATGAGAAATTATATCATCTTTCTGGCATTGCTGATTTTCTATTCACTGAATAGCCGGGCCCAGCTGCAACCAGCCGACAAACAATATAGCGATAGTCTGAGTCGCATTTTAAATGGAAGCTTCCGCGACAGCCTTAAAGCCGAAGCTGGTTTTAAATTAACCGATTTCTGGGTAGATCATGATAGTACCAAAGCAGTATTATATTTGAACAAGGCAAGAACCTGGAGTAAAAAGTATCCATTACTCTTTGCCAGATCTTATTGGTACGAATCTTTAATTTACCAGGACCGGAATTACGCAAAAGCAGAAAAGTTACTCTCCCATGCAGATTCGTTATTAAGCAAGTTTAATACAAAAGGTATTTATCGGTTGCGATCGATGATTTGGCACAACTATGGTTTGATACAACAGCACAAAGACGACCTTAAAACAACACTCGATATCCTGATTAACCGCGTTTTACCACTTTCTAAAAAGGCTGGCGACAAAGACTTTTTAGGCACAGAATACGTCTCTATCGGAACGATATTTACAAACCTTGGCCAATACGAAAAAGCAACACCTTACCTGCAAGCGGGTTTAAATGCCTTAAAAGCGACTTCTCCGGATAAATATTACCTGCTGATTAATGCTTACCTAACCACTGCCGGAAACTATTATCACCTCAAAAACTATAATCTCACCAAAAAATACCTCGATCTGGCTAAAACCATACTGGATAAATCAAACCATGTGGCTACAGGCTACCCGATGGCAATATTCTGGCTCGACTACTACAAAAGCACCACTCGTTATTTAATTAATACCAAACAATACAGCCTTGCTTTATCAGATGCAGATAAAGCCATTAAACTGGCCGAAAAGCTAAGCGACAATTATTCTTTACAGGAAGTGATATTTGAGAAATACAGGATCCTTTTTAAGCAGAAAAACTTTGTGCTGGCAAAAAAAACCTTGCTGCAAATTGTCGATCAGCCTGAAATAAATACACTTTCGTCGAATAAACTCAAATTAGCAGAAGCGCTTGCGGAAGTAAACTATGCGAATGGTGATATTAAAGAGGCTTATAACTGGATAAAAAAGAGTAAAGTATTAAACGACAGCCTGAATGATAGTAAACTTAAAGCGGATATTAATGCATTAGAAATTAAATATAAAAATGCAGAGAACCAGAAAAAAATAGCGAGTTTAAATGCAGAAAAGAAACAAAATGCATTAATTATTAAGAACAATAAAATAACAACATTCCTGTTAATCGCAGCATCATTCTTTCTGCTGATCATCGCTATCCTTTTGTACTTTTACTTTAGGGGCTATAAAAAACTTGCAGCGCAAAGAGCCATAAATTATAAACAGAGAGTGGCCGAATTACAACAAAAACAACAATTAGAAATTAGCAAGGCCATGCTCAATGCCGAAGAAAAAGAAAGAAACCGGGTAGCACAGGATTTACATGACGGACTAGGCGGAATGTTATCGGGTTTAAAAATTAACTTATCCAATTGGGCAAAACACAGGGAAATGCAACTGCATGATGTAGAGTTACAAAGAATTGTTAATCAGCTGGATAGTTCTGTTACCGAATTAAGGCACATTGCCCGGAATATGATGCCCCAAACCTTACTAAAATTCGGATTAGAAACGGCCTTAAAAGACCTGGCAGAATCGGCGATGAGCAACCATATGCACATCGATTTTCAAGCACTCAATATCTCTAAACAGATTGCACTGGAAGAACAGATCATCATTTACAGGATTGTACAGGAAATGCTCACCAACACCCTAAAACATGCGCAGGCATCAGAAGTAGTTTTACAGGTCAGCGAAAATAAAAACCGCTTTTATATCACGCTGGAAGATAATGGAATTGGCTTTGATACCTCAACCCATAAAAAGGGATTAGGAATAGAAAACATTAAAAACAGGATCGCCTATCTTAAGGGTACTTTCGAAATCGATTCGCATCCTGGCAATGGCACAACCATAAATATCGAAATCCCCATCAGTTATGAGTAGTATAATTAAACTGGCTGTTGTTGACGACCATCCGATTGTTATACAAGGAATCGTTTCTTTGATCAACAACCTCGAAAACATGCATGTAGCAGGCAGTTTTCAGTCGGGCAGCGCATTAATTTCCTTTTTGAATAACCACGAAGCAGATATTGTATTACTCGATATTATGTTGCCCGATGTTAATGGTATTGAACTGTGTGCGCAGGTTAAAAAGTTGTCGCCGAAAACAGTGGTTATTGCCATTAGCAACCATACCGAAAGAAGCATCATCATGCAGATGCTGCAAAACGGTGCAAGTGGGTATATTTTAAAAAATGCTTCGGTAGAAGAGCTAAAAAATGGCATTGAAACTGCACTTAGCGGAGAACTGGCCTTTAGCAAAGAAGTTATAGAAATTATTGCCAAACCTTCAATAAATGACTTAAAAGGACGACCAAAATTCACCAAGCGCGAAAAACAGATCCTTCAGTTAATTGCACAGGGAAAAACAACCGCCAGCATAGCAGAAGAGCTTTTTCTAAGTCCACTCACCGTCGAAACCCACCGACGTAATATGATGCAGAAATTAGCTGTTAAAAATTCTATCGAATTGATCAATATCGCTATCGAACAGTTGCTAATTTAGTTTGGAGCCAGGGGTTTGGCGTAGCTACTCTATTAAACGATCAGCTATTGACCAATGAACACCTCTTAAATCTCTTGCCCAAAAGTGAGTAAATTACTGTCCGGATCGAGCATTGAAAATTCTTTTTGCCCCCATGGCTTTGTCTGCAAACTTCCATTCGGATGAATGCTTTGTTTACTTTCAAGCATCGATTTGTACAGCCCATCAATATCGTTGGTACGGATATACACCTGCCCGTAGTTTTCTTTCGGATCAAGCGTTTCGAATAAAAAAAAGTGAATCTCAACATGGTCTTTTTGTACCATCAGATATTCCTTAAAGTCGGCGCTCCCCAGATCTTTAAAGCCTAATTTATTGACATAAAAATCTCTCGTGATTTTTTTATCACGCATGGGCAATTTGGGGTTAATGGCTGTTAGCATATTTTTTTATTTCAAAAATCGGTTTTTTTATTGAACAATGGTTCTTCGGTTTATAATATAAGCAACAATCAGATTCGGAATCCAGCATAACCAGGCCACAAGTAGGTAAGCCTTTACAAAATCGCTATAAATCATGGTCAATAGCGGAAGCCATAACCGCAAAGTAACCGCAGCAAAACAAGCGGCATAACTATAAACCATCATTTTTTGATGTGGTTCAATTTCACCGTTTTTAATGTATAAATAAGCTTTTAAGGTAGTGTAAAACCAAATTATCCCTAAACATATAAACCCTGCTGAAGAAATTAACCCACCTGTTGCAAAAAAGCCTATGTAAATACCTGCTAATGCGCTAAGCAGAACAGCAATCACGTAAACTTTACCTAGCTGTCGGTGTAATTTGATGCTCCATTTTCTCATTTTGGGACTAAATTGTGTCCAGCCAATAAATAAAGCGACTCCTCCAAGGATGATATGGGTATAAAAACCAATGTTCCAAAAAGTATCTGTTAACAACTCAACTGATTTTGAATTTAGCAATCCAATTTTCTATCGAACAAAAAGTAAATTACCGGATACAGTCCAATCAGCATTGCTAAGGTGGCCAATAAAATCCATAATCCTTTTTTTACCATAACAGATTCGATTGCTTTCCACTAATTTAGTTAATTTTCAAGAAGTATTTGGCTAAAAAAATGGCTGGTATTGCTACCAGCCACCATATTAACTCAACTAACAAACTCAATTTCTAATTCCAGCTTTATTCTGCTGCCCCTAGCTTTAAAATTTAAAAGCGATTCCAATGTTTAAAAGCGAAAGGCTTTGGTAACCCAATTCGGCATATATAGCTGTACTTGGTTTTAGGTAATACTTACTACCTGCATAAAGGCCAAACCCAAGCCCGCTCGCAGCACCTTCGAAAGATCCCTGGTTATCACTGATACTCACCGTAACATAACCTAAACTTGCTCCACCGTAAAGGTCAAATTTAGGATTCAGGTCAAGTAACTGATTAAAATGATATGAGCCCCTTGCACTAACATAAATGGCACTTTCCTTAAAGCTATAAGTATTATTAAAACCTTCGTATTTTGAACTCGCATACGATAGCTGGCCACCTACACTAATTGCATCTGTTACCCCCCTTTCATAACTGATTGATGGATTAACAGGTAGCGATGAGGTATAACCCGAACCAAAAAACGGACTACCGATGCCCACTCCAATGTTAAAAAGGTTATCGCCTTTATTAAACGAGCCAGATTTAGATTGGGCTATTCCGGTTAGCGCTATAAGAATAAATAATGCGGTAAGGTGTAAGTGTTTTTTCATTTTTTTTTAATTGTTATATATAGATTGATGATAAAAATTAGCAAATAGCCCTCCCTTGACGGCAAAAAATGCACATCTTAAATAATTTACACGCAAAGCGACTATGGTTTTGGCTTGCCAGGAGCGTAAATAAATTTAAAATCTAATTTACAGTCAATAAAAATGTTAGTATATAGCTGGAAATAGCCTTTTTGCACATAGCTGGAAACAGCTATATCATAATAATTAACCTTTACCAGATGACATATTTATGAGGTTTATCTTATGCACAAACCGATAACGCTTTGGGTAGCGTTTATTAGAAAGAGGTTTAACCAGGTTTATTTTAAGATAAGAAGCGACTAAATTAATCCTTTTTGGATCATAAATTCTTTGGCATTCGCAAAGCTGAGGAATATTTCATCGGCTATTTTAAGTTTTTGATGCGCCCGTACATTGCTTTGAATGGCATAACAGGCAATACCCGCAGCCAGAGCAGATTTAACACCATTTATTGTATCTTCAAAAACAAGGCATTCCTCTTTTTCAAGACCTAACCGCGCGACACAAAGATTGTAACTTTCGGGGTCGGGTTTAGATTTACTTACATCTGTTCTGGTAATAAATAAACTGAAATACTTTGCCAATCCGTTGCGCTCAAAAACGGCTTCAACATCCATTTTAGGACTAGCCGTAACCACGGCAAGTGTGAGCCCTTTTTCAAAAGCAAACTGGATAAATTCTAACGCGAAAGGCATTAACTGTATATCCGTTGTTCTAAAACCATCAAAAGTTATCTTTTCTCTTCTATCGATAAAACCTTCCAGCTCTTCTTCTATTTTATATCGGTCTACGATAGTCTTCGCATTCTTAGGCAGGGGGATTCCGGCATAATTGCTTAACCAATCCTTAAAATCCAGCGTCACCCCGTAAGGGCATAAAAACTTATTCCAGCAATCGAAATGAAACTTTTCAGAATCAATTAATGTACCATCTAAATCAAACAGTATTGCTTTTATTTTATTCATTATAAATTTTTAACAGGAATCATCCTTATGGAAGGATCTCAAATAAGAAAAATTGTTGCACCTGAGCTTTCCCGAAATTGTTATCTACACAAAAAATTAATGAAAGGTGCCCGTTCGGCAACTGTGGCCCAAAGGTTACGCCTTCAAAATTATCGATATGCCGGTTTAAGGAATCAAAGTCGAAAAGCAATTTTTTGGTTAATGGCTTCGGCGGATGCTGCACAAAAGAACTGTTATCGATTTCATTTTCGGCCCCACGCAAATCAACCAGGTAAAGTTTTATAAAAGTATGATCATCATGTCCTTTTGCCCAGGCCCTTTCCATTACCAAAAGGCTATGATTATTAATGGCTAATATTTCAGAAATTCCATTTACATTCCAATCATTTTCAACCGTAGGTTTAACAGGCATTGCGTCAAGCTGATAAGCATATTGGGCAGTATTCTTTTTAGTCGTTACATCGAATTTTAAAATCCGCGTTAAGGCTTTATCATATTCAAAAGCAGCCTGAGGGCCATCCTGGTAAAGTGGCTCTTCTAAACTGGCATATAACGTTTTGTACTGATCGGCATAAGTTAAACCTTCAAATAAAGCATTTTTACGTGGACCACTTTCCGTTTTAGTAAAATGAAAACCTTTAGGCATTGGGATGGTATCCAGAAACTTTCCTGCTGTAGAAATAAAGGTTAAACCAGGCTGAACTATCGTAGTATCGCCATTCTTAAATAACCTTTCTCCCTCACTACTCCAAAGTAATTGCTGGGTTAAGGGATTAAAACGAACCGATTCTCCATCAGGTTTTACACTTTTATCAGTACCGTATTGAGGATATGGTTTCCCGTTTTCTTGCAGCATATAAGTCACACCAGTTATCCGGACAGTATCGATCTTATTTTCTTTAAGATCAATCTGTGCAGTATAAATTCTTGCGGGACCCCGCTGCGATGGATCATCACTGATCATGTAATATTGGTTCTGCTTTACATCGTAATCAATCCCAGATAAACCACCAACAACCGTATTCTGAAAAATTGGATTTAAGGGCATAACATATTCATCCAGAAACTTTACAGCGGAAATACTAGCCTCATTTTGTTTAACTGCTGCATACTTTGTTGCTGCACAGGAGGAGAGGACAATAGCAAGAACCGAATAAACAAGGAAGAGCTGCGATACAGGTTTCAAATCGAAATGTTTAGGCCGTAAAAATATGGAATTTTTGCTGCAAAAAGTCTATCATCAAGAGATGGAGAACATTAATAAAGCTACTTTTTCCAGTGGTGTCGGATAGTAAAATCCAACTGCATAGCTAATACTTAATGATCTTAACTCCTTAATGATAAAAAAAACAGTAGTCATACCATTAAGAAATTGAGCACATTAAGAAGATAGCCTCTTTCTTATAGATATTAAAAAAAAAACGGTCGGATGGTAACATCCAACTGCACAGCTAAACTTGATGATCTTAACTCCTTAATGATAAAAAAACCAGTAGTCCTACCATTAAGAAATTAAGAAGATCTAGGCTTTTCTGTATTATCAGATAAATAACAACCAGATGCTAATGTCCGACTCTACATTATAGGAAAATAGATCCTGAAACAATTTAAGGATAACGAATCTATTAAAATGATAAGTGGGGTATCATAAATATTGAATTGTCACCCTAATCCTCCCGATAAATCGGGACAGGTAGACGAAGGACCTGTTTAAATACCCACAACGCGTTTCGACAAGCTCAATGTTACAATTCAAATGGAATCAAAAATATATAAGTGGTGTCAGATGTTACCATCTGACACTGATAAAATTAAGATTAAAACAACTTACCAATTACGCGATAAGTGATATTGGTTCCATCTACTATTTCCTCATAATAAACATCATCAGGCGAAACAAAATATTTTTCGTTTTTAATGGTTACTTCCCTGCATCCTTCTGGCAGCTGATTAATAATATCACCTATATTATGCGTATCAACCGGTCCATCCGTTGTATTTAAAATACCATCTTTTCCGGCAACCACATATACGGTTTTACCATCAGCATTTTCTTTTTGGATATAATAAACGCCTTTGTATTCGTAATAATCAACTCCGTTAATGGTAACCAGATTAGCATCTGATGGTAAATTCGGAACCTCAGCACCAACTGGCGGTGTGACCACTTCGTATTGACTGTTGTTTTGCTGATAGAACAATCCGCCAGAATAGTAAAACTGGTTAGCACCATAATAAAACGGATAATATCCATAAGGCAACACACCAATCCTGAAGCCTAAAAACGGTCTGTAAAAATTATAATAGCTATAATATGGCCTGTAATAAGGTCTACCGTATCCGGGGCGATAACCATAACCCGGCCTCACATAACCAGGGCGATAACCTGGTCTGTTATAGCTGTAATTCGGTCTGGGCGGACGGCCGCCATTGCCTGGCGAATAACTACCTCTGCTTGGTGCGTGCATAGATGGTTGTCTGGAAATACCACCACCACCTCTGGATGGGCTGCCTATCGAACCAGATCTGCCACCGCTCGAAGAACCTCCACTCCTACTTGGCCGCTGTGCCGAAACAGTCTCCATACTCAAAGTTGCTATCATCGCTGCTGCAGCGAAAACAACCAATCCTTTATTTAATAACCTATTCATTATTTTGTGTTTATTTCGATTATCTATATGACGATGAAAATTCCTAAAAGATTATGCCTTAACATTATTTAACTAAATTTTGATAAAGTAATGACGAACGAAAGGTTATAGTGGCATAGTACATCACACCTCGTCCATTTTACATCATTACGGCTTAAACTAACAAACCTTTTACGGGCTATTTTTTCTAATGAATCCTTAATCACCTATATTTAAATTTTATTCCTAAAAACTAGCTTAAATGAACCTTACAAGAATTTTCAGTCTGTTATTATGTCTGTTTATTTCTAATGAATTAATGGCCCGGCAAACCGATTCGGCATATGTTAGAGAAAACTACACCAAAATAGAACGCCAGATTCCCATGCGCGATGGGGTTAAACTCTTCACATCCATTTATATACCCAAAAATCAAACCAAAAAATATCCTTTTTTAATTAACCGCACCCCCTATACCGTTGCACCATATGGTGAAGATAAATATAAGCTGAGCCTGGGTAATTTTCCGGCGATGATGCGTGAGGGATTTATTTTTGTATATCAGGATGTTAGGGGCCGTTGGATGAGTGAGGGCACTTTTGCCGATATCCGTCCGCAGGTTGTTGGCAAAAAAAGTAAAACCGCTATCGATGAAAGCACCGATACTTACGATACCATCGATTGGCTGCTTAAAAACGTAAAAGGTAACAATGGCAATGCCGGTATTTATGGCATTTCGTACCCTGGTTTTTATTCTACCACTTCATTACCAAATGCACATCCCGCTTTAAAAGCCGTTTCGCCTCAGGCGCCAGTTACCGATTGGTTTATGGGTGATGATTTTCACCACCGTGGTACCTTGTTCCTCATGGATGCTTTTAGTTTTATGGGCAGCTTTGGTGTGCCGAGGCCTAAACCGATTACCCCAGATAAAGGGCCTAAAGGTTTTCAGTTCCCCATTCAGGACAATTATCGTTTTTATCTAGAAGCCGGATCGGTTAAGAACTTAAAAGACCGGTATTTTGCCGACAGTATTAAATTCTGGAATGATTTATTTAAACATCCAAATTTAGATACCTTCTGGAAAGCACGTTTAATTACGCCACATTTAACCAATGTAAAACCTGCTGTGATGGTGGTGGGGGGATTTTTCGATGCGGAAGATGCCTATGGAACTTTTGACACCTACAAAGCGATTGAGAAACAGAATCCTGGTGCCAACAATATCCTGGTTGCAGGTCCCTGGTTCCATGGCGGCTGGGTACGTAGTGATGGTTCTTATTTCGGCGACATCCCTTTCGGCAAAACCACCAGTATCGATTACCAGCAACAATACGAACTGCCTTTCTTTAAACATTATTTAAAAGGCGAGGGAGATTTTAATGCTGCAGAAGCCAATATTTTTGTAACGGGAAGCAACGAATGGAAAAAATTTAATACCTGGCCACCAAAAGATACCGAAACCAGAAACCTTTACTTACAACCCAATGGAAAACTCAGTTTCGAAAAAGTGGGCAGAACCGATAGCTGGGATGAATATGTAAGCGATCCGAATAATCCGGTACCTTACCAGGATGGTATCCAGGCCAAACGTACCCGCGAGTACATGATCGACGATCAGCGTTTTGCGGCCCGCCGTCCGGATGTAAAAACTTACCAAACAGATGCTTTAACTGAAGATATTACTTTAACCGGCCCTGTTCTGGCCAACTTAGTGGTTTCGACTACCGGAACAGATGCCGATTATGTAGTTAAATTGATTGATGTTTATCCTGAAGATGCACCAAATCCAGAACCTAATCCTAAAAACCTGATTATGGGTGGTTACGAAATGCTGGTACGTGGAGAAATTATGCGTGGAAAATACCGCAACAGTTTTGAAAAACCAGAGCCTTTTGTTCCTGGCGCCATTACCAAAGTCAATTATCCGCTGCCAGATGTAGCACATACCTTCAAAAAAGGGCATAAAATTATGATTCAGATTCAAAACTCGTGGTTCCCCTTAGCCGATCGTAATCCGCAGAAATTTATGGACATCTATCAGGCAGAAGCGCAGGATTTCCAGAAAGCTACACACAAAATTTATCATGATGTACACAACAGCTCATTTATTACGGTTTCAGTATTGAAGTAAATGCAAAATCCCTCATGTTGAGCGACGGAGCATTCTTGTAACTTTAGGTGTATAGCCATTGCATTAGGATTGCCTGCCTGCAACAGGGAGGCTTTGTGCGCCGCAAAGACAAAAAAGTTACGCTCGTTTCTAAGCGCATATTAATAAGCAATCGTTTTTAACGATTAACAAAAATATAATAAATGAAAAAGTTACTATTCATCCTTGCCATCATCTTCAGTATTTCAGCGGTACAGGCACAGATGCTCGGGAAAAACCAGGTAAACTCAAGGGCCGACAGCCTCCGTGGCACACTGACTCCTTTGCGCACCTGTTACGATATTAATTATTACCACCTGGATGTTAAAATAGATATCGACCAAAAATCTGTTAGCGGCAGCAATGAATTTGCTTTTACCGCTACGCAGGATTTTACCAAACTCCAGTTCGATCTTTTTGATAACTTAAAAGTAGACAAGGTGGTTTACAAAGGTGCCGATTTACCTTTTACCCGGGAATATAACGCGGTATTTGTAACCTTCCCTAAAGCGGTTAAAAAAGGCAGTCAAGATAAATTCACCGTTTTCTATTCAGGCAATCCTACGGTAGCAAAAACACCACCCTGGGACGGTGGTTTTATCTTCAAAAAAGATGAAGCAGGCAATCCATTTGTTTCGGTGGCTTGCCAGGGTTTAGGTGCAAGTGTGTGGTGGCCAAATAAAGATCACCAAAGCGATGAAGTAGACAGTATGTTAATCAGCATTACTGTTCCTAAAACTTTGCAGGAAATATCTAACGGAAGACTGAGAAATACCGTTGACAAACCTGATGGCAATAAACAATACAATTGGTTTGTAGGTAATCCCATTAACAATTACGACGTAACCTTTTACATTGGGAAATATGCGCACTGGCAAGACAGTTATGATGGTGAAAACGGAAAGCTCAGTATCGACTACTGGGCGCTACAAACCGATAGCGCCAAAGCCCGCCCACATTGGGATGCAGATGTTAAACCCATGCTAAAATGTTTCGAATATTGGTTTGGCCCTTACCCCTGGTACAAAGACGGCTACAAACTGGTTCAGGCGCCACATTTAGGTATGGAACACCAGAGTGCAGTAGCTTATGGCAATCAGTTTAAACCAGGTTATTTAGGTAAAGATTTAAGTGGTACCGATCATGGCTTAAAATGGGATTTTATTACCATCCATGAAAGCGGCCACGAATGGTTCGGGAATAACATCACCTCAAAAGATATCGCCGATATGTGGGTTCATGAAGGTTTCACCAATTATTCAGAGGTATTGTTTACCGAATGTACTGAGAGCAAAGCAGCTGCCGAAGAATATGTGATCGGATTACAGAAAATCATCCGTAATGATGTGCCGGTAATTGGCCCTTATGGCGTAAACAAGGAAGGCTCGGGCGATATGTATCCCAAAGGTGCAAATTTGGTGAGTATCATTCGCCAATTGATCAATAACGATGAAAAATTCAGACAGGTTTTGCGCGGATTGGGTAAAACATTCTACCACAAAACCGTAACCACTGCAGAGATTGAAAATTACATAGCCAAACAAAGCGGACTTAAATTAGATAAAGTTTTCGATCAGTACCTGCGTTATACGAAGATTCCTGTTTTAAGCTATAAAATCAATAAAGGCATACTTTCTTACCGATGGGTAACAGATGTAAAAGGTTTTGATATGCCTGTGCGCGTAACACTAAAAGCAGGTGTTTATACTTTGATCAAACCTACAAACGATTGGAAAACCATTAAAATTGATGGCAGTATTAATGCCGATAACTTTAAACACGATCCGTTGTTTTACATCAACATCAAAAAAGGATAATTAAATCTCATTGGCTGTATCATAAATATATAATTTGTCATCCTGAGCTTGTCGAAGGACTTACTTAAATATGCTTTTAGGTGTTTCGACAGGCTCAACATGACAAATTTGGAAGAGAAATTACCTTAATGATACGGCTTCTCTTTTGAGCATAGCCAAGACCATTAATAAAAAAGAATTAAATTCTGTCTTGTGCAACTTTTCGGCAAAAGCATCGTCTTATAAGAAAAGCTCATTATTCATCTAAAAAAATAAAATCTATCATCATGAAAAAAGTATTTGCAATATTATTGGCAACACTAACATTAACCTCGGGTATTAATGTAATTGCAAAAGACCAAACCCACATTAAATCATCAAAATACAATAGCGATGAAAGAGATGTGGCTAACTTTACTTCAGTTGCGGGTGCAGGCCCAATCAATATCGTAATTACGATAGGTTCAAAAGCAAGCTGCCGTTTAGAAGGCGATGCCGATGCCATTGCGACCATTGTAACAGAAGTAAAAGGAAATGCACTCATTATCCGTCCGGAAACCAGCATTACTAGCTGGTCTAGAAAATACGAAAACAAAAAAATAACTGCTTACGTTACTGCACCTTCGCTAAAAAGTTTAACCATGAACGGATCTGGAGCAATGACAGTGAACGGCAAAGTTAGTGCTGGAGATTTTGCAACTGTTTTAAGCGGATCAGGCAGTATAAAAGTAAATGCCGATGTTGACAATTTTAGCGGCGTAATTAGCGGTTCAGGATCAATCAACATTAATGGCAATGCCGATCATGCTAAAGTAGTTATCAGCAGCTCGGGTACCTTTGGTGGCAAATCTTTTGCAGTAAAAACATTATCAACAACGATCAGCGGCTCTGGAACAGTTAATATCGCTGCAGAGAAAAGCATTAAAGCGGTAATCAGCGGTTCAGGAAGTGTAAATTACTCAGGCGATCCATCAGTTGATAAAACAGTTATAGGCTCAGGAAGAGTTAGAAAAGTATAAATTAAAGCCTTTTGATAGCGAAACACCTGCAATTTCTTGCAGGTGTTTTTTTATGGGCAAAGGATCAATGATTAGCGCTGTTTTCCAATGCGATCGTCAAGAGGTTGTATCATAAATATAGATTGTCATCCTGAGCTTGTCGAAGGACCTGTTTAAATGCTGCTCAAAGCGTTTCGACTACTTGTCCCGATTCTTCGGGAAGCTTAACGTGACAAGTTCGAATAGAATCACAACTTATGATACAGCCTCATCTTTTCTGCAAAAGATCCTCGGTCGGACAATGTGCCTTAACATCCTTTTATTTTTATTTGAAAAGCAGATCATTGCTACTATTAAGTGTTAGTCCCGCTATCATTTCAAGTCCTCATCCCGATAAAGGATCGGGCTTCCGGGCTTTCCATTTTATCGGGTTTAGATACATAGGTCGGTAGAGTAATAGGGCAGAAAGACACCTTTTCGGCTTTAAACTATTATATTCGCTTAAAAACCTCTCTTCAATGAAAATACTATTATTAGCAGTCCTTTTTATAGTGAACATCGGCTCAATTCAAAGCCAAACACTAGATAAAAAATATCTCCCTATTGTTACCGATTTTATCACCTCTATTAAAAATGGTAAAATAGAAAAATTAAGCAATAAAATTAGATATCCTTTAAACAGGGCATACCCGATCCCGCCTATTAAAAACAAGCAGGAATTTATAAAAAGATATAAAGAGGTTTTTGACGATGAACTAACCAAAAAGATCATCAACTCAAATCCATTAACAGACTGGGATTTTATGGGCTGGAGAGGAATAATGCTGTTAAATGGCGAATTATGGCTGAACGATTCGGATGGCAAATTGTTGAGCGTAAATCATCGATCAAAATTTGAGACATTAGAAAAGTCCCGATTAATTGCCCTAGAAAAAACAGGATTACATCCTTCAATTAAAAAATTCTACAAACCCATATTAATCTTCGAGACAGCACAATACAGAGTACGGATTGACGACTTGGGTAATAGAAATTACCGTTTTGCATCATGGCCCTTAAAAAATAAAATGGGCAATAAACCTTCAATTGTTTTATCCAATGGACGATATGATCCTGATGGAAGCGGTGGAAGTGGCAATTTTAACTTTGAAAGTGGTATTTACCTCTATACTTGTTTTATCAGTGCAATTGGAGAAAATAATGCACTAGGGCATTTAATCATTAAAAAGAATGATAAAGAGATCCTATCACAGCAAGTAAAAAAATTAATCCCTTAAAATCTACATATGCTTACCGAAACCTTAAAATCACTTTTCACCCGGGATCTTAACAAATTAAAATCGGAAATTGAATTATATAAAAACGAAGCTACGCTTTGGGTTGTAGATAAAAGCATTGCAAATTCAGCCGGGAACCTCTGTCTGCATTTAATCGGAAACCTCAACACGTATATTGGTGCAACTTTGGGTGGCAGCCATTACATCCGCAACCGCGAACTGGAGTTTTCATTAAAAGATATCCCAAGGCTAGAATTGATTAAAATGATCGAAGCAACTTTAATTGTAGTTAGTGAAACGCTTGATAAAATAACCCCTGAACAAATCAATACTGAATACCCGATGCTGGTATTTCAGGAGAAAACATCAACCGAATTTTTCCTGGTTCACCTGTCCACACATTTATCTTACCATTTGGGGCAGATTAACTACCATAGAAGGTTGTTAGATTACGGACAGTAGCCGGGCGCTAGGCGCCAAGCGTAAAGCGATCTATACTAGATTGAAATTGCAAGGCTAGACAAACTGGAGAAAATATAATAGTCTTCTTTGCTTTCATGGCTATTTATAATCACCAAAAATAATCAGCGTTTATCTCTTTAATCAGCGGGCAAACTGTAGTGCACCGATTCCCACCACCTGCACCTAAAACAAAAAAGAGGCTTGAGCCTCCTTTTATATTTTTTAAAACTGAACCCCGATCAGCGATATATTTTCAATGTAGTTGATTTTCTGACTGGCTTTATCCAGCTCATCCCAACCGGTTGTATGCACATTGGTTAAATTGGTGGCGCCAAACTTAGTGGTATTCTGTAAATAAACGTTTTTCCAAACATAAAACTTAAGACCAATTTTCGCTGAAACACCATAACCCGAAATGCTGAAATGGTTATTCCTGCCCTGGCCAAAAAGACGTACATCAGAACGTGGCACCATTAAACCGCCACCCAAACCGGTTTCTAAAGTTAAAGAAGTATTGCCACCCGGCGCAACCCAGATATCATCATAACGCTCAATCTCGATATTGGCATAGTTAAATCCATCGGTATGCTCATAAGTAAGCATGCTTTCTTTCACGTTAATGCTTTGGCCATTATAATCGCCAGCTAAAGCGCCTGTAGGTGCATTATCATGCGAAATATTTGCACCGATATGTCCGTTGATTACAACAGTTTGCGGAATATCCATCACATATTTCATGTGGTCCCAGCCGATAGAAATACTGTAATTATCTTTGATAAAGTATCCCGCACGGATGTTATACTGTGGTACAGTGATTAAACCCGGATTTAAATAAGCCCAGCTTAATTTCGATTGTCTATCATGAGCCACCACATCCTTTAAAGTAAAATCGTAGTTCGGTCCCTGAAACCTGATATCGCTTTTACCATACCAGGAGCTATTATATCCCCAGTGAAAATAAAAATCACCTTTACGGGAAAATTTCCTTTTATGCTCAGGGTTAAATAAACTTTTTGAAGTTGGCGTATTACTGGTTGAAGAGGTTTTAATCTCTTGTGCCTGCATTCGCTTGCCAAACAAGAGTGCTAAAAATAGAATGGTAAATCTTTTCACGCGGCAAATTGAGCAAAAAGACCAATCAATTACAACAGCTTTAACATTTTGTAAGAGTTGTTGTACAAAAAATGACTTTAAAACATTAAAACCTCGTGTAAACAGCCAGCTGAATAATGTGATTAACCGTATTGTTCGAAACGCCATTTGTAATTTGGTTCATATACCCAGCTTCCAGATCAAATTGCTTCGAAAAACGATAACCCGCAGCAAGGTACAACCTGTTCTGATCGAAAACACTATTGTTAATTTTCTCCTTATTCTGCAAATTTAAAAACACCTCGTTCTGCATAGCTACAAATGGCCCTTTTGTAAATGTTGGCTGAGCTTTTTGCAATGGCTGAATGAGCCTGAAGAAATAACGGAAACGTTGTGAAAACACATCTTCGTCCGGGCGGCCGATAAAACGTTGTTCAAGCCTTAGCCTGTGGCTGGCAAAAACCGATTTTAGCCTGTGGCTGTAAATATATTGCTCAAAAATACGATGCTCGTGTGAAAATGAATTACCGGCTACTACCGATTGCGATTGTGTGGTTTGCCATAAATAGCCCAGGGCTACATTGTGTTTATTATTGATGAAATATTGTAAGGCTGGCCGCACTAAGGTATTTCTCAAATAACCCCAATCATCAGCTGAGCGCATTTGAACATCGAACTGTAGCCCCCATTTTTCATTAAACTTGGTGTTATTTAAAAACATAAACCAACCCGAATTTTGATGCTGGGTTTGTGCATAAAGCTTTCCAGAAACCATGATGAGCAACACCATAGCAGAGAATACTATTTTTTTCATAAGATGATAAACCGGTTTTATCTGTGTGCCGCTAAATTAATAGAAAATGAACAAAGCAAATCATTTAACTTTAAATTAATCCTTAAAAAAGAGCTTAGACGCTTATCTTTAGGATTTAATTCATTGAAAATCACATGCGTTTTCTTTTAGGAGTTTTGTTAATCATGATTTTAACCGGAGCAAAGGCTCAGGATTTTACGGGTACCTGGAATTTTAAGTATCGTCCTTATCCCACCGCTTTACCGATTAATGTGCAAATGAATATTGGCAAAGCGACTGAAAAGATGCTTTATCCTGCGAACTTAAAAATTACAAATGGCGATTTTATATTTAGTTATGAACTCTTGCTTGTTCAGAAAAACAGTACCCAACTGGGCATTGGTCGAAATAAATACCCGATAATAGAAACCCCTTTCAAAATTAAACAGTGGATGCCCTACCTAAATGGTGTACTTACACTAAGCAAATCCAAAACCGGACAAGCACAATTGAGTTTGCAACGGATGTGGATTGATAACTTTGGGCTTTTTATGCGCGGTTTAGATGAGGGCGATGAAATTTACGAAAGTTCAAAAGTAAATATGAGGGATCTGTTATACCGTGAAAAGATTACCTTAACCAAAGCAAATTCAACGCCCTGGACAGATCCTCATATTCCCAGGATAGTGGCCCCTACCGGGAAGGATAATATTTATTATGGCATTTACGATCCAATTACCACAAAAGATAGCGTTGTTACCCTGGCCATACAGGATGAAGAGCTGATCGATGCAGACACCATAACATTGATTCAAAATGGCAGGATGATTTTAAACAAACATGCCATTGATGAGAAAAAATTTAGCCATGCGCTACATTTAGATACAGGAATGAATACCATTGCACTTTTTGCAGACAATTATGG
Source organism: Sphingobacteriaceae bacterium GW460-11-11-14-LB5 (assembly GCA_002151545.1). Taxonomy (NCBI): domain Bacteria; kingdom Pseudomonadati; phylum Bacteroidota; class Sphingobacteriia; order Sphingobacteriales; family Sphingobacteriaceae; species Sphingobacteriaceae bacterium GW460-11-11-14-LB5. The sequence continues at coordinate 5,863,099 of CP021237.1, read as the reverse complement.
TCGCAAGCCGCCAAATACCGGGAATTTGATTGTTAAAACCAGCGAAAACATGTACAGTTTTGATTTTTCAAACCGCTCAAACGCTTTTGCAACTTTTCTGGTGGCTAAGTTTTATCGCGCATATTCAAAACCTAAGTTAGCGGATAACCAATCTATAAGCAATAAGCCTGTAGAGATATCAAAGCAAAAAAATACTCCAGAAAAACCCATAAACAGAAACTCCGATGTTATTGCAAACATGCAAGTTGAAAACAAGCAAATAGAACTTGAAATTTGGGACGGCCAGGTAGAGGATGGAGACAGTGTATCTTTAAAACTTAATGACGTATGGGTCCATCAAAAAATTGCAGTTAAAAAAATATCTAAGCGGTTTTACCTAACATTGCAACCGGGCAAAAACACTTTATTGTTTAGGGCAGATAATTTAGGAAGTACCCCACCAAATACAGCTGTGCTCTGCGTTTATTATGGCGATAAAACACGGATAGTTTATCTGGATACCGATATGAAAAGAGATAATATTATTAATATAGAATTTAGATCTAAAACGAATTAAACAAGTGTAAAAGCTTATTATTTAAAATTCATTTAACGTTAAACAATTAAAAATTTATCTTCGTTAAAGATTTGGGCATTATGGCATTTTCAATTTGCTTAAAACTGCACTTATTTTAACATTACAAAACGTAAAATAGAACAAAAATGATTATCGAACCTAGAATGAGGGGCTTTATCTGTTTAACTGCACACCCTGATGGTTGCGCGCAAAACGTAAAGAATCAAATTGAATATGTAAAATCTAAAGGAGCTATAGATGGTCCTAAAAAAGTATTGGTAATAGGCGCTTCAACCGGATTTGGTTTGGCTTCGCGTATTACTGCTGCTTATGGATCTGGCGCTTCTACAATTGGCGTATTTTTCGAAAAAGCACCTTCTGAAGGCAAAACTGCATCACCAGGCTGGTACAATACTGCAGCCTTCGAAAAAGAAGCCCATGCCGCTGGTTTATATGCGAAAAGTATTAACGGCGACGCATTCTCTAAAGAAATTAAAGAAAAAACAATTGAATTGATCAAAGCTGATTTGGGTCAGGTTGATTTAGTCATTTATAGCCTGGCATCTCCGGTTAGGAAACACCCTGATACCGAAGTGCTTCACCGCTCTACCTTAAAACCTATCGGTGGAACTTACACCAATAAAACAGTCGATTTCCACACCGGTAATGTAACCGAAATTTCTATCGAACCTGCTACCGAAGAGGATATTGCCAATACCGTTGCGGTAATGGGCGGCGAAGACTGGGCCATGTGGATTGATGCCTTAAAAGCAGAAAATCTGCTTGCCGAAGCTGCCACAACAGTAGCTTATTCGTACATCGGCCCTGCTTTAACCGAGCCGGTATACCGTAAAGGAACCATTGGAAGAGCTAAAGATGATTTGGAAGCAACTGCTTTTAAAATCAGCGATAAATTAAAAGATATTGATGGCAAAGCTTATGTATCAGTGAACAAAGCACTGGTAACACAGGCAAGTTCTGCTATTCCGGTAATTCCGTTATACATTTCATTGTTGTACAAGGTAATGAAAGCAGAAGGCATCCACGAAGGTACAATTGAGCAGATCCAGCGTTTATATGCTGATCGTTTATATACCGGCAGCCCTGTTCCTGTTGATGAAAAAGGAAGAATCAGAATCGACGATTGGGAAATGCGTGAAGATGTCCAGGCTAAAGTGGCCGAACTTTGGAAAGAAGCCACAACCGAAACTTTACCCGCAATAGGTGATTTACCAGGTTACAGATCTGATTTCTTAAGCTTATTTGGTTTCGAAATTGATCAAGTTGACTATCAGAAAGATGCCCAGGAAGTGGTAGAAATTGAAGGTTTGGTAGATTAATAAGCGCGTCATTTCGACTGGAGCAAAGCGGAATGGAGAAATCTAATAATTAATAACAAACGGCTGGCCGCAAAGCCGGCCGTTTTTATATTCAAGCCATATGAATTTCGATTTACAGCCTACATTGGCAAACGATTTAATTACGATAGCCCCTTTAAAGGAAGAAGATTTTGAAGCTCTTTTTGCCGTAGCTTCCGATCCGTTAATCTGGGAGCAGCATCCCAACAAAGACCGCTATAAAAGAGCGGTTTTCGAAAATTTCTTTAAAGGTGCAATAGAATCGAAGGGTGCTTTTATTGTTTATGAAAAAGAAACCAATAAAGTTGTGGGCAGCTCCAGATATTACGAATTAGATGAAACAGACTACTCTGTTGCCGTTGGTTATACTTTTATTGCCCGTGAGTTTTGGGGCAAGGGGCACAACAAGGCTTTAAAAGCTTTAATGCTCGATTATGCTTTTCAATTTGTGGATAAAGTAATCTTACATATTGGTGCGACTAATTTCCGTTCACAAAAAGCAACAGAAAAATTAGGAGCCGTTAAAATTGCTGAATTGGAAGTAGCCTATTACGGTGAGCCACTAAAATGGAATTTCGTTTATCAGATCGATAAAGATAAATGGGTAAATAAAGCCTCTTAAATTTTTAAGCACTCATTTTATAATGAAATTTGCCACGGAAACACTGAAATCACGGAAAAGGTATAAACCATAACCCACCAATCGTCCTCGTTTGTAACGAGGATGACTGAGATTCGCATTTGTAATGCATTAAACTATCCAATAGCGATAAAATCGCCTTTTCCTTCCATCCTCGTTTGTAACGAGGACGATGAAAGGGAAAAGACTTACTTCCGTGTAAATCTGTGCCCTCCTTGGCAAATGCCTTTATACTATACAAACCCAAATGACAAGAGCATAACCGAATAAAATCGTGTTTATGCTTTAGTATTGTTATCTTTGTATAATTCTCCTTTCCACTCACCTTTCAAAACAAAACAATTAAATAAAATATGGCTAAATCTCAGGCAACATACAGTAAAAAAGAGAACGAAAAAAAACGATTAAAAAAACAAAAAGACAAACAAGAGAAAAAAGAAGAGCGTCAGGCTAATGCCAAAAAAGGTTTAGCGCTTGAAGATATGATGGCTTATGTTGATGAAAACGGAAACATCTCTTCAACTCCACCAGATCCGAAGAAAAAGAAAGTAATTAACACCGAAGATATTCAGATCGGTATTTCAAGACAAGAAGACATCATCGATGAAAATCCTGTTAAAAAAGGAACAGTTACATTCTTTAACGACAGTAAAGGTTACGGTTTTATTAAAAACACTGAAACACAAGACAGTATTTTCGTTCACGCAAATGGTTTAATCACTCAGATTAAAGAGGGTGATAAAGTTACATTCGAAGTAGAAATGGGTCAAAAAGGACCAACTGCTGTTAAAGTATCAAAGGTCTAACAACCACAATTCAATTCTTTTTGCGATTCCTAATTGCAAAACATGATTAAAATTCTGCAGAAAACTCTGCTGCGCTAGGTTTTATAACCATATATAATTCCGTCTATTTAAGCATAAAACCTTGCGCAAAATTTTACTCTTTCTATTTATTTTAGAAAATCAGGTTTCAGTGTGCATCGGCCAATCCGGTCCCGCCATCGCTATTTTCCTCATTCCGCTGCGCTTCCATTCCGGGCTATCCGCTCTGTCGGGTTTAAGGTGGCCAGAACAATAGTCCTTTCAAAGAAGGAAATACATGAAAAATATTTGCACTATAAAAAGAATAATATTTTTCAGGTTAAAACTTATGGTTGCAACAATTGTTTTATTCTGATTGTCTTTTTGCCAGTAGCATAAACCTTTGTTAATAAACCCGATAACAACGACAGCCCCCGATTTTTCTTCGGGGCTAAAGTGTATAGCGGGGCAGGTTTTGCCATCAACTACTGCTGTCCATTTTCAAAAAAAATAAAATTTTTTCTAATCTCGGTGTGGAATTTGTGCACGGTTTACATCATTAACGTACACACAAAGAAAATACATTATGAAAAAGTTAATAGCACTTGCACTGGTTGCATTTTTAGGATTATCAACAGCGATGGCTCAACAAGTAGATTTACGCAGAAAAATTAATGTTAGCGGAACTGCAGAAACAGAAGTAACCCCCGATATTATTTACATCGGCATTTCACTTAAAGAATACTTAAACGGCAAGAAAAAAGTAGACATTACAGAACTGGAAAAACAATTGTATGCCGCTGTACAAAAAGCGGGCATTGCAAAAGAAAATTTAACCATTAGCAATTTAAGCAGCTGGAACTACGCTGCAGAAAAAAAGAAAAATCCTGATTTCTTAGCGAGCAAACAATATCGTTTAAAAGTTAGCGATCTGAATAAATTCAACGCCATATTAGAGTCGATTGATGCCAAAGGAATTGCCAATACGAATATTGAAAGCTACGATTATTCTAAAATTGAAAGTTTAAAAAAAGAGCTTAAAATTAAAGCTTTATTGGCTGCAAAAGAAAAAGCAGCTTACATGGTCGAAGCATTAGGCGATAAATTAGGTGGTGTAATTGAGATACAAGACGGTGGAGACAATGTAATACAACCGGTTTATAGAAATTATGCAATGAAAGCTGAAATGGCTGATGCCGCTAGCGCTCCTGAAATTGATTTCAAAAAAATTAAGCTGAATTTCACGGTGAATGCCATTTTCGAGATCAAATAAGAATTTTAATTGTTAAATCAAGGCTTTTTAAAACCTACCAGAACATTTTGGTAGGTTTTTTGTTACGTAGAGGTCGAACACTAAAAAATTATATATTATGAAAAAATTCATCTACACGCTAGCCTTGGTTTTCTCTTTAGGCATTAGTTTTAATTCAGCTCAGGCAGCTGATAAACCTGCGAAAAACCCAACAGAATTAACTGCTGAACAAGCCGTGAAACTGGAAAGAATTAAAACCCGTGTTGAAGAGATCAGAGACATGGACAAATCGAACTTAACAAGAGCAGAACGTAAAGCATTACGTAGCGAGTTAAGAGAATTAAAAGGGCAAGCCCGTGCAGTTTCTGGAGGTGTTTACCTTTCAGTTGGTGCAATCATCATCATCATTTTATTGTTGATCCTGATTTTATAATCAATACGCATCACATCTATCTATATAAAAAACAAAAAGCTTTGCAGCAATGCAAAGCTTTTTTTATGCCCTCACCCTTTTAACGGGCTTAGCAATGCGTAGCGTCTGTGCATTCCCTCTCCTGAAGGAGTGGGAGGCTCAAATAGAAGCCTAAGCAGTTGCTATAATAGGGTGAGGTTTAATCAATAATATCAAATCCGGTGTACTTTACTAAAGCTTCCGGAATTTTAATACCGTTCTCCGTTTGGTAGTTTTCTAAAATTGAAGCCACAATACGCGGTAGCGCCAATGCACTTCCATTTAAGGAGTGAGCCAGTTGCGCCTTACCTTCTTTTCCTTTAAAACGCAATTTCAAACGGTTACTCTGATAAGTTTCGAAATTTGATACAGAAGAAACTTCTAACCAGCGCTCTTGAGCAGCACTCCAAACCTCCATATCGTAAGTCATGGCCGAAGTAAAGCCCATATCGCCACCGCACAAACGCAGCACACGGTAATGTAAGCCCAGTTCCTGTAAAAGAGACTGAACATATAGGCTCATATCTTCTAAAGTTTCGTAAGATTGATCAGGATGTGTAATCTGCACGACTTCTACCTTATCAAACTGGTGTAAACGGTTTAAACCACGTACATGCGCACCATAAGAACCCGCTTCTCTACGGAAACAAGGTGTATAGGCCGTATTTTTAATCGGAAGATCTTCTTCCTTAACAATTACATCACGGTATAAATTGGTTACCGGTACTTCGGCAGTTGGAATTAAATATAAATCATCAACTGTTGAATGATACATCTGCCCTTCCTTATCGGGTAACTGCCCGGTACCAAAACCTGAAGCTGCATTAACCAGGTGAGGTACCTGCATTTCTTTATAACCAGCTGCAGTAGCATGATCTAAGAAGAAATTGATGAGTGCCCGTTGTAACCTGGCGCCTTTTCCTTTATATACCGGAAAACCAGCACCAGTAATTTTTACACCCAGTTCGAAATCGATAATATCATATTTCGCCGCAAGCTCCCAATGCGGTAAAGCTTTGCTTGGTAACTGGGCAGGCTCACCATGTGTTAAAACAATCTCGTTATCATCTGCAGTTGATCCCTGTTTGACTAAATGATATGGTAAATTCGGCAACTGCACAATTAAATTATGCTGAGCCGTTTCCAGCTCGTTTAGTTTATCGCTCAGGTTTTTGATATTTTCTTTATGAGAAGCAGTTTGCGCCTTAATCGCTTCAGCTTCTTCTTTTTTACCCGTACGCATTAAATCGCCAATCTGTTTGGCAGCTGCATTAGCCTCAGCGGAAATATTATCCAGGGAAGTTTGTGTAGAACGGCGGTCTTCATCTATTTTGATGATTTCGTCTACCAGTTCTGGCTGTTTAAAATTACGGATACTTAAACGTTCTAAAACTTTCTCTCTATTTTCGCGGATATAGTTAACTTGCAGCATTATTTAATTTTTTAAGCAAAGATAGCAAGAGTTTGGAGTTTGGGGTAAGGAGTTTGGAAAAAACTGCAAACCGTTAACTTTAAACTGCAAACTGAAATATGGATGGCAAACTATTTCTCGTACCAACGCCCATAGGCAATTTGGAGGATATGACCTTTAGGGCAATCCGTATATTAAAAGAATGCGATTTAATCCTCGCTGAAGATACCCGTACCAGCGCCCCGATGCTCAAACATTTTGGCATCGATAAAAGAGTTTTCTCGCACCACCAGCACAACGAACATAAGGCCACTTCTGAGATTATTAAGTTTCTAAATGAAGGGCAAAAAATAGCGCTGATATCCGACGCCGGAACACCTGCCATTTCCGACCCGGGTTTCTTCCTGGTACGCGAAGCCATCAAAAATGATATTGCCGTAGAGTGTTTACCCGGTGCAACAGCTTTTGTACCTGCCCTGGTTAACTCGGGCTTACCTGCAGATGCCTTTTGTTTCGAAGGATTTTTGCCGGTTAAAAAAGGCAGACAAACCAAGTTCAAAAAATTGGCCGAAGAAGACCGCACCATTATACTTTATGAAAGTCCGCACCGTTTATTAAAAACTTTAGAGGAATTTGCACAGTATTTGGGTGCCGACAGGCAGGCATCGGTAAGTAGAGAACTGACCAAAATGTTCGAAGAAACCGTACGCGGAACTTTAGTAGAAATAAAATCACATTTTGAAAACAATACTTTAAAAGGAGAATTTGTAATTTGCATAGCGGGGAAACCCAACATTAAAAGCAAAAACAAATATGAAGATGCTGAAGAGTAGCATCAGAAAATAAGCAACACACCAATTTTAAAAACATTATGATTAGCATAGATAGATTTCTGAGTGACGAACAAGACCCAAAAGCGGTTGAAAAAGTTATTGGAAAATTAAACGACCTTTTAACAACAGGCGAAGAACTTTTATATTTAGCGGTACAGAAAAAACCGGCAGTAAACTTGTTACCAGATAGCATCGCGATTTCGAACAAGCGCATTTTTTATTGCGAGCCAGGTAATTTAGGCTTAACCATGAATTTCAAGGATATTTCGTGGAAAAGCATAAAAGAGGTGTCGTTTAAAGAAGAGTTTTTTGGTTCTAAATTTATCTGTGTACCCCAGCATGGCGAAAATATCGTAACCGAATTTATTCCGAAAGTACAGGCGCGTAAATTACATCAGGCTGCGAATCAGCAATTAGAAGAGTATAAGGAAATGCTTCGTCAGCAAAAACTGGAAGAAAACCGTGCAACGGCTTCTCCGATTAGCTTGAACGCTCAACCCCTTGCCGAAATTCCGGCTTACGAACCAACTCCGGAACCCGTTCAACCTGTGATCCAGATTGCTGAGGTAGTTGAAGAGCCGGAAGACGAAACCACCTTAAAATTACGCAAGCTTAAAACTTTGTACGATAAACACCTCATTACGCAGGAAGAATACGAAGCTAAAAAAGCAAATATTTTAGATAGTTTGTAAAACTAATCCCCTCGAGTTGTCACGTTGAGCTTGTCGAAACGTCAAATTATAATTAATTAGTCCTTCGACAAGCTCAGGATGACAATATTGCGCCAGCACTTAAAATGAACAAGAAACAAACCTACCTCCTCGCCCTCTTAAGTGCATTTTTACTTTGGCTAGCCTGGCCACCAATGCCCTTTACCACCCCATTATTACTGATTGGTTTGGTTCCTTTGTTTATCGCCCTGGAAGCCATTGGCCATGCGAACACCAAAAAACAGGGTAAAAGGATTTTCTTAACCGCAGGCCTAACTTTTTTAGTTTGGAATACCGCATCAATCTACTGGGTGTATAACGCCATAAGTGCCTACAATGGCGCGGCAGTAGCCCTACCTGTTTCTTTAATTCCTTACGGATTAGGGGCACTTTTAATGACTTTTGCTTTTTGGTTATACTATCGTTTGGGCAAATACGTCAATAGAAAAATCGCCTACCTCGGGTTAATTGCTTTTTATATCGCTTTAGAATATTTACAGCAAACCTGGGATTTAGCTTTCCCCTGGATGACTTTAGGAAATGGTTTGGCAGGCATGCACCAGTTGGCACAATGGTACGATTACACTGGCGTTTACGGAGGTTCATTATGGATTTTGGTCAGCAATATTTTAGCATTCGAGGCCTACAAAAAATTCAAATCCCAAACCGGTTATTTAAGGTTTAGAACCGCAGGAATCTGGGCTCTAGTGGTACTTATTCCCATCAGTATTTCATTAACCAAATATTTCACTGCCGGGCAAATAGGTACTCCAAGTAACGTAGTCGTGGTTCAACCAAATATCGATCCTTATCAAAAGCTGGAAAATATTCCAACTGCTGAGCAGATTAAAATATTAACACACTTATCAGATTCTATCGGGCAAACCAATACCGAATATTTTATCTGGCCTGAAACGGCTATTCCAAATTACGCAGATGAGGATAGAATCCGGAGTAATCCTGATTTTTATACCATTCAAAGTTTTTTAAACAAATACAAAAATGGAACACTGATTACCGGAATTGAAAGCAAAAAAATCTATCAGACCAAGAAAACACTTTCAGCAAAATACGACCCGCAAAGCAACCAGTATTGGGATAATTTTAACACAGCCATGCAGGTAGAAAATTCGGCAAATGTTCAGTTTTACCATAAATCGAAACTCGTTCCGGGAGCCGAAAAAATGCCTTTCCCTAAAGTATTTTCTTTTATGGATGGTGTGTTTTCACAATTAGGCGGAAGTGTAAGCGGCTGGGGATGGCAGGAAAAACCTAGTGTTCTGTATGCACAAAGTGGTATTGGTGCCGCTCCTGTTGTTTGTTACGAAAGTTTATGGGGCGACTGGATTGGTATGCAGATTAAAGATGGGGCTCAATTTATTGCCATTATTACCAACGATGGCTGGTGGGGAAATACCTCTGGTAAAGACCAGCACATGATGTACGCTAAACTAAGGGCAATTGAAACCCACCGTGATGTAGCCCGCTCGGCCAATACGGGTATTTCCTGTTTTATCAATCAACGTGGCGATGTTACACAAAGCACCAAATGGTGGACAAGAACTGCCATTAAAGCAAACATCAATTTAAATGACGAAATTACTTTTTACGTAAAAAGCGGCGATATCATTGCAAAAATATTGAGTGTTTTAGCGGTTATCCTATCCTTGATTATTCCTTATAGAAAATGGGTGAAAAAATAAGCCCATTAGTAAATTTCTAATTATAAAAAACATGCAACAGTTTAAAAACCTTAGGTGGTCTGTTTTATTATTGTTACTCACCTTAAATTTTGGCTGCGATCAGATTTCTAAAAAAATTGTGCGTACCGAGATCAGCGATTACGAGCATATCAGCATCATAAAAGACCGTTTTACCTTAACCAAAGTAGAAAATAGCGGTGCGTTTTTAAGCCTTGGCGATAATATGCCTTATATTTTCAGGCTCATTATTTTAACTGGCTTGCCCTTATTATTTTTGGGCTATGGTTTGTATTTCCTGTTTGCCAAACGTAATTTACCAATCAGTATGCAAATTGCTTTGTGTTTTCTGATCGGTGGCGGCATCGGCAACCTATACGATCGGATTGTACATGGGTCGGTTACCGATTTTATGCATATGGATTTTTATATCTTCCAGACAGGTGTTTTCAATTTTGCTGATATTTCGATTATGATTGGGGTAGGCATATTGCTTTTTCAATCGATTAGAAACAGTACGCTAAAACAACCAGTAGATTAGGGCAAAAGACAAGATCGGGCTATACTAATTAAAAATACAAAAAATATGTACTAAAAATACAGACTTGTATTATTTATGTTATATTTATACTGTAATCTCAATTACAGCATATTACGATCTAAACCAAAAACCTAAACTATGAAAAATCTATTCAAAAAAACTGCGCTGATTGCATTGCTATCAGTAGTCGTGATCTCATGTTCGAAAAAAAATGAGGTACCAGCCGATCTGGAAAACGAAACCACTCAAAATCAAAAAGTTCTTGCCTACATCAAAAATCTTGGATTTTCAGATGCTCAGATTGTAGAAAGCGGAGATAATTATGTTGTTGATGGCGATATCGTATTTAGCAAAAACATGGAAGTTCCTGCTGATAACGGAAAACCGATAACAGAACAGTATTATAATGGAAATATTGTAACCAATAGCAGTAATATCCGTGTTAAAATCGATCCTTCGATAAACAGCATGATCAGCGAAATCAATTCTGCAATCAACCAATGGAATACCGTACCGAACTCTAAAATCAAATTTGTAATTACAACAGGTACTGTTTATGATATTCTAATTAAAGTAGATAATACCATCGGCAGTTCAACATGTGGACAGGCTTATTTATCGACATCTAACGGTAAGGCTGGCAATACGGTTTGGATTAATAAAAACCTGATTCAAAACAACTCTTTTGCACAGCGACAAAGAACCATCACACATGAATTCGGACATACCATTTCATTTAAACACACCAACCAATCTACCACCATTAATGTACCAGGGGTTGGAGGAACCGATGCCTTATCATTAATGAACGGCGGACAATGTGGAAGTGGCGCAACTGTTTTATCAGCAAAGGATAAACAGGCAACTGCCGTATTGTACCCTTTATAATTTAAAAATCAGATAAACAACCTAAAAAGATCGTAATGAAAGGGAAGCTGTTTCTTTTGAAGCAGCTTCTTTTTTTTGGAAAGCTTATTCAAATAGGATTTAAAATGATTTTAACAAGATGATTTCTTAACAAAGAATTACCGCCATTAAACAAACATATTTTTATCTTTAGGTGTTAAACAATCTAAAAATAAAATCCAATCATGAAAAGAAATGCAACAGCCGTATGGCAAGGCTCTATTAAAGAAGGCAATGGTAACATCACTACACAAAGTACGACTTTAAATAATACTCAATATTCTTTTAATTCGCGTTTTGCAGAAGGCGTTGGCACAAATCCAGAGGAATTAATTGCTGCTGCGCATGCAGGCTGTTTTACCATGAAATTATCAGCTAACTTAACTGAAGCAGGATTTACAGCCGATAAACTGGAAACCAAATGCGAAATCAACCTCGATCCATCTAAAGGTGAAATTGTAGAATCACATTTGACTCTAACTGCTTCTGTTCCGAATTTAACACAGGAAAAATTTGATGAACTGGTAGCTGATGCAGAAAAAAACTGCCCGATCTCTAAATTATTAAACACCACGATTACTGTTGATGCTACTTTAGCATAAATAAAATAAATTTTCTTTGTCATGCTGAGTTACGAAGCATCTGCACCTAATCTCAGCATGACAACTTGTTCTCCATTGCAGCTAAAAACATAAAATTTTTCATAACTTAGTTTTATAAGCTAAGTTAACATGAAAAGATCTCTCTTATTTTTAGGCACTGTTTTATGCTTAAGCAGTTGTATCACTTTAAGTAGTAAAAATGAAAATGCCTTTAGTACAGCTGCTAATGTTGAAGATGCTAAAACTAATGCTATAGGCATTGACACTACTTCTGAGCAGGGTTTATTTCATGTGGCCAGTTTTGATGAAGATGTGGCGACAAGGAAGCTTGCCGTTAGTAAAATAAACAATCAGGCAAATCTATTTCATATCGCCAGTTTTAATGATGATGCAGAAGTAAGGAAAATTGCGGTTGAAAAAATGGATAATCAAGCCAATTTATTTCACATTGCAAGCTTTGATGACGATGGGGCAGTAAGGAAAATTGCGGTTGCAAAAATGGATAATCAAGCCAACTTATTTCACATTGCAAGCTTTGATGGCGATGGTGCGGTGAGGAAAATTGCGGTTGGAAAAATGGATAATCAAGCAAATTTATTTCACATCGCGAATTTTGATGACGATGTTGCAGTAAGGAAAATTGCGATTGCAAAAATGGATAATCAAGCAAATTTACTTCACATTGCAAACTTTGATAAAGATGTTGCGGTGCGGAAAATTGCGGTTGGAAAAATGGATAATCAAGCAAACCTATTTCATATTGCCTGTTTTGACGGTAATGCAGAAGTGCGAAAAATTGCAGTTGGTAAAATGAACAATCAGGCAAATCTAAACCACATTATCGCTTTTGAAAAAGAAAGTGAGGTTAGGCAACTTGCATTAAGTCAACTCAATCGCAATTAATCAATTGGCAGTTTTCAGTTGGCAGTTCACAGTTTGTAGTAATCATTAGTTAAAACGGTTGGACCATACAACCATTTAGCAATCCCAACAATTAAACAATTAGCAAGTTCAACATTCTAACCTTTCAACCACTACGCCATATATTTCCCTACAATCGGCATTCTTCTGCCCATACCAAAAGCTTTCGGCGATACCCTTAAAATAGGTGGTGTTTGATAACGTTTAAATTCTGCAACATTAACCATTTTCAAAATCCGCAGTACCAATGCCTCGTCAAAACCCTGAGCAATAATGGCTTTCGAGCCCTGTTTCTTTTCGATGTGCTGATATAATATTTTATCGAGAATTTCATATTCAGGTAAGGAATCAGAATCTTTTTGATCAGGCCTTAACTCTGCTGATGGTGGTTTAACAATGGTATTGATCGGGATAATTTCCCTTTCTTTATTAATGTACCTCGCCAGCTCAAAAACCTGCATTTTATACACATCGCCAATTACCCCAATGGCGCCGCACATATCGCCGTACAAGGTACCATAACCCACTGCGCACTCACTTTTGTTCGAGGTATTTAATAAAATATAACCGAACTTATTACTCATGGCCATATTAATAATGCCACGGATACGGGCCTGGATATTCTCTTCGGCTAGGTTGAAAGGCAGCCCTTTAAAAGCCGGCGCCAATATATGATCAAAAGCTTCGGCAACTTCTTTAATGGGCACAATTTCGTGCATGCAACCAATGTTATTAACCAAATCTAAAGCATCCTGAACCGAATGGTCGGAAGAAAATTTAGAAGGCATTAAAACGGCCATTACATTCTCCGGGCCTAACGCGCGACAAGCCAGGGCGCAAACTACAGCCGAATCAATTCCACCAGACAGTCCTAAAACGGCTTTACTGAAACCAGATTTCCTGAAATAATCTTTTATACCTAAAATTAACGCATCGTGAATCTGCTCAATATCGGTTAATCTTTCAGATTGGGGATATTTGTTGCGCACATTTTCAACCTCTTCCAGATCAAAAACCTGAAGGTCTTCTTCAAAATACTTCATTTCTGCTTTCACAGCTCCATCAGCATCGAAAACCAAAGAGCCACCATCAAAAATAATCTCGGTCTGTGCACCAACCTGGTTTACGTAAAATACCGGCAAATTATATTTCTTTGCATTATCGCCCAACACCTTAATCCGTTCATCATCATGGGTATAAGAGAATGGGGATGCCGCAATGTTAATCATCACATCCGGCTGCTCCTTAATCAACTCATCCATCGGGTTAGATACATACAGTGGATTATCGTTGATATTCCACAGGTCTTCACAAATGGTTAGTGCAATTTTTTTACCCTTAAAATCGATACAATTAAACTGTGTGGCGGGTTCGAAATAGCGGTATTCATCAAATACATCGTAAGTTGGCAACAGTGCTTTTTTAACCACTGCTTTAACTTTTCCCCCTTCGATAAAATAGGCTGCATTAAACAAATCTTTTCCTTGTAATACCTCGTTTTTAATTGGGAGGCCAACAATACAAGCAATATCGGTACAATGTCTGGCAATTTCCTGTACAGCGCTTTCGCACAATACAATAAACTCATCAAACTCCAAAAAATCTCTTGGCGGATAACCACAGATAGCCAGTTCGGCAAAAACTACCAAATCAGCACCTTTATCTTTCGCCAATTGAATATTTTCGGTTATTTTTTTTGTGTTGGTTTCGAAGTTTCCGATATGGTAATTGAGTTGTGCTAGCGCTATTTTCATGGTTAATGTATCAAGTAGTAAGTAAAGGTATCAGGACAAATATCCAGATTAAAAGAATACGCCGAAATTAAGCGCCAAATAATGATTTCTAACATCTCTGGCTTTATCAGTTACAATATTTGTGAAACCGTTATTAAAAGTTAAACCGGCCACAATGCTGGTATTGTTCGAAATATCAAATTCGCCACCTCCACCGATAATTAATCCGGCGCGGTAAAATTTGGTGTAATCGTTAATCTTCTCATTGCTTAGTTTAACGCCCGCTCCAACAGCATCCTGCTTTGCGCCTAAAAGAAACGAATTGGATAAACCAAACTGGCCATACCAGCGTTTACCGTCTTCTTTTATCGTTTTTAGTTTGACCGTTAAAGGCAGCTCCAGGTATTGAAGTTTATATTTCAAATCGTAAGCTACCGGCACCGCCGTACCACCCGCATTAGGCGTAGGCCGCATAATGTTTGAAGGATCTACCTCTGTACTCTTACCGTTTATAGTGGTAACCGTTAAGGCAGTAGAAAAACTATAATTCGGGGCAAAATTAAAATCGCCCATTAATCCGTAAGAAAAGCCCAAAGCTATTCCATCTGTTTTTCCCTGCTCAGGTTTAATCCAGCCAAAAGTTGGGGTAGCGGTTAAACCTAATCTAAAGCCATAACTGGTTAAAGGTGAGTTTTGCGCCCATGCGCCAAAACTTAAAACAGACAAAATTAAAATGGTTGATATTCTTTTCATGCTATAGGTGTTTATATATATTTGTTGTACATGATGTATAACGTAAAACACTGGCAAATTTATCTAATTTTTCTTTTTGCCATCACATTTATTTCCTGCAGGCAAAACAACAGGCCCGATGTAAGTAATATACAGCTAAACATCAAAATCGAAAGATTTGATAACGAGCTGTTTGCAGGGAAAAACAAAAATGTAATTGAGGTAGATAAACAGCTTGCTTCAAAGTATGGCATGTTTTATTACGATTTTATCCACCAGATTCTAGACAGTAAATATTCGAATACCGAATCGTTGACCAATTTATACCACGACCAAGCCTATACCGATTTGAGCAAAGAGGTAGATAGTGTTTTTCCAAACTTAAAGTCACAGGAAGAGGGATTGACCGAAACTTTCAAATACATTAAGTACTATTACCCGAAAGCGAAGGTTCCAAAATTTATTTCATTTGCTTCAGGTTTTGCTTACCAAATGCCAGTGGGCGATAACTACTTGGGTATTGGCCTGGACATGTTTCTGGGTAAAGACAGCAAATTTTATAGGGCTATTGTTCAAAGTGTACCCTTATACCTTTCGAGGAGGTTTGCACCTGAATATATTGTGCCACGCGTAGCCGAAACCTACGCCCACGAGGAACTTTTTGCAGAGCCTGACGACAATAGAACCCTGTTATCTAAAATGATCTTCCAGGGAAAGGTTTTATACTTTCTTGATCAGGTTTTGCCCGAAAACTTAAGCGATTCTACCAAAATCGGATATACTCAACAGCAATTAGAATGGGCACAAAATTTCGAAGGAGATATTTGGGCATATTTTTTGGAGAACAATTACCTGTATGAAACTGATTACCAAAAAATCCAGGTGTTTTTATCTGAAGGACCTTTTACCCCGGGTTTAGGTGAAAACAGAGATTCGGCACCAAAATTGGGTGTATGGATGGGTTGGCAAATTGTTAAAAAATATATGAAATCGCATCCTGATGTTACTTTGCAACAGTTAATGGCAGATAACGATGCGCAGAAAATTTTAAATCAATCGAAGTATAAACCGAAACAACAGAAATAGTTTTCGGTTGGCAGTGATCAGTTTACAGTTAACCGATTAACCAATTCAAACCATTAACCCAAAAGAATGAAAGTTGGCATTGTATTATCAGGCGGAGGCATTAGGGGAATAGCACATTTAGGCGTTTTAAAGGCCTTTAGCAATTTGGGGATTACCTTTAGTCACATTAGCGGAACAAGTGCAGGAGCAATAGCCGGAGCCTTTTTTGCTGCTGGTATAGATCCCGAAGAAGGATTAAATATTTTCCTTAAAACAAAACTCTGGCGCTTTGTACGCCCGGCAGTAGGTTCTTTAGGCTTAATTAATATTGAGAATACCGCTTTAATTTTAAAGGAATATTTTCCTGAAGATTCGATTGAGAAGCTTAAAATACCTTTAACCATTGCTGCCGTAAACTTTAGCGAAGGCCGGTTGGTTTATTTTACAAAAGGACCGCTTATCAGGGCTATTCATGCCTCCAGCTGTATTCCCGGCATTTTTAAACCCATTATGATTGATGGGCAGATGTATGTGGATGGCGGTATTTTAAATAATTTTCCGGTTGAACCTTTGATGGATGAATGCGATTTTATTATCGGCTCGTCTTGTAACCACCTTAAGCCGGTTGATAAAATTACAGGTATTACCAATTTAATGGGGCGTGCAGGTATAATGTCTATCAACCATGATATGGAAAGAAAAGCAAAATTCTGTAATGTGTTAATCGAACCAAAAGGATTAGGCGCCATTAGTACGTTCGATATGAAACGTGCTGAAGATATTTATTGGCTGGCACACGAAGAAGCCCTGATTACCATTAAAAACAGTCCGACAATTTCTGAATTAATTAAAAAGTAAAAGCTACTCCAAATAATAGGGCTTTCAAAAATGTAATTCTACAACTACACATAAATAGAAAATATTCATCAAAAATATAGTGTAAAACATACACTTATGCAATAAAAATATTACAATTCTCTTGGTGGTAACATATTAATATTTTACTTTAGGATTATACTTCGCAAATACGAAGGAATAAACCTAAAAGTCTATCTATGTTTTTCAACCTAATTATTCTTTTCCAAAGAAGAAGAATTCCTGTTTTTACCATTTTCTAACTTGATTTTCAGTAAAAACAGATCATTAATTTTTTTACCTAAAAAAACCTAAAACATGAAATTTTTAAAATCAAATAAAACCCTATTAACAGCCCTTGCGCTAACCACAGTATTATTCGCTTGTAAAAAAGAAAGACCAACAGAAACAGCAGATTTAGAAAAACCAGAAACAACTGCTGTTAATCCGCTTGGTAATATCCAGATCTGTACCGAAAGATCTTTAGATGGTACTACCCCTAGGGGCGCCGTTCTAAAATCAACAAAATGGACTCCGGGAGCCACAATTAAAGTGAGTTTAAATGGAAGCACGGCAGCTATCAGGGCCAAAGTTATCCAATATGCGAAAGCATGGGAACAATATGCAAACATCAAATTCAACTTTGTAACAAACGACAATACAGCCAAAATCAGGGTAAGTTTTGTGAGTGGAGATGGATCTTGGTCATATATTGGAAAATCAACACCTAGTACTGGTGCAACCATGAACTACGGTTGGTTAACCTCAAGTACAGCAGATTCGGAATATAGTCGCGTGGTAATCCACGAATTCGGTCATGCCTTAGGATTAATCCATGAGCACCAACACCCATTAGTGGCCATTCCCTGGGATAAACCTGCTGTTTACGCTTATTATGCTGCAGCGCCAAATTATTGGACCCAGGCAGATGTAGACAATAATTTATTTGCAAAATACAGTACTACACAAACCAATTATAGTGCTTATGATAAATATTCCATCATGCACTATTCAGTTCCGAATGAATTAACCATCGGCGATTTCGAAGTGGGATGGAATACCGTATTATCACCTACTGATAAATCATTTATTGCTTCAGTATATCCATTTTAGAAAATAAAATAATTACACATAGTGGTAATATTAGCCATTATGTGTATTTTTCTGCTATAAAATAAAAAATAGATATGCTGATTGCTTTGCGGATTTCATTTGTCAAACCATTTTTAACCTGTTTAACCCTCCTTCTATTTTACATAAGTGCATTGGCGCAAAACCCATCTCCTAAATGGGAGTTAAAACCTTATTTTGGTATTCAGCAATCTAAATTTGATTGGTCTATTGCCGGTAATGCTGCCGGAACCAGTCCGAATGTATTATCAGAACTGATCTGGAAAAACATTAAAGGACCGAGTTATGGATTAGACATCAAATACCATATCACCGACCGGCTCAGTATTAAAGCCGCCAACCAATACAGCAACATAACTAAGGGTGAAGCAGAAGATACCGATTACGCAGACGATAACCGGCAAAGTGCATTTTATTTTGACCTGCTCAACGCAAATAAAGGTTATTTATACAATGCCGATTTACAGCTCAGTTACCAACTATTAAAGTTTGGGCAATTTAACATTAATCCAATTGCCGGGCTCTCCTACCAGCAGCAAAAATTTCACCTGTTAGAAAGTGCAAATAACCCTGAAAGCAAAGGTTTAAACTCTACTTATGAAGCACGATATAAAGGTTTCGATTTCGGAGCAGAATTTGTTCTTAAAACGCAGAAATTTAGTGTGGGCGCCACGGTTTTAGGTGGTTTTTATACTTATTCGGCAAAAGCCAACTGGAATTTAATACCCGATTTTGCAAAACCTGTAAGCTTTACGCATAAGGCAAATTCCTTTGCATTAAGTGGTGATATTAATCTGGCTGTACCATTAAACAAAAGTTTACGGTTAGGACTTAACTACAAGATCAATAACATCAACACGTACGCTGGCGTAGATAAAGCCTATTTTAATAGCCGGCCAACTGAGGAAACTCAATTTAATGGTGCAAATTTTAGAAAAAACGCCATATTACTAGGCTTAAATTTTAGCTTTTAGCTTCTTAAGGCCACTAAGCGTTCGCCTTCCAATACCGGAATGGTTTTGCAAAGATTGAGCTGCAAACAGAAAACAACATCTTCTTCTATATTCAACTGCGCCAGGCGATGGCTATGTGATGATTTGTGAAGGTATTTCCTTAAATCTGATTTAGCTAAGGCATACAAATCTTCTGCAGCCACACTGGAATCATCAAAATGTTCGAAATTTTGACGCAGGTTATTCACCACTGCACCAGCAAAAAGGGTATCTTCTAAATTAAACTGATCTTTCCATCCCGCACAGAGCAAAAGCACATTTTTATCCTGGCTTTTCAAATATTCGCAAAGAAAATCTAAATTCAGGAAAGATCCAATTACAACCTGATAGGCTCTTTTTTGTGCCAAATGTAAGGCTTTGGTGCCATTGGTTGTAGTTAAAACAACCGTTTTTCCGTTTACTTTCTCATGGGTGTAAGAGAATGGCGAATTGCCGAAATCGTATCCCGCTACCACTTCTCCATTTCGTTCTGCTGCCAATAAAAATCCGCTATCGCGATAAGCTAAACAATCTTCCACATTAGCTACAGGAATAATCGCTTCAGCGCCATTATCTATCCCGTAAGTAATAGATGAAGTGGCTCTTAAAATGTCGATCACGACCACAATACTCTGTTCTATATCGTACAAGTCGATTAAGGCCGGAGTTAAACAAACTTCTATTTTTTTTGACATGTAAAGGGAGGTGAAAGGTGAAGGGCAAAAGGTTTAAGGTTATAAGGATCTGCCCTCCGCCTTAAACCTTAAACCCCAAGCCTTATTTATAAAAAGGAAACTTAACCACTTTAGCCTTAATTGGCGTATTGCGGATTAAAATAAAAACTTCAGTTCCTTCTTTAGTGAAATCTTTTGCGATGTAGCCCATACCAATTGCTTTTTGCAATGAAGGTGCCTGGGTACCAGAAGTTACTTTACCAATGATATTTCCTTCGGCATCAGCAATTTCATAATCATGACGCGGAATACCACGATCGATCATTTCGAAACCAACCAGTTTCTTTTGAATACCAGCTTCTTTTTGTGCCAATAATGCTTCTGAATTGGTAAAAGATTTAGAAAATTTTGTAATCCAGCCTAAACCAGCTTCTATAGGTGAAGTGCTATCATCAATATCATTTCCATATAAACAGAAACCCATTTCTAAACGCAAAGTATCGCGGGCACCTAAGCCAATTGGCTGAATGTTGTATGGTGCACCTGCTTTAAAAATCGCATCCCAAATTTGATCAGCATATTGGTTTTCGAAATAAATCTCGAAACCACCAGCTCCGGTATAACCCGTTGCAGAAATCACTACGTTATCAACACCAGCGAAGGTACCTTTAACGAAAGTATAATACTCCATTGATGCCAAATCAACATCAGTTAATGTTTGTAAAGCATCTGCTGCTTTTGGTCCCTGAATGGCTAAAAGCGAAGTTTGATCAGAAATATTGTGCATTTCAACATCTTTCGAGTTGAATTGTTGAATCCAGTTCCAGTCTTTTTCTATGTTAGAAGCATTTACCACTAACATATAGGTTTTATCGTCTATTTTGTAAACCAAAAGATCGTCTACAATACCACCATCTTTGTTCGGCAAACAAGAGTACTGAACTTTTCCATCATATAATTTAGCAGCATCATTACTGGTTACACGTTGAATAAGATCTAATGCATTTTCACCTTTAAGAATAAATTCGCCCATGTGGCTTACATCAAAAACACCTACACCATTACGAACAGTTGCATGTTCGGCGTTAATACCTTCGTAAGTAACAGGCATATTGTAACCTGCAAATGGAACCATTTTAGCGCCTAAAGCGATGTGTTTTTCTGTTAATGCGGTGTTTTTCATCCGTAAATTTTATA
The DNA here is from genome assembly GCA_002151545.1 of Sphingobacteriaceae bacterium GW460-11-11-14-LB5. Lineage (NCBI taxonomy): Bacteria > Pseudomonadati > Bacteroidota > Sphingobacteriia > Sphingobacteriales > Sphingobacteriaceae > Sphingobacteriaceae bacterium GW460-11-11-14-LB5. The sequence continues at coordinate 5,842,036 of CP021237.1, read as the reverse complement.
TTTTATGATAATGAAGCGATTGTAATTTATTAATCCTTAATATGATGATTTCATCTTTATTCTTCGTGGGGCAAAACTACTAAGAAAAAGACAAAATTTTGAGGTTAATTTTAAGGAGTTTTTTAGAAGACTGCTTATCGTAATCGTCATGCTGAACTTGCTTCAGCATCTATTTAAGAGATTTCCAGCGTTGACAATTTTTCTTTCCAAGTGCATAGAAAAGTTGTCAACTCTTATATACTTACGCGCTCACCAATTCTTCGTAAATCTTCAGCATTTTACTGGAAATTAAATGCACGCCGTGGTCGGTTTCGACCGTTTTACGGGCGTTCTCTCCTATCTCTACCCAACGCTTAGGGTTGATGATGCATTGTAAAATGGAGCGATAGAATTCATCTGCAGAATCAGCAATTAAAATATCGTGCCCATGCCGGCAATTAATGCCCTCTGCAGCGGTAGTTGTAGCAATAATGCATTTTTTCATGGCCATGCCTTCAATAATTTTCACCCGCATGCCGGTACCCGAAATTAAAGGAACAATCATAATCGCCTTCGAATTCATAAATTCTACGGCATCGAAAACCTCTCCTTCTACAATCAGGTTTTCAGAATCGTATTCGAAGAAATGTTTCTGCATGTTTTTCCCCGCAATATAAAAACGCAGGTCTTTATTCAGTTTTTCAATATCGGGCCAGATATCATCCAAAAACCATTCTAATCCTTCCTGATTTGGTCGCCAATCCATCGCACCCAAATGAAAAAGTGTAGGGAAACTGGTTTTGGTTTTATCTACCTTATATTTTTCCAGATCGATGGCAACAGGAAAAACCGACATTGGAATTTCGCAGCCAAACCTCAATATACTTTGGCGGTCGGGCTCGGAAATGGCAAAAATCTGGTGAAAACGGTTAATCTGATCCGTTTCATACGCTTTAAGCCGTTGGGCTAAAAAAGCTAGGTATTTGCGCCGAATGAGAAACTTTTCTGAATGAGAAAGACGTTCCCACAAAGTAAACTCTATGTTATGCGCCCGGTAAATCAGCTTTGCATTGCTATTTGCCTTAACCACATCCAGATAAGGCACGACAAAGAGTCCTTCAAACTGGATGATATCAAACACATTTTCGCGCAGGAGATTTTCTAACTGCCGCGCAGCATCTTCGCTATAGTACCTGGAAACATTATAGGATTCGTTGGTGAAAATATTAAAAAATGCCGACCACACATTTACATCGGTATCTAAATCGTAGGTGTGGTATTTAATCTGTTCAAAAATAGGATCGTATATATCTTCGATATCAATCCGTCCTTTTGTGGGGTTGAGGCTAAACAAAGTAATATCTGCACCAAGTTGCAGTAAACCTTTTATGGTATTATAAACCACAATGGGATAACCACTATTTGGCGGAAAGGGAACCCGCTTAGTAATCAACAGAATTTTCACGATGTTGTGAAAATACGAAATTTTAGGCGTTTTTTGAAAACAGTTCTAACTGAGGATCGCTCACATTAAAAGTTTTGCGGTGAAAAGGCGATAGGCCCATTTCGATTACGGCTTTACGGTGTGCAATGGTTGGGTATCCTTTATTCTGTTGCCAGTTGTAATGCGGAAAATCGAGATGCAGGTTGGTCATGTATTCATCCCGGTGCGTTTTTGCCAATATAGAGGCTGCAGCGATATTTAAATATTTACCATCGCCCTTAATAATGCAGCTATGTGGAATTTGCGGATAGGTTTTGAAACGGTTGCCATCAATGACCAGGTATTGTGGCTGGGTATGCAATCTTTCGATCGCCCGGTGCATGGCCAGAAAAGAAGCATTTAAAATGTTGATCCGGTCTATCTCTTCATGATCGCAAGAAGCAACCGCCCAGGCCAAAGCCTCCTGCTCTATAATGGGCCTCAGTAAAGCCCTTTGCTCGTGAGATAGCTGTTTCGAATCGTTTAGTCCTTCCAGTACAAAACCTTTTGGTAAAATAACCGCCGCAGCAAAAACAGGACCAGCGAGGCAACCTCTTCCAGCTTCATCACATCCGGCCTCTAATAATTCTTCCTGATAGCAGTTTAACAACATGTTGCAAATTTAAAGAATAACGTCAGATTATTGAAAATTGGTTGATAAAGATGTAATTTAGTTTTGAACACGACTAAATCAAAAGGAATCAAATTTGTTTCAACAGACCATACAACTGAATTATGAGAGCATATAATGAAACCTTAGCCCTTCGCGTGGCCGAACGGTTGATGCATATAGCCGATGTAGAAGAAAAACTAATGTTCAGCGGACTTGTTTTTATGGTTAATGGCAAAATGTGCCTTGGTGTTTCTAAGAATAGCTTAATGGTACGGCTCGATCCAAATAGTTTAGAAAGCCTATCACATAAAGATGGCTGGCAGCAGATGATTATGGGCGACAGACCAATGAAGGGTTATATCTCTGTATCAGAAGATGTTTTGGGCCGGAATGATGAACTCGATTTCTGGGTTAAGCTTGCCCTGGCCTTCAACCCCTTTGCCAAGGCATCTAAAAAGAAATGATCACACAAAAAAGTTATTGCCTCATCCCTCTTCAAAAACTAGCAAGAGCCATATTTTTTGATTAATTTTATCTTACTAATCAAATATTATGAAAAAACGGGCTTTTATAGCAGTATGTCTGCTATGCATTTCATTTACCATTCAAGCTCAGGTTAAAAGAACCAGTACATCAACAGAAACTAAGGAAACAAATACGCAACCATTAAGGGTTCAGGCACCGGAAGGACATTATTGTGATTACTGTAAATTAAATTATCCTGAATCGCATTTCCCTTGTCTCATGAAGTCTATTAAAGGCAAACTAGATGTAGCCACGGGTGAAGTCAGTTTTGTGGCGGGGCAACCAATAGGCGGTATTGTAGTGAAAGGCGGCAAAAACCCTGGAGACCATACCATTACACTAGTGACGAATCAGAATGGGGAAATCGAATTTAACAACGCCAGCGCAGGGAATTATAAATTTATCATTTCAGTACCTGCTACTAATCCCAAATCGCGGGTAGCGGGATCACCAATTGGTGGCATAATTGTGAAAGGTGGCAAAAATCCTGGAGGAAGTTTAATTACGCTAATCACGAACGAAAATGGTGAGATAGAACTTAATAACCTTGCTGTGGGTACGTATAAATTCACCGCTTTAGGTGCTTCTGCAACAGAAAAAAGTAATCCTTTATACAAATCGAGTTATTCGGAAAAGGTAAACCCTTTATATAAAAACTAAAAACGTTAAATTTACGCTACCTTCCATTTTCTGGCACTATTATGGAATCTTTCAATTCTGTGCATCTTTAAATTGTTACACATTTAAAACACACATTATGAAACGTTTAAATTTAATATTGAGTCTAGCACTTCTTTCGCTTGGATTTCAATCTTTTGCCCAAACCAATAAGGAAACTACAGTAAAAATTGTAGCAGATAAAAATTATACTTTTGTTGCTAACACTGCCCTGCCGATGTCGAACAACGACATTAGCAGAGTATTGGCCATGATGCCGGGTAGTCAGGGTGGTTCTTCTATCAACCTATCGGGTTCGCAATACGATGTTAGGGTTACCAAAGACAGTATTGTTGCTTATCTGCCTTATTATGGCAGATCTTTCTCTGCCCCGATGGATCCTACACAGGGTGGTATTAAATTTACTTCAAAAGATTTTACCTATACGGAATCGAAGAATAAAAAAGGATCGTACACAATCCAGATTAATACAAAGGATGTGAAAAGAGAAAATTATCGGTTTACGATAAACATTTCAACCAATGGGTATGCCTCATTAACGGCAAGCAGCATGAATAAACAACCCATTATTTTTAATGGTTATTTAGATGAGCCAAAGAAACAGGATTAGAAGTTTGTCATCCTGAGCCTGTCGAAGGACTTACTTAAATTCATAGTAAGGCATTTCGACAAGCTCAATGTGACATATCGAAAATTAAATTATTTCTTAATCAACTCAATCTGAAAAATATGTGGCCATTTTTTACCGGCAACAAAAAGTCTTTTGGTTGCTTTATCGTAGGCGATACCGTTTAACACATTATTGGCCTTTGCATCGTCAGTTTTAAAATAATCTGCAGGCAACAATCCCGATAAATCAATCTTGCTTTCCACAGCACCAGTTGCTGGATTAATAATCAGGATCTCGTTGGTGGTATAAACATTTGCATAAATTTTTCCATCGATAATTTCCAGTTCATTCAGATTTTGAATTGGCCCTTTATGATCAAAAACATCAATTGATCCAATTTTCTGATAGGTATCTTTATTCAGGAAAAAGATGGTGTTCGAGCCATCGGTATTCAATACTTTCTCACCATCAAAAGCCAGACCCCAGCCTTCTCTGCCAGTGGTGTACGAAAATTCGGATAGTTTTTTAAAGCTTGCTTTATCATATACAAAACCAACTTTCTCGCGGTAAGTTAATTGAATAATCTTGTTGCCGATTACCGTTATGCCTTCGCCAAAATACTGTTTATCCAAATCTGTTTTCTGAAGGATTTTACCAGTTGAAGGATCTACTTTACGCAAGCTGGAGTGGCCATAATCGCCGGCACTTTCATAGAAAAAGCCATCATGATATTCTAAACCTTCTACATACGAAGAGGTATCGTGAGGTAAGGTTTTAATCACTTTGTAAGTATATTCAACAGGCGCCTGGGCAGCCAATACATTAATATTCGAAGTTAAATCTTCCGACTTTCCGGCGCCAAATATTTTGGCCGTCAACAGGTGATTACCCAATTTTAAACCTGCGGTTTTAAGTTTGATGGCAGAAGTATCTGCTTTTGAAGCCACTTTAAGTGTATTGATCAGGTAAACGACAGAGTCTACTTTTTGTTCAGCTCCAAACTGTACTTTCACATCAAATTCGCTTCCTGAGGGCACATTGAGGCCAATCATTGGAGAAAGAAAGCTACGGTATGTTGTGGTAGAACTGTCTTTACAGGAACTTACCAATGCAAGTGCAATTCCGATAAACAGGAAATTTTTAATGGGGTTAATCTTCAGGCCAAAACGCATCTTCTATATGGTTTAAATTATAATTTTTATTCTTTGTAAATGTAATGGCAATAATATCAAAACGGATATCGTTTTGATGGTTCATTATTTCAATATAAGCATTAGCGGCTAATTCCATCTGAATTTGCTTGGCTTTGTGCACAAATTCTTCAGGTTCGCCAAAAGCAACCGAGCTACGTGATTTAACTTCTACGAAAACCATGATGCCATTTTTATAAACAATCAAATCCACCTCCGCTTTGCCATAGGTCCAGTTTTCATCTAAGATCTCATAACCTTTATCCACCAGATAATGCTTTGCAATATTTTCTCCTTCTTTACCTAAATCATTGTGAAATGCCATGAGTGATTAAATATTGGAGTTTGATTAATATTTTACTACAATGATTGCTTTTAGCTTCTTATTTAGGTCGATCGTCATGCTGAATTTATTTTATTAGCCATTTCTATTGTTTTTTAATGGTCTAATAGCTACTTCGTGGTCAGCATCTTTCATACTATTAAGACCCTGAAATAAATTTACTTCGTAGCTTTCCACTGCGCTACAGGTCAGGGTGACGATACTATAGTAACGTATGAAGTAAAATTACTTAAAGATAAGCGATCATTACTTGCTACTAATTATTCCGTCATTATTTAACAATTACAGAACCCAGAAACTTAGAAATTTCCCTTTCCACACCTTTAATTACGCCATAACGCTGCATTAAAATCATTTGGTTATCCTCGTTCTTTTCTTCCTTTATCTCTTTCAACAGGTTCATCAATATCTTTTCGACTTTACGTTTTTTAAGGTGAAAAATACCGCCTAAAATAGTGGCTTTTAAATTCATCGATTCATCCTTCACATAAATAAGGTGTTTATTTAACCAGTTTTCACTTAAAGCATACTCTGAGGTTGAAAGTGTAATGGCCAGATCGGCAATATCCCTATCCTCATGTTTAACAAAATGGTTCGATGTAGGTAATCTGCCGTTGTCGATTTCTGATTTATAATAATCGATAATTCTTTTACAAAGTGGATCATCAAATTCTACATCACTCAGGTTCTGCATGATGAATGAACCGATGTACATATCATCAATTTTATCCCAGTTTACAAATTCGTGCCCGAAAGCCAGTAACAAACGTACAATTTCCTTTTCCTGATGTTCATTTTCTTCTACAGGTGCCTCGTGACCCATCGGGCCTGCGCTATCATCCCATAAATCGTCGGGTGGACCAAGCGGCTCCGGCGGACCAGAAGAATAGGGTTTCGGACTTGCTGATGGATTTGCCCGCTGATTATTATCAAAACTTTTCTTAAGCTTAGCCGAACGCATTTTATTGAGTTCGCTCAGTAAAATATGCTCATCGATTTCAAGTAAGCTGCTACACTCACGGATAAAAACAGAAGCCTTAATGGGATCAGGAATTTTGGCAATACTTTCTACAATATCGCGGATAATACCTGCTCTTTTAATCGGATCATTCCCTGCATCTTTAAGCAGCACATTCGCCTTATACAGAATAAAATCTTTTCTGTTCTGTTCGAGATAAGTTTTAAAAGCGCCTGCCCCAACATGGTGCATATAAGAATCGGGATCGTGGCCATCGGGAAAGGAAACGATTTTCACGTTCAGGCCTTCTTCCAAAATCATATCCAAACCACGAAGTGAGGCTTTAATCCCCGCAGCATCGCCATCAAATAAAATGGTAATGTTCTGGGTAAAACGCCCGATCAGTTTAATTTGCTCTACCGTTAGCGAAGTACCCGAAGAGGCCACCACGTTTTCTATTCCGGCCTGATGTACCGAAAGCACATCGGCGTAACCTTCTGCCAAGTAACAGTTATCCAAATCGCGGATGGCTTTTTTAGCATGAAATAAGCCATAAAGTACATTCGACTTATGATAAATTTCACTTTCAGGCGAGTTTACATATTTCGGAACGTTTTTATCTGTTTTTAGCGTTCTACCACCAAAACCAATAATCCTGCCCGTAAAGTTATGGATCGGAAACATTACCCGACCCCGAAAGCGATCATAAATTTTTCCGTTATCGTTTTTGATCGATAATCCGGTAGCTTCTAAAAACTCTAATTTATGGCCGGCGTTAGTTGCGCTCTGGGTCATGGCATCCCACACATCGGGAGAATAACCTACCTCGAATTTCTTCAGGATATCTTCTCTAAAACCACGTTCTTTAAAATAGCTCAGGCCTATTCCCCGGCCTTCGTCGGTTTCCCAGAGCTGTTTTACAAAAAATGCAGCGGCATACTGCGAAACCACATAAAGGCTTTCTTTGGCACTCTGTGCTTCGGCATCCTGAGGGCTTAATTCGGCTTCCTCAACTTCTATATTGTATTTATTGGCTAAAAATTTAAGTGCTTCCGGATATGAATATTTTTCATGATCCATGATAAAGCGCACTGAATCGCCTCCTTTACCACAACCAAAACACTTGTAAATGCCTTTAGTTACGGATACGTGAAAGGAAGGGGTTTTTTCGCCATGAAAAGGGCAATTACCAATTAAACTGGTTCCGCGTTTTTTTAAGTGCACAAAATCCCCAACTACCTCCTCAATACGGGCGGTATCCATTATCTTATCTATCGTTTCGCGGTTGATCATATACGCACAGCTCTTTCCTTCTTATTTAACCACAAAGATAACAGAGAAAAAACACAAAGAACACAGAGAAAATTTCTTTGTGTTCTTTGTGGAATACTTTGCGTACTCTGCGGTTTAAAACCTACTATTTTACCAAAGGCAATAACTGATCAGCAACCAATTTATTACCTGTTTCGTTTAAGTGTACTCTATCAACGGTTAAAATGCCTTTTTCTTTATCTTCGGGATTATTTTTCGCTTCGTATTCTGCAAAAATTTTCCTCAAATCGCATACAGGAAGATTATTTTTTGCGGCTAATGTTCTTATCCCTTCTGCATATTTATTTAAATCGGCATCCAACTCATTGGTACCATCTTTTTTCTCCCCAACAACCGATGGGGTAACCAATACCACCTTACTGCCCACACCCTGAATTTTATTGATTAAAGCCTGGTAAAACTTTAAATATTTATCGTAATCGGTTCCGGTATGGGATGATTGTTTATGCCAGACATCATTAATACCGACATAAATTACCACTAAATCAGGCTTCTTATTTAATACATCATCCTCTAAACGCAGGTATAAATCGTAAACTTTGTTGCCGCCTATCCCAGCCCCGATTACATCGTATTTGGTAGAATCAAGCGATTTTTTGATCAGGGTTACATACCCATTTTTAGAAAGGCCCTGTTGGGTAATCGAATCGCCAAAGAAGATAATCCGTTTTGGTTTAAATGTCATTGATGTTAATGCAAGTAAGCAAAAGCTTAGTAAAATACTCGTTTTAAATAATGTTTTCATTGTATAATTGATTAGTATTATTTTTTATCGGTTCTTTTAAAATCCAGGTCCTGAAAATCGAAACTAAAATCGGTTAATGGCGAAATGGCTTCTATTTTAAACCCATCTGCCAAAGCATTGTTATCTAGACTAAAATTAACAAAAGCATCGGCATCTAAACTTCTATCATACCATTTTACAATAAAGGTGTTGCCCTTATAGTAAGTCATATCACCTTTTAATTTGGGGGCATTTTTTGCCTGAAAATGCATCTTGCCATTCACCTCGCTAATGCTTACATCGCCAAACCAGGCATCATGAAAAGTGCCATAATAATTTTTAGCATCTGGCTTTGCGACCGACAGTTTTTGCTGTGCTGCAATATCATTCCAAACTTTGCTCACCATTTCGTCAGCCTGTTTTTCGTTTTTAAGTCTGTTATCGTTATAGGTTTTAATCCGATCCTGTCCTTTAATACCCAGGTAGCCATCCTTAATCGAATTCGTGATCGAATTAAATGCCGCACCCGATTGTTGATTGGTTAATACAATAATGCCCAATTTCATTTCGGGAAGAATGGTTACCTGTGTTACAATTCCAGATAACCCACCAGTATGTGTCGCCTGGAAATTGCCATTCACATTACTTAAAAACCAACCTAAACCATAACTACTGAAAGCAGCCGGATTACCTCCAGCGATAATGGTTTGCGGAGTCCAAAGTTCTCTTGCTACAGCAGGACTGAATAATTTCTTATCCAATGTTTCGCCATACTTACCACCATTAATCATGGCCATCACCCATTTGCTCATATCGGTAACGTTCGAGTAAATCCCGCCAGCGGCATTTGCGATTTCTCCAAAACTTAACCCTACAGGCAGCAGTTTGCCCTGATATGGTGCATGGCCATCAATCACATTCGATTTGTCTTTTAAGCGGTACCAAGAAGCTGCCGTTTTGGTCATACCTAATGGTTTAATAATCCTGCTCTCAATAAAATCTTCATAAGTAATCCCTGAAACTCTTGCTACCACCTCTCCAGCAACAATGTACATCAGGTTATCGTAATCATATTTGGTGCGGAAAGAAGAAACTGGTTTTAAATAACGGAGGTTATGGATCAGCTGTTTTTTATCTACAGTTGACGAATCCGGCCAGATCATTAAATCGCCAGCGCCCAAACCCAGGCCACTGCGATGTGTAAGCAGATCGCGGATGGTAAATTCGCTGGTTACGTAGGCATCGTACATTTTAAACTCCGGAATTACATCGGTAACTTTTGTGTCCCAGGTAATTTTCTTTTCATCAACCAGCATCCCCAAAGCAGCAGCGGTGAAAGCCTTCGTGTTTGATGCCACACCAAAAAGGGTATGCTCATCAACTTTTTTATTGGTTTTAATAGAGCTTAATCCATAACCCTTTAAGTGGATAATTTTACCGTCTTTAATTACAGAAACTGCAATCCCTGGAACGTTAAAGGTGCTCAGCGTTTTTTCTACCACACTATCGATTTGCTTCGACGACAATACCTGTGCATGCACATGAATACCCGTAAACAATACTAAAGTAAATGATATTTTAAATTTCAAGGAAGAAAAGAGTTGCATATTGATCGGTTTAAATAATCGTTTAAAGATAATAACCTGAATTCGATTAATATTTATTCTCAATGATTAATTTTCATCCCCTCATCCCAACGCGATCGTCATGCTGAATTCATTTTACAAGTAGAATAGTGTTTTCAATTGCCTTGTAGCTACTACGTGGTCAGCATCTTCATGCAAAATAGATCCTGAATAAATATACTGCGTAGCTTTCCGCTGCGCTAAAGGTCAGGATGACGACCGCTTGCCTCAAATCCTTATTTGCCCTTTTCGAGTTTATAATCTTTATGTACGATTAAAAAACTTGCCCTTTCTTCTTTTTTGAAAGGATAATCCCAGTTACCCTGGTAAGTAATTTTGGTTGGTAATTTATCCTCTCCGAAATAGCCCATTTCTATATTCATTTGTACATCAAAATCGAACAGCATATTGCTGTATTTCATGTCGACATAACGGCCCAGAATGTTAAAATTCCGTTTATCGAAAATGGTCACCAGCTCTTTGATCATGATACCATCTTTTGTCCAGCTACTTAGGTCAGGCTTAACTGAAACCTTGAATCGATACACCGGAATAGAATCGAGATAAGTGCCACTGGTGAAACCATAATCGTAATACTGGCGCATATTGGCCGAAAATATTTCGGTTTTACTACCGATGAAAGGAACTTTTACCGGACGACCGGGATTGAAGATTAATGTTTTCAGTTTGTCTTTATAACTTTCGTTTGTTCCACCTTTTCCGTCAGGTTTTGGTGCATTCGGTACAAAGTCAGTATTGTAAGCATTCATAAAAATGTAATCGAACATTTCTACCGTATATAACTGGTATTTACCGTTTTTCTTATAAATCTTACCGGTATCCTGCTTTACCAGGTATTCCATTTTATAAGGTCCGCTGTTGTTGTGGCGGATTTTGCGGTAAATTTTTCCATCCACCTTATTCTTTTTGTCATAACTATAAATCCTGTTTTCAGCGATAAAAGTATAACGTTTCATATCCCTAAACGACTGATAAAAAGAAGTATCGTACATGACCTTTCTGATGAAAGTTTCGACATTCAACTTTTCGGCCTTAATATTTACTGCCGAATCGAGCGTAATGGTTTTAATGGTATCAGGATTAAAACGGTTGATTTCCTGAGCAAAACCTTTATTAAAGAGCGATATTAACAGTAAAAGAAAAAGTACTTTTTTCATGGAAAATGGAATAGGTAAAATGGAAAATAGACGATGGATAATGGAAAATGTGTTATGTAAGATGTCTCTCATGGACGATTTAACGCCGTTGTCCATCTTACATCCTCCACCTTACATCATTAATTCCCTAGTTGTTTTAAAGCAATATAAGCCATTAATCCTGTGGATATTTTCAAAGCATCTTCATCAATATCAAATCGTGGGGTATGTACCGAATATTGCGTATCTTTTGCTGCATTCCCAGTACCTAAACGATAAAAACAGGCATCTGTTACCTGCGAGTAGAAAGAAAAATCTTCGGCAGCCATCCAGATATCTAAATCAACCACATTTTCTTTGCCTAAAAAATCTTCGGCGAAAGCCCTCGCGTTTGCGGTTAGTTTTTCTTCATTGATTAAAAACGGATAACCTCTGTGGATATCAAAATCGCAACTTCCACCCATGCTTTCAGCCATTCCTTCGGCCATTTTTTTCATGCGTTTGTGTGCTTCATCTCTCCAGTTTTCATCCAGGGTTCTAAATGTACCTTCGATTTTTACCTCGTTTGGAATTACATTGGTCGCCCCGTTGGCAATTACCTTACCGAAAGATAGAACGGATGGTAAACGTGGATCGGCATTACGGCTAACAATTTGCTGCAGCGCAACAATAATATGTGATGCGATTAAAACCGGATCGATATTTTGGTGAGGTTGTGCACCATGACCGCCTTTTCCGGTTACAGTAACATATAACTCATCGGTTGAGGCCATGTAAATACCTGAACGGAAACCTACTTTACCAGCATCAATTAATGGCATTACATGCTGACCAACGATAGCATTAGGCTTTGGATTCTCCAATACACCTTCTTTAATCATGATACTCGCTCCGCCCGGCAACAATTCTTCGGCTGGCTGGAAGATCAGTTTAATTGTCCCTCCAAATTCATCTTTTAGCTGATTTAAAATATGTGCTGTTCCTAAAAGCGAAGAGGTATGCACATCATGGCCGCAGGCATGCATTACGCCATGGTTTTTAGAACGATAAGGTTTATCATTGGTTTCATGGATCGGTAAAGCATCCATATCCGCACGTAAGGCAATTACCTGATCGGAGGGCAGGTTACCTTTAATTAAACCTACCACACCAGTATTGGCACAGTCGGTATATTCAATGCCCCATTTTTTTAATTTATCCTTGATGAACAATGAAGTTTCGAATTCTTTGAAAGATAATTCGGGATTGGCATGGATATGTTGACGATAGCCTACTACATCATTAAAAATGTTGCTGGCCAGTTCTTGGATTTTATTTTTGATCATTACTTGTGGTGGTATCTAAACTTGGTGCATTAATTTTCTCCCTAAAAATAAACAATGTCGGGAAATTTGGTCTGAGCTCATTGATGAGGCGTTGTGCTTCCAGCCGTGTCCTAAAATCGCCCACGCGCACATAATAGTTGGGTTCTTTATAAACGAGATAGGTGTTTAATTTAGGATAAAGACCTTTAAACCTGGCTTGTTCGCTAAAAACTTCGCGCCGGTCTGAGCCATAAAAAATTTGTACGCGGTAACCATAAGCCGAAACAATCGGTTTTCCGGGTTTTACCTCGCCAGAAGTTTTATAAACTTCCAAACGTTTAGCAATTAAACTATCGATTAAAGGATCTTTTATAACCGTTACCTCTCCTTTTTGTGCAAAAGCAGTAGTAAAAAGGAACAAACAGCTTATAAAAGTTAATATTATTTTCATGTGTAAAAACCCCGGCATTTAGTGAGCAGATGAATAAAATATCATCTCCTTTCTTCTTAACAACAAGAATGCCGAAATCGTTGCAAAAATCGGCATTCTTTATGGGTTAAGCAAATAGTTTAGCGTGCAGGTATTTCAACAATTAATTTATCTGGGTTTTGATGTGTTTGCCAAATGGTGTGAATAATGATTTGAGTGTCACTAACCTCATAAAATATAATAAAATCAAAAATAATCAAACCCCTAATATTTGGATCTGAGGACTGAATCCCTAAGTTCGGATTCTTAATTACGAGTTTGATTTCTTTATTAAACCTTTTATAAAGTTTAGCAGAATATTTTTTATTCCCATTTCTATTGGCATAAAATTCAAGTATGAAATAAAGTTTAATTTTTGCCTTATGAGACCAGATTATTTCTTTAGCCATTTATTTATTTCATCATCCAGATCTGCTTGTGTTACAAACAGACCATTATCAATTTGTTCTTGGGATGAAATAATTTCTTGTTGTTGTTCGGGAGACAATTCTAAGTGTTTATCTTTTGCTGAAGTTTCAAGAATAGTAACACCAAAATCTTTTAGCATTTGTTTAACAACTGAGTTGTTTTGATCAGGAATTTTTATTGTTATTGTTTCCATAAATCAAAAATACCGAAAATATATCTTGATATCAAGTCGTTAAGATGTCAACGTAAAAAGCCGGATTCCTCTCGAAATGAAATTGCCTACCAATTTCGAACTGACCGTTACTAATATAGGTGTTAATTTGAGAATTAAAAATTTAGTTATAAAAAAAGCCCCAACGTTTGTTGGGGCTTGGTAAAGCATGATATATTTTGATTATAAATTAGCGCCGTGGCAGTTTTTATATTTTTTACCGCTACCGCATGGGCATGGTTCATTTCTGCCAACTGTTGCTTCCTTACGGATTGGTTGTTGTGGAACAGCCTCGCGTGTATCGCCAAACTCGATACCTGGCTCTTCTCTGCCAAACTCTTGTTTAGTTGTTTGCAACTTCGGTTGTTTTACCGGAGCTGGTGCTTCTCTAACCTGATCTGGTTCTTGCTGAACCGGGATACCACCTTTATATAAGAAACTTACGACCTCTTTATTTACGGCATTAAGCATGTTTTTAAACAAATTGAAAGCTTCCATTTTATAAATTACCAATGGATCTTTTTGTTCGTAAACAGCGTTTTGTACCGATTGTTTCAAATCGTCCATTTCGCGTAAGTGCTCTTTCCAGCTATCATCGATTAAGGCTAAAACAATAGTTTTTTCGAATGAACGAACTACTTCTTTTCCTTTGTTATCGATGGCTTTCTTCAAATCAACCGCAACCTGAATACCACGGATACCATCGGTAAATGGAACCACAATCTGTTCGATGTGCTCGCCACGTTCCTGGTAAACCTGTGTTAAAACCGGTAATGATTGCTGGATAATTGCTTCAGATTTACGTGCATAAAAAGCTTCTGCTTCTTCAAATAACCTTTCAGTTAACTGAGGGATACTGGTTGAAGTAAATTCTTTTTCGGTAATGGCCGTATCTAAAGAGAAATTTTTGATTACTTCGAGTTTGAAACCGTCGAAATTACCTTCCTGTTTATATTCGCTAACGATATCTTCAGCAACATCGAAAACCATATTGTTCATATCCACATCTAAACGTTCGCCAAATAAAGCGTTTTTACGTTTAGCGTAAATTACCGTACGTTGTGAGTTCATTACATCATCGTACTCTAACAAACGTTTACGGATACCAAAGTTATTTTCTTCTACTTTTTTCTGTGCACGTTCGATAGATTTGGTGATCATCGAGTGCTGGATTACTTCACCATCTTCGATACCCATACGCACCATGATACCAGAAATACGCTCTGAACCAAATAAACGCATTAAGTTATCTTCTAATGAAACGAAGAACTGAGATGAACCAGGATCGCCCTGACGACCAGCACGACCACGTAACTGTCTGTCTACGCGACGAGACTCGTGACGCTCAGTACCTACAATCGCTAAACCACCAGCTTCTTTAACACCCGCACCCAATTTAATATCGGTACCACGACCAGCCATGTTGGTTGCAATGGTTACGGTTCCTGCCTGACCAGCTTCGGCAACAATATCGGCCTCTTTCTGGTGCATTTTCGCATTTAATACATTGTGTTTAATTCCACGAAGCTTAAGCATACGGCTTAACAACTCAGAAATCTCTACAGATGTTGTACCCACCAATACCGGGCGACCAGCTTGCGGCTCTAATTGACCGGTTTGAGGATTAACCGCAGGGATTAACGCGCCTTTGGCATCAAGCTTAGGCACAGCCCTACCTGTTGGATCGTATTTAATTACCGGTTTGCCATCTTTTAGTTTAGGATTTCCTTCTTTATCCAGTTCGTATTCTGTTTCGTAATGAGAATACGGGAAAACAAGGAACTGAATTTCTGAAGCAACCGCGTTATATTTTTCACGAACGGTACGGTAAACGTAATCCTGCTCATCTTTTCTGGAAATATTTCTGTTGGTTGGAATTTCAACCACATCTAATTTATAGATCGACCAAAACTCGCCAGCTTCTGTTGTTGCTGTACCCGTCATACCGCAAAGTTTGTGGTACATCCGGAAATAATTTTGCAAGGTTACGGTTGCATACGTTTGGGTAGCATCCTCAACCTTTACATTTTCTTTAGCCTCAATGGCCTGGTGTAAACCGTCAGAGTAACGACGGCCATCCATAATACGGCCAGTTTGCTCATCAACAATTTTAATCTTTCCTTCATCGATGATGTACTCTACATCAATTTCGAACAAAGTATAAGCTTTTAACAACTGGTTAACCGAGTGGATCCGTTCTGCTTTAACAGAATAATCGCGCATTAAAGCATCTTTCTGAACAACCTTTTCTTCCAAAGGCAGATCAGATTTCTCTAAGTCTGCAACTTCAGTACCTACATCAGGTAATACGAAGAAATGCGGATCTTCACCCGATTGTGTGATCAGTTCGATCCCTTTTTCAGTTAATTCAACCTGGTTATTTTTCTCATCGATATAGAAATACAATTCAGAATCTACCTTAGGCATATTCTTAGATTGATCTGCCATGTAGTGGTTTTCGGTTTTCAACAATAAACCTCGAACACCGCTTTCACTTAAAAATTTAATTAAAGCTTTGTTTTTTGGCAAACCACGGTAAGCACGCAATAAGGCTAAACCACCTTCACCTTCTTCGGTTCCGCTGTTACCTGCGTTAATTAATTTTTTCGCTTCGTTTAATGCTTGCGTTACATAAGCTTTTTGTGCATTTACCAAACGTTCGATACGCGGCTTTAATTCATAAAACTCATGTTCATCGCCACGTGGAATCGGACCAGAAATAATTAAAGGTGTACGGGCATCATCAATTAAAACTGAATCGACCTCATCCACCATTGCAAAATGCTGCTTGCGCTGTACCAATTGATCAGGTGTCTGCGACATATTGTCACGCAGGTAATCAAAACCGAACTCATTATTGGTTCCGTAAGTAATATCTGCGGCATAAGCTTTTCTTCTTTCTTCAGAGTTCGGCTCATGTTTATCAATACAATCAACAGTTAAGCCATGAAACTCGAATAATGGACCATTCCACTCACTATCACGACGGGCCAGGTAATCATTCACGGTAACAATATGTACACCTTGTCCGGCCAATGCATTTAAATATGCCGGTAGTGTACTTACCAGGGTTTTACCCTCACCGGTAGCCATCTCGGCAATTTTACCGCTGTGTAATACAATACCACCAATTAACTGTACATCGTAGTGTACCATGTTCCAGGCTACTTCAGTTCCTGCAGCATCCCACTTGTTAGCCCATTGCGCTTTATCGCCAACAATTTTAACATTGTTTTTTCTTGCTGCGTAATCTCTATCAAACTGCGTTGCAGTAACCTCTAAATAATCATTTTCGCTTAAACGACGTGAAGTTTCTTTCACTACAGCAAATGCTTCCGGAAGGATTTCCAAAAGTACTTTTTCTAATTCTGTATCGCGGTCTTTACCTAAAGCATCAACCTGATCATAAATAGCTGTTTTCTGGTGAAGATCTAAATCTTCGCTCTCTGCTTCAGCTTTTAGTGCTGAAATTTTCTCATCAATATCGGTTAAAAAAGCCGAAATCTTGTCTTTAAATTCGGTGGTTTTACCACGTAACTCGTCGTTGCTAAGCGCAGACAGTTTACTGTAGTGTTCGTTAATTTTAACAACCAATGGCTGAATAGCCTTTATATCTCTTTCTGATTTACTTCCGAAAACCTTCGCTAAAAATCCTAACATTATAATATTTTAAATCGTATTTATTATTAAAAAATGGTGTGTTACAACAACCAAGCCATTTGTCTTTCTTAAGTCAGTTTGGCAGTTGCTGGTATCAATGGGGCTTAAAATCTTCTAAAAAGACCTTTCAGAAAAAAATTAGGGGCTGTTATTTTTCGGTTTTTTCCTGATTGTTAAATCAGCTATTACCTGATTTACACTCACATATTTTGTAACTTTTAACTGAGATTGGGTTCCGATTAAAGCTAATGTAGTGTACGATAATAAATAAGGGTTACGGTCTTCATTCAGTTGAACCGAGGCTTTACCACTTGCATTAACGCTGATATTATGCTCATTACAATACTCGTTTAATATCCTTAGCCCTTCAACGCGTTCGGCTTTTGCCAAATGTGTTAAGCTAAAAAATACAAGCGATATGGTAACCAGGTGTTTCATTAATTGCGGCAAAGCTAGTTTTAATCTTTTATAAAAAGAAATTACATCATCGCAAAAAGCGTACCTCAATTTCCCGGATTTTTTCGCTTTTGCTTTTTAACAGGATTCGATCTTAAATTAAATGAATGTAAAAGCTCAGTACGCTCCTAATAATTGTTTTATTTCAAAAAGACGTTCGGATTTCTTAGGGTCTTTTTTAATTTTATGCCCTATGGAGAAAAACGCTGATTAATGATGGACACCTCTGAAAGAATATTTTTAGCCGATGAGCGGGGCTTGACTGAAACTTCGGCACTAAGAAGATACAGCACCTTTAACTTCGAAAAGTATTACCGTGAGCATAAAGAAGCTTTTGGCCCCTTATTTTTATGCAATGATGAATCTATCGTTGGCGGAAAGGTTACTTTTTTTCTTTGTAAAGAAGATTCTCTTCAAATATTTATGCCCATTGCAGGTGGGATTGATATTGTTTCCAATGGAAAAGAATTTGCAGTAAAAACCGGGCAAGTACAGGTGTTGAATATGGGTAAAGGTGAAGTATTGGAGATCAGCAATCCCCATCAAAACGACGTGATTAATTACATGCAGTTTGGGATTAAAACCGATATGTTTTTAATGCGGGCAAGCGAAATGCTTTTCGGTTTCGATTTTGAAAAAAACCAGAACCAGTTGCTCGAAATTATCACGAACCCAAAATTACCTTTTAAATTAAGTGCAGGGATCTTCGCTGGCAGAGAAGAGGTGATTTATAACATGCAAAGCCCAAACCATCAGTTTTATGCTTTTATTATCGACGGTACTTTCGAAATTGAAGGCCGCTTGATGCACGCAAGAGACGGCTTAGCACTCTGGGACATGGAGCAGGTAAAGCTGGCAGCGTTGAGCGATAATGCCATTGTGGTGGTTTTGGAGTTGACCGCAACTTCTTAAAGGAGCTTAGATTTTCCCCGCAGATTTTAAAAGATTACCACTGAGTCCTTCGACAGGCCCAGGATGACAATTCATCTGTGACGGACCGCATGAGAAATGCTCTCTCCATCATCCATCTCATATCTTCCCTCCTATATTACTTAAACACCACTTCCGTAGCCCCGTAACCAAACTTTTCTTTCCGCGCATCCATGTATGTTTTTACATGTGGATTTTTACTGATCAGTTTATGGATTTTATCTCTTAAGGTACCGTTACCTGAACCATGAATAAAAACAATCTTATCGAAATGATGCACAACAGCGGCATCCATCGCCGTTTGAAAATGATTAATCTGTATCTGCAACATTTCATCAGCCTCTAAAAAATGATGATCATCTCTTAGCTTTTCGATGTGCAGATCGATTTCTTTTTGTGGCGCTGCTACCGTTCTTTTCTCTTCAGTTGATTTGAAAAAACTTTCCTTTAGTTTCTGTGGATCGATGCTTACCGGAACCAGATCGTCCAGGCGGATCAGCCAACCTTTGTTTCTCAACTGAGGCAATTCCTTTTGTTCGGTACTAAAATCTTTTGCCCTAAACTTCTTGCGGATCACCAATGGATCGATAGGTTTAACATCGGCTTTGCTAAACACTAAAACCTGAAAATTAAATTCAGGCCAAAGATCAAGATCAGCCAGGGAAGCAGAGTAAACTAAAGCCGAGGCATGCGATTCGATTATGCCATGATAAGCACCTGCATATTTTTCTTTCCGCTCGGTGGTTAAACTTACCAGTAAAACATTTGGCGAGTGGTTTTGCAGGTGGAAATGTACCACATTACCGGCCTTATCATCGGTAGCAACCGCAACATAAATGCCGTTTTCGATTTTGCTAATGCTGGGGATATTTACCTGAATGGGTTTTGGCGCATCCAACTCTTCTACTACTACACCATGACCATGTACAGAAGTTAAATTACTCACCGCAACAGGTATTTCGAAACCATCTTCATCGGTAACGCCCAAAGTTTGGGAGTCGATAATCTTCGTTACATAACCTTCACGTTTTTCATCAACAAAACGCACAAAATCTCCCAGTTTAAACTTCATCTCTTATTTTTTGTAAAGGTTTTTAATCTAATTCTTTCAATTAAGAGGTATCCAGTCACCATCATATCTTCGGACTCCGGACTTCCGACTTCTGACTCAATTAATGTCTTGTATCGTTTCCGTGATAAATGCTCAGGTAACTTTCATACCTCGAAACTGCAATTTCGCCTTCGTTTACTGCAGCTAAAACAGCACAACCAGGTTCGTTAATGTGCCTGCAGTTATTAAAGCGGCAATTGTGTGAGGTTTTAAATATTTCTCTAAAAAAATGCCCTAGCTCTTCCTTTTCGATATCGATTACACCCAGTTCTCTAATTCCGGGCGAATCGACAATAAAACCACCTTGTGGCAGTTCGAACATCTCTGCAAAAGTAGTGGTATGCTGTCCTTTATCGCTCCAGTCTGACACCTCACCTGTTCTCAAATCGCGATCGGGCAATAATGCGTTAATCAAACTCGATTTCCCTACACCCGAGTGACCCGATATGAGGGTAATTTTATCCGTAATCAATTCCTGAATCACCGGAATATTAATGCCTTTTAAAGCCGAAACTTCGTAGCAGGCATAACCAATATTTTCGTAGATATCTTTAAACTCCTGAAGAATCTCCAGACCTTCTTTACTAAACAGATCGAGTTTATTAAATACCAGTACGGCAGGTACGTCGTAAGCTTCGGCAGTAACCAAAAAACGATCGATAAAGCCCAAAGATGTACGAGGCGAGGCTAAAGTAACCAACAGCATAGCCATATCTAAATTAGCAGCCAGTATTTGCGCCTGCTTGCTCAGATTGATCGATTTGCGGATGATATAGTTTTTACGGGGTAGCATTTCGTTGATCAACCCCTGGTTGCTATCGCGTTCCAGATCAAATTTCACCCTGTCGCCAACCGCAATCGGGTTGGTGGTTTTAAGTCCTTTAATCCTGAATTTGCCTACAATCCGGCAATCGTAGCGTTCGCCGTTATCGGCCAAAACACTATACCAGCTTCCTGTAGATTTAATAACTAATCCCTGCATATTTGCGGTAAAGGTATGAATATGATTTCATTGGTAGAAGCGGCCAGCCAGGATAAAAGTTTGAACATTAAGGATGAATAATAAAAAGAATGCGGGCGTTTCTGCCATATATTTTGTTATCCATTAAATATCTTACATAAATCCAACGCTTTAAAAGGCAAAAAACCTAAATTTGCGACAACAAAAATCAAAAATATAATGAGTTTCAGAATAGAACACGATACCATGGGCGAGGTGCAGGTACCAGCCGACAAATACTGGGGTGCACAAACCGAACGCTCACGCAATAACTTCAAAATCGGCCCTGAAGGTTCGATGCCAAAAGAAATTATCCACGCTTTTGGATACCTGAAAAAAGCTGCGGCCCTTGCCAATACCGAACTGGGTGTATTATCGGCAGAAAAAGCCGGTTTAATTGCTAAAGCTTGTGATGAAATTATAGCAGGACAGTTAGATGATCAATTTCCGTTGGTAATCTGGCAAACCGGTTCGGGTACACAAAGCAACATGAACGGTAACGAAGTGATCGCAAACCGTGCCCATGTTATAAATGGTGGTTCATTAGCTGACGATAAAAAAGTACTTCACCCTAATGATGATGTGAATAAATCACAATCATCAAACGATACTTACCCAACTGCAATGCACATTGCGGCCTATAAACTTACGGTAGAAAATACCATTCCGGGTTTAGAAAAATTAAGAAATACTTTAGCCCAAAAAGTGGAAGAATTCAGTACGATTGTTAAAACCGGACGTACACACTTTATGGATGCAACCCCACTTACTTTAGGTCAGGAATTTTCAGGTTATGTACAACAGATTGATAACAGCATCAGGGCAATTAAAAATGCTTTGGTTATGGTTGCCGAACTGGCTTTAGGCGGTACTGCCGTTGGTACAGGCTTAAATACACCAAAAGGATACGATGTTTTAGTGGCTAAAAAAATTGCCGATTTAACAGGATTACCATTTGTTACGGCTCCAAATAAATTTGAGGCTTTAGCTGCACACGATGCAATGGTAGAACTTTCTGGGGCTTTAAAACGTACTGCTGTTGCCCTAATGAAAGTGGCCAACGATGTAAGGATGTTAAGTTCTGGCCCTCGTTGTGGTATTGGCGAAATTGTTATCCCTGACAACGAACCGGGATCTTCTATAATGCCGGGAAAAGTTAACCCTACGCAACCAGAAGCTTTAACCATGGTTTGTGCACAGGTTATTGGTAACGATGTTGCGGTTTCAGTAGGTGGTATGTCGGGTCATTTTGAGCTTAACGTATTTAAACCACTTATTGCGGCTAATGTATTGCAGTCAGCCCGTTTAATTGGCGATGCCTGCGTTTCTTTCACCGATAAATGTGCTGAAGGAATTACAGCGAACTTACCGGAAATTGAGAAACATTTACAAAATTCTTTGATGTTGGTTACGGCTTTAAATCCGCATGTGGGTTACGAAAACGCTGCTAAAATTGCAAAGAAAGCGCATAAAGAAAATAAAACTTTAAAAGCTGCTGCTGTAGAGTTGGGCTTATTAACCAATGAACAGTTTGACGAATGGGTTCGCCCGGAAGACATGGTTGGCAGTTTGAAATAAGTTAGAAAGAGCGTCATTCCCAATTCAATTGGGAATCTTAAAGCGTATTGTATTAAGATTCCCGCCTGCGTGGGAATGACGTTATTTTTAAAAGAATAAGTCTACATCAGTTAATTAAAACATAGGTAAAATGAATTCAATACTCTCTACACTGATCAACTTGATATCTATCATTTCACCAGTTATTATATTCGGAACCTGTTGTTATTTTTTAACAAAAAAAACTACTGTTGAAGCTATTTTAATGGCTATTGGGTCAGGAGTTGGTTTACTTACCACATTATTTTACAGCGTATTGATGCCTTTTTTATTAAATGACCGGCATTTCGCTTACACCGAAGTTGCTAAATACTATAATTTAATAGGTATCATTAGTTTTATAGGCAGTCTTTGTTTTGCAGCTGGCCTTTTAATTCTGGTTTACAATACCGTTAAGAAGAATACTGTAACCCAAAATCAATTTCCTAATAGTATCGATTAACAATACAATGAACAAACTGCATCCGGGTTTAAGGATTTTCTACATTATCCTCTTTACATTATCCATCTTACATGTAGCTTGTAGTCCCAGGCCCAATATACAGGGCAAGGGTGAAGATTTTATGCAAGGCGTTTGGAATGAAGATGCTGTTGCTTTTAGCAATAAACTGAGCAACTACACCCAGCACCATTTCAAATTTTCCTGCGACTCTGTTTACATTGATATGGTTACCCATAGCAAAGTAAATTTTTACGAAGATTCCTGCTACAACAACGGCATTTGGAAAGAATATGCCAAAGGTGTTTATGTAGTAAAAGGCGATACCCTATTTGTTGGTGCTACTTTTACACATGCCAACTATAAACAAAAAATATCGGGATGTTATCGTATTGGCCGGTACGATAAGAACTTCCTGATCAAAAAGAAATCTGCAGATACATTATGGTTAGAGAGCTTCAGCGATCAGCGCGAAATTAAACTAACACTTAAAGAAAAAGTTACCTGCGTACAAAAAGAATTATAAAATGATTTTAACATCAATTAAAAAGAAATTAGCCACTGCGCTGGCTGTTGGTTTTTTAGCATATTTACCCATTCAGGCAGATGCATGGGGTACCATTGGCCATCGTATAGTTGGCGAAATTGCCGATAGCTATTTAAAGGCCAAAACACGCAAGGCTATTCAAAGTATTTTAGGTTACGAAACTTTGGCCATGTCGGCCAATTGGGGTGATTTTATTAAATCGGATTCTACTTATAACTATATGTACAACTGGCATTTTGTTAATCTTCCGGCAGGATTAGACAAAAATGGTGTATATCATTTTCTGGACACTGAAAAAACGCCAAATCTTTACAATAAAATCCCTGATTTAATTGCCATTTTAAAGAAAACAAGCAGTACTGCAGCCGAAAAAAAATTAGCCCTGCGCATGCTGGTGCACCTGGCGGGCGATTTATGTCAGCCGATGCATGTTGCCCGTAAAGATGATTTGGGCGGTAACCGCATTTCGGTTTTATGGTTTAATGAAAAATCGAATATCCACAGGGTTTGGGATGAGCAACTGATCGAGTATCAGCAGTTAAGTTATACCGAATATGCAAAAGCAATCAACCATCCTTCGGCCATTCAGCTATATAATTGGCAAAATACAAGTCTTAGAGACTGCATCTACGAATCGTATGGCATCTGCAACAAAATTTACGACACTACCAAACCAGATGCTAAATTAAGTTACCGTTACAATTTCGACTGGGTTGATACCCTTAACGATCAATTATTAAAAGGTGGTGTGCGCCTGGCGAAAATGTTAAACGACATTTACGGTTAACATTTCAATTAATATATTTAATGCCTCAATGCTAACAAGCTTGAGGCATTTTTTTTGCCACTGTAGCATATTAACTTGTAGGTGCGTTTATGAGGTATAAACTAAAAACCACTATAAACCGATGAAAAAATTATTACTGATTTTAACTGTCTGTTTGGCATTTGCCTGTAAAAAGAAAGACAATGAAGCAAACATGGAGATTACAAAGTACACTTGGCCGCTACAATCGGCAATTGTTAGCCCAGCATTACAGGTAAATGGAAAAGCTGAAACTAATTTCATGACAATGACCGCTTCTTCAGCATGTTTAAACAACAACTACACCTTAAATTTTTCGAATAACGGTTCATTTGCAATTACATCAACAGGCCCTTTATGCGATATGATTTCTTTCAAGGATGCAAAATGGACTAAAGAAGGCAATGAGATCAAAATAGACAATGGCAATGGTCATATCAGTATCTATATCTTAAACGGGAAAAATATCACAAATAAATACGTTTTTGATCAAAACAATATAACTTATACAGTAACTTACGTGTTTACTGCAAAATCTAAATAATATTGAAAATTTTAATGGTTTGCCTAGGCAATATTTGCCGTTCGCCGTTGGCTGAAGGCGTGATGCGCCACCTGGCAGATGAGCAGCACCTAAACTGGGAAATTGCTTCGGCAGGAACGGGTAACTGGCATATTGGCAAAGCTCCCGATCACAGAAGTATTGCTGCAGCGAAAGCCCTGGGTTATGATATCAGCAAACAGCGGGCACAGCAATTTAACCACGCGATGTTTGCCAAATATGATCTGATTTTAGTTATGGACCGGAATAATTTAGCTGATGTTATAAACTTGGCTAAAAGTGAGGAGGAAAGAAAAAAGGTTAAACTTTTCCTTGATAACGACGAAGTTACAGACCCATACTGGGATAATAACCTGTTTAGCCCTGTTTGCAAGCAGGTTGAAGAAAGATGTAGGGAAATTATCAAACAACTTTCTTAAATTTAAGGCCTATTATCCACCACTAACCAAGTCAACAAAAATGAAAAAGTACCTGTCTCTATGTTTATTAATCGCAACTGTTTTTTTATTCCAGAGCTATACCACTGTTAAAAAATCGGCAAAAGTTTTAGTGTTCTCCAAAACCAAAGGCTTTAGGCACAACTCTATTGAAACCGGAAAAGATGTGATCCAAAAATTGGGTACTGAGCATCATTTTGAAGTGGATACCACCGAAAATGCCGATCTGTTTACAGAGGATAACCTTAAAAAATATGCTGTTGTTATTTTTCTCAATACAACAGGCGATGTTTTAGACAATAAACAACAAGTAGCTTTCGAAAGATATATCCAGGCAGGTGGAGGTTATGTAGGCATCCACGCCGCAACCGATACGGAATACGACTGGCCTTGGTATGGCAAATTGGCCGGTGCTTATTTTACAAGCCATCCAGCTGTTCAGGAAGCTAAATTTATTATTAAAGATAAAAAACACCCATCAACTAAATTCTTAACCGATTCGATATGGATGAGAAAGGATGAGTTGTATAACTTCAAGGACATTAACCCAGATATTAAAGTGCTGATTACCTTAGACGAGAAATCGTATACTGGTGGTAAAAACGGAGATTTCCATCCTTTTAGCTGGTACCATAACTTTGATGGTGGAAGAGCCTTTTACACCTGCATGGGCCATACTAAAGAAGGCTGGGCTGATGACAAATTTCAGCACCATTTATGGGGCGGTATCGAATATGCTATTGGTAACCAAAAGAAATTAGATTATAGTAAAGCACATTCAAAATTATAAGATCAGGGTTGAGCTTGCTGCAATAATTAACCAGCAAGCTCAGCCGATCAGTAATACCTAAAAGAACAACTGAGAAAGCACATTGCTTGCGCTTGGTGCAGCAGGTTTTAAGGAAGTAAACTTTGCCAGTTGTGCAACCGTTAAAGCTGTTCCCAGTTTCGATTTCAATCCAGAAAACAATTTACCAAATTTGCTTTGATAAGCTGCAGGATCTGTTTTTTGAGTAGCCATAATGGTAGCTTTCTGCACCAGAAAGTCTTTTATAATTGTGGTTACTGTTGGTTTTTGAGCCGGTGTTAAACTTAAGGCTGGAGTTAGTTTACCAATAATGCCCGAGGTTAAACTTGCCGCATCAAAACCTGTGCTTGCTGCCGCAGCAGATCCAACTTTACTTAAAAGACTTTGTGCATTGGACGCAAAGTTTAAGCCCAATACCAGGGCACATAAAATCAATATTTTTTTCATTTCAATAGTATATATTGAACTAAGATAAATAATTTACACCTTTCAGGAATGAATATTTTATGAAGATCTAGCTTTTTTCAGGTTAACCAAATAAATATATTTCAGCATACAGAAAGAAGCCACAGCACCAAAGGTATGCCATAAAAAGTGCGTACCAATTGTAAACACATCCCACTTATCGGCAATACGAAAAGTGAGCGCGAAAATGAAAGCAATCAGGGCAAAACCCACCCACTTGCCATTTTTCCACTCTGTTTTGATCAAATAGCCAAATACAGGAAATAAAACGAGTGCGGCCATAAAAGCATAATTGATATTGATGAAGATCTGAAAATCACCGTTGCTAAAAAGGCGCCTCACATAAAACTGAAAAAAAGCATATACCGCTACAATTAAAACAGCAAAATACCATTTCGTTAATTTGGAAAGAAAGTAAACCCCTGCCGAAAGGCACAAAAGCATAATCGGCATCCAATCCATCATGATAAAGATCGGCCACCGCCTTAGCCCATGATAGGTGGTTCCGCCTATTCCTCCGATATAAAGTAAAATTAATGCAATGGTTAGAAAGCTATGCTGTTTAAAATTTCCCCAGATTTTTATCGTCCAGTACACGGCAATAGCCAGGAAAAAACAGCTTGTTATGGTATTAAAGGGCTCTGGAAAAAGCTGACTGAGATTGGTTTCTGTATATATTGTACCTCCATCGGGAGGATGCTGGATCAAGGTGCTCATGCTTAACTAACGTAAAACTGAAATTAAATGTTTGGTGAATGCGTGTAACGATCAAGATGTAAAAATAATTTTGCATTTACATTTTCAAGCGGTTAAATATTGATTAACATTTACCTTACCAAGGCTAATTATTTGTACTTTAGTTTTACATAAGCCATAATGATAATGAAACCTTTATTGATTCTTTTTCTACTGCTCTCTACAACTGTATATGCACAAACGCCACCTAAACCTTATGGTGCATTGCCATCAACCAGGCAGCTGGCCTGGCATGATATCGAAGTTTATGGTTTAATCCATTTTACACCAACTACTTTCGAAAATAAAGAGTGGGGCTTTGGTGATGCTGATCCCAAAATATTTAATCCCACCGATTTTAATGCCGAACAGATTATAAAGGCAGCCAAAGCGGGCGGTCTGAAAGGTATTATTCTGGTAGCAAAACACCATGATGGTTTTGCCTTATGGCCAACTAAAACAACCGATTATAACATCAGCAAAAGTCCGTTTAGAGCAGGAAAAGGAAATTTAGTTAAAGAGATAGAACAGGCTGTACGTAAAAACGGTTTAAAATTTGGTGTGTATTGCTCTCCATGGGACAGGAACAATCCGCTTTATGGAACAGACAAATATCTGGCTATTTATCAGGCACAGCTAAAAGAGCTTTACAGCAATTTCGGTGAACTTTTTATGAGCTGGCATGATGGCGCTAATGGCGGTGATGGTTATTATGGTGGGGCAAAAGAAAAACGTTCGATAGATAACACCACTTATTACGACTGGAACAATACCTGGGCAATTACACGCAAAATGCAGCCAATGGCCAATATTTTTAGTGATATTGGTTTAGATATCCGCTGGGTAGGCAATGAAGATGGACATGCTGCACCAACCTCCTGGGCAACCTTTACCCCAATGGCCCCCGATGGAAAAAGCGTAGCAGTGCCTGGTCAGGCGAATTACCCGCAAAGCCCTGAAGGGATTAGAAATGGCAAATTCTGGATGCCGGCCGAATGCGATGTTCCTTTAAGAAAAGGATGGTTCTATCATGCCAACGAAAAGCCTAAAAGCCCTGAAACTTTATTCGATCTGTATTTAAAAAGTGTTGGCCGCGGTGCAGGCCTGGATCTTGGTTTGGCACCCGATACCCGTGGTCAACTGCACGACGATGATGTTGCAGCACTGAAAACTTTTGGCAATATGGTTAAACATACTTTCGAGAATAACCTGGCCAAAAGCGCAACGATTAAAGCGAGCAATAGCCGGGGCAAAAAGTATGATGTCGCCACCCTGCTTGATGGCAAGAGGGAGAGTTACTGGGCAACACAAGACAACATCCATCAGGCAAGTTTAGAAGTGGATTTAAAAGCTGCGAGAACCTTTGATATCATTAGCCTGCAGGAGTACATTCCTTTGGGTCAGCGAATTGAGGGCTACACCATTGAGGTATTTGAAAACAATGCCTGGAAAAAAGTTTACGATGGCACCAGCATTGGCGCGAAACGTTTAATTAAACTGGATACCCCTGTTACATGCAATAAAGTAAAAATAAACATTACCAAATCTCCGGTTTGTATTACGCTGAGCGAAATTGGGATATATAAAACCGCAAACTAATTTTGATTTGCCCTGCTCAGACTATCGCTAAGTTTGAAAGTAAGTTCAACAACATTCGATATTTCTTTGGATGTTTGCTTACTGTACTTCGATATGCTATCGGCTTGAATATCCCTTAACATCAGCGCAGCTGCAAGCGCCATTTTTTGTGCAATTTCTGCTTTCTTCGATCGATCGTAGGCCTCTAAATCTTTAAGTTTAAGCGGCTTCATCTGTTTGATAATTTGCAGGTTATTCTGGCTGGGGATAATACCATAATCGTTAACCTCTTTAAGTTTTTCCTCTTTTGATAATGATGCTTTCAAATATAAAAGTTGGTTGAATGAAATTAGGTTATCGCTAAAACTATCCCTTAACTTCTTGTATTGTTGCGTTTGATAATTCGGTGTAAAAAAGGCTATTCCGAACGAAAATGCAATAAACAACGCAAAAACGCCAGCATAACGCAATTGCGTATTCGGCGATGGTTCACTTTTAAATTTAAAACTAAAAAGATAGCAGATGATAAAACCAGCTATCATACCGGCAATATGTGTTGCATTATCAGTTGATTTAGATAATGATCCGTTTAAAATAATTATGGCAGTCACAAAAACGGTGCTGATCAATAATGCCCGGCTTGCATTTTTTTCAAAATAGTTATTGAGCAAAAGCGCTATAAGCGCCCCCATTACGCCCATCACCGAACCCGATGCACCAAAAATATAACCCGATTCGTGAAAAAGTAAACTGATCAATCCGCCACAAATACCACTTAAAAAATAAATAGTTAAGAATTTTTTCCAACCTAACTTATTCTCGGCCATTAACCCCAAATAGATTAATGCATACATGTTAAAAAACAAGTGAGAAAACGATCCATGGATAAATAAGCTTGAAATTAATCTCCAATATTGTCCATCAAGTACCAGAAATTTATTACTTACACCAAAGTAGACTGATAAAGTCTGTATTTTCTCCACAAAACTTTCTTTAGAGCCCGTTTGGTAAGCTTGTGTTAGCAGGTATTGCCTGTAAACAAAAGTTACAAGACTGATTAGAACCCAATAAAGAATATTCAGGGCGACTAGGATTGGGGTAACGATATAGCCTTTCTGAGGCAAAAACAGGAAGAAAACATTTTTGATCTTATTTTTAATGGCTAACGGTGCCTTTTCAAAATAAGTATCATCCGAAGTGGCAACCCATTCATGAAATTTGGCCCTAATTTCATCCCATGAATCTTTTAGGTGATACTCTACATATTCAAATTCGTGAAAGAACTTTTCGAGGTTAGCTTCATTCTTGCCATAATCATTTAAAAGCATTTGAATACCTACACATTCGCTTTTCACTACGGCAAAATTACGGATAATGCGGATCGAGATCTCCTCACTGTAAGATTGAAATGATAATGGTGTATAGGCAATAATTCCGGTTTCTGATAAGTGACTTAACTTCCATCCCAGGTTTTCAATGGCCTGCCTGGCAATAATTAAATATTTATCTGCCGGAAAATCGACCAAAGGAATGTATTTTTCAATTTTAGGCGAGTAACCCCAACTGATTGACATAGCGCGTTATATTTTTTTCGCTACTAAGATAATATAAGGTGATAGATTTTTGCTTTCGAATGGGATAATCTTTGTAAATACTTTTCCGGTTAACCAAACGGCCTTCTTAAACAGGCGAACACCCGCCGATTTCTGACTTTCATTTTCCAACCACACACTAAAACGGCCAAAATAGCCCGATTTTACTTCTTTAAGTCCGGTCTGCTCGCAGATGGATTTCAATAGAGCAGGATCCATGCTATCGATATTGTGTTTATCATAATTTTCCCTGTCGAAATTCTTTTGAAACCAGCCGTTAACCGCCTTAAAATTTGGCAACGTGATAAACAAAGTACCTCCTGGTTTTACGAAAGCAATATGACGGTTAATAATATCGGCAGTATCGTTAAAATGTTCGATTAAACCGCAGCTTAGTACCAGATCGTACTGCTTTTCGGGCGTGTAATTAAAAAGATCAGTTTCTATGATGTGGATATCCTTTTCGGTTAAGCTGTTCATTTCTAAAAGCTCATTTACAACCGGTGGATGCACAAAATAATCTAAAAGGGTAACATCAAGTTTGAAATATTTTTTTAGGAACACGGCATAATAACCAGGGAAACCGCCCAATTCGATGGCCGTTTTAACATTATTTTGCTGAATAACATCTGCCAGTTGCTGATGAAATAAATAGTTTGAAGGTAACTGAACCGCTAGTCCTTTTTTACTTTCCCAATAATTTACCCAAAAAGCCCTGTTGGTTAATAAATTTGCCATGTTTTAAATAATTCCAAGCCCAAAGAAACGGAAAATTTGGTTAATTGTTTAAAGTGGTTAACTGTTTAAACTGCGAAATCACTCAAAAGCAATACATATTCAACTAACCGATTTATACAGTTAACCAATTAACCATCTTTCCTGTTACCTTATTTCAAATCCTTCAGGATCTCTGCTACGGCTTTTTCAAGTTGAGGATCTTTATCTGCCAGGCGGTCTTCAAAAGTATTTTTAACGAAGATATCTGGCTTAACACCTTCTTTTTCGATGTTTTTGCCATCCATGGTATAACAACCCCAGGATGGTAAACGGTAAGAAGAACCATCAACCAAACCTTTTGCCGAAGTAAAAATAATCCAGCGGTATGTTTCGGTACCGATAATCTTACCCAGTTTTAATTGCTTAAAACCTGCAGCCGTCATTTCAGCATCACTTAAAGATTGTTCATTAATCAACAATACAATCGGCTTCGCTGCCGGACCAAAATTACTTTGTGGAGCCATTTTACCACCTCGGTATTTCCATTGCAGATAAGGGCGCTGAGAAAGGAATTTTAGCACGTCATCATGTACATTTCCTCCGGTATTATAACGCAGATCGAGGATAATGGCTTCCTTATTTTCTTCTTGCGCAACCATATCCAGCAAGAAAGTTTCCAGTTCACCACCACCCATGTTTTTCATATAAGAATAAGCAATCCGGTTGTTGCTCCATTTATCAACATTTTTATGATTTTGAGTGATCCATTCATCGTAAAGGTTTCCACGCAAAGTACCTGAGCTTTCCGGATGTACGTTTACGAAAACATCTTTCCCATTACGTTTAAAGGTCAGCGTCATTTCTCTATCCAACGATGGTTTACTAAAATAATAATCGCGGTCTATTTTTTCATCTACTTTAACACCGTTTACTTCTGTTAAAATATCTCCTGCCAAAATATTAGTCCCGGTACGGGCAGCGTTACTTTTAGCGGCAATACGTTCAACTTTTAAAGGGTTTTCATTATCGAAGATAATCCCTGTTTCGTTGGTGATGTAAGTAAGGTTTTTGCGTTCCTCTGCCCCTGCACTGTTAAAGCCCATGTGCGAAGAATTCAGTTCGCCCAACATATCGTTCAATAAAATCCTCAGGTCACTACGGTTGTTCACATAAGGTAAATAAGCGGCGTAACGTGTCCTCATTTTATCCCAATCTACACCATGAAATTTTTCATCATAGAAATTTTCATCCAAACCTACCCAGGTTTCGTAAAACATCTGATTAAATTCTGCATTGAGGTTTCTGGTAAATTTATAACCATGATCTACCCGATCAAGCTTGTTGCTTTCTAAGCTGTATTTGTTAATTACCCCTCTTGATAAAACGAAAAATTTATCTCCTGCCGAGATAATGGAGTAATCACCTCCATCGGCAACTTTTTCTGTTTTATTGGCTTCAAAAGGCTCAATGGTCGTGCGATAAAGCCCGGGTGCACCACCTTCGTGGTTGGAGGCATAAAAAACATAAGTTTTATCGCCTTTGGCAAAAGCATCTGTTCCGAATTGACCTCCAAATGCAGGGCCAACCAGCTCTATGCGATCTAAAATATCCTGTGTATTAATGGTAATTACATTTGCTGGTTTAGGCGTAGGTTTTACTTCAGTTTTCTTTTTGGTTGTATCTGTTTTTGCTTTTTTATCGTTTTTCTTCTCAGGTACTGCAGGTTTAACTTCTGTTGGCGTGGGTTTGGTTTCTTTAAACAGATCGTCGAACTTATCAGAGCGGTAAGGCTCATCGTAATTGTTCAATGCCATGCGGTAAATGTGCGCATTGGCCATTCCGGTTGGATAAGAGGGCTTGGTACGGGCACTGGTAAAGAAAATATACTTGCCATCTGGCGACCATGCCGGACCAGTTTCAGTAACACCTGTATTGGTTAAGTTAATGGTTTTATTGCCTTTAATGTTGTGCACCATAATATCCTGCTCGAAATTTCGGTAAACGGTAAAAAGCACATATTCGTCATTTGGCGAAAAACTTGGTGCAGCATTTTGTAAAGCCCAAAATTCGTCGGTTACCAATGTCTTTGCGTCGAAAGTTTTAAGATCCATTAGCTTGAGCTCGTTTCTTCCACTCAGGTATACTGCCATGGTTTTGGTTTTATTTAAGGTGATATCGCGCACGTTTGCCTTGTCTTTGGTAAGCTGTTTTACCGACCCTTTACCATCGCCGGTAATGGTAAACCAGTTTTGATAACCGTTAGCAGTTTGGCTGAACAGAATCGTTTTATTATCGGCCAGCCATTTACATTCTAAGGCACGTTCGCCACTGTTGGTAATCTTGCGTACAAATTTCCCCTCTGCATCACTTACAAACACCTCTCCACGCGAAATAAAAGCCATCTTTTTGCCATCAGTAGAAACATCAAATGCTGAAATGTTGCCACGGACATCATATTCCTGCTCTTTACTCAATACCTGATTACGTGAGGTATTGATGTTGATTTTCTCTGTTTTCTTTGAAGCTACATCGTAAGTATATAACTGATAATCCTTTTCAAACACCACTGTGGTTCCATTGGCCGAAACAAAAGGCCGCTTAATGGAAGTATCGAAATTGGTCAGGCTTGTTTTCTTTCCACCAATAAAAGTGTATAGATTGTATTCTTCATTGCCTTCATCTGATACAAAAAAGATATTCCCTTTTTGATCAACACTAGTCCAGAAATCTTTTCCGATGTAATCGGTATAACGTTTATAACTTTTCGATTTCGGGTTGTACGATTGGATATCGGGATTATAGGCACCTTTGTAATGCTTGCGGTTAGCAAAGCGGTAACTCTCCCAGGTATCGCTGAAAAAGAGTTCACCCGTTGGCGATTCGGCAATGTGATGCGTCGTATTGAAGTAATTATCGAATAAACGGACGGCCGTACCACCGTTTACACTTACTTTATAGCTTGAAAAAGAGTTATATCGTCCGGAGGTGAAATAAATTGTTTTTGAATCCCAGCCCCAATTGTCTACTTCATCGGCAGCATCGTTAAAAGTTAATTGTTTAATATCGCCACCTGCCAAAGGCATAATATATACATCATAATTGCCAAACTGATTGGATGAAAAGGCCATCCACTTTCCGTCAGGAGATATTTTAGGGTTAATTTCTTCTCCCTGCATGGCAGTAATCCTCGAAGCTACACCTCCTTTTACCGGTACTTTCCAGATATCACCATCATAGCTGAATACTATTGTTTGTGCATCGGGCGTTAAAGCAGGGTATGCCGCAAAGTAGGTTTGGCTGTAGGCTAAGGAATGAATGGGCAACAAAAATGCGAATGTTGCAAGCGATTTCAACAGGGATTTGATCATGATTTATTTTGTTTGGCTTTGGATGCGTTAACCTAGCTTGTTTAAAATAACCATCAAACTTAGGGACAGTTATTTTAGACATTAAAGGATACATCCTACAATAAAAAAGCGATAAAAAATATTAAGATGAAATTACGCAACAGATTTTATATTCGTAAACAATAAAATGTATTTTTGATTGATTTGAAAGTAGTACACCTAAATACCTACGATGGAAATGGCGGAGCAGGACGTGCCTGTTTGCGCTTAAGTGATGCCTTAAAGACTAGTGGAATCGATTCAAAAGTATTGGTTTACTATAAATTTGGTCAAAATCCGAAAATAGATACCTTTAGCAAATCGCCTTTTCAAAAAGCCAGGGCCGTTTATAACATCCTATCTGAAAGATATTTTGCCAAATGGCTCAGCAAATCGATAAAAACCCCTTTCAGTTTGCAGTGGTTTGGCCGTTCGGTAATTAACCATCCAGATGTTAAAAATGCTGATGTTATCCATTTACATTGGGTAAACCACGGCTTTTTAAATCCTAAGTTTTTAGCACAGCTCGACGAACTGGAAAAGCCAATTGTGTGGACTTTTCACGATAGCAACGCTTTTACAGGAGGCTGTCATGTGCGTTATGGATGCGAAAACTTTCATCAACAATGCGGTAATTGTCCGATTTTGAAAATCAGTGGTAAAAATGATATTTCGCACAAAACCTGGTTGCGAAAACAGAAAGCTTACGGTGAATTAAATTTCCATATCGTGGCGCCGAGCAAGTGGATGGCAGCTTCGGTAAAGTTCAGCAGTTTATTGGGTACCAGAAAAGCTACAGTAATCCCCAATACCATAGAAACGAAAATTTTCAAGCCTTACGTTAAATCAGAGGCTAAAAAAATCCTGAAGATCAATCCAGATAAATTTGTGTTGATGAGTGGATTTATGCCTTCGAAAAACGACAAACATAAAGGAACCCCCTATTTAATCGAAGCGTTAGAAATTTTATCGCGCAGGGCTGGCATACAAAAAGAAAATATCGAACTCGTTATTTTCGGAAATAAGGAAAATGCAGAAATGCCTGAGTTCCCCTTCAAAACCACTTTTTTAGGCACGATAAACAAAGATGATCATTTAGCGAAATGTTATTCGGCAGCAGATGCATTTATTACACCCTCGTTAGAAGATAACCTGCCCAATACCGTGATGGAAAGTTTATCCTGCGCTACCCCTGTTGTTGCTTTTACCACGGGTGGGATTCCGGATATGGTTAAACATATGCAAAATGGCTATCTGGCCGAATACCAGAATGCTGAAGATCTGGCAAACGGTATTGAGTGGCTTTACCATCGCCCAAATAAAGAAGAAATCCAAAAAGCAGCCAGATTAAGTATTTTAACAGATTTCTCAGAAGAAGTAATTGCTGCAGAGCATATCCATCTATACGAAACGTTGATTGATTTACAGCCGAAATAAAACTTACCATAGAACCAGGCAAAAGTTATCTCGACAATATTAAGACCCTGAAGTCGGCCATTTTACAAAGCCGCTATCGTGCTGCAACTTTAGTAAACAAAGAACTTTTAACGCTATATTTTGCCGTTGGGAAGTTTATTTCAGTTAAAATTAAAGAAGAAAAATGGGGTGCTAAAGTTATCGAGAACCTTTCCGCTGATTTGCAGACCGAATTACCTGGCTTAAGAGGATTTTCAGCAACAGGGATTAAAAGAATGCGATTGTTTTTTGAACTCTGGGAAGAATATTTCATAATCAAGCCATCAGAAATAGGCCAATCATCAATCATTGAAATCGAGCAGCTTGAATTTAGACCAACACTGTTGGACCAAATTCAAAACGCTGATAATGAGATTGTTAAAATTATCCCAACACTGTTGGCCCAAATTGAAAATCATTTCTTTAAACTAAGTTTTTCACATCATGTAGAGTTAATCCAATCTACAAAAACTTTGGAAGAAAAGATATATTACATCCAAAAAACAGCAACCGAATTTTGGAGTTTAGCTAAGTTAAAACACCACCTCAAAAACAAATCATTTAGTAATTCTGGTAGTTTACCAAACAACTTTTCGAAAACAATTTCTAATGATGACATAAGGCAAAAAGCACTGCAGACTTTCAAAGATGAATATTTGCTGGACTTCATCAACATAGAAGATACCGACGAAAATGATGAGCGGGTTTTAGAAAGTGAAATCGTACATAATGTTAAAAAATTCCTAATGTCATTAGGTTCTGATTTTGCTTTTATTGGCAATCAGTACCGGTTGATTGTAGAAGAAGAAGAGTATTTTTTAGACCTTTTATTTTTTAACCGCCGCTTACAGTGCCTGGTGGTTTTTGAGTTAAAAACTGGCAAATTTAAGCCAGAATATATGGGCAAAATGAATTTCTACCTTTCAGCTCTGGATGAATATATAAAGCAACCTCACGAACAGCCCTCAATAGGCATCATTTTATGCAAAGAAAAAAACAACAAAGTGGTGGAGTTCTCCTTCAGGGATTTTAACAAAGCAATGGGTGTTTCTACCTACAAAACCAGTAAGGTACTGCCATCTGCTTATAAAGGCTTATTACCGGATGTAGAAACCCTCAAAAAGTTGATGGATTAACTGTTTAACACCATTATAAATTTAGCTTAATTCCTTGGTTCGCAGGTCAAATGTTTACCCAATTTCATTTTCACATTGAGGCAGAAAAATTTCCACAATCTTTATTAAATTTACTCCAAACCAAAAAGCCATCCCTTGCCAAAGCTAACTGTCATCACCATTGTTTACAATAATGTTCGAGATATCGAACGTACCATTCAGTCTGTCCTCAATCAGAGCTATAAAAAAATTGAATATATTGTAATAGATGGAGCCTCTACCGATGGTACTTTGCAAGTTGTGCAGCGTTACGAAGATCGGATTACAAAAATTGTATCCGAACCCGATAAAGGCATTTATGATGCCATGAACAAAGGTTTGGCACTAGCTACTGGCGATTATGTTTTATTCATGAATTCAGGCGATGAGATTTACGATAAACATACGGTAGAAGATGTTTTTGCTACAGCTCCTGGTGCCGACATTTATTACGGCGAAACCGAAATGTACAATGATAATTGGGAAAATTTAGGTCGCAGAAGGCATGAAGCGCCTGAAGAATTCGACTGGACGAGTTTTAAGTATGGCATGAACATCAGCCACCAAGCCATTTATATCCGACGAAGCATTATTACCCCTTACGATTTAACTTATCGGTATAGTGCCGATATTGATTGGATTATCAAAGCGGCAAAAAAGGCTTCGAATATTGTAAACGTTCACCGCTATGTGGCCAAGTATCTGGTTGGTGGAATGAGCAAGAAAAAACACCGCGAAAGTTTAAAAGAACGCTTTAAAATCTTTACTAAATATTATGGTTTAGTACCCAATATTTTTAATCATATCATTATTGCGGGCAATTTGGCCTTGTATTTTGTAAAACACCGCAGAACCAACGATTAGCTAATCTCCGGCAGGTCGTCATTCTGAACTTGTTTCAAAATCTATCCTAACTAGACAGTATTATTACCCAAAAGATGCAGAATCCGAAGATTCGGGACAGCATGATGATCGGGTTAATTAATATCGCAATCTCAAATTTCTAAAAACAATAATTTTTCTTAACTGTCTTTAATATATCACCTATTAAAAATTTAAAGATTATGGGACAATTAAGTAACCGCACTATTGCTGTACTTTCAGAAAGCGGATTTGAAGAAGTAGAATTAACCGAACCAGTTAAAAGGTTAAAAGAAGAGGGCGCAACCGTTCACATTATCTCCTCAAAAAGCGGAAAAATAAAAGCCTGGGACCACGATCACTGGTCGATAGATGTGGATGTTGATAAAACCATTTCGGAAGCAAATGCCGATGATTACAACGGTTTACTTTTACCGGGTGGCGTAATTAATCCTGATCAGTTACGCGTTAACGAAGATGCCCTGGCTTTTGTAAAGTCTTTTTTTGCTGATGGAAAGCCTGTTGCTGCGATTTGCCACGGCCCACAGACTTTAATCAACGCAGATGTTGTTCAAGGAAGAAAACTGACTTCAGTAAAGAATATTTCACAGGATTTAATTAACGCAGGCGCACTTTGGTCGGATGAGGAAGTAGTGGTAGACCAGGGTTTGGTTACAAGCCGTACACCAAAAGATTTACCTGCTTTTAACGATAAAATTGTAGAGGAATTTGCCGAGGGTGTTCATGAGGGGCAGCATGCCTAAAAACTTTGGACGCTCTTTCTAGATTCACTCAAAAACGGTTGGCAGCTTGCTGGCCGTTTTTATTTTTGTCTTCTCTGCGTGCTGTCAGGTGTTACCACGGAGCTTTACAATTTAACCTGCCTGATAATATTTTTGATATTCAGTTCAATAATATCTGTCATGGTTTTACAGCGCAAATAATTTGTATCCTTAAAATAATCGCTCATACTCTGTTTTAGCAGCGCGATATTTTCTGGAGTGGTTAATTCTTCTTTATTCGAAACATCGCGGAGATCGGTCAGGCGATGCCGTTCGCTCCTTACCCGATGCACAATAGACGAGCGTTCTTCCTGCTGGTATTGCAGTACCGTTTTATCTGTCAATTGCTCCATGCTCATTTTTACATAAGGTAGATTTTCTTTAAAAAACTGAGGCAGATAAACCTTCAAATTTCCTTCGTAAAACTGTTGGTCAAAGTCTATTGCACGGATACGGAACTGGATATCATCGAAATCGGGTGTAATCTGTACCACAAAGTTATAGGCCCGCATATCGCCCAAAAGCATAATCAAACAGCGCTCATTAAACTTTACAAACTCTTTTGCTATTCTGGTGGGATTAAACTCTGGCGTATACAACTGTCCTTTTGTAAAAACATCGCCTGGAATCCCGGCAATATGTTCTTCTACTAAAGTATTGCCATCAACAAGATAATTCACCTGGTTAGGTGAAAGGATTTCTTCCATTTCTAAACCATAAATACGCGAGGCATCGGCTTTTTTAATATAGAAATAATCGTAAACATCATTTAAACGGTTTACAATGCGGATGCGAAAAGGATGGGTATTGCCGAAGGTGCAGTATTCTATTTTATCGATGTACTTATGCTCAACAATGCGCAAATTGCCGGATGCTTTTAAGTTCGCATAAATTTCTTTTAAACCATCGTGTAAGGTTTCAATTAAATCCTGTGCATATATAGGTCCTTCCCAAAGCGAATCTTTACCAAACTTATCCATTAGTGGAAACGCTTCATTAAACTGCATTAAATCGTGATAACCGATGGGTAATTTCGCTTCACGCTGGTAAGTACGCAAATATTTCTGCAAAGCAGGTGTTACCGGAAAAATCGGCTTCTTTTTTGAAATTCTTACATCGTTGTTTTCCATGCAGCGGCAATGTACTATTTTAAAAAATTAACCGCAAAGGCCGCTAAGTTTTACGCGAAGAAAGAAAAAATCCGTAGCGTTATTTGCGCTCCTTATTCCTTCGAACTTTGCGGTTAAGACTTCGGATAGCTAAACGGCAGACCACTTAAATACCTGCTGATTTTGCGGTAAGGATAATGACCAGCACCACGATCAGCAAACTGCACAATAATGGTGTTTGTTTTTGGATCCATATATAACCTTTGGCCAAGCATTCCTTCTGCAGCGTAATCTCCTTTATCTCCTTCCTGCGGAATCCACCAGAGGTAATGATGTGCCGATTTTTGCCAGCCCTTTGCAGAAGCAGGTTGTTCTGAACCCATATTGACCGATTGATCCACCCAACGCTCTGGCACGACCTGTTTACCATTGTATTTGCCTTTGTTTAAATATAACCGGCCAATTTTAGCGAAATCAATAGCTGTAACCTGAAAACGGCTCGCGGTATTTGTCAAACCGTTCACTTGGTCTAATCCCCAGCTTGCATTATACGCTGCCCCTATTTTTTTCCATACATTGGCTTCAAAATATTGTGCTACAGATTTTCCTGTTGCTTTTTGTAAAACCCAGCCCAATACAATCGGATCGATACTTTTGTATTTCCAAACCGTGCCTGGTTGATTTACCAGTTTAACTTTCATCAACTGTGCTTTCATATCATTGGTATAATAATATTTAGCCTCATCAGAAAAAAACGCTTTTACTATTCCGCCCAACGCATCCTGAAATTCAAGGCCCGATTTCATATCCAGCAGATTTTTCAAGGCAATTTGTTCAAAGGCAGGGTTCGATTTTAATTCGGGAATATACCGGGTTACTTTATCATTCAGGCTATTAATACTATGATTATTTAAGGCCTGACCGAGCATAATAGAAATCATGCTTTTAGCGCCAGAAAATATAGTCGTCAAAGTACTGTCGCTATAACCCGTGTTATATCGCTCATATAAAACACTATCATTCCTGATCACGATAAAAACATTGATCTGCCCATTTTTTAAATATTCTTTCAATGGAATAGATTGGTCCTTCCCATCTAAAACATGCAATGTATCTAAATCGTTTCGCTGCTGAGCCGGTCTGATAAAATGAAAGGAAGAATCGCTTTTATGTGAAATTTCCTGTGGGAAAATTTTGTAGGTTTCGGCGTTGGGTGTTCTATGTTTTAATACATTCAACAAATATGGTTTCCAAAGGAATAATGCCAGTAATGATAAGAAAAACGAATAAATCAGGATTAACAGTATTTTTTTAAAGGTTTTCATCGGCAGGCATTATCACAACAAATATAAAATATTTAGGAAATTATGCCTGCTTTAGTATTTCATTTGAAGCAAATAGCAGCTGGTGCTTAGGCTTGTATTTCCACCTTCTATGGCTCCACAACCAATACGCTGGCTTTGCCCTGATTATTTCTTCCAAAAAACGGGTATGCATTTCGGTAATTTCGAACTCAGCGGTTTCAGCCGGATTTAAACATAACGGCACACAATCAACTTCATAAAAACCGCGTTTCAGCACATTGATTTTAAAATAAAATATTGGTTGATTGGTGCGTTTTGCAATTTTTTCAATCCCCAGCTGAACAGAACTGGCCTGATGCATAAAACTTGTCCAGTAATGCGATTCGTCTTTCGAGGGCGCCTGGTCATTCCCAAAACTAAACATGCTTGGTTTATCTTTACTCGCCTGCAAAGCCCGCATGGTTTGCCGCATGGCAATTAATTGATTGCCAAATTTGCTTCGTACTTTTTTAAACCAATTATCAAACGTAGGGTTTGTTAAGGGTTTATAAATTGGATAATGATCTGCAGAAAAGTTAAGCCCGATGCCCAAAGTACCCCACTCCCAGTTACCATAATGCGCTGAACAGATCAACACACTCTGACCACGATCTAAATATGCCTGGACCTGTTCTTTGTTTTTAAACACAAAACGTCTTTTGATCTCTTGTTTGGAGATGCTATTCATTTTAACAATTTCGAAAACCAGAGAGGCCAGATAACGGTAAAACCGTTTTTCGATCGTAATAATCTCTCGTAATGTTTTATCAGGAAATGCGTTTAACAGGTTTTTCCTGACCACTTTGCGCCGATAACCAAAAACAAAGTATAACAGTAGATAAGTTCCATCGGCCAGTATGTATAAAACAGATAATGGGAACAAAGATAATACGCCTAAAAAAAATATTCCCAGATGGGAAATCCCCTTTTTAATCATACCAGAAATTTTAAAATGCTAATTTAAAAAGCACCTTAAAAAATTATGCCACGAAAATGTTAGTTTTCATATTTAGACAAATGGATTAGCCTAAGCCATGGCATCCATTCTATTCTGATCATTTGACATCACTTTTGAAACCTTTGGTTCAGGTTTGTATTTCCATCTGCGGTGGCTCCATAACCAATAAGCAGGGGCTTCTTTAATCATATCCTCTAAAAAGCGGGTATGCATTTCGGTAATTTCAAACTCGGCAGTTTCGGCGGGATTTAAACAGATTGGCACACAATCTACTTCGTAATATCCTCTTTTCAAATAATTGATTTTCAGATAAAAAACCGGGCGGTTCGTTTTTTTTGCGATTTTCTCAATCCCCAGCTGTATAGAAGATTCCTGATTTAAAAAGCTTGTCCAGTAATTCGATTCGTCTTTTGAGGGTGCCTGATCGCTGCCAAAGGTAAACATGGTTGGTTTATTCTTATTGGATTGGATAGCCCTTAAAGTTTGGCGCATGGATACCATTTGGTTGCCAAATTTGCTTCTCATGGTCAGAAACCACTTATCGAAAGCTTCGCTACTTAACGGTTTATAAATTGGGAAATGTTCGCCCGAAAAGTTTAAACCAATTGCCATACACACCCATTCGTAATTGCCATAATGTGATGAACAGAAAAGTACACTTTCATTATTTTTGAGGTAAGCTTCTACCAGATCGGTATTTTTAAATTTTACCCTTTTGTTTAATTCTTTTTTAGAAATGCTTTTCATTTTGATTACTTCAATAAAAAGTGAAGACAAAAATTTATAAAAACGCTTTTCTATCGCATTGATTTCGATCGTATTTTTCTCAGGAAACGCATTAACCAGATTTTCCCTAACCACTTTCCTGCGGTAGCCAAAAACATAAAATATTAACACGTAAAAAGCATCCGCCAATCTGTATAAAATAAATAGCGGCAACAGCGAGAGCATATTTAATAAAAATATACCCGTTTTGGATAACCCTTTATTAATCATGATGGTGGATCATTAGTTTGCTAGCAAAAACACAAAATTAAAACTGAAAGCAAAATTAATTGCCATCTAATTGTTAGTTTTTTTATTCCTACAGGTTTTATGAAAAAACGCTGACAAAAATTGCACATTGATTAACGATTTAACTGACCAGCAACACCTTACCCGAAGTTATTCTCCCCTGCCATTGAAGTCGGCAACGCTCAAATTAGGTGAATAATCAACCAATCTATAATCACAGCCCTAACCGTTCTAAACCTTATTTTAGCGGTATCCCCCGATTCTTCATCGGGGATTTAGCGGAAAGAAGGACTAACCTTAAAAAATGCACTAAAACTGCTTTTCTTATTATTTCTATTACCGTTTAAGATTTAACACAAGAGTTGACAACTTCAGCTCCTATTGACTATTAAAGTTGTCAACTCTAATTAGAAACATAAATGATGCGCCCAGCTCAGATGTTCTTAGGTGGCTCAGGTGGTAAACCAATTAGCAACCTTTAATGTTTAAACGCAAAAAGCCCCGATTTACATCGGGGCTTTAATATGTATATGTTTAAGGAATTAAGCGAATTGCTTTCCTTTAACTTTACGTTCTTGTTCTGTTAAGAAGATTTTACGTAAACGC
Source organism: Sphingobacteriaceae bacterium GW460-11-11-14-LB5 (assembly GCA_002151545.1). NCBI lineage: Bacteria > Pseudomonadati > Bacteroidota > Sphingobacteriia > Sphingobacteriales > Sphingobacteriaceae > Sphingobacteriaceae bacterium GW460-11-11-14-LB5. The sequence continues at coordinate 5,798,279 of CP021237.1, read as the reverse complement.
ATGCTTTGCGGTGTAACCTCGATATATTCATCAGCCTGGATGTATTCCATTGCTTCTTCTAAAGAGAATTTAATTGCTGGTGCGATACGCGTGTTATCATCAGTACCAGAAGCACGCATGTTGGTTAATGCTTTACCTTTTACCACGTTTACCACTAAATCGTTATCACGGATGTGCTCACCCATAATCTGACCTTCGTAAACATCAGTTCCCGGATCGATGAAGAAACGACCTCTATCTTGTAACTTATCAATTGAATAAGCTGTAGTTTGTCCTTTTTCCATTGAAACCAATACACCATTTAAACGACCTGGGATTGTACCTTTCCAAGGCTCGTAAGCTTTGAAACGGTGTGCCATAATCGCTTCTCCTGCTGTAGCAGTTAAAACGTTATTACGTAAACCAATGATACCACGTGCCGGAATTTCGAATTCTAAGTGTTGTAAATCGCCTTTTGGCTCCATAATTAACAACTCACCTTTACGTTGAGTTACCAATTCGATTACTTTACCAGAAACTTCTCCCGGAACATCAACGATTAAAGTTTCAATTGGCTCATGTTTTTTACCATCAATTTCTTTAATGATAACCTGAGGCTGACCTACCTGAATCTCATAACCTTCACGACGCATCGTTTCGATTAATACAGATAAATGGAGAATACCACGACCATAAACTAACCAGGCGTCTGGAGAAGCTGTTTCAACAACTTTTAAAGCTAAGTTTTTCTCCATCTCTTTGTATAAACGTTCTTTAATACGCTGAGAGGTTACTAATTTACCTTCTTTACCAAAAAATGGAGAGTTATTAATGGTGAACAACATGTTCATGGTTGGCTCATCAATGCTGATCACCGGTAATTGTTCTGGTGCTTCGAAATCAGCAATAGTATCGCCAATATCAAATCCATCAATACCTACAACCGCACAAATATCACCTGAACTTACTTCTGAAGTACGGATTTTTCCTAAACCTTCGAAAGTATAAAGTTCTTTTACTCTTGATTTTACAATTTTACCATCGCGTTTAATTAAAGTAACCGGTTGGTTTTCTTTAATTGTACCACGGTGTACACGACCAATTGCGATACGACCAACGAAAGATGAATAATCTAACGAAGTGATCTGCATTTGCAAAGTACCGTCGTTAATTGGTGCAGGTGGAATATTAGCCACAACCGCATCTAATAAAGCGAAGATATCAGTAGTGGGTACTTTCCAGTCGGTACTCATCCATCCTTGTTTAGATGAACCGTAAATTACCGGGAAATCCAATTGATCTTCAGTGGCTTCAAGGTTAAAGAACAATTCGAAAATCTGCTCGTAAACCTCTTCCGGGCGACAGTTTTCTTTATCCACTTTGTTTACTACCACAATTGGTTTTAAACCAAGGGCCAAAGCTTTTTGCGTTACGAAACGCGTTTGAGGCATTGCACCTTCAAAAGCATCGCAAAGTAAAAGTACACCATCTGCCATTTTCAAAACACGCTCTACCTCACCGCCGAAATCCGCGTGACCAGGAGTGTCAATAATGTTAATTTTTACGTCTTTGTATTGAACCGATACGTTTTTAGATACAATCGTGATACCACGCTCGCGCTCTAAATCGTTGTTATCCAATATCAAATCTCCTGTTTGTTCGTTGTCACGAAAAATAGAACAAGAATGTAAAATCTTATCAACCAAAGTAGTTTTGCCGTGGTCAACGTGTGCTATAATAGCTATATTTCTAATCTTTTGCATAAAATGCGCCTCAAATTTGGCGCAAAGATAGTGTTTTGAAATGGATTTTCTACTATATCTCTCACTATTTAATATGATGATAATGTTGTAATTATCTCATTTTTAAACAGAAAAGCGAGAGCAATGTTTTCCCTTTCTTACACACCCGCCTTTCCGGTTAGAATTAATTTAAAACCTTAAGTAAACCTGTCAGGAATTTAGTTTTTGATCCAGTTGTAGATATAAGTTGCTACTTCTTCCCAGTTTTTTTCACCACAAATGAAGTGGCCTCTTCCTTCAAACATTTTAAAATCGGTTATGCTATCTGGATTTTTGTAGGCTTTAAAATTTCTTTTGTTCAAACTCGCTGGCATAATATGGTCTTTTTCGCCAGCGATAAACAATAAAGGTTGGTGGGCTTTTTTAAAATCTACCTTGGCATAACTTTTTAAGGTTCCCCAGGCAATCGCTCTGCTTTCTGGCACCACAAATTCATCAAATACCTGATCAGATGCTGCTCTTGGCAAAGTATTACCGAAGGTATAATGGAACCACGATTTAGTAGGCATAAAAACAGAATTACCTTTAAATGGATTAACCACTGTAAAATTAGATTTCCAGAAGCTCCATTCGTATGGAATAACACCCATTGGAGGGGCACCATCAATCATTACCCCAGCTTCGCCTTTACCCAGGTCCATTAATTTTTGAACGGTTAAACCGCCCAATGAGTGTCCGATCAGAATGGGTTTCTCCGGCAGGGTGTCGATAAATTTCACAAGGTTATTCACCACATCAACGAAATTTACCTTGGTTAGATTGGGATCAATGTTGGTTCTTAAAGCAGTTGGATCACCTTCATGCGATGGATTTGCAGGTGTATAAACGGTGTAACCTTTAGCTTCGAAGAAAGTTTTCCAATTTTCCCAACTTTTATTGTTTACAAATAGACCATGTACAAATACGATTGTTTTTGATTTTAAAGTTTTCATGTTGTTTTTAGTTTTAATTTGATACCTCAAATCTCCAGCTTAAAAACAGCAATAATTTTAACCTAAGTTAAAATCGTTATTTACCTGTAAGTCTTTTTCTTATCCTGCTTAACGATGGCCCCTGGATGCCCAAATAAGAGGAAATATGATAGAGCGGAATATTATTAAAAATTTGCGGGTGGTATTTAATCAGATCGAGATAACGCTGCTCGGGTGTTTTAAAAACAAAACTCTCCGCCCTATCCATAGCGATGTTAAATGCCTCCTGCGCCAAAAGCCGTCCAAAAGTCTCCCATTGATGAGATTGCTGGTACAATTGCAATAAATCATCAATATGGATATAAACCACAGTCGCATCAGTCATGGCCTGTGTATGATAATCGCAAGGTTGTTGGTTAATAAAACTTTTAAAGGTTACTACAAACTGGTTGCCTGAGTATAAAAAGACATTTTTCTCTTCGCCGCTTTTCTCATCAACCACGTAAGAGCGAAATACCCCATCGATGATAAATCCTAAAAATTTGCAAACCGTTCTATGCTGGTTATAGAAATCGCCTTTTTTATATTGTTTTATTTTCCAGTGTGGTTTTGAGGATTCGAACGCTTCGGCGTCCATTTTAGCAAACTGAGAAAAGGCATAAGCAACAATTTCGATTTCTTGCATGGTTGTGGGAGGATAATTAGCTTTAAAGGCTAATATCGCTATAAAATTCTAAAATAGAATAAACAGATTTTTACCAGATGTTCTGTTTAAAAGCAAAATTTATATTAGCAGCAAGGAAATGAATATCATTACCTTTATCCGCCTATTTAAAATTACCGATGAAAATTGAATCACACACCATAAACAATACCAATATTGCCGAGCTCATTTCGGAAGAAATCATCATTAATCATGCAGAAGATGGATTAGATTTATTGGGGAACTTATATTACCAGGGCTTTGATAAAATTATTATCCATGAACGCAATATCACGCCCGATTTCTTTGACCTTAAAAACGGGATAGCCGGAGAAATTCTCCAAAAGTTTTCAAATTACCGGGTAAGCCTGGCCATTATTGGCGATTTTAGTCCATATCAAAGCAAAAGCATCAAAGATTTTATTTACGAAAGTAACAAAGGCAAACACATTAATTTTTTGGGCTCAACAGCTGAAGCCCTGCGGAAATTTTCCGGTTAAACTATTTGTTATGAACATTGTCACATTGAGCTTGTCGAAATGCTTTAAGCGATACTTCATAGATCCTTCGACAAGCTCAAGATGACAATTCTATAATAAGATTACATTAAATATTTCTATTTAACCACTCCTGGTAAGAAATCACGCCCAACTCTGGCCTGGCCTCTCCTTCTAAAATGGCAATAAATTCCAATATATGCCCGTCAGGATCATTAAAATAAATGGCCAAGGCTGGCATCCAGGCGAAAACCATAGGTTCGTGGTTTCCATTTTTAAGAAAGTTATAGGGCTTTAGGTTTTTAGATTCAAGAAAACTAATCGATTTGTCCAGTACGTCTTCCAGGTCGCAACCAAAGGCAAAATGTCTGACATCAATCTCAACTTTTGGTTTTTCCCAGATCCCCAGCATCGCTTCTTTTGGTTTCCCTATCCAGAAAAATGCAATTCTGCGTTCTTCTTCGTAATGGCATTGTGTTAAGCCCAGGGTATTGCTGTAAAAATCAATCGATCTTGCCAAATCTTCAACATAAATATGGGTTTCAAAAAGTCCTTTTATCATATTGTGAATGTAGGTATTAGTTGAAGTCGCAAAAAATCATGTTTTTCGATGCCGCCATCAATAAAATCGATATCCCGCAGTAAATGGGTTACCAAAAACTCAAATGCTGTATTAAGGATAAAATAATCTGACCGAAATGAACAAAAGGTTTTTAAAATATGCTGGCAGATGCTGCATTGCTTTGATTATGCTGATTGGATTTTACTTTTTAACGGCTTTTGCTTGTTCGCGTATCACTATAAATGCCTATCCAAAAAACGCTAAGGAAGTTAACATATATATTATGACTAACGGCGTACATACTGATATTATCGTTCCGGCGGTAAGCGCAGAAATGGACTGGACAAAAGAAATCAGTTACCAAAATACGCTGGAGGCCGATAGCACTTATCAATACCTGGCGATGGGTTGGGGCGACAAGAAATTCTACCTTGAAACACCAGAATTTTCAGACCTTAAACTCAGCAATGGGCTCAGGGCCATTTCAGGCTTAAGCACATCTGCCATGCACACCACTTACTACAAAAACATTTGGGAAGATGCGGACTGTAAGAAAATTAGCATCAGCAAAACGCAATATCGACAGTTGATCGATTACATCTTAAATAGCTTCAAAAAAGATGAAGCCGGACATTTGATCAATGTAAAATCGAATATCCATTACGATATTGGCGATGCCTTTTATGAGGCAAAAGGGAGTTACAGCATTTTCAAAACCTGTAATACCTGGGCTAATGCAGCACTAAAAGCATGCGGACAAAGAAGCTGTTTGTGGACCATTTTCGATACTGGTATTTTTCTAAAATACAGCGATAGAAATACCGTGAAGTAGCTATACAGGTATTTTACAACTTTAAGCAATTCTGCGTACAAATTTACCGACCCTATTAATCGGACGGCTCAAAGCGTTAATTTTATTCCTAAACGAAGTATTAACCTCAACGCTATGCTGTTTAACTCTTTTAGCTTTGCTGCTTTTCTGCCCATAGTTTTTATACTGTACTGGGTTTTGGGAAAAGAACGTTTAAGATCTAAAAATATATTATTGCTGGGGGCAAGCTATTTCTTTTATGCCTGCTGGGATTGGCGTTTTATGTTCCTGCTCATTTTTTCCACCTTACTGGATTATTTCACCGGCTTAAAAATGACGGAAAGTAAAAACAGTAAGTCTAAAAAATTTTGGTTCTGGCTGAGCATTTCCATCAATCTGGGTTTTTTAGGGATATTTAAATACTACAATTTTTTCGCCGACTCTTTTGCCGATGCCATTGCAAATTTTGGCCTTCAGGTAAACCCATGGACATTAAAAGTCATTTTACCTGTGGGCATATCGTTTTATACTTTTCATGGTTTGTCGTATGTAATCGATATTTATAAAAACCGGATACCGGCAGAAAAGAACTTTATTGATTATTCTTTATTTGTGAGTTTTTTCCCGCTGCTGGTTGCCGGGCCCATAGAACGGGCAACGCATTTACTTCCTCAGATCAAAAAAGAAAGATCTTTTGATTACAGCAGGGCGATTGATGGTTTACGCCAGATTTTATGGGGTCTGTTTAAAAAAATCGTCATTGCCGATCAGTGTGCCAATTACGCCAATATGATTTTTAATCATTCCGGAGAATATTCCGGCAGCACTTTATTGCTTGGCGCCATTCTTTTTGCTTTTCAGATTTATGGCGATTTCTCTGGCTATTCAGACATTGCCCTGGGTACAGCACGGTTATTTGGGATTGAGCTGTTAAGAAACTTTGCCTATCCCTATTTCTCCAGGGATATTGCCGAATTCTGGCGGAGATGGCATATCTCGTTATCCACCTGGTTCAGAGATTACCTTTACATCCCATTAGGTGGAAGCAAAGGCGGCACCTGGATAAAAGTAAGGAATACGTTTATCATCTTTTTAGTGAGCGGTTTTTGGCATGGTGCCAACTGGACATTCATCATCTGGGGATTATTAAATGCACTGTACATTATGCCCTTGATTGTTTTCAATACTAACCGATCGAACCTGGATACTGTTGCTCAAGGAAAAATATTCCCAAGCTTAAAAGAATTTGCAGCGATGGTATTAACCTTCGGTTTAACTGTTTTCGCCTGGATCTTTTTCAGGGCAAATTCTGTACAGCATGCTTTCAATATCATATCAGCCATTGGTTCTGAGTCGTTTTTCAGTATTCCCCAAATATTGCCGGTTAAACTATTTCTGTTATTGGCCTTGTTTATTTTAATCGAATGGAATGGCAGAATGGAACAATATGCCATTGCCAGATTTGCATTATCGTGGCCTAAACCAATTAGATGGGGTATTTACTACGGCCTTGTGCTGGTCATATTCTTTTTCGCAGGCGCCGAACAACAATTCATTTACTTTCAATTTTAGCTATGAAAAAATTCACTAGATCTATCGCCATCTTTCTGCTTCCAATTCTCTTTCTGGCTGTTTTTTGCGAAGTTTTGATCCGAAGGATTCCAAACGATTACGAGTACAAAAAAAGTTATCTCGACCATCACGCCAAAGAGGTAAGTATTTTGTTTCTGGGCAGCTCTCATGTATATTATGGCATCGATCCGAAATACATCAAATCGAGCTTTAACGCGAGTTACATTTCGCAGTCCTTTGATTATGATCTGGAAATTTTAAAAAAGTACAGCCAACAATGGGATCATTTAAAATACATTGTCATCCCTGTTGATTATTTTTCCTTTTATGGCCGTTTACAAAATAGTCCCGAAGCCTGGCGGGCAAAAAATTACCGCATTTATTACGACATCAATACTGATCATAAAATTTTTAACAGTACGGAAATACTGAGCAATAAACTCGACATCAATTTAAGCAGGCTTTTAAACCATTATGTTAGAGGGGAAAATGACATTAGCTGCAGCAGCCTGGGTTGGGGTTCGAGCTACAAAGCGATTCATCACAAAGACTTAATCAAAAGTGGCGTAACAGCCGCAGCACGACATACTGCGAAAGATAATCTACAATATTCAACTAACCTGCATTTACTGGATGAAATTATCGCCTTTGCCGAGCACAAGCATATAAAGGTGGTCTTGTTTACCAGCCCGGCTTATAAATCTTATGTATCGCATTTAAGCAAAAACCAGTTGAAGACTACACTTTCTACCATTAAAAAACTGAATACCTTCCACACTACAGTCAGGTACTTTAATCTTTTGCAGGATAGTTCTTTTCATGCGCAGGATTTTTACGATGGCGATCACCTTAACGAAATCGGGGCTAAGAAACTCAGTTTAAAAATGAATGCGCTTTTGGCGAAGATATAACCGTTAAACTTCAAATGCCCAATCTAAAAAGGCCGGCATTACACTTTCCCAGGTGGGAACATCATGTTTGCCGCCTACTTTTTCGTAGTAAAAAACATTGTCAGGCCTTTTATAGCCTTTGTTTAAGAGTATTTTAACTACATCAATCGTATCATCTATCGAATCGATAATCATATTTTTATTCCGATCGGCCTTTTCGTCTTCTGTCCCGGTCATTAACCAGAATTTCATATCCGGACTGGTAGAAGTACTTTCCAGCTGCGCATGCATAATACGGTCGGCATCGCTATAACCCTCGGTCAAATCTTTTTTTCTCCACCAAAATGCGCCAGAAAAAACACCAACGGCATCAAAAGCAGAAGGATTGTTCCAGGCAATATCAAAAGCAGATAAACCGCCCAAAGAAAATCCGGCAAAACCTACTTTACCGGTTATTGGCATTGCAATTTTCTTTTTAACAAAAGGTAAAAGTTCTTTGATCACGAAATCGCTGTATAAGTGGGCTTTCGCCCCGCGGCCCTTAAAATCAGGAACGCCTGCAACACCATATTCCATTAATCGGTCGGCTGATGCCCTAATGGCCACAACAATTAACCTGTGGTTTCTTTTGCCATGGTGGGCTTCTTCTAAAATGCGGCTAAACTCCATTTTGGCCACATCCTGCCCATCATTTAATAAAAGAAGCTCTATTTTTTCATTCCCTAAAATACCTTCAGGTGTATAAATATCTATTTCTACCTCATGCTTTAAATAAGCTGAGGGTATTTTAAAGTGGCTGGTGTTAACTTTTACCGATAAAATTGTGGTGTACATCATAATCAAAATCCCCTATCACATGGCTATCGCCTCAGAATTAGGGTGCAAAGGTACAAATCTCCGTAAACTATTAATTATCATAGGTTAATTTTTACAATTGGCTTTCGATTGGTATCATTTTTACGGCTTAAGCTATTCTTTTTGTAGATTTTAATTTATACCTTAAGTCATTCAATTTTTATTATGGTTAAAGAAGAACATAAGAAATGGTACAGCCCGAATTTAAGTGGCGAAATCGACATGCTCATCTTTGGTCACGGTGGTATCCCTATCCTACTGTTCCCGACAAGCATGGGTCGATATTTTGAAAATAAAGATTTTAAGTTGATCGATTCTGTTGAGGGTTTTATCAACGAAGGAAAAATTAAGATCTATTGCCCGGATGGTGTTGACAAATTAAGCTGGTACAACAAAAGTATCCATCCTGCAGACAGGGTTAAAAACCACATCTGGTACGACAAGTATTTACTGGAAGAAGTAGCACCTTTGGCCAGACATGAAACCGGACACAGTAAAATTATTACTGCCGGCTGTAGTTTTGGCGGTTACCATGCTGCTAATTTCGCTTTCCGGCATCCCTGGCTGGTTAGCCATATGTTTAGCATGAGTGGCGCTTTCGATATTTCTGGCCAGCTGGATGGTTTTTACAATGATGATGTTTATTTCAACAACCCTGTTGACAACCTGCTGAACAACAGTAATCCTGAATTACACTACATGAAAATTGTGCTGGGTACAACCGATCGGGATATGTGCAGGGGCGACAATGAACGTTTATCAGAAATTTTAAGAAAAAAAGGCATCGACCATTGGCTGGATATCAGGCAAAATGCTGATCACGATTGGCCCATCTGGAGAGAAATGTTTCCGGATTATATCGCACAATTATAATTATTTAGGCTAAAGACCAACATCCCGGGTCGATTACTTAGCAAGAACTACAGTTTTAAAACAATTAACCGATTAACCAGTTAAACAATTAAACTAAAATTTACCAATGAAACCATCATGAGCAAACAAGTACAACCAGCAACACTGCTCATGATCGCTTAATCACCATTGAAAGACAAATTTAAAACGATGAAAAAAATAGGGATTTTATTTGGACAGGAACGCTCTTTTCCTGAAGCCGTAATCGAAAGAATCAATCAAAAAGCAGAAAAAGGCATTACTGCCGAAGCTGTTAAAATCGACAAAATATTTCAGAATGCACCATTAGGTTATTCGGTCATTATCGATCGCATTTCGCAGGATGTACCATTCTACCGCGCATCATTAAAAAATGCCGCAATTACCGGAACTGCCGTAATCAACAATCCATTTTGGTGGAGTGCTGATGAGAAATTTTTCAATAATGCACTGGCTGAGCAAATTGGTGTACCCGTACCCAAAACTGCCTTAATCCCATCACGGGAACACCCTGCAGGAACCACTGGAGAATCTTTCTCGAACTTAACCATGCCATTAGATTGGAATGCCATTTTCGAATACACTGGCTTTCCGGCCTATATGAAGCCTTACGATGGTGGGGGCTGGAGAGATGTTTATAAACTGCATGATAAAGAAGATTTTTTTGATAAACACAGTGGCACACAACAATTGGTGATGCTTTTGCAGGAAGAAATTATTTTCGAAGAATATTTCAGGTGTTATTGCATAGGCGGAAAATACGTTCGTATTATGCAGTACGATCCACGGAACCCACATCATTTGCGCTATGCAACAGAAGGTAAATCGCCAGATCCAAAACTGCTTAAAACCGTAGAAGAATACACCTTAAAACTATGTAAATATTTAGGATACGATTTCAATACGGTTGAATTCGCGGTGCGTGATGGCGTGCCTATTGCAATCGATTTCTGTAACCCTGCACCAGATGCCGACATTAAAAGCGTTGGTCAGGAAAATTTTGACTGGGTAGTAGAAACCACAGCCAATTATGCCATAGAAAGGGCTAAAGCGCAAAAAGACGGACAAGATAATTTAACCTGGGGCGAATACATCAAATCATCGGTTGGCGGTAAACCGCTAATGGCTAAGGCTACACCAAAGGTGGCTAAAGCGGCAGCGCCAAAGAAAGTTACTGTTACAGAAAAGGCTAAAGCTACACCAAAGAAACCGGCAACAGCAGAAAAAGCACCAGCAAAGCCTAAAAAAGCTGCACCAAAAAAATAATTGGGATTTAAATTTTAATCAATATCAGGATGAACGAGTTTACGCTGGGCATAGAAGAAGAATACATGGTAATTGATCCCGTTACCAGAGAGCTTACTTCTCACGACCAAAAAATTGTAGAGGCTGCACAAAAAATTCACAAAGACCAGGTTAAGGCCGAAATGCACCAGGCTGTAGTAGAAGTTGGAACTGGCATTTGTAAAACAACCACCGAGGCACGTAAAGAGATTTCTCAGTTACGTTATACCGTATCACAACTCGCCGGCGAACAAGGCTTAAGAATTGGCGCTGCTGGCACTCACCCCTTTTCGCACTGGGAAAAACAGTTAATTACTGAACATCCACGCTATAATGAGATTGTAAACGAACTGCAGGAAGCCGCACGCTCTAACCTCATTTTTGGCCTGCATGTACATGTAGGTTTCCAGTCTCGTGAACTGGCCATTCATATTGCCAACCAGGTGAGGTATTTTTTACCGCACGTTTTTGCTTTATCAACCAATTCTCCTTTTTGGGAATCACGAAATACAGGTTACAAATCTTTCCGCACCAAAATTTTCGATAAATTTCCCCGCACCGGTATTCCTGATATTTTTAACAGCATAGAGGATTATGATAATTATGTAAAACTGCTCATCAAAACCAATTGCATGGACAATGCAAAGAAAATCTGGTGGGATATTCGTGTTCATCCGTTTTTTGATACCGTAGAGTTCCGCATTTGCGATTGCCCGATGCTAATTGATGAAACCATGGCTTTTACCGCATTATTTCAGGCTTTATGTGCCAAACTGTACAAATTACGGTTGCAGAACATGGAATTTATCAGTTATTCGAGAGCATTAATTAACGAGAATAAATGGCGGGCTGCACGTTATGGAATTGACGGGAATCTAATCGATTTTGGAAAAGAAATGGAAGTAAACTGCCGCAATCTTATTTTAGAATTATTGGATTTTGTGGATGATGTAGTAGATGATTTAGGCTGCCGTGATGATATTAATTACGTGCATAAAATCCTCGAACATGGCACAGGCGCAGACCGGCAGTTGGCAGTTTACCAACAAACTGGTAACTTTGAGGCGGTGGTAGATTATATTACTACTCAAACACTTATAGGCGCAAAGTAATTTTATAATGGATAAAAGTAGCTTAAAGGTGGCCGTTATTGACATGAATAATGGCGCACCTAATCAGGGTATGCGGGGGATTCAGGAAATTTTATCCCGTTTTAGAAACGAAAACAATATCGATTTAAGCTTTGATATTTTTGATTTAAGGCAAAAAGGAGAAATACCAGGCATCGGATATGATGCTTATATCTCTAGTGGCGGGCCAGGAAGTCCGGTTGAAAGTAAGGGTGAACAATGGGAAAATGATTTCTTTCACCTCTTAGATCAGATAGAAGCTTTTAACCATAAAAACGACGAAAGAAAAAAGTATGCCTTTTTGATCTGCCATTCCTTCCAATTGGCTTGCAGGAAATATGAATTGGGCAATGTAACCGAAAGGCGCTCGAATGCTTTTGGTATTTTCCCGATTACCTTAACAGAAGATGGAGAAAAAGACGAAATTTTTAATGGCATCACCAACCCTTTCTTTTCAGTCGATAGCAGAGACTGGCAGGTTATCGAACCAGATTTTGCTGCTTTCGAGAAAAAAGGCGCTAAATTATTGGCTATCGAAAAAGAACGTAAACATGTCGATTTAGAACGCTGTATGATGTCAATCCGCTTCTCTGATGAAATTATCGGTACACAGTTCCATCCAGAAGCTGATCCGGTAGGCATGAAAATGTATTTGCTTCAGGAGGAAAAGAAAAAGGCTATTGTTGATATGCACGGCGAACAAAAATACCTGGATATGTTAAACAGTTTAGACGATCCGGCAAGGATTGTGCTGACGCAAAGTGTTATTTTACCTAATTTCTTACAAAAAGCAATTGGGAATTTACAAGAGGCATAGAACTAACACTCATGAAAGCGGTAGAAGACTATAAGCTACAAGATATCGAATTACGGGATGTAGAAGATACACTAGGTTACATAGCAAAAGCTTTCGAACTCAATTTGTCATCTGATGCTTTTTCAGAAACAAAAACATTTGGAGATATCTGCCAGGTTTTCCAAGATAACATTGCTTATCAGAATGAAGAAAGTTGTACCTCTCAACAAGCCTTTTATAAGATCCGAAGTGCCATCGCTGTTTCACAAAAAATTGATAGAGGAAGTATTACCCCTAGGACTCGCCTTCATGAAGTTTTCCCTAGGATTGGTCGTAGGAAGAAAATAAAAGCATTTCAAAAAGAACTGGGTATACCAGTTAATTTTTTAACCATGAAAACTTGGCTAATATTTTTAATTATTGGTGGTTTTATAATCTCATTGGTAGCTTTTTTCTTTAATTGGAAATTTGCTTTGACAGGGATTTTGACTTGTTTGATTTTTAACTGGATAGCAATGAAGCTCCGTCAGGAGATTGAATATATCTCAATTGGTAAACTCACTATGAAAATTACAAGAGATCATTATATGCAAGTGAGAAGAAATCCTAACACCATCAATAGAAATGAAATAGTAAAAATAATTCAATGCAGTTTTATGTCAGATTTGGATTTAAAACTGACGGAACTACATAAGGACGCACTACTTGGCAAAATCTAAACAACACATTATACATGATACCTGCTCAACGCCAAAAATATAACCAGCAGTTTACCGAAGAGAAGTATCAAAACTTCCTTGCCGAATTGCAAAATGGCTATCCACCAATTCCTTTTCGTGTGGCAGAAACGCCAGTTTTTTTACCTAAAGCGTTAAAAGAAAAACTGATTGCAGCGGGTGAAGAAATCATAAAATTAATAAAGCAACCTAACTTTAAGGAACTCACCCAAAAATCAATTCCTGTAAGCTGGAATGTGCCCAATGAAAATGAGCAACCTCATTTTTTAACTTTCGATTTTGGCATATGTAAAAATGAAGGGGGAGAACTTGTTCCCATGTTAATCGAAATGCAGGGATTTCCTTCCTTATATGGCTTTCAGCATCATCTGGCCAAAACGTTTCAAAGCAGTTTCGAAATAGATCATTCGGTTAATTATTTTTTAAACGGATTTACCGAAGAAAAGTACATCAACCTGCTTAAAGAGGTTATTATTGGTAAACATCAGCCAGAAGAAGTGGCCTTAATGGATGTAGATGCACTTAACCAGAAAACGGCTATCGATTTTTTGGTTACCCAAAACATGCTTGGTATTAAAATTTTGGCACTGGAAGACATTAAAAAAGCAGGCAAACAGCTCTTTTACGAAGAAGATGGCAAAAAGATCCGGTTAAAAAGGATTTATAACCGCCTGATTTTTGATGAAGTGGCCGATAATACTGAAATTTTTAAAAACAGCTTCGATCCACGTGAGGAGCTGGACGTGGAATGGGTAACGCACCCTAACTGGTTTTACCGCATCAGTAAGTACACCATGCCATTTCTAAAAAGCGAATTTGTACCTGAAACACGTTTTTTAAATGAGTTGAATACAATCCCTAAAGATTTAGAAAATTACGTACTTAAGCCTTTATTCTCTTTTGCTGGCATGGGTGTAATTATCGATGTTAGCGAAACAGACATTAGCAATATAAAAGATCCCGAAAACTGGATTTTACAAAGAAAAGTAAATTACGAGCCAGCCGTACAGGCGCCTGATGGTGGTGTAAAGGCAGAAGTAAGAATGATGTACTTATGGCCCGATGGTGGCGAGCCTCAGCTTTGCATCAATCTGGCCAGGTTAAGCAAAGGCAAAATGATTGGCGTTCGTTACAATGCCGATTTCGATTGGGTTGGTGGTACTGTAGGTTTTATGGAAGAATAGTTCTTGTTTTCTTTACCATGGAGATTACAAAGAATAAAACACAGATATGCTCCTTCCGTGATTCCGTGGCAAGCAAAAAAGTTCGTAGATACATGAATTATAACGAAAGAAATAATAATTCATCTATTCAAGATAAAAAACCCCGTTTCCGCGGTGATAAAACCGTATCTCAATAATTTACATTCATCTGAACACCGTACTCCTAAAAGCACTTATATTTGCATTATGGATATTCAAACGATTTTAGTCTTTTTACTTTTTGCGGTAGCATTGGTATATGTTGGCCGTTTGGTTTTTAAATCTTTACAGGTAAAAAAAGATGGATGTGGTGGTAATTGTAAATGTGGTGTAGATTTTTCCGATATTAAGCCCGTAAAAAAATAACATCCCACCTTTATGATTCATCAGTTCCAAAAATACTTACAGGAAAAAATAGAAATAACTGATGAGCAGTTCGAAAGCATATCATCTGTTTTAAAGGTTAAAAAATTCGAGAAAAACGAAATATTGCAATATACCGGCGATAATTTCAAACACGGATATTTTGTAGGCAAAGGTTTGTTGCGTGCGTATTCAATTGACGCGAAAGGCAAAGAACACATCCTCCAGTTCGCCCCCGAAAACTGGTTGGTTTCTGACCGCAACAACATGAACAATGAGCCATCAATATTTTTTATCGATGCCATTGAAGCAACCGAAGCGGTGTTAATGCCCAACAATTTTATGGAAGAAGCAGCCAGACAAGTACCCTGCTTACAACCCATGCAAATTAAATTGCTCAACAATTCGATCCGCTTTATGCAGAAAAGAATTAACATGTTATTGAGTGCAACGGCGGAAGAAAGATACCTCGATTTTATTAAACTTTATCCTAACCTTACGCTCCGTGTGCCGCAATGGATGATCGCATCTTATCTGGGCATTACGCCTGAATCGTTAAGCCGTGTAAGAAAGGAGCTGGCTAATAAACACTTCAGACCATAGATTGAATGTTTTTGTTAAATCCTAACATTCAATCCTTCCCTCAATAACGCAATCATTTCATCTGTCATTACTTACCATACATCAATCTGTAGTCGAAACCTGCGCTGTACTTTTGTGTTGTAAATATTAAACATCTCAAAAAACAAAAGATATGGCAACTACAAAATGGACATTAGATCCAACCCACAGCGAATTACAATTTAAAGTAAAACACTTAATGATTACTACTGTAACCGGTAGTTTAAAATCTTTCTCAGCAGAATTATCATCTGAAGGTGATGAATTTGAAAATGCAGAAATTTCTTTCAAAGGCGACATCAATTCAATCGATACCGGAAATACTGACCGTGATAATCACTTAAAAAGCGGAGATTTTTTCGACGCTGAAAAATTTGCACACATCGAATTTAAATCTAGTTCAGTAGAAAAAGATGGCGGCGATTATATTGTTAAAGGCGATTTAACCATTAAAGGCGAAACCAAACCGGTAAAATTAACTGCAGAATTTGGTGGTATTGCTACCGATCCATGGGGAAATACCAAAGCAGGTTTTACTTTAAGCGGAAAAATTAACCGTTCCGAATTCGGTTTAACCTGGAATGCTGCGTTAGAAACTGGTGGCGTAATGGTAAGTGAAGAAGTTCGCATTTTAGGCGAATTACAGTTTGTAAAAAGTGTATAAGCATAGCGCAAAGGGAAATTAAGCATGGGGCTATAGCTCCATGCCCTATGCACCATGCCTTATTTAAATTTGAAGGTCGTGGAAACAAAACAAATAGAAAAAGTACTAAAAGCGCCAGCGCCACATATGGTTGGCGATGGCTTTAGGGTACATAATTTTTTCCCAAGCGGATATAAAATCAATATGAGCCCGTTTTTCTTAATGGATTATGGCTCAAAGATCGAATTTTCTGCAAGGAAGGAACCAAGAGGCGTAGGTGTTCACCCGCATCGGGGTTTCGAAACTGTAACGATAGCTTATCATGGTGCGGTTGCGCATCACGATAGCTCTGGAAACAGCGGTGTGATTTACCCGGGTGATGTACAATGGATGACTGCTGCAAGTGGTATATTACATAAAGAGTATCACGAAGCACAATACAGCTTAGCCGGCGGTCCATTTCAAATGGTGCAGCTTTGGGTTAACCTGCCAGCCAAAGATAAAATGGGCAAACCCGGCTATCAGGAAATTAAACAGGCTGATATGGCTCATTTTGATCTTCCCGAAAATGGAGGGAAAATTGAAATTATAGCAGGTAACTATCAGGGCATAAAAGGCAATGCAAAAACCTTTACCCCCATTGAACTCTATAATGCCAGACTGAATAAAGGTGGTGAAACTACTTTTAACTTCCCTGAGCATTTTAACACCGGATTTATGGTGATTGAAGGCTCGATTACAATAAACGGATCGGAAACCGTGGTAGCCGATCAATTTGTCTACTTCAAAAATAAAGGTGAGGAGATTAAGATCAATGCTTCAGAAAACAGTGTGATTTTGATTTTAAGCGGTGAACCTATAAATGAACCCATTGTTCAATACGGACCGTTTTTAATGAACACCCAGGATGAAATTCACCAGGCGATTGAAGATTATAACCAGGGGCGATTCGGTTATTTAGAAGAATAAAAAGAAAATCGTCCATCCATCATATAGATAAAAAAGCCAGCAAATTTTAAAAAATGCTGGCTTTTTTTGTAGATATATTTTGCAGGCTAACTCAATTTCATTAAGTAAGCATAAATGTTGTCTGAGCCTGTCTAAGACCTCTAATAGTTGAAAACAAAAAACATTTATCCATCGACTGGCTACCAATGACAGATCCTCTGCACGCTGCTATCCGGCATAGCAGATTTTCGCAGGAAAAAGCAAGGAAATCTTTGCTTCCACTTTCATCCCATCACAGCCCAAGGCAGAATCAAGCGAGTGCTGTGGGATGAGTGAGGCCAGAGCCTAGAGGCTGCCGTAATAAAGATTTTCTTAGGTTTTTACAAGAAATTGCGCAGCAATCTTTTATACCTATAAAAGCAACATTATCAGATAAAAAACGATGCAAGCCTTTCAGTTATGCCTTTGTAGTTGTTGTTTTTAAGGCAGGCATGCTTTCGCTGCGCTCAGGTTTGTTACTTTTTCATCAAGGAAAAAGTAAGAGCCATTCGGTGGCTAACCGACGCAAGACTGAGCAGAGGGCAAACTTATAGCAAGCACTTTAAGATTACCAATGGCGATTTTACGAAAAACCAGTCATCCCAACTCCCTTATTTTCCTAAAGCTGACCTCTCAGAATGACCATGCTTTTTTCGTTTCCCTCTTATCGCGTTTCAATCATGCAAGAAAACCTTAACCACCTTAAACTCTTAATGATGTAAAGATTCAGAAGACTTCCTATTCCCCTGATAAATAGAGAGATAAAATCAGCATTTCAAAACAGGCCAGACGATCAATCATCTTAACCATTCCAATTTAGCATTCATACAATCTTCATATTCGTTAGTGACATTTGATTAATAAATCAGAAAAGAAAAATGTCCGGAAAACAAATATTTCAAACTGAGACTAAAAGACGCTGGCACACCTTTACCTGGGTAAGCCGCACATTTTTTTTAGTTTTCATAGGCGCAATTATCTGCGTGGTGTATACCCTATCATCGGTACAGGCACCAAATTTGCCTTTTATAAATACCAATACACCCTTAACGGAAAAACAGTTAGAGAAGTTAAAAAAATCGCAACAGTATCGGGATTTCACGATCGAAAAGTCGAAGCTTCAAAAAATTAAAAGAGACCGGGAGCATCGTATTTTAACCCATCGCGGCAACAGCAAACGCATAAATATGGCTTTTTATGTGAGCTGGGCTTCCACAGTGAGCAAATCATTACCCGATCTTAAAAGGAACATCGGCCATTTGGATATGGTGGCTACAGAATCTTTCTTTTTAAACGGCGATTCTATTGTTGATAAAGCAGATACAGCAGCTTTAAAAGTAATCCATAAAGCTAAAAAATCGGCTATTGCAGTGGTTTCGAATTACAATAAAGATCATTGGGATGGTGCAGCGGTAAGGCGGTTATTAAATGATCAGCCCGCGCAGCAAAAACTCATCTATGATTTGATTGCCATTACCAAAAAATATGGTTACAGAGGAATTAATATCGATTTTGAAGAACTGAACCTCGAGAACAGCGACAGTTTTAATGCTTTCATGAAAAACCTTTATGGCCAGTTTCATGCAGAAAAACTGATTGTTTCTCAGGATATTTCACCAGAAAACGATGATTATAAACCCGAAATTCTTCAAAAATATAACGATTACATTGTATTGATGGCTTATGATCAGCATACCGAGCAAAGTAATGCGGGCGATATTTCTCATCAGGAATGGGTGGAAGAAAAACTGGATGATATTTGCAGTAAAGTTGATGCCAGCAAAGTAATCCTGGCCCTGGCTTGCTACGGTTACGATTGGCCACAAAATAGTGTGGGTAAATCAGTAACCTACGAAGATGCCATGACCAGTGCTGTTAATTATAAAAGTAAAATAAACTACGATCCGGCTTCTGCCAACTTAAACTATACTTACAACGATGGCAGTGGAATAAAACATGAGGTTTACTTTACTGATGCGGCAACCTATTTTAATTTAATCCGCAAGGCTGATGACTGGGATATTGCTGGCATAGCCTTATGGCGTTTAGGCTCTGAGGACAAACGTTTATGGTCTTTTATTTCTAATGACCTTAGTCTGGATACTTTAAAGAAAAAACCATTCGATTTACGCAAAATTGCCTCATTAAACATGGGAGGCATCTCCTACTTGGGCGATGGCGAAATTCTGGATCTGATTTCTACCCCCACACCAGGCAGCGTGAAATTCACTTTAAAAAAAGACAATTTCTCTATTGCTGATCAAAAATATACCCGACTACCAGAGCAATACGTAATTAAAAGGTTTGGAGAGGCCGATAAGAAAATCGCCTTAACCTTTGATGATGGTCCCGATCCGGTTTACACACCACAAGTATTAAATATTTTAAGGCAGGAGAAAGTGCCTGGCTGTTTCTTCGTCGTTGGCATTATGGCTGAACAGAACATGGAACTGTTGAGACAGGAGTATAATGATGGTTATGAGATTGGAAACCATACATTCTTCCACCCTGATATGTCGGCCATCGGACCAAGACGGGTAAAGTTCGAGCTCAATGCTACCCGCAGGTTAATTGAAGCCGTTACAGGCCACAGTACAATTTTGTTCCGTGCACCATTTAACGCCGATGCCGAACCCCAAAACATTTCCGAAATTTTGCCGGTTGCCCAGAGCCGTAAAGAGAATTACATCAATGTTGGTGAATATATCGATCCTGAAGATTGGGAACCTGGAAAAACTGCTGATCAGATATTTAATGAAGTAGTGAAGCAGCAGGACAATGGCAATATTCTTTTATTGCACGATGCAGGCGGAAATCGCGAAGCGACTGTTGCCGCTTTACCCCGGATTATAAAATTCTTCAAAGCCAAGGGTTATACCTTTACAACAGTTGGCGATTTAATGGGTAAAAAAAGATCAGAGCTGATGCCTGCAGTAAAATCTACCGCAAACAGTGGTTTTTCAGGCTCCGGTGATTATTTTTTCATCAACTTCTTTTACTACGGCAACATGATTTTAAACATCATCTTTTCCGTAGCCATTGTACTTGCTATTTTGAGGACCATTTTTATTGCTTATCTGGCGATCAGGCAGCGAAAAAGGGCAAAACAGCATGCCGGCAAGTTGATAACAAATCCTTCAGCAAAAGTGAGTATCATCATTCCAGCTTATAATGAAGAGGTTACTGCTGTGCAAACCATTAATAGTCTTTTAAAAACCACATATCCCGATTTTGAACTGATTTTTGTAGATGATGGTTCAAAAGACAAAACCTTTGAAATTATTGACCAACATTTTGGTAACCATCCACAGGTAAAGGTTTTCCGCAAGGCTAACGGTGGTAAAGCTTCGGCTTTAAATTATGGCATATCAAAGGCCAGTGCTGACTTTGTAGTGTGTATTGATGCCGATACCCAGCTAAAAGATGATGCAGTAACCGAACTGATGCGTTATTTTTATAGCGACCAAATTGCGGCAGTAGCTGGCACGGTGAAAGTTGGAAATGCCAACAACATTATTACCAAATGGCAGTCTATTGAATATATCACTGCACAGAATATGGATAGGCGTGCTTTCGACTTATTAAATACCATTACGGTTGTACCAGGAGCAATTGGCGCTTTCAGAAAAAATGTGATTGTAGAAATCGGCGGATTTACCATTGATACACTTGCCGAAGACTGCGATTTAACCATGCGTATTTTGAAAGCCGGTTATCGTGTAAAAAACTGTGATACTGCAATTGCTTACACTGAAGCACCAGAAACGGTGAACATGTTGCTTAAACAACGTTTTCGCTGGAGTTTTGGCGTAATGCAAAGCTTCTGGAAAAACAGAAAAACACTACTGAATAAGAAATATGGTTATTTTGGAATGGTAGGCATGCCAAATATTTTGATCTATCAGATCATTTTACCATTATTTTCGCCATTGGCCGATCTTTTCATGTTTATCTCCTTAATTAGTGGTTTATTCTCATTAAGTGCCATCAATAATTTAACCCTAACCGGATTTTCAGGAATTTTAAGCCTGCATAATGGTTTTGGTCAGGTGCTTTTCTATTACATTATTTTTATTGTTGTAGATATGATTTTTGCAGCTATGGCCTTCCGCATGGAAAAAGAGAAGTACACGAATTTACTTTACATCTTCCCGCAACGGTTTTTTTGGCGACAGTTAATGTATGTTGTACTATTCCGCTCGTTCAGAAAAGCCATAAAAGGTGAGCTGGAAACCTGGGGGACGTTAAAGCGGACGGGGAATGTTAAAGAGCAGTTGGCGTAATATTTATCGCTGCGTCACCCTGAATTTATTTCAGGGTCTTAATGGAAAGACTATTTAAAAAGAAGCCAAGTTTTTTGAAACTTGGCTTCTTTGTTCGCCATCTACCCCTCACCCCAACAAAAAACATAAACAATTCATAACAAGCTATTTAAAAAAAACATTATTATTGTTAATGGAAAAATCTAACCAAATACCATTTTCATTTAAAAAGGTTTTATTGATTACACTTATTGCCGGAACATTAGATGGATTGGCAGCAGTTATATTTTTAGGAAAGATGAATTTTATGGGTGTATTTCAATACATCGCCAGTGCTATTCTGGGACCAGCAGCTTTTAGCGGAGGAATTAAAACAGCCCTTATTGGCCTGGCACTCCATTACTTTATTGCTTTTAGTTTTGCCTTAGTTTATACCATAGCATCAACAAAAACCACTGTTTTACGAAAGAATATCATCCTATCAGGAATAATCTATGCCATTATTGTTTGGACGATCATGACGCTATTGATTGTTCCGCTAACCAAAATACCAGCGGCACCATTTAATTACGAACGGGCAATTTTAAATGTGGTGATTCTGATTTTCTGTATAGGCTTACCTATTTCTTACTTAAGCGCCCGAAATTCTAGTGTAAATTAAGGTTTTTCTATCAGGCAGACCGCATAAGAAACAACGCCTTCTTCCCTGCCGATAAAGCCCATTTGCTCATTGGTAGTTGCTTTTATCGAAATATCGTCAGTAGATATCCCAATGGCTTCTGCAATATTTTGTTGCATGGCAGGAATATGGGGATTAATTTTTGGTGCTTCTAAACAAAGCATAGCATCGATATTGCCAATTTGCCATCCTTTTTCCGCCAGCAATTTAACCGTTTCCCTTAATAAAATGATGCTACTGATGCCTTTCCACCGATCATCGGTATTTTTAAAGTGAAAACCAATATCACGAAGATTGGCTGCACCTAAAAGTGCGTCGCAAATGGCATGAAGCAAAACATCAGCATCCGAATGCCCAAAAGCACCTTTATGATGATCTAATGTAACCCCACCAACAACAAATGGATGTTGATCTTTTAACTGATGTACATCGAATCCGAAACCTACTCTAATTTTCATCTATATTTTGCTTTAGTCTTTTTTATCTTTTGCTTTTATTCTCGCCAAAGTTAAACAATAGACCAAAACGTAAGGTATTTGCAAGCGGACTAGTTTGTGCATTTGCAATTAAATAAGAGAAATCGATATTAAAAACATTGTATTTTAACCCAACGCCCAAGGTAAAGTAGCGGCTATCGCCTTTCATTGGGCTTTGGTAGTTGTAACCGGCCCTAACCGCAAACTGCTGGTTATACCAATATTCCAATCCTGTAGAAATTCCAACTTCTTTTAATTCTTCACTAAAACCACCAGGGGCATCAGTAAATGAACCAAAAATACCTGCTGGAACGGAGCGGTTTGGATCTTTTCCGCTGACAATGTTATTGTTCGAATCGTATATGGGTTGTGTTGGCACCAACAATTTATTAAAATCGAGTGCAAAGGTTAAGGTACTAAAATCGTCCATCGTAAAGGTAGACGCCCCTCCCAGTTTAAAATTGGTAGGTAAAAAGAAATTTTCTCCACCATCAGAATAGCTCATTTTCGTTCCGATGTTGGAAATATTGGCACCGGCAGAAAGAACAGCCTGTTTGCCAAATAACGTTGTAGTCGTTTTATACAATCCCGAAACATCAACTGCTACCGCATTTCCGCTGTGCACTTGTCCGGAAGATGCAAACTGACCCGAAACTAAATTTGAATAGATATATCTTAATGAAGTGCCCAGTGAAAACTCTTTACCAAAATTACGGGCGAAAGAAACATCAAAAGCCAACTCATTTGGATTGGAAATGCCCAGGTCCTGTTGGTTGATATCAGTAAGCTGGATTGAGCCTAAAGAAAAATATCTTAAAGATGCACCAATGGTATTGCGGTCATCCAGTTTGTAAAAACCACTTAAATAAGCCAGATTAATATCAGGCACCAAACTTTTTAACCATGGGCTATATGAAACTGAAAAACCATAAGGTTTATCTAAAAAAGCAAGTTTAGAGGCATTAATACTGGCTGAGTTTACATCACCTGCAACGGCCACGCCAGCATCGCCCATTGCGCCGGCACGGGCATCGGGTGTGATCAGCAGAAATGGAACTGCTGTTACTATATTGTTTGCCTCGCTACCATTTGTTTGGGTATTGCCTATGGTTACCTGAGCATTTGTTTTACCAAACACCAAGGCCATTGAGAGTGCAGAAAAAGCAAGTTTACTGATGTACTTGAAATTCATCCTTTAAAGGTACGTAATTTTAGATTTTGGTATTTAGCAATAACTGGAGAATATATTCTGTAACGCAAAACCAAAACTTATATTTCACCAAATTACGAATTCTATGATTATTTACTAATTAAACCTACGATTTTTACATACCTGCGTGACTACACAAAATATAAAGCTATAATTAATAAGCACTTAGCATTGTAATTCAGGTGTTTTATTTTTTCTGTAAAAAAATATTAATTCAATTTATCAATTTGATCTTCGCAATCTTTAAATCAAATATGGATTAATTTATTTACAACACTATAAATTTGTACGCTACTCTTTTATGTGCTAGTGATCCCAAAATGTAGAAATATTAATCATTCATATGGGCTGAACCTTAATAAATGTAATTATACCTAATAGCTTCATAGCTTATTTACTCCAAGCTCTGATGACCAATTTATCTTTTTATCTTGCTTATTTATAATTATTTAGCCTAATTTTAACTTAAAAAGTAAACAGACACAATACGCTTTAAAATAATACGTTATCACTCAAAAATATAATCGATATTTTATTATCACATTATTTATATATTCATTTAAAATTGTTTAATTTTATCGGTTGAATCCCCATGGGGACGATATTACCAACGAATTATATGAAAAAACTATTACTATATTCTTTTACTTGTTTGTCATTAGCCGCCCTACTTACGAGCTGTAGCTCAAAAGGAGGGAATAGTTCCAGCAAAACAGGTATTCCTTATGCCGATAGGAAAAGCAAAAATAACCAATCTGGTGCTTTTGCTGTAGCTACTCAATATAAGAGAGCTCCGGGGCCTGGCTTAATTCCAATCGAAGGTGGAGTTTTAGTTGTTGGTGGTAGTGCCATCGAGGTTGCGGGTGTTGAACCAAACATTTACAATTACAAAAGACAGGTTACGGTACCATCTTTTTACATGGATGAAACTGAAGTATCGAATACCGATTGGTTAGAATACTTACACTGGATCAGATATAACTATCCTGAAGATCGTGAGTTTTATTATAATGAGCTTCCTGATACTTTAGTATGGCGCCGTGCATTATCTTATAATGAGCCTTATGTAGATAACTATTTAAGACACCCGGCTTACCGTGATTACCCTGTTGTAGGTGTTTCATGGGAGCAGGCATCGCGTTATTGCGAGTGGAGAACTTCGAGAGCTAACGAATTTATTCTACGTGAAAAAGGAATTTTAACTGATTATAAGACATTAGCCGGCAATGGAAAAAGCAATACTGCTACTACAGCAGCGGCAACTCCAAAACCAGACAAACCTTTTAATACTGATGCCTATTTAAATGGCCAGTATGATGACAAGGGAAAAAATGCTCCAATCGATTACAATACAAAATCTGGTGCTGCAACAACTACAGCTGGAGGAACGGCAGCTGCAGGTACTGGAAGAAATAACCAGCCTAGAAGAAATGCAACACTGGAAGATGGTGTAATTATGCAACCTTACCGTTTACCAACAGAAGCAGAGTGGGAATATGCTGCTTTGGGTTTAATTGGCAATACAGAATACGAAAACATCAATCAGAATAAAATTTACCCCTGGAATGGTTTAGGTGTTAGTTCGGCTAAAAAGAAAACCAGAGGTATGATTCAGGCCAACTTTAAAAGAGCACCTGGCGATTATATGGGTGTTGGCGGTTCGTTAAATGATAAAGGAGATTTAACTGTTCCGGTTATTCAATACACTCCAAACGACTTCGGCTTATACAACATGGCTGGAAACGTGAATGAATGGGTTAATGATGTTTACAGAACAGGTACATTTACCGATGCAGATGCATTTAACCCTTACCGTGGTAACTACTTTACTAATAAAAAACTAGAGGATTCGCAAAACGGAAAAATTGCATTGGACAAATATGGCAATCCGATTAAGGAAAATGCTTATGCCGGAAGAAAACAAACCTGGGCAGAAAAACAAGCGCAGGCAAAACGTTCTGATTCGATTTCAAAATCGACTGATCCGCAATCTCCGGTTGCATCAACCAGCTATCAGGCCGATCAAAGAGGCTATCGTGACAGACAAAACACTTTATTAAATGAAGAAGGTGTAACATTGGTAAACGATAAATCAAGAGTTTACAAAGGTGGGTCCTGGAATGATATGGCTTACTGGTTAAATCCGGCAACTCGTCGTTTTATGCAACAAGATGAATCATCAGCTGAAGTTGGTTTCCGTTGTGCCATGACGATGCTTGGCGCTCCTGAAATTAGCACTGCAGGCAAAAGAAATTTCAAAAACCCTCCTCAAAAACCTTACCGGGTTAGCAGAGGTAAATAAAAAAGAAAAGTCCCGACATTAAATCGGGACTTTTTTTTTACAGTTATATTTTGGTATATCTAACTTGAATAATTCAACCGAAATTCGTCATCTCGACTGAAACGCAGTGGAATGGAGAGATCTATCTAAACAGATTTCTCGACTTTGTTTCACTCCGCTCGAAATGACGTACTTCAGAGGCAAAAATTATTTAAACTGAATCAAAATCTGATTCTTCTCCACCTTATCGCCCTGTTTAATCAAAACTTTCTTTACTACGCCATCAGTTGATGATTTTAGGATGTTTTCCATTTTCATGGCTTCCAGCACCAGTAAATTATCCCCTTTCTTTACCTCGGCATTTTCTTCAACCAAAACCTTTAGTACCAAACCAGGCATCGGGGCTTTAATTTCTGAAACTTTATTAGCCGTTAAATTATCGAGGCCGAGTTGTTTTAACAAAACATCAAACTGATCTTCGATGCTAATCTGGTAGATATTACCGTTTACTTTTACTTTACAGGTTTTATCTGCTTTGTTCAGCTCAACGATTTCGGTATTAAAAGATTTATTCTGATATAAAACATGAGTATTGCGATTACTCATCGTACTTAAATCAAGCTGAACCGGATCTCCATTTACCAGCAAGGCCGATTCGTTATGTTCAATTTCGAATAAAAACTGGTCGTTTACTTTTACTTTATACATTCGCTACTGAGTTAAAGCGTACTGAACTAAATTTGCGCCCATTTTTAGCGCCTTTGTCCTTGTTTCCTGCGTATCTTCAGGATAAGTGCCAAAGTCTTCCCAACCGTTCCCTAAATCGCATTCAAAGGTGTAATAACAAACTACTCTTCCCTTATATATCAATGCAAATCCCTGAGGTCTTTTATTATCATGTTCATGGATTTTTGGCAAGCCTGCGGGAAACTTAAATTTCTGGTTATACACAGCATGGTTTGCAGGCAATTCAACAAAACTTAGTTCTGGAAATACTTTTTTCATTTGCGGACGGATAAATTTATCCAATCCATAATTATCGTCTATATGAAGAAAACCACCGCCGGTAAGGTATTGCCTTAAATTTTTAATTTCCTGATCGTTAAAAACCACGTTTCCGTGTCCAGTCATATAAACAAAGGGGTAATTAAAAATTTCTTTTGAGCCTACTTCAACGATGCTTTCTTCTGCATAAAAATTAGTTTTCAGATTGGCATTACAGTAGGCAATTAAATTAGGCAGGGCTGTTCTATCGGCATACCAATCGCCGCCACCATTATACTTTAATTTGGCCATCCGGTAGGTTGGCGGTAACGAACTAAAAGCAGACAGCACAAAGCAAAAAGCTAAAAGGCCAAGGCCAAAAGCAATAAACCTGAATTTCGGAAACTGAAAACTAAAAACTGAAAACTTCAAATTGATTATCGGTTAAGGTAATTGATTTCAAAACAAACAGATAAAGCAGCCGTTTCTGTGCGCAACCTGTTATCACCTAAAGTTAATGCTTTAAAGCCTTTGTTCAAAGCTAAATTAACTTCATCAGGTGTGAAATCTCCTTCCGGACCAATAAGAATTAAATATTTTTGATGTGGAGCTACTAATTTGGATATATATTCTTTCTCTCCGTTATCGATACAATGCGCTATTAGTTTTTCACCATCAAATGATTCTTTTAAAAAAGCATCATAAGAAATAGCATCATTTAATTTGGGATGATAAGCTTTAATTGACTGTTTTACTGCAGAAGTGATCACCTTAATGAGGCGGTCTTCTTTAACTACCCTGCGCTCCGATCGATCGGTAATAATTGGTGTAATTTCATCAATCCCCAGCTCTGTTGCTTTCTCTAAAAACCATTCGATACGGTCGATATTTTTGGTTGGTGCGACAGCAATATGCAGGTAATGGTTTCTTTTATGAAACTCCCTTTCTACTTTTAAAATGCTTAAAGAAACTTTTTTTGGATTATCGGAAGTGATTTCAGCTGTATAAAAACCACCTTTCCCATCAACGAGGTTAACAATCGAGCCTACGGTCAGGCGAAGGACCCTCACGCAGTGTTTACTCTCTTCTTCGTTAAGTGTATAGGTATTTTGGGTTATATCTGGCGTGTAAAAAATATGCATAGTTGAAATTAATGATTATCAACCATATCTGCTTTATTGATCACCAATTCTAACTTGATTGTTTCGATATTCTGCTCTGTCTTCTTAAGGATAGTAAACAGATAACCATATGATTCGTTGCTTTCGCCGACCTCAGGGATACGTTCAAAAACGTGAGAAACCAATCCGCCAATGGTATCGAAATCTTCATCCTCTGGTAAATCGTGAGGCAAATGTTCATTCACATCATATACAGTAGCGAACGCATTTACGATAAACTCATTGTCAGACACTTTTTCTACCAGTGGTTTTTCCTCATCGTATTCATCCTGGATTTCTCCTACAAGTTCTTCAACTATATCTTCTAAGGTAACCATACCTGCTGTACCGCCAAACTCGTCCAATACAATAGCAATCTGTATGCGGTTACTTTGCAGTTCGCTCATCAGATCGTTGATTTTCTTTGTTTCTGTAACGAAATATGGTTTTCTGATGATATCGTTTAAGGTCCAGTGCTGGTTACCTGCGGCAACCAATGGTAAAATATCTTTTGCATGGATAATTCCTACAATTTTATCCATAATATCATCGTAAACCGGCAAGCGGGAATAGCCCTCTTTAATAATCGTATCAATCACTTCTTCTTTTGGAGAAGTTAATTCAATACCCGAAATCTTAGTCCGGGGAACCATGATATTCTTCACTACGCGCTCATTAAAATCGAATACGTTTTTAATCAGCTCATGTTCGTTATTATCTAATGCACCACTTTCTTTACCCTGGTCTAATAAATACTGAAGTTCTTCGGTACTATGCAGCGATTCATGTCCGCTGGAAGTATCAATTCCGAATGGTTTAAGGATAATCGCAGCAAGGCTATTTAGCGTCCAAATGAATGGTCTAAATACCACATAAAATAACTGAAGTGGTATTGAAACGAATAACGTTGTCGCTACAGGTCTTTGGATAGCAAAAGATTTTGGTGCCAGTTCGCCAAATACAATGTGCATAATGGTAATGAGCGAGAAAGCAACAATGGTAGATGCGGTCTGGATAGAAGCTTCGCTTAAACCCCACTCCAAACTATCGAAAAGATTTTTGAAAATAGTATGCATAACGCCTTCACCTACCCAACCTAAGCCAAGTGATGCAAGCGTTATACCAAGCTGTGTGGCGGCCAGATATCCATCGAGATTATGAATAATCCCTTTGGCCATTTTGCCTACCCGACTGCCCGTTTTTGCTTTAATTTCAATTTGTGATGCCCGAACTTTTACAATTGCAAACTCTGCTGCAACAAAAAATCCGTTAAGTAACACCAAAAATAATGCAAAGAATAATCGCCAGCCTACAGAAGTGGTATCAGGTTCTTGTAAAGCAACCAAAACTACGTTTGTGGGCAGGATTGCACTTAGCTCTAAATTTAAAAACAAACAGACCGTGGGTAAATCCATTAAGCTAATTCTCTAAATGTTGTGTTATAAAGTTCTATGCTTTCTTTAATTACTTTATGCGCATAACGAACACCAAGTAAATGTTCGATAGTTACATTTTTATCTTCTAATGCTTTATAATCCTGAAAGAAACGAACAATCTCTTTCATTTGGTGTGGAGGCAACTCATCTAAATCGTTGATGTAGTTTACAGACATATCGTGAGCAGCTACAGCAATGATTTTATCATCTTGTTCGCCATTATCAACCATATGCATCACACCAACTACTTTAGCTTCAATCAATGTCATTGGGTAAACATCTACCGAACAAAGTACTAAAATATCTAATGGATCTTTATCATCGCAATAAGTTTGCGGAATAAAACCATAGTTTGCAGGATACATTACTGATGAAAAAAGAACCCTGTCTAACTTAATTAAGCCAGATTCTTTATCTATTTCGTATTTTGCTTTTGAACCTTTTGGAATTTCAATAATTGCGTTTACAATTTCTGGAACGTTATGTCCAGGAGATACGCTATGCCACGCGTGATGATCGTCTTTTGCCATTTTTAATTTAAATCTGTTTTATCCTCTTCAGGACCACTCACTACTTTACTTTTTACAAAGGTAATTAATAATGGTATAGTTGTAATAAGGATAAAGCCAATAATAATATATAATAAATAATCGTTAATTTCTTTTTCAAATCTTTTGCCTAAAAAATAACCGAGCAAAGTTAAGGAACAGATCCAAAGTACCCCACCCACGACATTATATAAAGCAAATTTTTTAAAGTCTAGTTTTACTACCCCTGCAAAAATCGGTGCAAAAGTTCTAACAATAGGTACAAATCGGCCCATTATTAACGCAAAGGCACCTTGTTTATGATAATAATCTTCAGCGGCTTTTAAATATCTCTTTTTAAAAAAGAAACTGTCTTTTCTGGTGTACAATACCGGGCCGGTTTTACGTCCGAACCAATAACCGGTAAAATTCCCGGAAATGGCTGCAATACATAAACCCGCCAGGAGTACCGCAATGTTCACATCCAGCTTGCCTGTTGCCACAAACATTCCCGCTAAAAACAATAAATAATCACCGGGAAGAAAAAAACCAAAAAACAGGCCTGTTTCTGCATAGATAACGAATACGACTAGATAGAATCCACCCTCCCTCAATAATTTCTCGGGGTCAAGTAGCTGATGCAGGTTATTCCAAAAATCGTGCATATTCAATTATTCGTAAAACTACAAATAATTATTAAACAACAGCATACCTATATCAGGTTTAAAATAATTGCAGGATAAATACCTAAAATTAGTGTAATTGCCACAGAAACCAATAAAACAACTTTGTATTGCACCGGGGTTGAAAGCACTGTTTCTGCGCCGTCTTTAAACCACATGGCTACAATTACCCTAAAATAATAATAGAAGCCAACCAATGCATTTAAAATCGCAAATGCAACCAGTAAGGTTTTATATTCGGTCATTACGTTCAGGAACATTAAATATTTCCCGATAAAACCAGCTGTTAAAGGAATACCTGCTAATGAAAGCATGGCTACAGTTAAACATAATGCAACTAGGGGATTACGTTTAGCCAAACCATTAAAACTTTCGAAGCTATCGCTACCCGTTTTTTGTTTCACTAATATTAACACCGCAAAAGCGATAATTGATGCGAAGGTATAAGCTGCCGCATAAACCAATACGCTGTTTCCAGAGTTTTTGGTTAACACGATAAGCGAAAATAACAGGTAACCAGCATGCGAGATACTCGAGTAAGCCAGCATGCGTTTGAAGTTCTTCTGGAATAGCGCAGTTACGTTTCCGATGAATAAGGTTAAACACACAATCACCATCAGGGGTGCAACCCAAAAATC
This sequence comes from Sphingobacteriaceae bacterium GW460-11-11-14-LB5, assembly GCA_002151545.1. Lineage (NCBI taxonomy): Bacteria > Pseudomonadati > Bacteroidota > Sphingobacteriia > Sphingobacteriales > Sphingobacteriaceae > Sphingobacteriaceae bacterium GW460-11-11-14-LB5. The sequence continues at coordinate 5,766,707 of CP021237.1, read as the reverse complement.
GTGAAGTGGAGCAAGTGCACCAGCAAATAATCTTAGGAAAGCAGCAAAACCTGCAGTTTTAACCACCGTACTCATGAAGGTGGTAATTAAAGATGGAGCACCTTCGTATACATCTGGAGTCCAGAAATGGAAAGGGGCAGCACCAACCTTAAAGCTTAAACCAATCATCATCAGGATAACACCTGGATAGAATATTGGAGAAATGGCCTGACTATTTACAAGATAAGCCTGTATCTTGTCTAGATCAAATGACCCTGTAGCGCCATAAATCAAGGTGATACCAAATAATAAGAAACCTGTTGAGAAAGCACCCATTAAGAAATACTTTAAGGAAGCTTCGTTAGAGGCAAAATCCTTTTTACGGATACCTGCCAAAATGTATAAACTCACCGACATGATTTCTAAGCCTACAAATAACATGGCCATATTTTTATACGATACCATCATGATCATTCCGGCCAGTGCGAAAAGAATCAGGGTATAATATTCGGCTATGTTATCGCTTTTAGCGTGGAAATAGTTCTGTGTTAATAAAAAGATCAAAAGTGTACCGATAATACAGATTCCGGAAAATGCCAGGGCAAAGTTATCCGTCTGCATCATTCCGAAATGAACAGCATTGCTATTCCATGCACAAAAAGTAAATCCCAGTGCAGTAAGTAAGCCAACAACGGTAAGTGGTAATAATGCTTTATTTGCCTTAAACAAACCTGCATAAAGCACTATAAAAGCTGTTATACTAATGGTTATAATAATATTCATTGCTTAATTTACTGTGTTTAATTTTTGATTTACCTGTTCTAATAAATGTTGTACAGATGCCTCTGTTAAATGCAAAACCGGTTTTGGATAAATGCCCAAAACAATAATTAATGCACATATAATATAAAGAACCAATTTTTCAGTTCCTTTAATATCGGTGAAGGTGATGGTTAAGCTGTTGGTTTCGCCAAGCATTACATTTTGGTACATGCGTAACATGTAAACTGCACCAAAAATAATGGTTAAGCCTGCGATGGCTGCAGCCCAAATGCCGTAGTTGTAAACGCCCATCAGTAATAAAAATTCGCCAATAAATCCGTTTGTTCCCGGTAGTGCTACAGTGCCTAATACGATGATCAGAAAAGTAAGGGCTAACTGAGGTGCTACTTTAGCAATTCCACCCAACTCTTCAATTTTATTTGTTTTAACACGAGAAAAGATAATATCTAAAACGAAGAATAAACCTACTACGTTAATACCGTGACTCAACATCTGCACCATGGCACCTTGCATCCCCTGCTGGTTGAAAGCAAAGATACCTGCAGAAATTAATCCAACGTGGGCGATAGAAGAATAAGCGACTAAACGTTTTGCATCTTTTTGTGTAAAAGCAATTATCGAAGCATAAACGATACCGATGATAGACAAAACAATCGCTACTTGTCCCCAATCATGAACGCCTGCGGGAACAATTGGCAACAACCACCTAATTACACCATAGATACCCATTTTTAACATGACACCCGATAATAACATCGTTCCCTGTGTAGGAGCCGCGGTGTATGTATCAGGCTGCCAGGTGTGGAAAGGAAAAATTGGCATCTTAATGGCAAAGGCAATAAAGAAAGCCCAGAAAATCCATCCCTGTTGTGCACTATCTAAGTTTAAAGCGTAAAAAGCCTGAATATCAAAATTGTGTGCCGGGTTTTGAAGGTATAGGTAAATAATACCCATCAACATAAATAATGAACCTGCAATGGTATACACGAAAAATTTCATGTTGATACTTATGCGGTCTTTTCCTCCCCAGATGGCACAGATAAAATAGATTGGAATTAATGCTGCTTCCCATCCGATATAGAACAAGAAAGCATCCAATGCCGTAAACACCAATAACAGGCCACATTGCATAAATAAAATCAAGGCATAAAATGCAGCCGGATTTTTATACTCGTGATTGTAGCTCGATAAAATAATGATCGGCACCAATAAATTGGTTAGCAATACCACAAGCATGCTAATGCCATCGATACCAGCGTGGAAATTGATACCCAAATCTGCAATCCATGGCAAATTAACCTCAAACTGGGTACTTGCATTTGGGATGAAATTACAGGCGATAACCAAAGCTAAACCTAAAGAAACAACCGAAAATACGGTCGAAACTATTTTAGCCGATTTACCCGCAAATGCAGTAACGATTGCACCTACAAGCGGAAGAAATATAAGTAGTAAAAGTTGTTCCATTATTTAATTTTGAACCCTTTTTATAATATGTAACTAAATGTATATAATAGTAATGCGATGATACCGAATACCATCATAAATATATAGAAACCTACGTTTCCACTTTGCAACAAACGGATGCCTTTACTGGCTTCGTTTGTGCTCCATCCCAGTCCGTTCACAATTCCATCAATAAACTTGTTATCGATAATCCTGTAAAAGAATTTAGAAAGTGCATCTAATGGCTTAGTGATCAGGAAATCATAAATCTCATCCAAATAGAATTTATTGTATGATAATTTTGCCAATGCCGAACGTGGCGCTTCATCAGCAACCGGAACATGTGCACCTTTTACATATCGGGTATAAGCATATAGTAAAGCAATTACCGCGGCGGCTACCGAAACGCCCATTAAAGTATATTCTGTAGCATGGCTTAAATCTAATTCATGTTGTGCAACACCTGCTCCTGCTAACCAATGTGCCAGCCACTCGTTTCCACCAAAAACATGTGGAAGATTGATTGCTCCACCAATTGCAGCAAGAATTGCTAAAATGATTAACGGTAAAGTCATCGCTGTTGGCGATTCGTGGATATGGCTTTCTGCATGGTGTGTACCACGGTATTTTCCAGAAAAAGTCAGGAACATCATTCTGAACATATAGAATGCCGTTAAGAATGCGGTTAAAACTCCAATTCCCCAAAGTATTGGACTAGCCTGGAAAGCATGGGCCAAAATTTCGTCTTTTGAGAAGAAACCAGAGAATGGTGGTAAACCTGCAATAGCAATGGTACCGATCATCATGGTGGTAAAAGTAGTTTTAAGTTTTCCTTTCAATCCACCCATGTGGCGCATATCCTGCTCATGATGCATGGCATGAATAACTGAACCTGCACCTAAGAATAATAATGCTTTAAAGAATGCATGGGTTAAAACATGGAAGAATGAACCTGTATAAGCGCCAACGCCCAGACCTAAAAACATATATCCCAATTGAGATACCGTTGAATAAGCCAATACCTTTTTAATATCAGTCTGCGTTAAAGCAATAATTGCAGCAACTAAAGCTGTAGCTGCACCAACAATAGCAATAATGTGCTGGGTAAGCGGTGCAAGATCGAACAATATGCTCGAGCGGGCAATCATATAAATACCAGCAGTTACCATCGTTGCTGCGTGAATCAAAGCCGAAACTGGTGTTGGTCCGGCCATTGCATCAGGTAACCAGGTAAATAATGGCAACTGTGCCGATTTACCGCATGCACCGATAAATAATAAAATGGTGATTAAAACCAAAGTATCATTACCTGGCAACATATTCGCAGCCTGAGGAAAAACTTTAGCAAACTCTACACTACCAAAAGTGGTGAAGATTAAGAACACCCCTAATAAAAAGCCTAAATCGCCGATACGGTTCATTACGAAAGCTTTTTTAGCTGCTGATGCATAAGCGCTGTTCGTATACCAGAAACCGATTAACAGGTATGAACATAAACCTACACCCTCCCAACCGATGAACATCACAATATAGTTTGAACCCAATACCAATAAAAGCATGAAGAATACAAACAGGTTCAGGTAAGCGAAGAATTTACCGAATCCGGCATCATCGTGCATATAGCTGGTCGAATATAAATGGATCAGGAAACCGATTCCAGTGATGATCAAAAGCATGATTGAGCTTAAAGGATCAACCAGGAAAGATAATGGGATGTGTAAAGCACCTGCGCTGATCCAATCAAATAAAAATACTTCGTGAGATTTTTGTGTATCGCCTTGTAAACTAAAGAAAATAACTACGCTGATGATAAAGGAGGCTAAGATCACGCCGCTTCCGATGATACCAACAAGTCCTTTAGATAAAGAGTTTCTGCCCAGTCCATTAATTACAAACCCTAAAAAAGGAAGTAACGGAACCAACCAAATCAATTGTTCTATTGTCATTCTTATTATATATTTACCACTTAAGGCGATTTAAAACATTAATATCTACTGATTTCGTATTCCGGTAAACCATTACAATAATTGCCAGGCCTACTGCAACCTCTGCAGCTGCCAAAGCCATAATGAAGAATACGAAAACCTGCCCTGATGGGTCATTATTATGAACTGAAAATGCTGTTAAAAGTAAGTTAACCGCATTAAGCATCAGCTCAACCGACATAAAAATTACAATGGCATTTCTGCGGGTAAGTACACCTACTACGCCAATAGAAAAAATAATGGCACTTAAATAGATGTAGTGGTTTAGCGGAACGCCTGCTGCTTGTGTAAATAAATTTTCCATTATGCTTCTACCTCATCTCTTTTAGATAATAAAACGGCTCCAACCATTGCTGCCAATAGTAATAGAGATGACAATTCGAATGGTAATAAGAATGGGCCAAAAAGCTCCTTACCCAGATTTTCTACTAATCCTAATCCTGGATTTTTCAAAATCAACGGACTGGTAATACTGGCTGATTTTAAAGAACCGATTAAGGTTACAACTAAACAACCGCCAGCAATTACACCCACGATTTTGATCAGTGGCGATTTACTCGGTTCGGTTTCTTTGTTCAGGTTAAGCAGCATCAGTACAAAAAGGAACAATACCATTATCGCCCCCATGTAAACAATAAAGTTTACCACCGCTAAAAACTGTGCGTTTAATAACACATAGTGAACGGTGAAGGTAAAAAAGGTAAGGATTAAGTACAATACACTGTGGATTGGATTTTTTGCAAAAATCACCATCAGCGAAAAGATGATACTTAATGTGGCTACGAAATAGAATACTTGTGTACTCATTAATTGTTTATTTATTTATTTGTTTTTACCATCATTACGGTGGTACTGTTATCCCAATTATTGGGAGGGCAATTTTATTTATGTCTTCGTCATCCTGAATTTATTTCAGGATCTGGCTTGATAGATACTGAAACGAGTTCAGCATGACGATTCTATCTCATTATTTTTTCATTTCCAATGGCGCCTCTACCAGCTTGTCTTTTCCGTAAATGAAATCTTTACGTAAATAATCAGCAGGTACAATCGGTCCATCTAAGTAAATTGCTTCTTTGGGGCAAGCCTCTTCACACAATCCACAGAAAATGCAGCGCAACATATTGATTTCGTAAGTTGCAGCATATTTTTCCTCGCGGTATAAATCTTTCTCCTCGGGTTTACGCTCTGCAGCAATCATGGTAATGGCTTCAGCCGGGCAAGATAGTGCACATAAACCGCAGGCAGTACAACGTTCCTTACCGTTCTCATCACGTTTTAGCGAGTGCATCCCCCTAAAGTTGGTAGAGAATTCGCGTTCTACCTCAGGATATCTTACAGTAGCCTCTTTCTTAAATAAGTGACTGATGGTGATGCCCATGCCCTTGGCAATTGCCGGCAGGTACATCCGTTCCATAAAGCTCAATGGCTTTTGTTCCAGTACTTTTTTCTTATTACTTAATGATTCCATAATTAAAACTTCTCAATAATCGCAATCACAACACCTGTTATTATAATATTGGCAATAGCCAAAGGTATTAAACCTTTCCAACCTAAATTCATCAATTGATCGTAACGGAAACGAGGGATGGTCCAACGTACCCACATGAAGAAAAAGATGAAAGCACATATTTTACCGAAGAAAACTGCGGTACCAAAAAGTGGTGCCCAGGTTGGCCCTAACCATACCGCCATTGAGTCCATACCAGGATAATTATAACCGCCCCAGTATAAAGCCGCCATTACCGCAGATGATACAAACATATTGATATACTCTGCAAACAGGTAAAATCCTAATTTCATTGACGAATACTCAGTATGGTAACCACCAATCAATTCCGTTTCACATTCAGGTAAATCAAATGGCGCACGGTTGGTTTCGGCAAATGAACAAACCATAAAGATTAAAAATCCAAGTGGCTGATATAACACGTTCCATCTCCAGCCGTGTTGCTGATCAACGATTTCTTTTAAGCTTAGGGTATTCGTCATTAAAAGCAAAGCGATGATCGATAATCCCATTGCAATTTCATAACTGATGTTCTGAGAAGCTGCACGAATCGCACTTAACAAAGAGTATTTGTTGTTCGACGCCCAACCACCAATCATCACACCATACACACCTAAAGATACTACGCCGAAAATGTATAAAACACCAACATTGATATCTGAAACTTGTAGCGGAATAGTTTTGCCCGCAATTAAAACAGGACTACCCCATGGAATAACGGCAGTACCAATACAGGCACAAAGCAAAGCCAGGCCAGGACCAGCGATAAATAAAAATCTGTTTGATGTTGTAGGAATAATTTCTTCCTTCATAAACATTTTGATACCATCAGCCAATGGTTGTAAAATACCAAAGGGGCCAGCTCTATCTGGTCCTAAACGATCTTGTAAAAATGCAGCAACCTTGCGTTCTGCATAAGTAGAATACATGGCAATAACTAAACTGATGCCGAAAATTACAGCTACCAGGATAAATTTTTCTATAACAAAAGCGCTATCCATTAGTATTTAACTGTTTTATGTAATTCAATTTCATTTGCAGCTTGTAGCGCCTCGTTTGGCTGAATAACATGCAAAGGTTTTAATGTTTCATAGTGGTTTGATGCAATTACCGAAGTATCATCAATGTGTGTTGGGTGTTCAATTACCCAATCAGCAGTTGCTTTTTTATCGAAGCGGCAAGTATTGCAAATAAATTCTTCTACTTCTCCAAACTGATCTTTACGAGCCGTAACACGTAAAACATCTGCTCCTTTATACCAAAGGGTTACTTTACCATTGCATTTTTCGTGATCGCAATCGCGGTGTGCATCAACTGGTTTGGTAAACCAAACACGGTTTTTAAAACGGAAAGTTTTATCGGTTAAAGCACCTACCGGACAAACATCGATTACGTTTCCTGAGAAATCGTTATCAACCGCCTGGGTGATGTAAGTAGAAATTTCGGAGTGATCGCCACGGTTTAAAATACCATGTACACGTTTGTTGGTAATCTGATCTGCTGTGAAAACACAACGATAGCACAAAATACAACGGTTCATGTGCAACTGGATTTTATCACCTATATCGATGCGCTCAAAAGTACGGCGCTCAAACTCATAACGTGTTTTTTGCAAACCATGTTCGTAGCCCAAATTCTGTAAATCACACTCTCCTGCCTGATCGCAAACAGGGCAATCTAAAGGGTGGTTAATCAATAAGATCTCTACAACACCTGCACGTGCTTCCAAAACTTCAGGTGAAGTAATGTTAAGCACTTCCATCCCATCCATTACGGTTGTGCGGCAAGAAGCCACCAACTTAGGCATTGGCCGAGGATCTTTCTCTGAACCTTTAGTCACTTTTACAATACAGGTACGGCATTTACCGCCACTGCCTTGTAATTTAGAATAATAGCACATTGCTGGCGGAACAATATCCCCTCCGATTTGCCTTGCAGCATTCAGAATGGTTGTTCCGTTATCAACCTCTACTGTTATCCCATCTATCGTAACCTTAACTTTTTCACTCATGGTTAATGATATTCTTTTTATTTTTTCTACTTCTACCATCATTGCGAGGCAAGAAGCAATCTTTTTTATTTATTATTTCTCTTTCGAGATTTTGTAGCCAATTTGCTTTCTTGGCTGTGCTTTCTGCTCCAATAGTTCATCAAAATATCTGAAGATCACTTCAATGTTTTTATCTTGATTATCTACCTTCTTTTTAATCTTTTCTAATTCCAGCCTTATTTCTGTATTGCTTAAAACCATCGTTCTAAGTTGTACAAACACATCAATAATTTTAATACTTACTTCTACTGCCCTACTGCTTTTCAAAACGTTCGACAGTTGCAAAATACCATGTTCGCTAAATGCAAACGGAAGGTACTTTGAGTGTTGTCCATGTCTTAAGGTCACAATTTGTGACCTTAAGACATCGTTTTCTTCTTTTGTTAGCTCAAACATAAAGTGCTCCGGAAAACGCTCTATATTTCTTCTAACTTGTTGTTTTAACTTCTTAGTCTCAACGCCAAAGAGTTCTGCCAAATCAGAATCTAACATCACCTTAATTCCTCTAAAAAGATATATTTTATTAACTATTACTTCGTTGGGGATGATTTCGGGTGATATCGGTTCTTTCATTTACATATACTCGTTGTGTTAAGTTATTTTTCTAAGGTCGCAAAATGTGACCTTAAGATTTTATTTCTCTTCTGTTACCGGAGCTTTTTCAATCGGTGTTGCATAATTTGCGATACCGTAATTTTGGCTCTGGCTCTTAACAGGTTCTTTAATATGCCATTCAAATTCATCCCTGAAGTGACGGATGGCACTGGCTACCGGCCAGGCTGCTGCATCACCCAGCGGACAGATCGTATTCCCTTCAATTTTACGTTGAATATCCCACAATAAATCAACATCTTCCATGCTGCCATGACCATGTTCGATTTTATGCAGCACTTTTTCCATCCATCCTGTACCTTCACGGCAAGGTGAACATTGTCCACAGCTTTCGTGGTGATAAAAACGTGAAAAATTCCAGGTATTTCTAACGATACACTGATCTTCATCAAAGGCAATAAAACCGCCCGAACCCATCATTGTTCCTGTAGCAAATCCACCTTCTGATAACGATTCGTAACTCATTAAACGAGGCTCTCCGTTAGCATATTTCAAGGTTAAATTAGCAGGCAAAATAGGCACAGATGATCCACCCGCAACCGTTGCCTTTAATTGTTTACCATTGGCGATACCGCCACAATACTCATCAGAATAGATGAACTCTTCTACTGGTAAACCCAATTCGATTTCATAAACACCTGGTTTTACCAAATTACCAGATGCCGATATTAATTTTGTACCTGTACTTCTACCGATACCAATTTTTGCATATTCATCACCACCATCGTTGATAATTGGTACCACTGCAGCAATCGATTCAACATTGTTCACCACTGTAGGGCAACCATATAAACCTGCAATTGCCGGAAATGGTGGTTTAATACGTGGGTTCCCTCTTTTGCCCTCGAGCGATTCTAACAAAGCAGTTTCTTCGCCGCAAATGTAAGCACCACCACCTGGCTGAACATATAATTCTAAATCGTAACCTGTTCCTAAAATGTTTTTACCCAACCATCCGGCTGCTTTAGCTTCAGCAATTGCTTTTTCTAAAATGCGGATCTGAGGCATCATCTCGCCACGTACATAGATGTATGAAACCTTGGCACCTAATGCGAAACTTGATACAATCATTCCCTCAATTAAAGCATGGGGAATGTAGGTCATTAAATAACGGTCTTTAAAAGTTCCAGGCTCAGATTCATCAGCATTACACACCAAATAACGTGCAACACCTTCTGGTTTAGCTAAAAAGCTCCATTTCATCCCGGTTGGGAAACCCGCACCTCCGCGACCGCGTAAGCCCGATTTCTTAACTTCTTCAACAATCTCTTCAGGTGTTAAAGTTTTAAGGGCTTTTTCCACAGCACGGTACCCGCCTTTTTGGCGATAGACCTCAAGTGTATTGATGCCTGGTACGTTTATATGCTCAAGTAACAGTTTTCGAGACATTTTAATTAGTCTATAGTCTATAGTCTGTAGTCCATAGTCATGAGTCAAAACGACTCTCGACTTAAGACTTTCGACTTAGGACTTATTTTTCAAATCTTCAATCAATTTATCTACACTGGCTTCGGTAAGGTTTTCGTAGAAAGTATATTCCGGACTTATTTGCAATACCGGACCAAAACCACAGGCGGCTAAACATTCAACGCCTCTAAAGCTGAATAAACCATCAGCAGTAACTTCACCTTCTTTAACACCTAACTTGTTTTCCAAGTGGCTTAATATTTTTTCGGCACCAACCAGACAACAAGGACCAGTACGACAAACCTCTAAGGCATATTTACCTTGTGGTTTTAAAAAGTACATGGTATAAAATGTTGCCACCTCATAAACTTCAATTGGCTGAATATTTAAATATTCGGCTACTTTATCCATGGCTGGTGTACTCACCCAAAGGTATTCGGCCTGTACCAAGTGTAATAATGGCAACAAAGCTGATTTGTGCTTACCTTCAGGATAACGGCTTTTTACCTCATCAAATTTGGCCAGCAATTCTGATGAAAACACTACAGGTGTTTGTTCTTCTACTTTAAGCATCTAATTCTCCTGCAATAATATTCATACTACTCATGTTGATAATGGCATCAGACAATAACATGCCCTCGCTCATTGGTGCAAACATCTGGTAGTTTATAAAACTTGGTCTGCGGAAGTGTAAGCGGTAAGGCGTACGGCCTCCATCATTAATCAGATAGAACCCTAACTCACCATTTCCGCCTTCTACAGCGTGATAAACTTCTGCTTTTGGTGCATCAATCTCACCCATCACAATTTTGAAGTGATAGATCAATGCTTCCATATTGTTGTAAACTTCTTGTTTTGGAGGAAGATAAAATTCAGGAACATCGGCATGGAAAATACCTTTTGGTTCTGTTTTTAACTTCACCAGTGCTTGTTCGATAATGCGGACACTTTGCCACATCTCTTCGTTACGCACTAAATATCTGTCGTAAATATCGCCGCTTGTACCCACGGGTACTTCAAAGTCGAAATCCTGATAAGAAGAATATGGATCGCTTACACGAACATCATAATCTACACCGGTAGCACGCAATAACGGGCCGGTCCAGCTGTATTCTAAAGCGGTTTCCTTTGTTACTTCTGCAACACCAGCCGTTCTATCAATAAAAATACGGTTACGTGTTAACAGATTTTCAAACTCTTTTAACGCTTTAGGGAATTCTTTTAAAAACTTATCGATTTTGGCAAAGGCAATATCATTGAAATCTCTTTCGAAACCACCAATACGGCCAATGTTTGTGGTTAAACGTGCACCACAAACTTCTTCGAAAATTTCGTAAATATGCTCACGAAACTGAAAAAGATATAAGAAAGTGGTGGTTGCTCCGGTATCCTGACCAATAATCGTGTTACAGATAATGTGATCGGCAATACGCGAAAGCTCCATGATGATTACCCGAAGATAATCTACACGTTTCGGCATCTGAATATTTAACAACTTCTCAACCGTCATATGCCAGCCCATATTGTTAATAGGCGATGAGCAATAGTTTAAACGGTCGGTAAGTGGTGTAATTTGATAGAACGGGCGATGTTCGGCAATCTTTTCGAATGCACGGTGAATGTACCCAATGGTAGAAACGCCGCTTACAATACGTTCGCCATCTAATTGCAAAACGTTTTGAAAAACGCCGTGTGTTGCAGGGTGTGTTGGGCCTAAATTTAGGGTTACCAGCTCACTTTGCGGGTCGTTATCTGTAAATACCGGATGGTTATGATTCATAGTTTACCTTCCAAAAAATTCGTCTTTTTTATCTACTCTGTTCGGATCTTCCAATGGATATTGTTTCAACATTGGGTGAACACCTAAATCGTCCATATTTAAAATACGGCGTAAATCCGGGTGACCTTCAAATTTAACCCCGAAAAGATCATAAGTTTCGCGTTCCATCCAGTTGGCACCTTTCCAAACGGCTGTTGCCGTAGGGATAGTTGGATTTTGTTCTGAGATGAAAACCTTAATCCTAATCCTAACTTTCTCCACCATGTTGTGCAAATGGTAAACCACTGCAATACCATGATCTTTACCAGGATAATGAACCGCGGTAATATCGGTTAAGAAATTAAAACTTAAATCGTTTTTAAGGAACGATAATACATTGATGATAACATCTTTAGTGGTTGCAAAAGTCAATAAACCATAAGGTTCAGAAACTCCGGTTACCTTTTCGCCAAACTTATCGCTAAGCTTTGCCAGAATATTATTATTTAGTGTCGTTTCTTCCATTATTTAATGCCGTATTGACCTAAAAGTTCTTTGTAATAATCAGAATTTCTTCTTCTACCCGATTCGCTTTTCACTAAATCCTGAATACGCTGAAAACCATCTAAAATAGCTTCAGGTCTTGGCGGGCAACCCGGAACGTAAACATCCACTGGGATAACCTCATCAATACCCTGTAATACGGAATAAGTATCGAAAATACCACCACTGCTTGCGCAAGCACCAACTGCCATCACCCAACGTGGCTCTGCCATTTGGATATAAACCTGTTTTAATACCGGGGCCATCTTTTTAGCGATGGTACCCATAACCATTAAAACATCTGCCTGACGTGGAGAAAAGCTTAAGCGTTCGGCACCGAAACGACCTAAATCGTAGTGAGAACCCATGGTTGCCATAAACTCGATTCCACAACAAGAGGTTGCGAAAGGTAAAGGCCATAATGAATTTGAGCGGGCCAAACCAATCACTTTATCAAGAGAAGTGGCAAAAAAGCCAGATCCTTCTATTCCTGGAGGCGCATCAACTATATTAATTTCACTCATGTTTATAAACAAAAAATGCTCATCCTTTTGCAGAATGAGCAACAAATTTACAATATTTTAAAGGCAAACAAACTAGCTTTACTCGATTTAGAACCTTTCTAAATAAAAAAATTGCGATGAGTTAGTGTAAGTGATACACATTTCAGTTTGCAGTTGCCATTTAGCAGTTACCAGTTCTAAAATTGAACTAAAAACTTCCTGTTGTAAACTAAAAATTGCTAACTGATTAGTTCCAGTCTAAAACTTTTTTCTTGATCACGTAGATGAAACCTAGCAATAATGTCCCCATGAAAATGAACATTTCGATCATTCCATCCATCCGTAAGGTACGGAAATTAACCGCCCATGGATACATAAAGATAACCTCTACATCGAACAGTACAAATAAGATGGCTACTACGAAATATTTAATAGAGAAAGGCTGACGTGCATTACCCACTGATTTAATACCAGCCTCAAAAGTTTCTAATTTATCGCTCGTTTTACGTTTTGGACCTAAAAAGTGGGTAGCAACCAGCGTGGTTACCACAAAACCTAAAGCAACAATTACTTGAAATATAATTGGTAAAAAATCTATAGCCGAACTTTGCGCTTGCATATTATTTATTTTATGATGCAAAAGTAAAAGAAAAAGGCAGAGTAACCAAACTCTGCCTTTTCTAAATTATTTAACTTTTTAATTATTTGCCTTTACCTTTTGGGGCTGGAGCTGCTAATTCTTTTAGTTTAGCTGCTGCGAAAGTTCCAGTAGGATATACAGCTACGCTTTTGTTAAAATATTCTTTAGCTTTTTCTTTGTCTTTATAGTAGTAAAAACCACCAATAGTATCATAAGCTTCAGAAAGTTTTTTAGCATTTGCGGTAGCTAATTCTGGTTTTTCAGTTATCTTTTTAATGTATTCCTCATAGAAAGGAAGCATCAGGCCTTTAGGCTCTTTTTCATCATCCAATAAGCTATTAATACGTGCTCTTGTTAAGTATGCATCATAAGTCTCAGGAGCTAGTTGCGTTACTTTAGCAATTGAAGAATCGGCTCTTACTAAAATATCTTTTGAAGGATTTTGTTTTGCAGTTAATTTTGCTGCATAGTCAAAATAATTTGCCATTGCATTATAGTAATAGTTATATAAAGCTCCTTTTCCGTTAGGATTAGCCTTTATAGCTTTCTCATAAATTTCAGATGATTTAGCATATTTTTTAGCATCGTAAAAACTTTTAGCAACTTCAGCTAATGCATCAGCATTCGTTGAATCTTTTTCTACAGCCTTAGTGATGTTGATTAATGCTAAACTATCTTGACCAGCTTTTAATTGAGCTTTACCTAAATATAAATAATCAAATCCAAGAATTTTGTTTGGATCTTTCTCTTTAGCAAAAAAATCACTCATGCTTGTAAGTGCAGCTGGATAATTTTTATTCTCATATGCTGCCCAACCTTTCATCCTAGATACAATAGCACTCTTAGGATCATTAGCAGGTGCTTGTATCGCCGATGCTACTTGCTCCAAAGTTGGAAAGTCTTTTGCGTAAAATAAAAATTGCGCATAACGTAATTGAGATTCTAATGATTTATCTGTTAAATCCATGTATTTTTTGTAATTCTCAATCGCTTTTTTTGCTTTTTCCTTATCTGTACCAAAGCTACTCCATTGTAAGTATAATTCACCTAACTCGCGATAAGCAGGGCCATAGTTTGCATCAGCAGCTATTACATCTTGTAATTCTTTTTCGCCTTCAGGAAAAGCCCTAGACTCTTTGTACATTTTACCAATCTGCGTTTTAGCTCTTCTGTTGTTAGGATCAACATCACCAACACGCATATACGGACCTAATGCCTCAGAATTTTTCTTTTGCAAAGCATAGGCATCACCTTGTGCCAGGAAAACCTCTGCATCTTTATCTTTAGAATCTAATTCATCTGCTTTGGTAATGTTAGCCAAAGCATTAGTGAAATCAGGTTTAGATACATCATCACTAGGTTTATCCTGCGCTAAATAGGCTTTACCGATATACAAATAAGTTTTGTAATCTTTAGGCGCCAAAGCTACTGCCTTGTCGAAATTAGTTTTAGCAGAACTTGGGTTATTAGACAACATATCTGCTTCACCTAAACCGATTAAGTTTAAGTTGTTTTTCGGATCAGCGGTAACACCTTTGGTAAATACGGCTCTAGCTGAGTCGATATAACCAGTTTTCAAGTAAACCAAACCAAGATTGTAATAGTTATTACCATCTGATGCTTTTGAGCTCACCAACGATTTAAGCATTGATGATGCTTTTTGATACTGCTCCGCGTCGATGGCTTTTTTCGCGTCATTTAAATCTTGAGCAAAAACTGCAGAACCCATCAACACCAAACCTACATTTAAGGTTATTGCTTTCTTTAAAATTTTCATCGGATATTCTGTTTTTTTATTTAATAAAAATGAAGTGTCTCTTTAGATTTACTTCGTGGTTCAATTTATAATTTTTAATTTAATTTCCTTTTGTCAGGTTAATTTGTCTTGGCATTAATTTATGCGGGCCAAGTCCAGATTTAAGTACAATCAATTGTCCCCTCTGACTTCTTAACCATGTTGCAAATCCTGTGCCTAAACCATCTCTTCCTTCGCAATCTATAATATTTATATTTCTTAGGAAAGGATAAACACCATTGATTAAGTTATCTTGAGTTGGTTTATAGTACTGATCGTCTCCTACCTTGCCTTTTACATTCTTTACCCCCAACACTTTTATCTGAGAAAGGTATTCACTCATCTCCGTATCTTTGCCCGTGATCCAATTCACGCCCAAAATACCAATAAAATTTTTATCTTCTGCAATAAGTTTAATTACTTCTTTGCTAGAATTTTTGGAGTAAACACCTGAGGCTGGAAATTGGCTGATATGGGCCAACTCTTTAAAATATTGAAAGGTACTTGAATAAGCGTTATCAAAGACCAATTTTTTATCTGATTTCTTCCCCTGTAATATATCAATCACATCTTTAACGTTAATTGTACTGTCGATATTGCCCTGATTTGTAATTAAAGCAATACCATCTACAGCAAATCGTGAGGTGTTTATTTTTATACTTCGCTGGTTATAATATTTTTCTTCGGCCTTGGTTAATAACCTTGGCAACACAATTACCCTTACGCTATCGTTTAAAAATGCAGGTAAAAGTTTTTCCTCTGGCTTTACTGTGGTTTCGAATTTTGCTTGTGGATAGTCCAGACTAAAAATATCAATCTGATTTTGCACAATAGGGCCAACGCTTTCATCAACCAGCATTTTAAGTGTACCGCTGGTACGGGTTTCCTTAACTGCTTCGCTTTTGTTTTTACGTTTGCAGCCTACAAGGGCCAGGATTAAGAATATAAAAAGGAAATTTCTCATGGATTAGTCTCGCCTGCTTAGGCTTAATAGTCTTACAAAAGCATAAATAATTAAGAAGATTCCAATTGCGATCCTACCCCAGTGCGGAATAGAGCTTAAGCGTAACGCTATGGGTTCCCAAAAGATAAATGCAAGCCCCAATACCACATAAAAGACAAACATGATAAGGCCTAAAATGAGCAAAAACCGCTGTTTAGGCGATTTTTGCTTAAAGATATCAAAATTTAACATCTACTATTAGTTCAATGTAAAGTTAACGTTGATGTTGTATTTTACCCTTACAGGCTTACCATTTTGGATACCTGGGTTCCAACGTGGACTCGCTTTTAATACACGGATGGCTTCTTCATCAGTTCCGCTACCCAAACCACGGGTAACTGTGATATCAGTTAATTTACCATCTTTTTCCACAACGAAAGATAAAAACACTTTACCTTGAACGTTGTTTTCTTGTGCCATTGGTGGGTACTTAATTGCTTTACTTAAGTATCCATAAAACTTAGAGATACCTCCAGGGAATTCTGGTTGTTTTTCGATACTAACAAAGTCGTAAACTTTATTATCATCAACCGCAACGGCAGCTTCTCTTTTTGGTCCTTCACCTACTGGTTCAGCGATAACAATATCAGCTGTTGGATCACCTTTGATATCTCTCTGACCTGGATCAGCTTCCTTCAACTTTTCAACTGTAGGTGGTTCATCACGAACCTCAATATCAGGTTTTACAATTGGAGGTGGCATTTTCACCTGGTCAACTTTCGGTGGCGGTGGCTCTACCGGTGGTGGTGGTGGTGTTTTAGGATCTACTGGTGGTGGTGGCGCTAAAATTACTTCCTGTGCTTTTAACTGCTCATCTTCATGGTCCATTGAGCCTTTAATCAGGCTATAGATTTTAGGTGAGAAAAATAACACTAGAAATATTGCAGAGCCAATAATTAATGCTCTTGTGGTGTTTGCACCATTGGTTTTACGCAATTGGTACGCACCGTAGCTTTTGTTTTTATCCGCAAAAACCACTTCAAGCCATTCTTTTCTGAATATATCTAACTTCGACATAACTATTGGTTTTTATTGATTATAAAATTCCTTGTTCCTTCATGGCCTGCTTCTCGTTATCAAGGATATTATCATCATCAATCTGACGAACCTTAACTTTAAGAATTTCCAATTCGTCCATAATATCAACGAAGTTCTGGAAAGTAGATCCTGAGGTTGGCTTTACCAACACAACAAAGTCTCCCGGAACACCTGAAGCATCAGCTGTTTTTCTATTTTTAACAATAGATTCTCCAACTTGTGATACAGATTCGATATTTGGTGCAGTTTCACCTGCTACGCCCATGTACCAAGCTACCTTATCTTTTTTACCCAATAAGATGGTCATGGTTTTACTTGCTTTCAGTTCTAATCTGTTTTCAGGTAACTTTTCGTTTTTATCTGGTTTTGCAATATCCATCGCCTGTGGTGTAGATATTGATGTTGTTAAGATAAAGAAGGTTACCAAAAGAAACATTAGATCCACCATTGGAGTCATATCAACCCTTGGTGTGGCTTTCTTCCCGCCTGTATTTAATTCTGCCATTTCTTATTTCTTTTTAGCTTCAGAGTTAGTAACCAATAAAAATTTGTTTACACTTTGCTTCTGAAGCACATCAATAATCTTTTTCACAACTGGATATTCTTCTTTAGCATCACCTTTGATACTAACGCGCATGTCTACGTTGTTGATCTCTTTAGTTGCTTTACGAGCATTTAACACCCATGCATTTAACTGATTGTCTGTAGAATCGGTAGGAATACCTCTTTGTACTCCTGGTTTCATACGGTCAGATCCGTTCATGGCTATAAAACCTTTTAAGTTTGCAAAAGGCACACCGAAAGTTGAGATTACTGAGAAACGTTGAATTTCTTCAGGTGTAAACTTCACGCTGTACTGCTCGCCCATTAGTTCTAATGTTCTTGCTCTTACTCTATTTCCTGCTACCTCGAAGAATACCTTACCTTGTCCGATTGTTAAAATCGCATTGTTTTCTACCGGTACTTTAAACTCATACGTAGATGAGGGTGTAGAAACGGCTAGAGGTTCTGGTTGCCTTGCTGTAGCAGTTAAGATGAAGAAAGTAAGTAACAATGATGCCACATCACACATGGCAGTCATATCTGTTACTGTACTTGTTCTTTTAACTTTAATTCTAGGCATAATATTTTTTACTAGTTTTTAATAATGATGATCTTTTTTCCGGTTTTCCATAAAGCCGGTAAAAATTTTTTCAAAATTCTTATTTATGCGAACTAGCGTATGTTTGAACGATGCTGAAACCAGCCTCATCGATAGCGTAAGTTAACTTGTCGATTTTAGAAGTTAATACGTTATACATGATAATTGCCACAGTAGAAACCAAGATACCTGTTGCAGTGTTGATCAATGCCTCAGAGATACCTACCGCTAATGCTGACTGATCTGGTGCTCCAGAGTTTGCTAAACCGGCGAATGCACGGATCATACCTGTTACTGTACCCAATAAACCTACCAATGTACCGATTGATACCAAAGTTGCAATTACAGTTAAGTTTTGCTCTAACATTGGCATTTCTAAAGCTGTAGCTTCTTCTACTTCTTTTTGGATAGCAACGATAGATTGCTCTACATCCATATTAGTATCTGCTTCAACTTCGCTGTATTTTTTCAAACCAGATTTAATTACGTTAGCAACTGAACCTTGTTGTTTATCACACTCAGCTTTTGCAGCCTCGATGTTACCTGCGCTTAATAAACCTTGTACTTTGCGAATGAAAGTATCTAAGCTAGATTTTCCACTTGCTTTACCAATAACGATGAAACGTTCGATAGAGAATACAATTACTACTAATAGTAATCCAACTAAGATCGCTACGATAGGACCTCCTTTGTAAGCTGTTCCAAGATAGTTACCAGGTAATGGTAATTTTTCTCTGTCACCATCGATAAAGTTACTTCCTTCTCCGAATACGAATCTCCAAACACAGAATCCAATGATAATACAAATTGGAATAACGAATGTTGCAAATACATTTGAAGCACTAGAAGAGCTCTCTTTTTTAACAGTTGTTGGTTTTGGTGCGTTTGCCATTTTTTTTGAAATTTTAGTTTTAGTTCTTGTTTTTAATTTTTAGCTGTTTTTTTCTTTTGTAATACACTCAACGTTTCATATCCGAAATTGTTGCGAAAAACAAATTTATAAATTGATTTTAAATTACAAATTAATAAATCAATAAGCAATTAAATCGTTACTTAGAATTTAGTTTCGGTAAATCACCAAGGGTGTATAACAAAAAAATTGCCCCAGCCGAGGCAATTCTTTCACAATAAAAACTAAAAAAAAATCGAATTGCAAATTTTTCGCTCAAAAAATGCATTTTAAAGTGCATTTAACATAATTTTAACGCTTCGTGTCTGCTTTTTGGTACTTTTGTCAGTTCAAATTGCTTGAAATTCTCGACGAAGGCATCAGACAGTTCGTAGGCTTTTAAAAAGTATTCCTCCTGATTGCTCCATGTTTTAGAGGGGTCTAAAATTTCGTTTGGTACTCCCGGGCAATTTAATGGCATCATCAATTTAAATACATGGTGCTGCTTATATTTATTATGATCTAAATCTCCGTTTAACGCAGCTGTAATCATTGCCCGGGTATAACTTAATTTCATCCTTTTACCTACACCGTAGGCCCCGCCACTCCAACCTGTATTTACCAACCATACATTTACCTGGTGTTTTTCCATCTTCTCGCCTAATAATGCGGCATATTTAGATGGATGCAGTGGTAAAAATGCCTTACCGAAGCAAGCCGAAAACGTTAACTGAGGCTCTGTTACCCCTGTTTCTGTTCCTGCAACTTTGGCGGTATAACCGCTCATAAAATGAAACATGGCCTGTTCTACATTTAATTTTGAAATGGGTGGCAATACCCCAAACGCATCTGCAGTTAAGAAAAAGATATTTTTCGGAACAGCCGCTATTGATGGTAAAATGGCATTGTCAATATAATCTATAGGATAGGCCACACGGGTATTTTCCGTTTTACTGATATTACTATAATCAACCTCCTGGGTACCTGGAAAAAAATTAATGTTTTCTAGCAAGGAGCCAAATTTGATCGCCTTAAAGATCTGAGGTTCTTTCTCTTCGGTTAAATCTACACATTTTGCATAACAACCGCCTTCAAAGTTAAATACCGAATCTTTGCCCCAGCCATGTTCATCATCGCCTATTAATCCTCTTTCGGGATCGGCTGATAAGGTCGTTTTTCCTGTTCCTGACAAACCGAAGAATATAGCGGTATCGCCATTTTTACCCACATTGGCCGAGCAGTGCATGGAAAGGGTATTCTTATATACTGGCAGGATAAAGTTTAAAACAGAGAAAATTCCCTTTTTAATTTCGCCAGTATAACCTGTTCCTCCAATCAAAATCATTTTCCTGGTAAAATTGATGATGGAGAAGTTTTCCTGCCTGGTTCCATCAATAGCCGGATCGGCCAGGAAACCTGGTGCAGCAATAATGGTCCACTCTGGTGGTGTTATACCCAAATGATCTTCATCCGGGCGAATAAACAAATGATGAGCAAAAAGATTCTGATAAGCCGTTTCTGTAATTACCCTGATCGATATTGAATAATCCGGATTGGCACAAGCCGAAGAATCGCGGACATAAATTTGCTTATCTTCAAGGTAATTGGTTAGCTTATAAAACAGCTGATCGAATTTCTCCGGGGAAATTTTAATGTTGACATCGCCCCACCAAACCTGATCTTCAGTTACTTCGTCGCATACAATAAAACGGTCTTTAGGAGAACGTCCGGTAAACTTTCCGGTATCAACCGCCAGCGCTCCTGAAGCGGCCAGCGTACCTTCTTTATTTAATAAGGCATCATCAATTAATTCCGCTGGAGATAATTGGTACTTTACAGCAATGTTTCCACCTAGATTTAAATAGCTTAAATCTGGCGTTTGCAGTTTCTTTTTGCTCATAACAATAAGTTAGTTAGTACAGCAAAGGTAAATACTTATCTTCCACAAAAACTAGTTTTGAAGCGTAATTTTTTACATATTGTAGCAAATACACTATTATGTAAACATTTTATTTACAGATATTTACAATCCATTTTACAAGGTAAAAAAAATTAAAAAATTACACTAAGTAAAATCTGCTAAAACGGTTTTGCTTGTTTAAACTTTTAATTGATAAGGGTTTAAGTACTCACAATCTTTAATAACAGTTTTAAAAGATTAACATAATATTTGGAAATGAATTAAAGATTATATTTTTATGCAGTAACATGATCATAATGAACTGGGAACTACTTAGAAAAAAGATATATTATATTGATGGCTCCTTAAGGGATGTCTATATTAAAGATACAAGCATGGAAGATTGGGAAAAATGGATAGATCTCGTCAATACTAAATATGAAGTGAAATTTTATAATGTGCTTTCGGGTGAAATTGAAAGCCAGACAGATCATGCTATTGAAAGTAAAAATATCGAATATCAAAAAAATGACAGGCAATAATAGCTTAAAGAGCTTATCGATTATCTCATTAACAATCTTATTCCTGCTATTAGTCTGGAATATAGTCCCAATAATACAGATTAGAATGCAGTTGGTTAGTGATTTTATCCCTAACGACATTATTTATGAAGTAGCCAAACCTTATATCTACATCAGTTCGGTTTTGGTTTTTGCTAACATTATAGCATTTATATTATTCTTTCTCAAGAAATATTTACCAGTGGTTATTATGGGTAGTATTGCCTTTTGTATTCATGGAGTATATATTTTTTTGAATTAATTATACTTACTCATTTCCACCCCGCCCTGCAGGCACCCCTCCAAAGGAGGGGAATGAATATGCGCCAGAAAGCTAGCAAACCCAAATAACACCTCAACCCAAATTTAACTAAACCTGATAAAAGCGGCAGCTCCCGATTTCTCCATCGATGAAAAAGCATTGCCATCGGGACTATAGCGGTTAGCAGGGCTGCCATCACCGAAGCATTACCAAAGCACCTTTTCTAAAGATTTTAAAACTACTTATAAACTGCCTTGCTGATACCGCTCAAGAAGGGGAATGATTTGGTTTCGGGTTCAAAAAATACAGCTATTTCATCTGTTTAAACGTTTCAATAGAAATTTCGAAATAAAATTCAAAAAACATTTGCATTTTAAAAAAATAATCTTCTACTTTACGGTGTACAAAGTACACCAAGACGAGATGAATTTTAACACTTCAATTATTACAACAATTATTATTACCACCGGTATAAACCAGCGGGGCTAATTTGTTGTAAATTGAAAAAACATAAAACACAGAGAGCGTCCCGATGAAAATCGGGACGCTTTTTTTTTAACCCATGCTGAATGAAACCTGCACAAGCAACAATACAAACGATGAAATAATTTGCGCAGTACCAAACAGTTAAAACCAATATAAACTAATGAAAGTACTCAAATTCGGCGGCACATCCGTAGGTTCGGCCGAGAACATTAAAACCCTCTTACGCCTGGTTGGCGAAGAAAAACAGAAGAACAGCCCGGTAGTTGTATTATCGGCAATGAGTGGTGTAACCAATTTACTTACCGAAATGGCCGAAATGGCTGAGCGTGGTGAAGATTACGATACCCATTTAAAAGAAATCGAAGCAAAACACTTTGCTGTCATCCGCTCGCTTTTACCTGCGGCTGCACAAAACCCTGTGTTTACGCGATTAAAGATCTTTTTTAACGAACTGGAAGATCTGTTACAGGCAGTAGCCAATCTGCGCGAACTGAGCTTGCAGACCAAAGATCAGATTTTAAGCTATGGTGAGCGTTGTTCTACCTTTATGATCAGCCATATTGCCTCGAAAAACATCGGCGATTCAATTTATGTTAATGGATCTGACCTGATTAAAACCGACAGTAATTTTGGGCAAGCGAAAGTTGAAACTGAGCTGACCGAAATGCTGATCAACAATTTTTACCAGGAAAATAAAGACAAAGTACTTTTTGTTACTGGTTTTATAGCGAGCAATGCTGCCGGCAGGGTAACAACTTTAGGTCGTGGCGGCTCTGATTATACCGCAGCGGTTTGGGGTGCAGCCTTAAATGCAGAAGAGATTGAAATATGGACGGATGTAAATGGCATGATGACTGCTGATCCACGCATGGTGAAAAAGGCTTTCTCTTTACCTGAGCTGAGTTATACCGAAGCCATGGAGCTGAGTTATTTCGGTGCAAAGGTGATCTATCCGCCAACCATGATCCCTGCTTTTATGAAAAAGATTCCGATTGTGATCAAAAACACTTTCGAACCTGATTTCGCAGGAACTTATATCAAAAGCGATGTAAAAGCATCCAGTTTACCCATAAAAGGAATTTCTTCTATCGATCATATCAGCATCATTAACCTAACCGGAAGTGGCATGGTGGGTAAGGCAGGCTTTAGCGGGAGGTTATTCTCACTGCTTTCGCGCGAACAGATCAATGTCGTATTGATTACGCAATCCTCTTCAGAACACAGCATTACTTTCGCGGTTAAACCAACAGATGCTTCGCAGGCCATTTCTTTAATCAAAAAAGAATTTGAACTGGAGTTGGATGCTAAAAAACTAGAACTGCCGGAAGTTGAAAATAATTTGGCGGTATTGGCCATTGTGGGTGAAAACATGAAACGTACCCCAGGCATGAGCGGACGTTTGTTTAATGCGCTTGGCCGCAACGGTATCAACGTAAGGGCTATCGCTCAGGGTTCATCAGAATATAACATCTCGGTAATTATCAGCAAAGATGACCTATCGAAAGCAGTAAATGCAGTGCATGATGCCTTTTTTACCGACCTGAAAAGAACATTGAACGTTTTCTGTTTAGGAACCGGAAATATCGGCAAAACTTTGTTTAACCAGTTAAAGGAGCAGATGCCATTTCTGGCAGCCAATAACGATTTACAAGTTAAGGTAACTGGCATTAGCAATACACGCAAAATGATTTTCAGCGCCGATGGTCTTTCGTTAGAAAACTGGGAAACTGAGTTGAATACAAATGGTGAACCCGCAGATTTAGCAGGTTTTGTGGCAAAAATGAAAGCCCTAAACTTACCGAACTGTGTTTTTGTCGACAATACCGCTGCAGAATCGCCAATTGAATTTTATCAAGGCATATTCGAGAGCAGTATCTCTGTGGTAACCTGTAATAAAAAGGGAAACTCTGCCGATTATGCCCAGTATAAATCATTTAAAGATACGGCCCGAAAATTCGGTGTTGATTTTTATTACGAAACCAATGTAGGTGCAGGTTTGCCTATTATCCGTACGCTGCGCGAACTGATGATGAGTGGTGATAAAGTAGCGCGGATTGAAGCCATTTTATCCGGTACGATTTCTTACATCTTCAATAATTTCAAAGGCGAGGCCGGTTTTTACGAAACGGTAAAAGAAGCGCAGGAACTGGGTTATACCGAGCCAGATCCACGCGACGACTTAAATGGAAAAGACTTTATGCGTAAAATGCTGATCCTTGCCCGCGATGCCGGTTATCCATTAGAAGCCAGTGATGTGAAAATCGATAACATTTTGCCAGAAGCTTGTTTAAATGCATCTTCAGTAGAAGATTTCTATTCAGAATTACAGGCTAATGCCGCTTATTTTGAGAACCTGAAACAAACAGCTGCCAACGATGGAAAAGTTTTACGCTACATCGGCAAACTGGAAGATGGTAATGTAGAAATCAGTCTGCAAATGGTTGATGACAGTCATCCTTTTTATATGTTATCGGGAAGCGATAATATTATCTCTTTTACTACAGACCGGTATAAATCGCGTCCATTGGTGGTAAAAGGCCCGGGTGCAGGTGCAGAAGTGACCGCGGCAGGCGTTTTTGCAGATATCATCAATGTAGGTACATTAAATAAATAGTTAAGGCAATTAATAATGAAAGATAGTATAAAAGTTTTCGCCCCGGCAACCGTTGCCAACGTAGTTTGTGGTTTCGATGTATTGGGTTTCGCTGTAAATGAACCTGGTGATGAAGTTGAAATGCGATTTACCGATACACCTGGCGTGGTGATCAAAGGAATTACCGGCGATGATGGTCGATTGCCTTTAGATGCAGCGAAAAATACCGTAAGTGCGAGTGTACAACATTACTTAAAGCATATCAACCGTTTAGATGTAGGCGTAGAAATTGAACTGCATAAGAAAATGCCGATTGGCAGCGGCCTGGGCTCAAGTTCGGCCAGTACGGTTGCTGGCTTATTTGCCATTAACAAATTAATGGGCGATTTATTAAGCACTAAAGAGCTGGTTCCTTTCGCGATGAAAGGCGAGGAACTTGCCTGTGGGTATGGTCATGCCGACAATGTTGCCCCTGCTTTGTTAGGTGGTTTTGTACTGGTGAGAAGTTACGATCCACTTGATGTAATCTCTTTACCTACTCCTGCCGGCATGTATGCCGCAATTGTTTACCCTGAAGTAGATGTACCGACTAAAGATGCACGACAAATGATCCGCAGCAAAGTGGCCTTAAAAGATGCCGTTACCCAGTGGGGAAATGTTGCAGGTTTAGTGAGTGGACTATTTATGAATGATTTTGATCTGATTGGCAGAAGCATGAAAGACGTTCTGGTAGAGCCAACACGTTCGATTTTGATTCCTGGTTTTGAAGAAATGAGAAAACTCGCAATGGAAAACGGCGCAATCGGTTTCGGAATCTCAGGTTCTGGTCCATCTGTCTTCTCATTAACCAAAGACGAAGAAACGGCCAGAAAAATAACCAAATCGCAACAGCAACATTTACACAAAATAAATATTAACAGCAAAGCTTTTGTTTCTCCGGTTAACGCCGAAGGACCAAAAGTACTTTAAGTAAGGCTGGAAGGTAGAGGGTTTAAAGGTGGAGGGCTAAGCATCCAAAACCTTCCAACCTTCAACCTTTCAACCCTCCAACCTCATTAAAAATGAAACTATACTCAACCAACAATAAAGATTTACGTGTTTCTTTCAAAGAAGCCGTTTTTAATAGCATGCCGCAGGATAAAGGCTTATATATGCCTATTGAAATCCCACAGCTTGACCCCGAATTCATACAGAATATCGAAAAATATGCTTTACCTGAAATTGCTTACACAATAGCTTCAACCCTATTAAAGGATGAAATTCCAGCTGAAGATTTAAAAGCTTTAATTGATGATGCCATAAATTTTGAAGCACCAGCGGTTAAATTAGATGACAAAACCTATGTTCTCGAATTGTTCCATGGTCCATCTTTAGCGTTTAAAGATTTTGGTGCCCGCTTTATGAGCCGTGTGATGGCTTATTTCTTAAAAGATGGCGAACAACTTTTAGATGTGCTGGTTGCTACTTCCGGCGATACTGGTGGCGCAGTAGCCTTAGGTTTCCTGGGTGTACCCAATACCAGGGTAACCATACTTTACCCGGAAGGGAAAGTGAGTCCGATACAGGAACTGCAGTTAACCACCAACGGCGAAAATATCAGGGCTGTTGAAGTTAAAGGAACTTTTGATGATTGCCAGGCTTTGGTTAAACAGGCTTTTGCTGATGACGAGCTGAATGCTAAATTTAGATTGACTTCAGCCAATTCAATTAATATTTCGAGATTGATTCCACAAACATTTTACTATTTCAACACCTATGCGCAACTGAAAAAGCAAGGTTTTAAAGATGTGGTGTTTTCTGTACCAAGCGGAAATTTCGGGAATATTGGCGCAGGTTTACTGGCCTATAAATTAGGGTTACCTGTTAAACAATTTATCGCAGCTACCAATGTTAATGATACCGTTCCACGCTTTTTAGAAAGCGGTGTTTATGAAACCAAGCCATCGACCCAAACCTACTCGAATGCCATGGATGTTGGCGCGCCAAGCAATTGGGTGCGCATTATGGATCTGTTTCATAAGGATGTGGAAGCCATAAAAAAAGTGGTTACTGCTTACCGTTTTACTGATGATGAAACATTAGCAGGCATTAAAGAAATAAACAGCAAATTAAACTATGTGGCTTGTCCGCATACCGCGATTGCTTATTTGGCAGTTGAAAAATACAGAAGGGAAAACCCATCAGACGAAAGTGCAGCTGTTTTCTTATCTACGGCACACGCCTGTAAATTCCCTGATATTTTCCCTGCAGATATCGCCGCTAAAATAGAAATCCCTGAGCAGGTAAAAGCCTTAGAAAGCAAACCGAAACATGCTGATCAGTTAGGTGTGGATTTTGAAGGGTTTAAAAAGTATTTGCTTAAAGGGTAGTAAGTAAAATATAATCTATTTCGAAAGTTACTCATTCCCAACTTTGATTGGGAATCCTAATGCAGGTAACAGGCATTAAGATTCCCGCCTACGCGGGAATGACGTACTATAAGATTAGTATGCCTATTTCATACTCACTGCTAGGCGGGATTTGCAATCCCGTCTACAGAGCTAAGGATTTTTAATCCTTAATAAAAAACCAATGTTAAAGCTTAAATCGGATTATAAATCCGAAGGACAAAGGTCCGGATTACAAATCCGGACCAACTTCTGAACGAAATCTAAAGAGATAGATCTCTCTCCCAAACGTTCGGGACTGCGCTTCAGTCGAGATGACGACTCATTTCTATTATTTAGCGCCTTGCGATTTTAATGTTTTCAACTCGCGTTGCAATTCTTCAATCTGTAACTGTTGTTCCTTTATACTGGCCACCAAAAGCGGCACTAAACTTTCATAATCAACCTTGGTAATGGTGGCGCTTTTAAAAGCATTTTTTCCGGAACTGTAATCTTTTGACTGCACCGAAACGATCCCTGGAACGGCTGCCTTTGCATCGGCACCCACAAAACCATACTGTGGTTTAGCAGATAACTTCAACTTCTCAGCCCAGGCTTTATCATAGGTAAAACTTACCGGCTCGAGTTTAGTAACCTGGCCTAAGGCATTTTCTACCGGTTTAACATTGTTTTGCACCACTTCTTGTGCGCTGATTTTTAAAGAGGCAGCGATTAACAGCACTGCGAATGAAATTGCTCGTTTCATATATATTAGGTTGTAATTTTTGAAATAGAAAATTGGTTCCGCGTTTGCGAAACAGAAAATAAACTTAAAAAGATGAGTTTATACGGAAGGTGGCGGTGTTAAAACTTCCGGAAAGTAAGCCAGCTGAAACGAATGATCAGGAATAACTACCTTTTTTGAAGTTTGAAGGGTAAAATTCATATCGCCGTGAAACATGATCTGCTGAATGGCATATTCGGGTTCCACTTTCTTTTCTTCTTTCTCTGTTGCGTCGTCGTTTGTAGACAAATGTTCAACATTGTCGGCAGAATAACTTAAATACGAAACCACATGGCTCACTTTCAAGAAAAAAGCTAGTGCTATGCAGCTAATGAGGATGTATTTAAGGACATAAAACTTCATTCCTGCAAATATAAGCCCTAGGCCTTAAAAACAATAATTTTAAGGTTAAAGTTCTGTAAGAATTTCGAGCATTGTGGCAATGGCCAGCTCAACATCAGCAGCTGACGTTCTCCAGTTTACAAACGCAGCACGGATTCCTTTCCTCCCATTATAAAAGGTAGGAGTCATAAATACTTTTCCGCTTTCATTTAATTTATTCAGGAATGTTGCCACTAAACTTTCATCGGTTAGCGAAAAACAAACGGTATTTAAACGCACTGGTGCCAATAATCCGAAGTTTGGATTTTCATTAATGAAATCGCCAAACTGTAAAGCCACTTCAACATTACTTTCTACAATTTCCTGATAGCCTTGTTTTCCGTAGCTGGTCAGTGTAAACCATGCAGGTAAAGCTTTTAGGCGGCGGGAGTTTTCAGGCAGGAAATTTAAATAACTAAAATTTTCCATCGGATTGCCCAAATAGGCTGCATTTGAATTCTGAAAAGTTTCTACCTGCAGCAACTGGTGTTTTTCTTTCACCAAAAACACAGCGCTTTCGTAGGGTACATTTAACCACTTGTGGCAATCGACGGTAATGCTATCAGCATTTCCCCAGCCATTAAGCAGATGACTGTATTTAGGCGAACAAGCGGCAAAACCGCCAAAAGCGGCATCGATATGCCACCAGAAATTATATTTTTCTTTTAAGAGATTGATGGCTTCAAAATCATCAAAATCCACCGTATTTACCGTTCCGGCGCTAGAAATTAAGATAAAAGGTTCTCCTTTTAGTTCCTGTATTTTAAGTTCCAGATCGCTAACATCCAGGGCTTCGCGGTTGCCCTGCAGGACGTTTACTTGGATAAAATTGCCACTTCCCAAACCCAGCATCGATAAGGATTTAATGGCTGATGAATGTGGTGTGGCAGATAACACTTTTACATTGCCCGACACGCCTTCCCTGGCGAAATCTTTCCCAAATTGTTTGCCAATCCATTGTCTGGCAACAGCCAGACAGGTAAAATTAGAAAGTGTAGCACCTGTTACAAAACCACCGAAAAAATCTTTGGGTAGGTTAAATAACGAAAGTAATAACTGAATGGTTTCCAGTTCGATGATCGCTGAAACATCGCCATTACCTTTTGCACTTTGCGTATTCTGATCATATATCGTTGATAACCAATCGCCGGCGATAGCCGCAGGTGTTGTTCCACCGGTTACAAAGCCCCAATATCTGGGACCAGATGAGGCCACCATAATAGGTTCAAAACGTTGGTTAAACTGCTTCAGTGCTTCGATGGCACCAGAACCCTGATCGCTTAAATCGCGGATGATTTCAACTTCTGTATTACCGGCTGTTGGCCGTTCATGAATATGATTTAAATAATCTATGCCCTGCTGTTTAACCGTTGTTAAGATGGCATCAAGGTTTTGTTGGTCGGTATTTAAATTATTCATGATGATAATGTTTATGGAATAAAGAAAAATACGTCATTGCGAGGCACGAAGCAATCCTACAACGATCGCTAATTAACCCAGCGCTTTAAGATTGCTTCGTGCCTCGCAATGACGATGCTTTTTAGGCTAAAAAATAGCCTTCGCAATCTTTTTCGTCTGCTCAGGGCGACCCATCGTATAAAAATGTAATACCGGAGCGCCAAAATCAATCAGTTCTTTACATTGTTTAATCATCGCTTCCGTACCAATTTCTTTTGCCTCGTTATTGTTTTTAGCATGCGATAGCGCATCGGTCAACTCATCAGGTAAGTCGATGTGAAAAATCTTAGGCAACACATTCAACTGCGACAAGGTACTGATGGGCTTCAATCCTGGTATAATCGGTACATTGATATCGTTTTCCCTGCATTTCTTTACGAAATCGAAATATTTCTGATTATCGAAAAACATCTGCGTTACAATAAATTCAGCTCCTGCCTCTACCTTCTTTTTCAGGTATTTAAAATCGGTACTCATATTAGGTGCCTCGAAATGCTTTTCAGGATAACCGGCAACGCCAATACAGAAATCGCTTTTAAAGGTTTCAACATCTTCGTGCAAAAATTTACCTTCATTATGGTTTTTAATGTGCTCAATCAGATCTGTAGCATAACAGTGCCCGCCTGGTGTAGGAACAAAATTTCCATCTGCCTTACGTGCATCGCCTCGTAAGGCCAGCACATTATCAATACCCAAAAACTGTAAATCGATCAATGCATTTTCGGTTTCTTCTTTGGTAAACCCACCACAAATTAAATGCGGAACAGCATCAACTTTATATTTATGGATAATGGCCGCACAAATGGCAATGGTACCCGGACGCTTACGATAAGATACCTTTTGTAACAAACCGTTGGCTTGTTCTTTATAAATGTAATCTTCACGGAGTGAAGTCACATCAATAAAAGGTGGATTAAACTCCAATAGTGGTTCAATCGCATCATAAATCCATTGTATGCTTTGTCCTTTTACAGGCGGTAATAATTCAAAAGAGAATAAGGTTTTACCCTTTGCGTTTTTTATATGGTCTGTAATCTTCATAACCCTAATCCCGAATAATCGGGACTTTAAATTTTAATTTGTATACAATTCCCTGCCCTGTAGGGGCTGGGGGTTAATAAGCTAAATTCGGACTTAACCACCGCTCCACTTCTTCAACCGGCATATTCTTTCTGATGGCATAGTCTTCAATCTGATCTTTGGTGATTTTCCCTAAACCGAAATACCTCGAATCGGGATGCGCGAAATAAAATCCGCTTACCGCCGCTGTTGGATACATGGCGTAACTTTCGGTTAAGTGCAATCCGATTTTATTCTCCGCATCAAGTAACTGGAATAAAGTTCCTTTTTCAGTATGTTCCGGACAGGCAGGATAACCAGGTGCCGGACGGATACCTGCATATTCTTCTTTAATCAATTCCTGGTTGCTCAAATTTTCATCCTGTGCATAACCCCAATATTCTTTACGGACACGTTCGTGCATACGTTCTGCGAAAGCCTCTGCCAAACGATCGGCCAGCGCTTTGGCCATAATGCTGTTGTAATCATCGTAATTCGATTCAAACTCATTGACCAGTTCATCAATCCCGATACCTGCCGTTACTGCAAAACCACCAAAATAATCCTGAATGCCACTTTCCTTCGGCGCAATAAAATCAGATAAAGCATAATAAGGCTGACCATCTACTTTTTCGGCCTGCTGACGGAGGGTGTGAATAGTTACCAGTTGGGAGTTTTCAGTTTTCAGTTTGGAATCGTTTGATAACTGGGAACTATCAACTGTCAACTGAATATCGTCTCCTACTGTATTTGCTGGCCAGAAACCGATTACGGCTCTTGCTGTTAACAGTTTTTCGTCGAGGATGCGTTTTAATAAGGTCTGTGCATCATCAAAAAGTTTCTTCGCTTCGTCGCCTACATTTTTATCGTCGAAAATTTTCGGATAACTGCCACGAAGTTCCCAGGTATGGAAAAATGGTGTCCAATCGATGTAAGGAACCAGTTCTTCTAAAGGATAATTATCGAAAACCCTTGTTCCTGTAAATTCCGGAACAGGTAAGTTGGGTTGAAAATCGATCTTAAACCTATTTTCGCGGGCTTCTTCCAGTGTTTTAAAACGTTTATCCGATCGTTTATTTAAATGCGCTTCACGGGCTTTATCATATTCAGCCCTGATGCCTGCTACATATTCATCTTTTGTTTCCGGATTCATCAAGGTGCTGCAAACGGTAACACTTCTGGAAGCATCTAACACGTGGATAGCAGGTCCTGAATAATTTGGCGCTACTTTTACTGCAGCGTGGATTCTTGAGGTTGTGGCACCACCTATAATTAATGGAATGGTAAAACCTTCGCGCTCCATTTCTTTAGCAAAGTGAACCATTTCATCTAGTGATGGCGTAATCAATCCACTTAATCCAATAATATCGGCATTTATTTCTTTGGCTTTTTTAATGATTTCCTGTGCCGGAACCATTACGCCCATATCAACAATCTCGAAATTATTACAAGCCAGTACTACGCCCACAATATTTTTCCCAATATCGTGCACATCACCTTTTACAGTCGCCATCAATACTCTTCCTGCTGACGAATTCTGATCCTGATCCGGATTATCCAGTTTCTCCTGTTCGATAAACGGCAATAAATAAGCCACGGCTTTTTTCATTACCCTTGCCGATTTTACCACCTGAGGCAAGAACATTTTTCCCGCACCGAATAAATCACCTACAATGTTCATCCCGTCCATCAATGGCCCTTCGATCACCTGAATCGGGCGGGCATATTTTTGTCTGGCTTCTTCCACATCATCATCCAGATATTCAACAATTCCTTTAACCAAGGAATGAGATAATCTCTCTTCAACAGAACCTTTCCGCCACTCTTCATCTTTAACCACCTCTTTACCTTTCGATTTTACGGTATCGGCATATTCTACCAAACGCTCCGTGGCATCGTCTCTGCGGTTTAAGAGCACATCTTCTACCCTTTCTAACAATTCGGGTGGAATTTCCTGATAAACCTCCAACATTCCGGCGTTCACAATCCCCATATCTAAACCAGCCTGGATGGCGTGATAAAGAAATGCAGAGTGCATCGCTTCGCGAACGGTATTATTCCCCCTGAAAGAGAAAGAAATGTTAGAAACCCCTCCGCTCACTTTAGCATGAGGCAGGTTTTCTTTGATCCAACGGGTGGCATTTATAAAATCGACAGCATAATTGTTATGCTCTTCGAGTCCTGTTGCTACGGTTAAGATGTTCGGGTCGAAAATAATATCCTCTGCCGGAAAACCAATTTCGTTTACCAGGATATCGTAACTTCTTTTACAAATCTCTTTCCTGCGCTCGTAATTATCGGCCTGACCTTGCTCATCAAAAGCCATGACTACCACAGCAGCACCGTATTGCATAATTTTGCGGGCGCTTTCGCGGAATTTATCTTCACCTTCTTTTAATGAGATGGAGTTTACGATGCCTTTTCCTTGTAAACATTTTAAGCCATTTTCGATAACCGACCATTTAGATGAATCGACCATGATTGGCAATTTGGCAATATCCGGTTCAGAAGCAATGAGGTTCAAAAACTTAGTCATCGCGGCTTCTGAATCCAACATCCCTTCATCCATGTTCACATCAATTACCTGCGCACCACCTTCAACCTGTTGTAAGGCAACAGCCAGTGCAGCTTCGTAATCGCCACCCAAAATCAGCTTGGAGAACTTAGGAGATCCTGTAATATTGGTTCTTTCACCAATATTTACGAAAATGCTCTCCGGGGTAATGGTTACAGGCTCCAATCCGCTTAAACGCATGTAAGGCTCCAGTACCGGAATTTTGCGGGGTTCGGCTTTCCTTGCATTTTTAGCAATACAGCCAATATGTTCTGGTGTAGTACCACAACAGCCTCCCACGATGTTCACAAAACCTGATGCAATAAAGTCATCAACCAAATGTGCCGTTTCGTGCGGTTGTTCATCATAAGCACCAAATTCGTTTGGCAAGCCTGCATTCGGATAAGCCGAAACATAACAACCTGCTTTTGCAGCGAGTTCCTCAATATGCGGACGCATTTCTTTAGCACCCAAAGCACAGTTAAAACCAATACTTAATGGTTTTGCATGCATGACAGAGTTTAAGAAAGCTTCGGCAGTTTGACCTGAAAGTGTCCTTCCGGAAGCATCGGTAATGGTGCCGGAAATCATGATCTCCAGTTTACGGCCAATTACCTCTTCATATTTTTTAATGGCTACAATGGCCACTTTAGCATTTAAAGTATCGAAAATGGTTTCGATTAATAATACATCCGAACCACCATCAACCAAACCACGTACCTGCTCGTAATAAGCGGCTTCCAGCTCATCAAAATAAACCGCCCTAAAACCAGGGTCGTTTACATTAGGCGACATGGAAAGGGTACGGTTGGTTGGGCCAATAGCACCAGCCACAAAACATTTACGGTCTGGATTTGCAGCCATAAACTCGTTTACGGCTTCTTTTGCTACACGTGCACCTTCGAAACTCATTTCGTAAGAAAGGTCTTCCATCTGGTAATCGGCCATGGAAATGCGCTGTGTACTAAATGTGTTGGTTTCGATAATATCGGCACCAGACGCCAGGTACTCCAGGTGTATTGTTTTAATAATATCCGGACGTGTGATGTTGAGCAAATCGTTATTGCCTTTTACATCACAGGGATGGTTTTTAAATCGCTCCCCTCTAAAATCTTCTTCGGTTAAGGTATATCGCTGAATCATGGTACCCATTGCACCATCAATCACCAAAATACGTTTTTCTAATTCTTCTCTTATACCCATTTGTTGTGTAAAATGTGGGATGGAAAATGGAAAATGGCAAGACACATCATACATCTTCCATTATACATTATTACATCCTAAAAGGCTTATTTAAAAAGTTGGTACGTGAATCGTAATCCTAAACTTATCTGTTTCCGCTATTTGCAGAATAGAATTTAGCACCTTGTATGGTTACAGGTTGCTAAGACTTCGTTGGGTCTAATCCCTCCGTCTTTCTTAATAAGCATACAAAAATGCAACAAAGCAACATCAATTCCAAAAATTATCGCTTCGCTACCAAATAAAATTACAAAGGCCACGCAAAACTGCGCAGCCTTAAGAATATTGTTCTGTTATTTAGGTTTATCTTCTGTTACCGAAAATGCGTAACAGCGACAAAAACAAGTTGATAAAAGTGATATAAAGCGACAACGCACCCATAATTGCTAGCTTTTTGCTCTCATTTACACCTAAAGTGTTTCCATTTTCATCTAATCCTTCACCAATTCTTTTAAGCTCCTGAACTTTGTACGCAGTTAATGCAGTAAAAATCGCCACTCCGATAAAACCCATAATGTAACCCAATGTTGAGCTACCTAAAAACATATTGATTATGCTGATGATCACCAAACCGATTACACCTGCAAATAATATAGGGCCAAATTTACTTAAATCGGTATCTGTGGTATATCCCATTATTGCCATTACCGCAAATATCGCAGCAGCCGCAGCAAAACTAATTACAACTGATGGCAAGGAATAAGTTAACAAGATAAAGCTGAGCATTACTCCTGTTAATATAGAATAAAGCAAAAACACACCGATTAATGCCTGATAAGACATTCGCTGCATACCAGCACCCATTAAGAATACTAATCCTAGAGGAGCAAATATTGCGATGTATCCTAAAACGGTAAAGCCGCCCTTACCTGTTTGTGGGTTATAGGATAAAAGATAATCCAATACCGCCGGTGTACTGGCGATAAAATAAGCTGCAACTGTAGAAACAGCTAATGCGACGAACATCCATAAGAAAACATTTCCGAAGAAACGTTTAGATGCAGATTTTTCCTGTACAAAAACACTGTTGTCCTGATATTGATAATTTTGTTGTTCCATTTTAAATTTTATGTATTTAACTATATAAAAATAAATATTTAGTTTAATCTTTTTGTCAGTAGTTCTTCAACTTTTTTAAAGAACTGTAAAGGTTTTAAGGTGCGCCATGGCAGGTTGTCAAAAGCACCACCAAAGTTAATGTAATAATCGATGTTATTGTCGCGAAACTCGGTAATAACGTGTTGCTGAAAATTTACCCCAACAATCCAGCCGTCTTCTACTTCCTGAAACCACTCTTCGTAATAACTATCGTCAGAAGCATGGAAATTTAGCACATTTTCTCCGATCAGGATAAATTTATTAATACCTTCATCCATCATCAGCTCTAAAATATCGCGTTTCAGCAGCATAATATCGTTATTAATGGCATCATTCCACTCGCCTATAAACTCGATAATGGCATAACTGCGATCGTAATCGGCATATAACACCTTCATGTACAGGGTACTCGAACCAAATTCGTCCCACTGCGGGTGCAATAAAAAGTTATAAATCTGCTTATCGAAGTAAAGTTCTGAATATTCGGTATTGTAAAATGGCGATCGCTCATCTTCTGCCGAAATGTAATCATCTCTCCACTGATAATAAGGCTCAATTTCGTGCATACTTCTTTCTAATTATGAATGAGTGAATGTTTGGTATTGTGCTAAGCTCAATCATTCTTTAATTCTATCACTCAAACATGCTCTCCTTTTTAATGTCTTGCTGCAACAGCTTTACGTACACTTCCGTAACGGGTTAACAATTCGGCGGCTTCCTCATAACCAATATTTAACTCATCGGCAACCATTTGTGTACCGCGGTCTACCAGTTTATGATTGGTTAACTGCATATCAACCATTTTATTACCCACAACACGCCCCAGTTGAACCATAACAGTAGTGCTTAACATGTTTAACACCAGTTTCTGTGCAGTGCCCGATTTCATCCGTGTAGAACCGGTAACAAACTCAGGTCCAACCACCACTTCAACCGGAAAATCCGATTCTGCAGCAATAGGTCCGCCGGTATTACAAACAATGCAACCCGTTAAAATGCCATGCTTACGTGCCGTGTTTAAACCACCAATTACATACGGTGTAGTACCCGATGCGGCCAGGCCAACCAAACAATCTTTTTCATTAATTTCAAATTCCTGAAGATCTTTCCAGGCTTGTTCGGCATCATCTTCAGCAAATTCTACTGCTCTTCTAATTGCAGTATCGCCACCGGCAATTATCCCAACAACCCAATCAAAAGGAACACCATATGTAGGCGGGCATTCTGATGCATCTACTACACCCAAACGGCCGCTCGTACCTGCACCAATATAAAAAAGACGACCACCTTTTTTCATGCGCTCGGCAACTGCCGAAGTTAATTTTTCGATCTGAGGCAAAGATTTTTCAACTGCAAATGCTACAGTTTTATCTTCGTTATTAATGCCCTGCAAAACTTCTAACACCGACATCTGATCGATGTGGTCATAGTTAGATTCTTGCTCGGTAACTCTATTCATAAATTTAATTTTGATAAAATTCGGTAAATTCTTTCTAAAAACTGCGCTAAAAACCCAAAAATATCTGTCATAAATTTCAAGTGAAGCCTTCCCCCCGTTAATTAATGTTAAATATTATAAACAAAAGACATGAAAATGCAGTTAAAAAATATATCAACTCGCTAATTTTCATAAATTTGCAGTAACGCTGATGAAAAAAAATACCCGAAATAACATACTGATCGCTGTAAGCTATTCTGTAATTTTAATAGTGGGTATGTTTTTGGGCATAAAATTTATTAAAGATCAAGGCTTTGGCATTAAAAAGAGTCCTCAGCTAGCCAGCAATAGCGACGAAAAATTAAACGAAATCCTACACATCATCAACGGCAATTATGTTGATGACATCAATACCGATTCGCTTCAGAATTTACCTATCGATAGCGTTTTACACCAACTCGATCCGCATAGTGTTTACCTGCCACCAACTGATGCGCAAGATATGACCGATAACCTGGAAGGGAACTTTGAAGGTGTAGGCATAGAATATTACATGCTTAACGATACCATGATGGTGACCGGTGTGGTTAAAGACGGACCGGCTTACCAAGCGGGCATTAAATTGGGCGATAAAATCCTGAGTATTGATACGGCTGTAGTAAGCGGACGAAACCTGCCCAAAGATCAACTTACCGGTCGTTTTAAAGGTAGATCAGGTACTGGTGTGAGTGTAGTCCTTTTACACCCGGGCGCTCCGCAAAGTAACCGCATTATGGTTACCCGTGGAAAAGTAAACATCAGTAGCATTGATGCCGCCTACATGATCAATAACGAAACAGGTTATGTGCGGATTAGTAAATTTGGCGCCAATACCGATAACGATTTCTCTGCTGCAGCCAATAACCTGAAAGCAAGGGGCATGAAAAAACTGATTCTTGATTTACGTGATAATGGCGGTGGTTATTTTACCGCAGCTACAGGTTTGGCCGACCAGTTTTTAGCAGAGAATAAACTTATCGTGTATACACAGGGCAAACACGAACCACGTACCGATTATTTCTCTACCGGAACAGGTGCTTTTCAAAATGGTAAACTGGCGGTGTTGATTAATGAAAATACCGCATCTGCCAGCGAAATTGTAGCTGGGGCCATTCAGGATTTGGGGCGCGGGATTATAGTTGGCCGCCGCTCTTTTGGTAAAGGTTTGGTACAGGAACAATTTGCCTTTGGCGATGGCTCAGCGCTGAACTTAACCATCGCGAGATATTATACCCCATCCGGCCGTAGCATTCAAAAATCGTACAAGAAAGGTTATGATGCCTACAAACATGAATTAGACGAACGCATGATGGATGGAGAGCTTACCGGAGACCGTACCTCTTTTCAGGATTCTATTGAGAAAGCTGAAGGCGTAAATGTTCAGCCTGGCAGAAAAATTAAGCCCATTGGTGGTATCCAGCCAGATGTATTTGTGAAATTAGATACAACAGGCTACAATAAGTTTTACAGTAACCTGGTGAGCAAGAAAGTACTTTCTGATTATGTATTTAATGTCCTCACCAATAAGTACAGCGCCAGTTTTGTAGAGCAGAACATCAATATTTTTACCATGAACGATAACGACTTTAAAGACTTTATCGGGTTTCTACAACGCAAAAATGTAACAATAGATCGTTTCCAGTTATACAATTCGAAAAATGTGATCTTAAACGACCTTAAAGCTTTGCTTTGTCGCTATTACCTGGGCGATGTGGGCTACTACAAGGCAGCAAACCAGACCGACAATGCGGTAAGGCAAGCACTCCTTAACCTTCAGTAGCCATATTTTATATTTCATGGAGGATAAATGCATAGCTAGAATTAAATTTTAATTTCGACCAAACCAAATAATACAACATAATATTCTTAATTAAACACTAACCATAATACTATATTTTGTTTTGTTAATTTTGCCCGTAAATCATATTTTTTATGGAAGCGAGCAAATTACAGGAAAAGGATCAACAGGTATTAAATGATCTATTAGAAAAGGTTAAGGAACAGACCGATTTATTTTTAGGTTATCCTGTTTCAAAAGACTTCGACTATCAGGCATTATCCGATTTTTTAAAATATCCGATGAACAACCTGGGCGATCCTTTTGTTACTTCAACCTATGGCGTAGGCTCTCGTGAACTGGAAAAAGAAGTCGTGCAGTTTTTTGCCGAACTTTTCCGTGCCCCTGCTGATAATTGGTGGGGTTATGTAACCAATGGTGGCTCAGAAGGCAATCTATATGGCTTATACCTCGCCCGCGAATTACATCCTAAAGGAATGGTTTATTATTCTGAAGCTACACATTATAGCGTTCAAAAAAACCTGCATCTACTCAATATGTCGAACATCGTGATCCGCACACAGGAAAACGGAGAAATCGATTACGAAGACCTTGAACACACCATCAGGATGAACCGCCATATGCCTGTTATTATTATGGCCAATATTGGCACCACCATGACCGAAGCGCGTGATGATGTGGCCAAAATTAAAAGCATTTTAAAAAAACTGGCTATCCAACATTATTATATTCACGCCGATGCGGCACTGTCTGGCACGTACAGTGCCTTAATTGAGCCAAGACCAGCATTCGACTTTGAAGATGGTGCAGACAGCATTGCCATTAGTGGTCACAAGTTTTTCGGCTCGCCGATGCCTTGCGGAGTGGTGGTGGCCAAAAAATCGAACCGTGACCGCATTGCCCGTTCAGTAGCTTATATCGGAAGTGTTGATACCACCATTACCGGATCCAGAAATGGCCATAGTCCCTTATTTCTATGGCACAGCATTAAACGCTTGGGCTTAGCAGGATTAAAAAGCAGGGCGATGCACAGTTTG
This sequence comes from Sphingobacteriaceae bacterium GW460-11-11-14-LB5, assembly GCA_002151545.1. Classification (NCBI taxonomy): domain Bacteria; kingdom Pseudomonadati; phylum Bacteroidota; class Sphingobacteriia; order Sphingobacteriales; family Sphingobacteriaceae; species Sphingobacteriaceae bacterium GW460-11-11-14-LB5. The sequence goes on along the minus strand of CP021237.1, from coordinate 5,726,569 downwards.
GCAACAGCAGCTTATACAGAAAACAAACTTAAAGCGATTGGTATTGCAGCCTGGCGGAATGTAAATGCCATCACCGTGAACTTCCCTACCCCATCTGCAAACATCTGTAAAAAATGGCAGCTGGCAGCAGAACAGGGACATTCGCATATCATCTGTATGCCAAACGTCATGCAATCACATATCGATCTTTTAATTGCTGATCTTAAAGCTGAAATGATGTTGCAGGATTAACCTGTTATACAAACATTTTAATAAAGCTGATGTTTAATAACGATGCTAAATTAGTATTCGCACATTAAACTGCTTTATATGAAAATAATAATTGTAGGCGCAACAGGTACACTGGGCAAAAAAGTAGCCGAAGCTTTTGCGCAAAAACATGAGATAATCCGCGTAGGAAATACCAAGGGCGATGTTCAGGTAGATATTACCAATGAAGCATCGATTAAAGCCATGTTTGAGCAGATAGGTCCTTTCGATGCACTGATTAGTACCAGCGGAAAAGGTCCTTTTGCACCTGTAAGTGAAATGACAGGGGAAGTATTTAAGCGTGGCCTGCTGGATAAACTATTGGGGCAGGTTAACCTGGTGCTTATCGGTCAGCACTACATTAATAAAGGTGGCTCATTTACGCTAACATCGGGCATATTGGCCGATCATCCGGTTGCAGCAGGCGCCGCACTAAGCGCAGTAAATGGAGGGTTAAATTCTTTTGTCCTCGCGGCTGCTCCGGAACTTAAAAACGGGGTTCGTTTAAACGCCATCAGCCCTAATGTGGTTGAAGATTCGCCCGCTTATTTCGATTCATTTCCCGGCGAAATTCCAGTTACCATGGATAAAGTAGTCAAAGCCTACGAGAAAAGCGTGCTGGGTATTGTAACAGGCCAGGTAATAAAGGTTTATTAATTTCGCCCCTCATTTTTAATAAATCCAGGACATCGTTTTTTAACAAAAGCTTGTTCTAAAATTTTGGTTATTCAAAACTCAAAGTATTATATTAGTCTGTCTAACAATCTCAATAATGATAGAAACACAACGCCTCATTTTAAAACCCTTAACACACAATCAGCTCTTAAAATATATTAAAGATGATCATTCCCTTGAACAGGAGTTAGGCCTTTTGCCAACAAAGAAAAACATTTCGCCTTCTCTTCACGATGCGCTGGAACAAACCATTTTACCTAACGTTTTCGATAAGGATAAAGATTACCTGTACCATACTTTATGGACGATTATATCCAAACCCGATCATAGAATGGTAGGCGATATCTGTTTTGTTGGTGAGCCCGATCCCAATGGCGAAATCGAAATTGGTTATGGTACCTACGAAGAATTTAGAGGAAAAGGATTTATGACTGAAGCCGTTGGCAGGATAATAGAATGGGCAAAGGAGCAGCCCAAGGTAAAATCTGTTTTTGCGGCCACCACGAAAGATAATGTAGCCTCTTATTCTATATTGGAAAAAAACAACTTTACCCATATTGGAGAAGTTGATGATATGTTAAGCTGGAAAATTGAATTGAGGTAAATTTTACCAACATCCTGAATTTATTTCAGGATCTACCCAAAGGTTATTTTTTTACATGAGAGATGCTGAAACAAGTTCAGCATGAGGATCGTTTATTTCAGCAAGACGATTGCTTTATAAAAATTCCAGTTTTTATAGCACAATCTCAAACAGACTTAAACTAATTCCTTCATAGTGTTTTGGTAATCCATCAGTTTTTTCCATGGTTACTACACCAACATAATCAAAACCGCAACCCGTATAATATTCGAGCAGTTTTTCATTGTCGGCCCAGGTATCCATTCTGATAAATTTAATGTTGTTTTTTGCTGCGTAATCTTTGGTCCATTTGATAATCTCTTTCACAAAAGAATAACCTCTAAATTCGGGATGGGTTACAATCCGATGGATATAAATTGCATCGTGGTCGCGATCACCCCAAATCAAGCTATCGTTAAAGGTAACAGCAAATACACAGGCCACTAAGCCATCTACCAGAATTTTATATTGACGGTTTTCATCAATTTCGGCCTGTACCATTTCCCTGCTAAAGCCTTGCCAGTGTTTGTTAAACACTTTCTTTTGATGAGCTATAGCCATATCATAAAATTGGAAAATGGTATCGATATCAGTTGTCTGGCTATTTAGAACTTGTAATTGCATGAGGCAAAGGTAAGGGTAAATTTTTATCTGTTAGCCGGGATGGACAAATCCTGGCTTTTGGTGGATTTCAAAATCCACAACACCCTGCGACGAGATTACAAATCTTGACAAGCAAACAAAAACAGGGCTATTTCTCAAAGAAACAGCCCTGTTTTAAATACGTTGATTTGTAGGTATATTGACCTTACGCCTTCCACCTTTAAACCTTCAACCTTACCTTATTTCTGTCTGAAATAAATCTGGATTGGTGCACCGGAAAAATCAAAGTTTTCCCTTAATTTATTCTCAATGAAACGTTTATACGGATCTTTAATGTACTGAGGCAAGTTGCAGAAAAAGGCAAACATTGGCGAAGTGGCATTAATTTGTGTGATGTATTTAATCTTAATGTGTTTTCCTTTTAATGCCGGTGGCGGGAATTTCTCGATCAATGGCAACATCACATCATTTAATTTAGATGTAGGAATTTTCTTGCTCCGGTTTTTATAAACTTCTAAAGCCGCTTCAATGGCTTTGAAAATACGTTGTTTGTTTAATACAGATGTGAAAATGATCGGCACATCGGTAAACGGGCGGATACGCTCATGAATCTGCTCCTCGAAAGCTTTCATGGTCTGGGTATTTTTTTCAATTAAATCCCATTTGTTAACCAGAATTACGATCCCTTTTTTGTTCTTCTCGGCCAGGTGGAAAATATTAATATCCTGACTTTCGATTCCTTCTACCGCATCAATCATTAATACTACCACATCAGCCTCTTCTAAAGCTTTAATGGTACGCATAACCGAATAAAACTCTAAGTTTTCTTTAACCTTTGTTTTTTTACGTAATCCGGCGGTATCGATCAACATAAATTCATGACCGAACTGGTTATAATGGATTTTAATCGAATCGCGGGTTGTACCTGCATTTGCGGTAACAATATTACGTTCTTTACCAATTAATGCATTAACCAAAGAAGACTTACCCACGTTAGGACGACCTGCAATGGTAATTTTAGGCAGCTGGTTTTCCTCTTCCGCAATATCTTCGAAATTTTTAACAATTTCATCCAATAACTCTCCTGTTCCAGAACCTGTCATGGATGACAATGGATATACTTCGCCTAGTCCAAAACCATAAAAAGTATGGATTTCATTGTATAAAGCGGTATTATCTACTTTATTTGCACAAACAAAAACCGGTTTGTTACTTCTGCGCAATACCTGCGCAATATCATCATCTAAATCGGTAATGCCTGTAGTTACATCGACCATAAAAACCAAAACACTGGCTTCTTCGATGGCGATCATTACCTGCTCGCGGATTGCGGCTTCGTAAACATCTTCTGAGTTGGCTACGTAACCACCCGTATCGATTACGGTAAATTGTTTATCTATCCATTCGCCCACACCATAGTGCCTATCGCGGGTTACGCCGCTCATATCATCTACAATGGCCTTACGGCTTTCTGTTAGTCTATTAAAAAGGGTGCTCTTGCCTACGTTTGGCCTGCCTACGATGGCTATAATATTACTCATGGGTGTTCTTTTGATAGTTAATGGCTTATAGTTAATGGTCGTGGTGTTTAGGCAAGCTGCTCAAACTATTTGGCTATCAGCCATTGACTATCAACTACTAACCGATTTATTTCGGGCTGCAAAGGTACGGTTATTTTTCGTAACCTCTATTAATATTAATTTTTATACTTCTCTAAAAGTCCTTTTATGACTTCTTCGGTTAATTGATTTCCCTGCAATAATGGGAAACCCTCCCACCTTACTATTCCTTTCGGATCAATTAAAATAGCATGCGGAATACCTTTAACCTGAAGTGAGTCTTTTACCGTTCCCTTCGTATCAATAGCTTCAAAATAGTTGATTTTAGGATTACTAAAAGCTTCTACTTTTTCTGCTGCTTCATCAGAAACACCAATAATTACCATTTTATCAGCATATTTCTTTTGAATATCGTTTAATGTAGGGATATATGCCCGGCATGGCCCGCACCAGGTTGCCCAAAAATCGATTAAGACAAACTTGCCTTTGGTATCGGGCTGTTTCGAAATCCACTTTTCCACAACCAAATCCGGTGCTTTTTCATTCAGGATAGATTTTGCCCACAATTTTTTACCATTGTTTGATTCCTGGGCAAAAACTGTTGTACCGATCAACAGCAAGAGAAACGTTAAACTTTTCTTCATCTCCTAAAATTCGAAATTAATTATCGTAACCGAAGCTTTTTAAATAATTCTTTTTGCTTCTCCAGTCAGGGATTACTTTAACAAACATTTCCAGGAAAACCTTGCTATCTAAAAACTTCTCGATTTCTAAACGTGCCTCGGTACCCACCTTTTTCAACATACTCCCGCCCGTACCGATTAAAATGTTCTTTTGCGAATCGCGTTCTACCACAATTTCTGCAGTAATCCTGATCATGGCACCTTTACCGTTTTTCATTTCTTCTTCTTTAAAACTCTTCACAATGACCTCGGTACTGTAAGGAATTTCTTTCTGATAATTAAGGAAGATTTTTTCACGAATAATCTCAGAAACGAAGAAACGTTCTGAGCGATCGGTTAAATCTTCTTTATCATAATATGGTGGATGTTCTGGCAACATTTCCAGTACGCGGTCCAATAATCCGTCGACATTGTGTTTATGTAAAGCCGAAATGGCATAAATAGCAACCGGATTTAGCTTCTCCTGCCAGTAGGCAATCTTCTCGTCAACCTGTTCCTGTAATGCTTTATCGATTTTATTGATGAGTACAATTGTTGGGATATTACGGTTCAGAATTTTTTCCAGAACGTCTTCCTCATCATGCTCTTCATTAATGTCGGTTACGAATAAAAGTACGTCCGCATCAGTCAAAGATCCGTTAACAAAGCTCATCATACTCTCTTGTAAACTGTATTTTGGCTTAATTATACCCGGAGTATCAGAGAAAACGATCTGATATTCTTCTTCATTTACGATCCCTAAAATGCGGTGTCTTGTGGTTTGTGCCTTAGGAGTTATAATGCTAAGTCGCTCGCCTACAAGCACATTCATGAGGGTAGATTTACCTACATTTGGTTTACCTATTATACTAACAAAACCTGCTTTATGCGCCATTAAAATATTTTTTAAAAAAAATTTGCAGCACAAAGAAACGAATTATATCTTTGCATTCCAATTCGGAAACAGAGTTAAGGATTTAATTCAAAGAAAAAAACGAGTTGTATAGAGTGCGGGGTGGAGCAGTTGGTAGCTCGTCGGGCTCATAACCCGAAGGTCGCACGTTCGAGTCGTGTCCCCGCTACCAATTCAGTTGGTGGTTTACAATTGGCAGTTTTAATTGCACATTGTAAACTGGAAATTAAAATGCTGAAAATGGCCCGTTCGTCTAGGGGTGAGGACGCCAGATTTTCATTCTGGAAACAGGGGTTCGATTCCCCTACGGGCTACGAAACCGCTACAAGAGCTGAGCAGTTTTTTTTATCAGTTTCAACACTGCAAAATTGAAGGTTGGTATTCCTTAAAAATACATGAGAGTGCGGGGTGGAGTCCCGAAACTTCGGGAGTACGCTCGCTGAGCTCATAACCCGAAGGTTAAAATGACAACATAGAGTGCGGGGTGGAGCAGTTGGTAGCTCGTCGGGCTCATAACCCGAAGGTCGCACGTTCGAGTCGTGTCCCCGCTACCAATTCAGTTGGTCGTTATCAATTGGCAGTTTTAATTGCAAATGATAACTGGAAATTAAAATACTGAAAATGGCCCGTTCGTCTAGGGGTGAGGACGCCAGATTTTCATTCTGGAAACAGGGGTTCGATTCCCCTACGGGCTACGAAAAGCATCAATCTGATAAAGATTGGTGCTTTTTTTTGCTCCATGAAATAGCAATGGGTATAATCTTTGCCAACATTCAAATAAAAACACAGCCACTATTTGTAACAAGTCTAAATAAGCTTATATTTGCCGCATATCCTCCAAACAGATATGAACAACCAGCAATTTATCGATTTCTTTAATCTACATTGGGGCAATGTTTATGGGTTAGCGCTATCAAAATGTGGCGACGAGGTAATCGCCAAAGATATCTGTCAGGATATATTCTTATCCATCTGGAAAAGGGAAATCACATTTGAAAATGAGGTGGAAGCATCCAAATATCTTGCCCGGTGTACCAAATATCAGATTCTTAATTTTTTCAGGAACAAGAAACAACAGGAAGAAATTACGGATGTAAACTTTGGCAGCGAGATTGAAGCTTTACGATACAATCCGGAGGCGATGCTGCTTGATAAAGAACTTTCAGGAGAACTTGAAGTGTTTATATCAAACCTCACAGAACCAACTAAAAGCATCTTTCTACTGAGCAGAGAACAGCAGCTGAGTTATAAAGAAATTGCATCAGAATTGGGAATAGCTGTAAAAACGGTTGAAAAACATATTTCGCGTGTACTTAAGGAGTTTAGGGCAGTTCTCAACCCTGCTTAAAGTATCCAATCATCCTCAAATAAAATATTTTTCAGATTTCGCGTAGGGTAATCCCATCTTAAGGGTAGATATAGGTATGGAAGATATCGATGCCGACTTACTGGAAAGGTATGCTAAAGGCAAATGCAGTCCTTCGGAGCAAAAACAGGTTGAGTTATGGCTTGCCGACGAGCAATTCCCTGAAGGATCAAAAATTGAGGATGAGCGTATTCAGGCGGAGATTTATTCAGCCATTCAGCCTCACCTAAAGCCGATTCAAAGAAAAATCAATTTCAAATGGCTGATCTATGGATCGATAGCCGCTAGTATTGCGCTGGCATCTGGATTTTTCTTCTTTAACCAGCAGAAACACCAGACGCAAAATATAGTATTTAATGCCCCGTTTGGGCAACCCAGTACCATTACCCTGCCCGACAGCAGCAAAGTAGAACTTCAACCAGGAAGTAAAATTTCTTACCCCAGTAAATTCGACAAAACCACAAGAAATGTAACGCTATTTTCTGGTGAAGCCTTCTTTATTATCCGACATAATTCCGCACAAGCCTTTATCTTAAATAGCGCCAACAGTGAAATTAAGGTCCTTGGAACGAGGTTTAATGTGCGCAATCTAAAATCAGCACCTGTTCTTGAGGTTACCCTTACCCAGGGCAAGATTAGTTTCCAACCGAAAAATGGTGCGCTGAGTATCCTAAAACCAGGAGAAAGTTTAACTTTCAATAAACACAATCAACATCTTTTAAGCATTACTCAGGTAGATACCAGTGGGGTAACAGCATGGAAAACCGGTACGATCCGTTTTAATGATACACCTATGCCCGAGGTACTGGAGACGCTCGAGAACCGATATGGATTTAAATTCAAAATCAGCTGCCAACTTGATAAACCCATTAGCGGAAAGTTTGGAGAACAGTCTATAAGCAGAGTGCTACAACTTATGGAGCGGGCTTCTGATTATCGCTTTAAAAATTCAGGAAAATATATTGAAGTCTATAAATAAAAATTAAACAAGAAACTACCGGAAGTGCGTCAACACCCCGGTAGTTAAAATTACCATCAATTCTCACAATCAATGATCAATTACAAATTTATGAATTTAAAGTCTGTTCTCTCAGCCTTTTGTATTTTGCTATGCCTCCTGCTCTCGAGCAACAGTTTTGCTCAGCAGGCAACTGTAAACATTTCTCCACGAACACTAAAATTACGTGCCGCACTCGAACAACTTGAAAAAAAGGCAGGCCTGAATTTTATCTACAGTGATCTCAATACTGAGCTGGACAAAACCATTACCTTATCACCATCAGCTTTATCGGTTAACGAAATCCTGATCGAATTAGCTAAAAAAACCGGACTGACCTTTACGGCTAGCGGGAAAGACATTACCATTAAACAACAGGCTAAGGGCGAAGTTCGTGGTAAGGTAATTACTGCAGAAGGAAAACCTGCCCAATTTGTAAGTGTTAGTCTCGATCGCTTACGCACTACGATTGTTGACGCTGATGGGAATTACCGGTTTCGTGATATACCAGAAGGCGCACATACACTTTTTGTTAGCTATATTGGCTTAGAAAGTCAGAGCAGAGAAATCAACATCAAAGCCGGCACGAAAGTTAGCGCAGATTTTACTTTACGCGAAAGCCATTCAGAATTGGATGAGGTAGTGATTAATGGCGGTGAAACCAATAGATTTTCGGTAAAAAAAACCACTACGGCAGCAAAAATGCCTTTGGCAAATTTAGATAACCCTCAGGTTTATACCACCATCCCAAAAACCTTGTTAAACGAACAAATGATTACGGATTTCAGCTATGCGCTTAAAAATTCTCCCGGGGTTTATAAAATTCAGGGATCGAGGGGCATTAATACTGATGGTGCATCGTATTATAGTATGAGAGGTTTTAGAACCGAAGCTGCATTGGTTGATGGGTTACCATCGCAAACCAATGGTGAAATCGATCCATCCAATATCGAACGGGTTGAGCTGATTAAGGGTCCGTCAGGAACACTTTTTGGCGGCGCAGTGGTATCGTTTGGTGGCCTCATCAATATTGTAACCAAAAAGCCCATTGATACGGCAGGTGGAGAGATATCTTATCTTACCGGAAGCTTCGGACTGAACAGAATAACAGCCGACGTTTACGGACCAGCTAAAAAGAATTCGAAGTTATTATTTAGGATGAACGCAGCTTACCAATACCAGGGCAGCTTTCAGGATGCTGGTTTTAGAAGGACAACATTTTTTGCCCCTGCGGTAGAATACCGTGCATCGAACCGTTTAACACTCAGCCTTAACGCTGGTTTCTATCAAACAGAGGCAACCAGTTCATCAACAATCTTTTTAAACAGGGTAAGAAAGTTTATTGCCACCACACCGGAAGAATTAAATTTTGATTGGAAAAGATCTTACAACTCGAACGATCTGACCATGAAAAACCCAACCGTAAACATTAAGGCACAAATAAACTACCAGATCTCAGATCAATGGCGCTCACAAACCATTTATTCTAGCAATTCCAGAAAATCGGATGGCTTTTACCAATATGAATTTATCAGAGGTGCTACCAGCGATGAAATGTTAGAACGGAATATCAGTCTTCAAAACTCGACAAATACCGCGAGTGATATCCAGCAGAATTTTATCGGAGATTTTAAGATACTGGGGCTTCGAAATAGATTAATTGTTGGTCTCGATTACCTTAACCAAACGATAAACAATAACAATTCGCCATACCTGGTATTTGATAACGTAAGTGGATTAAATCCATCAGATCCGAATTATGTAAAACTTTCGAGAGCGGCTGTTGAGGCCAGATTAGCAGCAAGTACGGCAGCACCAACTAAGAACATTGGAAAGAGCAATATCTATAGCGCTTATGCTTCGGATGTACTGAATATTACCAACCGTTTACTGGCCATGTTAAGCTTACGTGTTGATCGTTTCCAGAACAGAGGTACATTGAACCAGGCCACCAATACCATTGTTACCAATAGCAAATACATGCAAACGGCTGTATCGCCAAAGTTAGGTTTAGTTTATCATGTAATCAAAGATCAGGTATCTGTTTTTGGAAATTATATGAACGGTTTTGCAAACGTAGCACCCGTTACACAGCCTGAAGGCGCTGGTGTATCGGGTACATTTAAACCGCAGCATGCTAATCAGTTTGAGGCAGGAGTAAAAACCGATCTGTTTAATGGTTTGTTAAGCTTCACTGCCAGCGTATATGATATTAAAGTGGATAACCTAACCCGCAACGAGGACCTGATTGTAGGTGGAACAACTTATAATATTACGGTTCAAAATGGCACGCAGCGGAGTAAAGGTGTCGAATTAGAACTGATCGCCAATCCGTTAAAGGGATTAAATATTATTGCCGGATATAGTTACAACGACAGTAAACTGACCAAAGCTACTGTCGCGCTCGAAGGCAGAAGACCAGCTTCTGCTGGTCCTGCCACCTTAATTAATAGCTGGATCAGTTATGTTCTTCCTTCAGGAGAGCTTAAAGGATTGGGGCTTGGATTGGGCACAAATTATGTAGGCAAACATTTAACCTCTAATTCTGCTGTAACCGGGATATTCACGCTTCCATCGTATGTGATGATGAATGCAACCGCATTTTATGACACCGGAAAATATCGTCTGGGATTTAAGGTGGATAATCTTACTAATCAATTGTACTTTACCGGCCAGGGTGTATTGAGTGCCCAGATGCCAAGAGCTTTTGTTGCCAATGTTTCGTACAGGTTTTAAAAAAATCATCTACCTATTACACCTCTGGCTCGGACTTTCATCCGGGCTAGTGGTGTTTGTAATCGGTTTAACAGGCGCTATTTATTCGTTTTCTGATGAATTAAAAGCTGTTCTGTATCATGACAGATTATATGTAGATATTCCCCATGGCGCAAAAAAACAATCATTCGATCAGCTTTTGTTTGTTGCACAAAAAAAGTTCGGTGGGCTTAAAAAAATATCCAGGGTAGAAATACAGCAATCGCCGGATAGAACCTACATGTTCAGGGCATACAAAGCAGAGAAATATTTTGAAAAAGTATACCTAAATCCCTACACCGCACAAATTGTATTTCATGAAGACGCCAACAAGGAGTTTTTCAATGTGGTGCTTTCCATTCATCGTACTTTGCTGCTTGGAGATGTTGTTGGTCATTTTATCATCCGTTGGTCGGTAGTTTGTTTTGTGATATTGCTCCTTTCGGGCATTGTACTCTGGTGGCCAAAGAAATGGAAAATAAATTTCTGGAAACAAAAGCTTCAGGTAAAATGGGATGCGAAAGCAAAGCGCCTGAATTACGATCTGCACCAGGTTTTCGGGTTTTATGCTTTTTTAATATTGTTAATCATTTCGCTTACCGGCCTGATGTGGTCGTTTGATCTGGTATCCGACAAAAAAGTAAAGATTTTTTCAGATACCACATCATTGGCCGGACCAACGCCAAATCACCTTATTCTTTCAAATACCAAATCGCTGAGTAAGGAGGCCTCCTACCTCCTTTATAATCTTCCGGTTACCAAAGGAGGAACAGTTAACGTTTCAGCTTATCTTGATCCTCAGCGAATCCATCAGAAAGTTCAATATAGATTTGATCGCTACAGCGGTAAATTATTATTAAAGGGGAAATCATTTTCTTCCCTACCTGCATTAGATAAAGTAAAAGCACTTAATTACGATCTGCACACCGGAAGTATTTTTGGATTCTGGGGCAAACTTCTTGTGTTTTTCGCTGGATTAATTACGGCTTCACTCCCCATTACAGGCTTCTTAATTTGGCTCTGGCGGAAAAAGGCAGCGAATAACCGTTAAACACGTTTCTTCTTAATACTATTTTTGCTTTGGCAATTTTTCTATTCTTTTAAAACGCTCTTTTTCTAATACGGTCACTGGATTAAATTTATCACTTTCCATATACCTCAACAGGCTGTATTTTAACTGCCTGGCGACTGGCCTATTGGCGATATTGGTATTGATATCCATTGTACAGAGCAATAACTTACCATTGCCAACCTTGGCTTCAACTATGCTGGCCATATTTCTATTTTTAAAAAAATTATCAATATTTCGCAGCACAATGGCCGAAGGCGCTAAACCTATACTATCGAGCTCCAACGTTGTTGATTTTTTGCAAAGGTCCCACCATTGCCAGTCTGTATGATTATCAGTAGGGAAGTTTTCAAAAGCAGGATGTTGAGGGTTGATCAACAAACCCATCGTACCCGGCTGATTAGGAAAGTGAACCGGGCTCCAAAAAACCTGTACAAATTTACCTTCAACACCATTTATTTTTTCTTTAGCTGGATTTAACAACACCTTTTTCCCTTGTGCTAAAGCATCTGCAGCCTCCTGGTAATCGGTAGTAAAAATAACATCTCTAACTACTGTTTCCACTTTTTGAGGGTACACCCAGATATTCCAATTGTTGCTATATCGCGTATTTTCAATGCTTACATGTACCGTTAATTTTTGTGCCCGATCTACTTTAGTTAAAACAGCATTAATCTCTCCTACAACGGAACTATTTCCCAGATTAATATTTGTACCGCTTATTTTACCCGATGCAACCAGCATGTTATGATCGCCTTTAATCTGCCAGATTATGTTTGCATTTTTTAAGGGAGCCGCGCCAAAATTAGCCACCTCGATTTTAGCTTTAAAGGTTTCATCATTGGTGTAAGTTGCCTTTTCAAATCTGATCAGTGGCACAACTGGCGCACAGAATTTCCTAAAATCTTCTGGTTTAATTAAACCTTTACTTTCCCAAAATGCATCAAGGATACCCACCAGTGCAGTTCCTTGTCCCGGAAAATCGTGTAGGTCTAACAATTGAAATCCACTTACTCCTTTGGTTTTAAGCGCCCGTTCAATTTCTTCTTTGTAAAGGAGTACGGCAAGCTTCCCACTGGCATTTGTAAAATCACCAGCTAGCGAAACCATTTTTTTCTTTTCCAGATCATCTTTAATGGCCATAAAGTTTAATGGAGCAAGTACACCGGTATATTTAGAAATTTCATTGATATTGGGATACACAGCATATTGTCCAATCTCATGGGTGATGAGTGGAACGGGCAAACTATCTACCGATTTAGCATAATCTTTGTTAAAAGAAGGTGCTTCAACGTCAAAAATTCCTTGTCCCCGTACCCATCCTTTTTTGGTTCGTTGTGTAATAAAATAATCATCAGCTGTTACCGGCCAATCGCCAAATCCCCGCTCAAAGGTGTAGGAAGTAGTGGTATACATCCTCCGCTGGTCTTGCGCTTTTAATTTAACAACCTCATCACTTAACCATTTCATGTTGCCTTGCATTTCGTTGCCCATACTCCAAAAACAGAACGATGGGTGGTTACCATAATACCTGATGATCCTACTGGCTTCCCTATCGAAAAAATCGTCAGCCAATTTATCGGTTCCTATTTTAAGCGACCATGCGGGTAATTCGATCTGCAGGTAAAAACCCATTTCATCAGCCGCACTAAAAGCTGCTTCAGGTGGGCACCAGCTATGAAAACGGAGATGGTTTAAGCCATATGCCTTTGCACTTTCGAAAACTTTTTTCCACCCTGCTTTTTCCATTGGCGGATACCCGGTTAATGGAAAAATATTGCATTCTAAGGTTCCCCTTAAAAACAAAGGCCGATCATTGATGAGCAGTTGTGAGCCCTTACTGCTCAATGTTCTAAAAGCAAAACTGGTACTTGTGCTATGTATTGTAGTGCCATATTTTACCGTTGCATTTAGCTTATATAATGATGGATTAAATTCATCCCATTTTTTAATGGCCGATTGAATGGCCACATAATTCACCACCGTATTTATACCGGGTTTCAGCAATACCGGAACAGGTGCATTGTTAAATTTAACCTGATTGCTTATGGTTGTTAAATGGAGGGTTGAAGTAATTTTTTTACCAGACTTATTCTCAATCTCGCTGACAACTTTTATCCTTTTTAATTTTTCTTCAGTAAAAACCTGTACATTTTTAATATAAATGCTTGGTCTGGAAATCAGCTGTAGCTGCCCGATTACACCATTCCAAATAATCTGTGTTTCGGCTGAATAAGCATGTCCATCGCCAATATCGAATTTCTTACTGTTATCGATCCTAATGGTAATGGTATGTTTTCCTGGTTTTAAAAAAGCTGATAAATCAAACTCATGTGGTGCACTAAGACTTTCACCCTGTACATTCACGCTTTTTCCATCAACCCATACATCCGTTTGCCAGATTACTCTTTCTAACAGCAGGGATATTTGTTTATTATTCCAGGATACAGGAATATTTACTTCTTTTTGGTACCAGGCTGCCCCAACATATGAAAATTTACGCCACAAATGCAACATTACAGCGCGCTTAAGCTCAGGTTTCAATTGTAGGGGATTTCCTAAACCGGCATCATCAGTAGTACCGGGCAATTGTATTTTTTGTTGAAAAAATGGAGCAGGCTTGCTGTACCATTTTTCCTGTTCCCCAACTTTAAGAGAATCCATTCGGAACAACCAGGTTCCGGCAAGATCTATTTGCGCTTCATCAATTGCAGTTTTGTTTTTGCCTTGTCCAACCACGCCTGAGATGAGGAGAAGTTGAAAAAAACAGGCAAACCATAATTTCTTCATCTAAAAATATATTTAGTAATCGGTTCTTTAGTTATATCAAGGGCAACTAATCTTCTGGTACCACGACCAGTTGATCTATTTCAATACTGGCGCCACCTTCGGCAGTTACGTTTATATTTAACTTTCCATCGTTAGTATCTTCCCTCATCATAAATACTTTTATCCATTTGCCCGTAGCTGGTATTTCACCAATGGCCAATTCCCTGCCTTCTAAAGAAACGATGCCGGATGTTTTTGAAGCATTTGGGTTGGTGAAATGCAGGTAGATGTAACCTTTTATTCCATTTGGCGGAGCAATATTAATATTCATCCGTCTTGACGACCAGCTGCCCTTTTCATTCTCTTTCGAAACCTTAGCACCACTTACTTCATACGTAAAGCCTTTGTTTACCACAACTTCATCCAGCGTATTATTCCAGTCGCTTTTAGCTGTACTTGCTTTTTTTCCGGCGTTTAAATAAAGAATGGCATTTTTAAACTGATCGGGCAATAAACTCTGATTTTCTGCTGTCGGCACTTTTGCCAGTATGACCTTAAGTTTTTCAACTGGAAGTGCCTGGCCTGGATTAAACGCATTGCTCTGCATATAATTCGTTAAACTATACCTGAGTTGCTGTAAATAGGCATTTTCTTTTTTGGTGAAATCGTAACCACAAACCAGCAGTTTACCTGTGCCTACTTTGGTTTCGAATATACTGCCCAGCTTTTTATTGTAATGAAAATCGGAAATGGGCTGTACCAATGGCTTAAAGGTTTCGGGCATTGCCGATAGATCGAAGTATTTTGCGCCACTGCCCGCTTTATACCATTGCCAACTGGCAAAACCATCAGTTGGGAAATTTTTAAAGGCTTCACTTTGGGTATTAATCAGTGAACCTAAAGTTTCATTTCCCTGTCCAGGGAAAAAACTACTCGACCAAAAAAGTGGTGTAAAAGAAACTGGTTTAGCTGTATTCTTGGTGCCCAGTTTGCTGGCCAGAAGTAATACTTTACCACCATTATTTAAAACACTATCAACTTTATTATCCCATTCGGAAGCTACATAAACAGTATTATGACCTATGATTTCAGGCGTTTTTGGAAATACATACAAAGGCCATGAATTGCGGTATTCTGTGCCCGCCAGCTGCAGGCTGAACATATATTTTTTTGCTTGCGCAGGAAAGCTGTTACAGGCGATGGTCAACTGTCCGGCCGCAGTTAATGTGCCCTGTGGAAAACGATCTGTTGAAGCTGTACCACTTTTAATTACATTTCCACCATCATCCGTTAATTGCCAGTTCAGTTTTGCACCAATATCTTGTTTGAAATAATTGGCCACCTCCATTGATAATTTGATGGTATCGCTTTGCGTAAATGTAAAACTGTTAATGCGGATTAATGGTACAACGGCGTTTGAATGTTGCCTGAATACTTTAGGATCGGCTATCCCCTTATCCTCCCAGAAAGCATCTAACCAACCGATTAAAGCCTCACCCTGTCCCTGGTAATCCTGCATGCTCAGCAGCTGAAAACCAGCACTCGATGGTGCAAGCAGTACATTCTCTATTAAATTTTTATATAACAATTGTTGCAAAGCGCCACTGGCTTGATGAAAATCGGCATCCTGACTTGCAATGCCATTTTTTTGCGCCATTTCTTTAAAACCTTCGAGGTTACGTGCTTTTAAAACGCCTTTGTATTTATCAATTTCTTTCCATTCCGGATAAACAGGATACTGCCCCACCTCGTGTGCAATGATGGGAATAGTTGCCTTGCTGTAATTCTTTTCTAAATCGGCATCGGTTTTATTGATGCTGTTACCATAGGTTCCACCTACGCCGGGGATATTGTGGGTAACCATATAATCGTCAACCGGAGTGATTTTTCTGGCCGTAGAAACAGCATATAAGCGACGTGGATCTTCTTGTTTTACTTTTTTAATCCATTCCTGCATTACTGTAAAATCAGAATTTCCGAGTTCATTACCAATACAGAAGAAAAGGAAAGATGGATGATTGCCATAAGTATCTACTATACGCTTCATTTCTTCCTGTACAAATTTATCGGCACTTGGGTTTTTCCCTAAACCCTGTGGAAAACCTTTCGTGTCCATTTCCGGGCGGTCTGGATTGGGTTTAGACATCCACCAATCGATCCACAGGACTTCCGCCTGTATGTAAATACCCATTCTATCGGCAACCCTGAAGGCAGCTTCAGGCGGGCACCAGGAGTGAAAACGCACGGTATTCAGGCCATAGTCTTTGTACTTTTGAAAAATCTTTTCCCAATCTTTATCATTGGTAGAGGGATAACCGGTTAGCGGAAAGTGTACACAATCCAAATTCCCCCTGATGTATGAAACTTTGTCGTTTACTAAAATTTTATGTGCCGTGGTGCTTAATTTTCTAAATCCGATTACATCAGTCCAGGGTGCAGCCGAAATGCCATTTTTAATTTGCAGGGCAACCTGATATAAAGCAGGGTCAAATTCATCCCAGGCATTAACTCCTTTTAATTGATCAAGAACCATATCGTATTTCGCTTGGCCAGGTTTTGCCACTACCTGCTGTTGCTGCGTACGGATTACCTTCCCTGTTTTTTGATCTTTTAGGGTAGCTGTAAGGATGAGTGGCATTTTCTTTTGCAGCGAGTTGTTGATCAAGGCCTCTAACCGCAGGCTTTTTGCCGAAAGATCGGGATAAGTTTTAACCGTATGAATGGCAACATCTTCCTGTTTTTGCAGCTCGATACGGCCTACCACCCCATTCCAGATACTTTGCGTATATTCTGAATAGCCGTGGCCTTTATCGCCAATATTATGAACCATATCATTATTGACACAGATGGTAATGGTATGTACACCTTTGCTTAGCCTACCCAAAGCATGTTGGTGTGCAATATATAATGGTGATAGGGCTGAAACCTCCCTGCCATCAACATATACTTTACTTTCCCATAAAACACGTTCTAAAAAAAGGTTAACCTTTTTATTGTTCCATGCCGCAGGAATGGTTATTTTTTTTTGATACCAGGCTGGTCCGACATATTTATGTGCACGGGTAAGTATTCCATAATCAGAACCTTTGGTAACTGTTCCATATCCAGCCTCATCGGTAGTGCCGGGTAGTTGTATCGACTTTTGGAGTACTTTTTTTGACCAGTTTTGTTTGTAACCTAAGCTATCGGGATCTAACTCAAAAGACCATTTACCGGCTAATGAAATGATATGCTGGGCGCTACTATTTAAGTGGAGAAAGATGAAAATTATAAAAATCAAAAACCCTTTTATATGAAAATATCTTTTCATTTTTTATCTGTTGTTTTTTATGGTTTTAAGCCATCATGAACATTTACCATTCCTTTTTGTGGAAAGTATGCTCATGATGCTTTGGTTTGTAATATATAAGATCAGTTTTTAACTGAATTGGTGTGATTGGTTATTGCCCTTACACCCAGATGTCCGTTATCCAGCATCAATATTTCATTTATACTTTGTTCTGCAAGGTTGTTTTCTTCCAGGCCAGTATATCCTAATGCGGCCATGTACAGGCAATGCACTTTGTTGCGTTTGTTCAGGTCATCATCAAAAATCATCAGATCGGGTAAGGATACGGCAAAATAATCCAGCTTAATGTTGTCATCCATATGGCGTTTTCCATAATCGATTAAGCTGTTAAACTTTTCATTTGCAGCAAGATTATTCTTCAGCTCACGGTAGGCCAATCCCTGGTAAAATATGGCATCGGGTTGTGCATCATTGTAAAATATAGCCGCAGTTGGCTCCATATCGCCTGCACTTGCACTGGTAAAATATGCTTCTGCATTTTTTTGATCACCTAAATGACGGTATGCTACGCCCAGCCAATAATCAATATCGTTTTCTCTGGTACCGTACAGCTTGCCTTCGCCTAAATTCTCAGGATATACAGTCGCATCATTCAGTAATTTTATCGCCCCAGTGTAATCGTCTTGTGTAATGGCCATTTTTGCTAAACCTACTTTTGCAAAAACATACTGCTGACTTACTTTACCTTCTCCACCTTCCCATGGATGAAATTTACGGCTGGTTAATAAGGCTAAGGCTTCATCTAAATCTCCGTTAAGATTTTTTAACGTAAGGTATTCCAGGTACAGGTCATCCCTGTTTAATAGGAGTGCTTTATATTTTTCCAGAAAAGTCAATCTGTAAGAAATGGAATAATTTAATCTTTTATGCAGCTGATCCAATTCCAACAATACCCTGGCGTCTGTGGGGTCGTTAAAAAATGCTTTCTCCATGAAAGACAATGCTTTCTCTTCATTGTTATCCCGATTATAATAAGCGATACTTAAATTACGGTTTACTGAGGCAAAATCGGGATTTATACTTACCGACGCATTCCAGCAGTTTATGGCTTCTTCGTATTGCCTTTTATCGTACCATAAATTGCCGAGATAATAAAATGCCTTATCATCCTGCGGATTTTCTTTGGTCACAAATTTTAAGATTTCAATATCCTCTAAGCGATTGGGGAATACTTTATCCGGCCCCAGTTCAAAGCCTTTCGACAGATACTGATGAGCTTTTTCTCTATTACCCAATCGGGCGTTATAGTTAGCCAGGTAATAAAAGTATAAAGGTTGCTGCTCTTTATTTTCGCATAACAGCAATAAAGCAATTGCTTCTTCATACCTGCCACAGGCCGCATAATCGATGGCGATTTCAATATAGCTATGTGCATTATCTCTTAATCTTTCTTTTAAAATCTCTACCCATTTCTGGCTTTCAGCAGGGTTTTGCTGATGGATTAAAGATAATTCATAGATAGAACCGAAATCAAAATGGTCAATCGACAACGTTTCGGCGGCTAGTTTCGCCGCGTCGTCGAATCTTTGCAATTTGCGTAACAGCAATGTTTTTAAGTGCCTTGCTTTAAAACCATGTGCATTACGGATCAGGGCCCGATCTACCAATTGCAGGGCCTCATTCCAATTATTTCTAATGGTTTCTATTTTGGCTAACTGCAGATAAGCGTTGTCTTGCTGTGCTACATTCCAGGCTGCTTTGTAAAACTTATCATAAGCATCGTTAAGCTTATCCTGATATAACAGGCTCAATCCTAAATGATATAAGGGTTCACCATCGTAAGGATTTGGATTATGCCTGGTTAAGGTGTTAACTGCACTTTGAAAATACTTTTCAGAAACGGCAAATTGCCCTCTTCTAAAATAATATAAGCCTAATGCATTGTTATTTCTGATATCGGTATCATCCCGTTTCAGCGCTTCTTCATAATAGTCCTTGGCCGAATAGGTGGCGTGTCTGTACTGCTCTAAATGAAGTCCGGCCATGTAAAGTTCTTCATTCGTTTTCATCGCCTTAGGCGCCACTAAGGGTTTGGCTGCTTCTGGCGAAACATCTACATCCTTTACCGCTATTGGCGAATAAACCACTAATTTTTCCCCTGCCGAATTACTGACCATCAATTCTATATCTTGTTCAACATAGTTTTCGGGCAGTTTAATGGTGGTTTCGAAAGCTTTAAGTGGTGATAGGTTCTCCTGGCTGCTAAAAAGGATTTGTCCTTTTAACTTCAAGGTAATATTGGCCTGATCCTGAATGGCTGTAGCATAAACTTTAACATTTGCGGTGTCGCCGTTAAATGTTAAGTTAACTAAGGCATCTTTTGTAGCATTTTTAACGTAACCGATTTCTTTGTAAGGCAGAAAATATTGGGTAAAAGTTATTTCCTGATTGGGCATAATCCACGAAAAATCTGGCTGATTATCGGTATAAACGCCTGTCATTATTTCGATATAGGGTCCATCTTCATCCGTTAAATGTTTATCCCACATTTGTCCAAAGTTACCAGATCCCCAGGTCCACTGTTTTTTACCCGGCGAAATATGGTGATTGGCAATGTGTAAAATTCCTGCTTGTTTTTGATGGTGATAGCCGCCAACAAAATCGAAATCAGAACCTACGGCCATAAATGAGGTAGGCACAGGTATATTTTTGTACCATGAAATATCGGTACCTGGTGCGTAATCTTTTTTATAGTAAGTCCCCTTAGCTATCGGAAAAAGTGAGACATCTCTTTTTCCATGATCGTAAACGGCTGTTACATCTGGCGGAAAAACAGATTGATAATGTTCATCAACTGCAACCGCCGGATTTGCCCACCACAAAAAAGTTTGCGGTAATGTCGTTCTGTTATAAAGTTTACCGGTAATTTCGAGGTAAGCACTTTCGGGATACAATTTGAAACCAGCCATCCCTTTGGTATGGAACATTTTTTCAATTTCACTTACCCAAACGGTTTTGCTCCCGTCGGCGTGTGCTTCAATCGTAAAATCTATAGGATCGAAAGTGCTGGGACGGTGATGCTGGGGCCAGTTAAACTCTATTCCTCCCGATATCCAGGGACCAGTTAAACCCACAAGCGCTGGTTTTATAACCTGGTTGTAATAAACAAAATGATAATCATTTGTTTTATCGTAGGCCATCTGAATGCGTCCACCCAGTTCTGGCAAAATCATGATTTTAATAAAATCGTTTTCCAGAAAAACAGCAAGATATTCCTGATCTACCTTTTCATCATATACCTGGTCTATTACAGCGTGCGGATAAACCGTGCCGCTACTTCCCTGATAAATTCTCTTTTCAAGAAACATTGGATTCTTGTCTGGCCCGCTCGTTTTATAGGTAGGGATAATTACTTTTTCTTCCCAGGCTTTTACTTCCATATTGTATATAAAGTGTTAATCGTAAATAGTAATATTATTGCATTGCAGGTTTAATCTGCATGGTTTGTTGAGTGCGGTAATTATTTTATTGTAAACCAGGTTTAATGTACTATCTGTATATCTTCGATTTCTTCGAGGGTTTTTCCTTTGGTTTCTTTAACAAATTTCCAGATCCCAATACAGCCTAAAGTGC
This sequence comes from Sphingobacteriaceae bacterium GW460-11-11-14-LB5, assembly GCA_002151545.1. Taxonomy (NCBI): domain Bacteria; kingdom Pseudomonadati; phylum Bacteroidota; class Sphingobacteriia; order Sphingobacteriales; family Sphingobacteriaceae; species Sphingobacteriaceae bacterium GW460-11-11-14-LB5. The sequence continues at coordinate 5,705,409 of CP021237.1, read as the reverse complement.
AGATCGCTGCATAGATGTAAAAAATACTTTCTTTGAGCCAATCGAATAAAATTGGAAAGGTAAATACAAGCACAAAATATGCACCCCATAAACATAGTATAGCCCAGGTAGTGGCTTTTACACGGACTTTGTTTGGAAATATCTCCGAAATGAGCACCCAGGTAACCGGTGCAAGCGAAACGGCATAAACGCCAATGGCACTCAATAAAAACCAGGAAACCATGGTAGAGCCAGATGCCAACAACTGAGAGATGAGCACATACAAAACGGCCAAACCACCTGCCCCGATCAGCATTAATGGTTTTCTTCCTATTTTATCGACTAAAAACATGGCCGAAATCGTGAATATCACATTTACCGCTCCAATAAACACTGTTTGTAGAAGCTGGTCATCCTGCGAGGTACCTATGCTTTCAAACAATTTAGGTGCGTAATTAAAAACGGTATTAATGCCACAGAACTGCTGAAAAATAGCCAGACCGATACCGATCATCACTGCAGGGAAATACATTTTATTGAATATACTCTCATGCTCCACATTGGATTTGCGTTGCAAGGTTTGCTCTATATTTTTTAAAGCATCGGCAGCAAATTCATGATTTCCGATCTTATTTAAAACTTTAAGTGCTTTTTCGTTTTTACCTTTTTGTACCAGCCACCTCGGACTTTCAGGGAGTATTGAAATGCCTATAAGAAAGATACCTGAAGGGATTGCCCCAAGCCCAAACATCCAGCGCCAGGCATCTTCGCCAGTATTTCTTAACGTATAATTGATCAGATTCGTAATCAATATCCCCAAAACAATCGTTAACTGATTAATGGCAACCAGACGGCCTCTAAATTTTGGAGGCGCCAATTCGGCGATATACATCGGCGATAACATCGACGCCATGCCAACCCCTATGCCGGAAAAAAACCTGGAAACAATAAAAAAATCACGGTTTGGCGCCATAGCCATCGCTAAGGACGAAGCTAAAAACACAAATGCTGCAATCATTAACCCCGGCTTACGTCCATACGCATCAGACACATAACCGGCAATCAAACAGCCTACCATGGCGCCTAAAGCTAAACTGCCGGTTGCAAAACCTTCCCAGTAAGGGGTAAGCTGAAATTGTTTCTCTAAAAAGGGTAAACTGCCTGATATTACGGCGAAATCGAAGCCAAATAAATAGCCCCCGCCTGCCGCAAGTAAGGAGATGAAAGTGATGTAAGCCGTATTAAATTTGCTTTGAGACATTGTGTGCATATATTTGGTTATTGATAAATACAAAACATACACAAACATCAGTATACCGCGGTAACATTTCAATGCACGGATTGAGGATAATAATGGATTTTCTTACTTTCTTGTAAAAAAATAGAATGATAAAAAAAAATGATGGTTTTGAGGGGCAAAAGGCCGTAATAGTGCCAAAAAAAATACTATCCAAAACTTGCGCAAGCAACAGTGTAATCAACAGCATGTGTGTAAGCAGTATAGGTTATTACCCTAAAGCACGTTTTCATTACCGAAAAAGGGCAAATGGCACAAATGAACATATCCTTATTTACTGTACAGAAGGGCGGGGAACGGTTAAAATAGACAAAAAAGTTTATGAGATAGAACCCAATAATTTTTTCATCATCCCTAAAGGCACCGAACATGTTTATGGTACCGTTGGAAATAATCCATGGACTATTTATTGGGCACACTTTACCGGCCAAAATGCCGATTCTATCGTAAATGACATCAGTTTAAGACTAAATAACGGCAAAGAATTTATCCATTATTCTGAAAAAAGAATAGCACTATTCGACACGATATACCATCAGCTTGAGCGTGGTTACAGTGTCGAAAACATGGAGTATTCCAGCCTTTGCTTCTATCACTTTTTAGGAAGCTTTGCCTACCAAAATAAGTTCGATATCGACAAAACTAACCAGGACCTGGGTATTGTAAACAGAGCGATTGATTATATGACGAATAATATTCAGCAAACATTATCATTAACGCAGATGGCCACTGATTTAAATATTTCTGCTTCTCATTTATCTTTTTTGTTCAAGCAAAAAACAGGGTACCCGCCTATGGAATATGTAAATCACCTTAAACTACAAAAAGCCTGTCAGTATTTGATGTTTACTCCTATGCGCATAAAAGAGATCACAACAGAAATTGGCATGAGTGATCCGTTTTATTTTTCCCGCTTTTTTAAACGTCAAATGGGGATGTCGCCTAAAGCATATAGAAATAAGAGAAAAAAATAAAGAGGTATAATTTTTTTGCAGTGATAGACTGTGAGGAATCGTCATTGCGGGAAGGACTTTTCAGCCGACTGTCTGTCCCGAACTTTTGTTATCGTGTGGGCAGATCTTCTGATTTGGTTTTTTTAGGCATTTTTGCTAACCAACATTAATAAAGTTCAGGCTTTGCCGAAGAACTTCTTCAATCCAAAGTGGCAGAAAAATCAAAAAAAACATTTGCGGAATAGAACAAATAGCACTACCAAACCTTAAACGCAGTGGTTTGTGTTCAATAATCATGATTCTCAGCTTTTAAAAGGTATTGAACACAAAACCCGAAGGGCTCAATCAGGCTAAAGAAATAAAAACAATTCCTGATTAAACGAAGTGCCGCTGTTTTTTTGATGAGCCTAGGGCAGTGAGAAGCCACCTTGCCGGATTGACAAAGCGCTTTGGGTACTTTGGCGCTCCAACCCCGATGAAAATCGGGACTTGAGCACAAATAAAAACAGCATGATCTGCGAAAAACTACCATGCCCCGCGGCAGAGAGCGGAAAAAATTAATACTTGTGCGTAAACGATAGTTCTTTTTGGGCTATAATGTTTTTAATAGCAAAAAAGATGCTGAAACAAGTTCAGCATGACGATCGCCTTTAGAATATGTCAAAAAATACACGCTAACAAAGATGTGTGCACACGATGATGACTTTCGGGGAAGCAATCTTTATGGCAAGGAACATGGGCTTGAAAGATTGCTTTCCCGAACATTCGGGATTCCTCCTCGCAATGACGACCTTTTTTGTGATCTGTCACAATAGCTTGCCGAAGGACCTGTTTTAAACATCTTAAAGAGCATTTCGGCAAGCTTAACGTGACAAATTCGAAGTGAATTACAAATAGCTCATTTTATTTCATGGCCAGTTGCTGATCATCGGCGTCGGCCATTTCTTTATAAAAAGCTTTAAACTGATCGATCTTATCTAAAGGAACATAATCTTTCTTTAGTGCAAAAGTCCGTTTTAAAACAAGTTTATTCCCCTGCTGTACACTTTCGAGTTTAAAATCGACAAAATCATTACTCAGTTGAACAGCTTTAAAAGGCTGAACCATTGCTTTTCCGGTCGGAAGTTCTAATGATAGTTCCTGATTAGACTCATCTACACCAAAAAGCTGGGTAAGATCGATACCAAATTTCCGCGGTGCAACCACCTGCAAGGCTGTTGCATAAGACTTGTTTGACCATGGAATAGAGAATATCGACATGCCCGCTACACTTTTACTTACGTTGAGCAATTTATATGAACAGGCTGTTCCAACAGTATCTGAACTCGATTTTGAGGTATTGAGGTTGGTAAAACTAAGGTTATAAATCTCGTTTTCAGGATAAATACTGGTTAGGTCCTCTTTCATTTTCTTGATTTGATCTGCACTGCTCAAATCGTTAAAAACACTTCTGATATAGCTAGACATTGATCCCGTATTCCAATTGGTCTCTTTAACCGTCATGTCGGCATTTTCCAGTTTAACCTCGGTTTTGTAGCCCATCATATTTCTTCCTCTTATACCCGGATTAAACTTGGCCAACGCTGTGCTTGTTTTATTAATTTCGAGGATATTAGAACCCAAAAATGTATTGCTGAAAGTATTAAAAGGCAAGGTACCGGAAGTGAGCTCAACCCAGTAATCTTTCCCTCCGATGGTAGATTTGGCGATACAGTGGTTAAATTCGATACTAGGCAACAATAGCGTATTTTGTCCGCGATCTCTGGTATTAGCCAAAGCCAGCGTTGCTGTAATTCCAGCCTCCTTACACATACTCACAAAAAGCGTAGATACATCTTTACAATCGCCAATTCTGGTGTTAATAACCGTTGATGGATTTTGAGGAATAATACCACTTTGCCTGAACGATACTGAACTGTATGCGATGTTGGTAATGATGTAATTATAAATCATCTTGATTTTGGTTAAATCATCCAAATTACTTTTACCGGCAAACAAGTCGTTTACTACTGTTTTTATTTCATAACTGCTCCGCGCTTTAGCCGATGCAATATTGTCGTACCAATCTGCAATAAATTTCCAGTCGGGTATAGATGATAAATAAAGCATATTGGTTACATCATCCATTGGAGGCATTTTATCCTCATACCTCAAAGCTTCCTGTTTATTCTTTTCCCATACATACAGGTCAAACTCATCTTTCGCTGTTTTAACCGGCGCAATATCCTGTTGTGAAAAAACATATTTAAAGGCTTTATCACGGTGGATTAACAGTGAGTATTTAATGTTAAGGTTATCTAAACCATCGCTAAAATAGAAAGAGTCCCAGAAGTGAGTAGACATTGCCCCAACATGGAAATTTTCGATTTTGTAACGGATATTAATCACATCGCCAATTTCGAGGTTTGTAAACACCAATTCGTTGTTATTGGTTTCGGCAGGAACTTTTGTTCCGTTTGCTTTTATCACCTCCGCTATTTCTACAGCATAATTCTGATCGTTGTTGTATGAAATCGAATATTCTTTAAAGCTTTCCAGTCCTTTTTGGGTTAATATTTTTGCTGTAAAAAAGTGCTTCTCTTCCGATCCGCCATTTTCGTATACAACTTTCTGCACTTCATTATTTAAAACCACAACCTGCCCATCAGGATATTCGGTTTTAGACGGCGCCTTGCTCACCAGGGTTTTAACATCGGGTTTGTCGAAATAATCGAATACGGCTTTTTTATCCTGAAGTGTTCTTAACAACTGGATAACCGTGTAATTATTAGGGTTAATCTGTAAGCTCTTTTCGTACGCTTTAACACTTTTCTCCTTCTGTTTATTTGCATTGTAGAGCGTACCTAACTGAGAATATACAAATGCATTGTTAGGATCAATTTCGAGTACTTTTAAATATAATTTTTCTGCCTCATCGTATTGTTGCAACTGATAATAAATACTTGCAAGGTCAGTGTAGATTGCAAATCCTACCGGATCGTTCGCTAATTCCTTTTTGTAAATATCAATACCGGCGTCGGTTTCCCCTTTATCTAAATGTAACTTTGCTACATATTTAGCTGCTTTGTAATCGTTATTCTCATCAATATATTTCTGCAAAATATCAATCGCTTTAGGGTTCTTCCTGATCTGTACTTCAATCAGGTATTTTAAATTGACAATATCAGCTGAACTTAAATATTGAGGATAAATTTTCTCCACTAAAGCTATAATTTCAGGTTGCTTTTTCTCCTGACCGAGTATATTGAGTTTTTTCAGCAGCACAGCTTCATCCTCTCCGTAAATTTTCTCCAGTTTAGCAAGAACTTCCTTTGCACGCACATAATCATTCTGTTGAAAGTGCTCCGTGTATACAAGTTCCAAAGCTAAAGAACATTCCGGATCGTGTGTTTTAATTTCTTCCCTGAGTGTTTCAATACCGGTTCTGTTATCGGCTTTAACAAACAGTTCTATCATCATCAGGTTGAGATAGGTGCTTTCAGGAAAACGTTTTTTAAGTTTCTCCAGGATCAATCTTGCATCGAACACATTTCCCAAACGCAAATAAAGCTTAGCCATCATTAACTGATTTAGATAGCTTTGTGGTTTTGCTTTTAGGGCATCTTCGAAATATTTAAAGCCAACTGGTTTTAGCTGCGCAGGAACCGGACTTGTTTCTTTTGAATATGTCTGCGGCGTGCTCGTAGTAGAAAGATTGTTTAATGGCGTTCCGTTGGCATCAGTTAACCGCAGCATAAAATTCGATCGGCCAGCATAACTCTCGCCTATCTGCACCAAAACGCGGTTGTAGCCCTGGTTTAATTTAACCGGTACGATGTAGGCATCAAGGTCGTTATTTCTTTCTTCAGACTCACTGATTAAAAGCTGATCGTTTACCCAAACCTTTACCGATCCGGATACGCCAATTCTTAATTGTGCGGTGGTACTTGCGGGTGCATTAACAAAAGTTTGGGCAAACTGTAATGCATTTTCGTAAGTGTTATAATAGGTAAAATCGAACCATTTATCATGTCTTACATAAGGCACCGTTCTCCAGCTAAATTTGCGGTTCTTTTTACCGGTAAAAACATAATTAAGTTCCGGGTGGGCTATAATATCATCATAAGGTTTATCGAAACCACTGGTCGAAATATTTTCATATTCGCCCGTGATTAACCAATTTTCGATTTCACCTATTTTATTGAAATACTTATCGGCTTCGGTATATTGTTTTTTTTCTTCGAAATGCGAACCTAATGATGCGTAAGCCAATGCATTAATGGTACCATCAACATCTTTTCGTGTTGCCAGTTTTTTATAAAACTCCAATTGCTCCGCCGTTTTTATCCTCGAAGCATTATTAGGTAAATCGCTCCAAAGTGCAACTAGGTATGACTGTGGGTTTTTAGAAGTATTGGATAATTTATTTAGGTAGTTAAAACCTTCATTGGCCGGCCGATCCATTTCTGTCATCATAGATAGCGCAACATTCGCTTCATCAGAAAATGTGGGTTTAAGTGCTGCCTTAGTGAAAAAATCGCGTGCTGCTGTCCGGTTGTTTTTAAAAAAATATTCCCAACCTGGGTTCAAATTTGTTTGTGCCTGAATAGACGAAGAAACAAGAATTGAGAGAATTAATAGTTTAAATTTCATTTTGTAATTATATAAAAAAAACAAATCTGAATCAAAGCAATTTAGATTAAAAATAAGTGAGAAATACCCACGCACATACTGCGTTAATGTCTGTGCAATATTTTTTAACTTAGATGATCAGAGTAAAAAATTGCTGTAATGGAAAAAACAGAAAACAGATCGATGCAGATTAAGGGAGCTTTCAAAGCAAATATTCAATTGCTTTGGGAGGTTTGGACTAAACCCGATCACCTTAAAAACTGGTGGGGGCCAAAAGGCTTTAGTGCGACCATCCATAAAATGGATTTGCAGGCGGGCGGTGAATGGAAACTGACTTTACATGGACCTGATGGTAAAGACTATGCTAACCGCAGTATTTTTAAAGAGATTATTCCACTTAAAAAAATTGTGTTCGAACATTTTAACCCACATTTCTTTACAACAGTTCTTTTTGAAGCACAGGTTGAAGATAGCCGGATAAACTGGACAATGTTATTCGATACCGCAGAGATGCGCGAAACGATAGTTAAAGTGCATAAAGCGGAGGAGGGGTTAAAGGAAAATATGGATAGACTTGGGGAATACCTTTTGAAGATACACACGCAATAATTTCGTTATTTCGAAGGGAATTTTATTGGGTAAAACTCAATAAGAGTGGAGTATTTAATTGATTTTTGCCCATGGCTCATCCTTGCCTCGGCTCTCCGCCGCCGATGGGCTCTTTCTTTTTGGTGTCAAAAAGAAACAAAAAACACCGGCTGAAAATTTTTCTTTCGAAGCTAGTGGTACGGCTAGTCCAGTGGAGCCCGAAAAATTTGTTAGGCCGGCCTTGAGTGAAACGAGGATAAGGTGCTATGGCCTAGCTGGACGGAAATACATAAATAAAATGATAATTAACAGCAGATTACACAATAACACAAAGTAGCGCAGCCAAGAATATTTTAAGTATTATTCCAGTCGGATCATTTCTCCAGTTTTCACCGATTCATCACAGGCAAAAGCAATCTTCAGGCTGTTTACAGCGTCGTCAGTGGCATTGGTTAAATCGATATCTTCTGTAATTGCTTTTAAGAAATACCTTTGTTCACGGTTGCATAATTCCTGATGATCGGGTTCATCAGTAAGGTCTACCCACTCATCGGCTTTGCTGAATTCGTCATGTTCGTCTAAATCGGCATGATGTATTTTAATCGATTCGGTTTTGGTATGTGCATCAATGTTATCAGAGTTCCCTGCAGCACCTGCTTTTTTAGCCGTGATGGAAACGGATCCCTTCGGGCCAAAAACATCTTTAATAAAAAAAGCATTATCGCTTACCATTGGGCCCCAGCCAGCTTCGTACCATCCGACAGAACCATCTTCAAAACGGATCTGCAATTGGCCATAATTATAATTCCACTCGGGAATATCGTCAGTCAGTCTTGCTCCAATGGCACTCACCTGTACAGGTTTCGATCGGGTCATCTGGCACATGATATCGATGTAATGTACGGCACAATCTACAATAGGACTTAAACTTTTCATCAGGTTACGGTGTACCGTCCATTTAGGCCCATGGCTCTGTTGGTTCAGATTCATGCGCATGACTAAAGGTTTTCCCATTTCCTGAGCCAGCTCAGTAAATTTTTCCCAGGATGGATGGTAGCGGAGAATATATCCTACGAGCAACTTTTTGTTTGCTTTTTTTGCGGCTTCTGCTACCTTTATTGCACCTGCTACACTATCAGCCAATGGTTTTTCGATAAACACATGACAACCGCTTTCGAAAGATTTGATAGCATAAGCTTCGTGTGTATCGGGATAGGTAGAGATGCAAACGGCATCGGGCTTGGTTATTTCGAGCGCCTCGTAAAAATCAGTATACAAATCATATTGTCCACCTAATTTTTCATTAAGTTTTTCTTTGCTTTTACCCGTCGAAACCAAGCCGCATATTTCAAAACCTGGTAAGGTATGATAAGCTGTGGCATGGGAAGCACCCATATTGCCACAGCCTACCACTAATACTTTTAAATTCTTATTTCCTGTCGACATACAGTTAAAGTTGTACCGTTTTAAGGTTGAAAGTTTCAAAGTTGAAAGTAATGGCTTTCAAAATTAAACGCCTAAAGTCCAACCTTTGCGGTATTCGCGTTTCACAAACTGGTTTACCTCATCAAAATTGGTCACCTTCATTTTTACTTTATCCCAAAGCATTTTGATATCTCTGCCCGGGTAACTGATTTTACCCGCTGCATCTCTGCGCTGTACATCTGTTCCTCTAATGGCCAGATTGGCAATCAATAAAGTTTCAGTAAGTGGCCCGGCGATTTCAAATGGCGAACTCAGTTCCATTTTCCCGTAACCGGCAATGGCAGCTTCGGCAAATTGAGTATAGTGGCCTTCTTCCTGATTAGCGATACGTGGAATAGTGATTTTCGTTTTATCTGATTCATTACGCGACAGTGGCAGTAACTTTGGATTTTTGCCATAGGTTTCGCAGATCATTTTACCTTTGGTACCAATAAAAAGCACCCCGTTATCGCCAAAACTTTCATTAGGACCTAATTCTTCCGGACGCTCGGGCTTGATTCCACCGTCCATCCAATGCACCTGAACCTCATGTTTGGTTTTTGGCGTTTTGGCAAAAGTTAAAATAACATGGCTTGATGGCGGACAACTTTCCGGTAAATAGGCACGTTTAAATTCATCTACGTACACGCTGCCCACGCTGCATTCTACACTGATGGGTGTATCTAAACCCAATACCCTAAAAGGAGGCTCTACTAAGTGGCAGCCCATATCGCCAATGGCACCGGTACCGTAATCCCACCATCCCCTCCAGTTGAAGGGAACCAGTTTATTTACATATTCTTTGTATGGTGCACTACCTAACCACAAATCCCAATCGAGTTCTTTTGGTATTTCGGCCTTACCCGTTGGCCACGAAATACCCTGCGGCCATACAGGCCGGTTAGTCCAGCAGTAAACGGTATGTACTTTACCTATCCTGCCTGCATCGTACCATTCCTGAAGTCTTCTTACCCCATCTCCCGAAGCACCTTGATTACCCATCTGCGTAACCACTTTATAGCGGTTTGCCGCTTCGGTTAACATCCTGGCTTCATAAATATCGTGCGTTAAAGGTTTTTGAACATACACGTGTTTGCCTAACTGCATAGCAGCCATGGCAATTTGCGCATGGGTATGATCGGGCGTGGATACCGTTACGGCATCAATGTTTTTACCTTCTTTATCCAATAACTCACGGTAATCTTTATAATATTTTGCCTTTGGGAAGTTTTTTAAAGAATTTGCCGCCCTTCTATCATCTACATCGCATAAAAAAGCAACATCAGTTTTCCCTCCCCTAACAATACTGGCAATATCGCTCTCTCCTTTGCCACCTGCGCCTATACCAGCCAATTGCAAACGATCGCTTGGTGCCAGAAAACCCGGCCCACCCAATACATGGCGGGGTACGATCATAAATCCAGCGGCGGCAAGTGCTGTTGTTTTAATAAAGTTTCTTCTCGAATTTTCGGTTTTCGAATTTGCCTTATCTTCTATCATTATTAACTTGTTATGATGCTAATTTAACTTATTTCTTTTTACCCGCAGCTTTTACATCTGTTTCTTTCTGATCTGTCGCTTTCTTGCTCAGGTCTTTAATCCTGATGTTACGGAACTGCACAGGAGAACCATGGCCCAGGAAGCCGATATGTCCGCTTTCACGTGATAAACCCGGATGTTCTTTATGGTCTGGCGTTCCGTTTTTCTTAAAGGGTTCGATATCGCCATCTAAAATTACGGTGCCGTTTAAGATCACTTTAATCTTCGATCCTTTTGCAATTACCTCTTCGTAGTTCCACTCGCCTGTAGGTTTTAAAAATCCTCTTTTGGCCGGGATAGTACCATAAACCGAACCATGGTACTGGTACACTTTCAGGTCTTTATAAATTGGCGCATCATTATCCAGTATCTGCAATTCCATACCCACATAAGCTGCATCGCCTTCTAAAGGTGCTCTGATTCCTAAACCGTTATTTGCACCCGGGGTTAACTGAAATTCGAAACGGTAAACGAAATCGCTGAATTCTTCTTTAGTGAATAAATTACCACCTGATCCTTTTCCTGGTTTAGGTCGAATGGCGATATTTCCATCTTCAATTACATAATCGGTGGTATTACCTGTCCAGCTATGCATGTTGGTTCCATCGAATAATACTTTGTATCCTTCTTTTTTCTCTTGTGCACTCAGCTCAAAAGGTTTTGGACGGGGAATTTCTTTGATGTAGATATCGCGGTAAGCTACAGGCGATCCATGTGCCTGTAATTCAATCTGCTCTTCAGCAAAGATTGGCAAATTTCTGTTCCAGTAATTTTCTAAAATTACATTGTCGGTAACCAATTGTCCGTTCAGATAAACGGTAACGCGGTCGCCTTTCATTAAGATTCTGAAGGTATTCCACTCGTCTAACTTATTATCGGCTACTTTAAGTGGCTTACTTTCGTTCGTCTGGTTATTATACAAACCACCAGAACCTACCTGAGCACCCACTTTTGTACGGGCCAGATCCCAAATTTGTACCTGTGGTGTACCGCGCAGGTAAATGCCTGCATCGCCTTCTCCTTTTTTATCGTCGATGATTTTCCAATCTACCAGCATTTCAAAATCGCCATACTTTTTAACAGTAGCCAGGTTATTGCCATGACTCTGAAACTGCAGTTCGCCGTTAATTACTTTCCAGCTTTCTTTTGCTTCGGCATCAGCTTTTGTTTGTGCTTCGGCCAAAGTTTTTTCATCCATTTTAGATCTTTTGATCGGATCGGCCACAAGTCCTTTCCAGCCCGATAAATCTTTGCCATTAAAAACCTGAACAAAGCCTTCGCCGGCTTTCATTTCAGAAATATACTTACGCATACCCTCTTTCTGATAACCTGCATCGCCTCCGGTAATTACAGCAATGGTTTTATTTAACAGGCCTTTTACAATGTCGCCGTTGTAGGTTCCGGCCATGGTAATGTTCATCACCGCATTGGCCGCAGCCTGTTGTAAAGTAGCATTATCTAAATACTGACCTGCAAATACGATGGCATTAAAACATTTGGCCTGTTCGGTATCTTTAAGGATCTGCTGTTGTTGTGCAGGGGTTTTGGCCACTGCCATTGCGTTGCGTAAGAGTAGTAAACGCTGCTCGGCAGGATACTTTGTATTCCTTACCAAAGTTAAGTAACCCACAATCGCCTGGTTCAAAAAGTCTGGATTGGTCGTCGTACGGGCAATGTTAATCAATGCATCCGTTGAGCCTGCATCCGACCATGAAGAAAGCGCTTCGATTGCAGCTTTTTTGGTCGCATCGTCACCTGTGGCATAAGCTTCTGATACCGACTTTAACGACGTCTGCCCGCCCAAACTACCCAGCACCTTATAAAACAGCACTTTTTTATCAGCAGGTGTATTACCCATTTGCTGAAGGATAGCATTGGTTTGCGCCTCTTTATCTGCTGATCCTTTTACCGAAGCAATAATGGCATCTTGTACAGCAGTTAGTTCTGTGGCATCGGTGGTTTTATTTAAAAGATCAAATAATTGTACTTTATTTTCCGCTGCTGCAACATCTTTTAAAGAAAGAAATGCTGCCTTTCTCACTTCAGGTTTTTTACTGTTTAATGCAGCATAAATTACTTCAGTTTGGCTTGTTGCGGCACGGGCAGCTAAAATATTAATCAAAGCAACCTGAACTTCTGGTTTAGCTTTCGGAAGATAAGCGCCAACTTTAGTGGCTACGCTTTCGCCTTTTATTCTTAAAATACCATTAGCAATGCCAGCAATATCTGCAGCATCTCCTTTGCTCATTAACTTCAACAGGTCGTCTATAACCTCTTCCTGGCCTAGTTTTACGGCTGTATTAATTGCAGCCAGTTTTACCTGCTGATCGTCACTTTTAATTAATTTGAGTACGGCCGGCAATGCAGATTTTGCTTTACTATTCGCCAGCATATCTAAAATAGAAACCTGAGTTGGGGCATCCACCTTTTTTAACTGGTTTACCCAGGCTGCACTATTGGTATCATTTACACCATCAGCGGCAAATTTAACCGCCGCTGCACGATATTCGAATTGTTTGTCAGCCATGGCAGCTAACAAAACCTGTTGATCGATTTGTGCTGCAGAAAGTAATTTTAAGACCGCAATGCGTTCATTTACCTGATCATCAGCTGTTGCTTTTTCTAATATTGTTTTAGCTATCGTTTCTGCTCCGCTTTTATCTGTTGCCAGGGTCTTTTGTGCATACACCAATAATGCTGCAACCGCATTGGTTTGGTCGTATTTATAACCTGCTTGTTCAGCAGCTTTTACCAAAATTTCTTTAGCAGATGCATCGCCAATATTGGCCAAAGCATACAAACTTACTTTGGTTAATGCTTTATCTGTTCCGGTAGCCAATGGCGCAATAGCGGTTGATGCTGTTTTAGCATTAGTATGCCCCAATGCTTCTACAATAGCAATTTTGGCCTGACCGTTGGCTTTACTCAAGCCACTAATTAATGCATTTGTAGCAGAAGCCGTACCAATTTTGGCTAGTGCTCTCGATGATTCATCTGCCAATTGCTCGTCAGTTAAGTAATCTGTTAAACAAGATACCGCAGCATCATTTCCTACTAAATCGAACTGACTGATGATAAATGCTTTATTCTGTTTATCGGATAGTTTAGCCAGCGATTTGCAATAGGCACTAACAGCCATAGTCCTTAAGTTCTGTTGGCCATTTTTTGTAGCGTAGGCCGTAAAACCGCCTACGGCGTACTCAATAAGCGCGTTATTTCCTTTTGCTGAAGCGGTTAAACCACTAATTAAGGTTACGTATCCTTCCTCACCTAAATCGGCCACTTCTTTCATGTTACGTTCCAGTTGGGCAGCATCTCTGGCTGGTAATTGAGCCAGTAAATCGGCAATACGTGTGGTGGTCGTTCTTTCGTCTTTTTTATCCTGAGCCAGGGCCGTTACCGTAAATAATGCATTGGAAAGCATTACAATGGTTAACAGCACCAATAATATTTTTTTATTCATGATCGTCGTATTTTGGGATGTTTTAAATAGAAAATGGTGCACGCATTACGGGATTAATCAATCTGTTAGCCGCCTCATCATCTACGAATTCTTGCTTAACCGGGTCGAATTTTAGCGATCTTCCCAATCTTAATGCAGCCAAACCAATATTTACAATGTTGCATGAACGGTGTCCGTTCTCTTCATTTAAAGCGAATTTTTTCCTCGTTCTTACCGATTCTGAAAATTCTACAATCTCCGGATCAGGATCAGGGAATTGCGCCAGTTTACGTTCGAGATCAGGGATGTCGGATTTAAAACCCGGATATAATTTACCTTTTGGTCCTTCTATATAAGGTACATTGGCATCTTTACCTTCACCATCCAGAATAATCTGGCAGCCATCGGCATAGGTATAGGTAATTCTGCGCCAAATGCCTACCGCATCGGTATGTTGTTGTGGCGCATCAACCTCAACAGAAATCGGGTTGGTATCATCCTTACCCAGAAAATATTGTATCGGGTCGATATAATGTTGTCCCATATCACTTAATCCACCACCATCATAATCCCAGTAACCTCTAAAAGTCTGGTGAACCCGGTGGGCATTGTAAGGTTTATAGGGTGCAGGACCTAACCATGCATTATAATCTAATTCCGGTGGTACGGGCTGAGGCTCTAAATGATCTTTGCCCACCCAATAAAACTTCCAGTCGTAGCCGGTATGTTTACTTACGGTTACTTTTAATGGCCAGCCCAACATGCCGCTATCAACCAGTTTTTTAATCGGTTTTACAGTTGTACCCATTCCGTAAAAAGTATCTTTAAACCTAAACCAGGTATTTAACCTAAACATTCTACCATGTTGTTTTACCGCTTCTACCACTCGTTTTCCTTCGCCTATGGTATGGGTCATTGGTTTTTCGCACCAGATATCTTTTCCTGCATTTGCCGCATCTACTGCCATTATACCATGCCAGTGAGGCGGGGTAGCAATGTGTACAATATCGACTTCAGGTAATTGTATAAGTTCTCTATAATCGCTAAATGTTTTTACGCCTTTATCTAACATTGATGCCGCTAGCTTAAGGTGGTTCTGATCTACATCACATATGGCTACAACCTGGGTACCCTCGTAGCCAAAATGGCCTCTACCCATTCCGCCGACACCGATTACGGCTTTGGTTAATTTATCGCTTGGGGCAAGATAGCCTTGCCCACCCAATACATACCTAGGGACAATGGTAAATGCTGCCAGGCCAATTGCAGTTTTTTTGATAAAATCGCGTCTGGTGTTCTGGTCTTTTTGTGGTTCTTCTTTAGTTTTCATTTGTTTATTGGTGTTGTAAAAAAAACTTATACGATAGTTTGGTTCCAAAAGCATTAGGGTGCCGGAACATCTGGTTTATCGATTTGGTTAGATTAAAATTACAAGGTTAATGTTAATAAGAAATTATTATAAAGACAAAACATCGTTGATTTCTTTACGAATTAAAAAAACTTTAATAAAATTTTAATAGAAGTTATCTATATTTATCAAAATAGTGCAATTAACGACATGAATCTTAATCTATTAAATAACCTAACATCAAACACCAGCGATAAACAGTTTATTCAAAAACACAAGCTCATCAAATATCTTTTCAATTTAGGGGCCTCATCAGTTTCTACTTTATGCGAAATCATGGAAATGAGTACCCCGAGTATATTGAAACTTCTGATTGGTTTAATTGACGAAGGCTGGGTAGAAAAAAAGGGTTATGGTTTATCCATTGGCGGACGAAAGCCCGATCTATACCGTTTAAAGGATAAAAAGATTCTGATTCTCTGTATCGATATTGAATTATTTCATACTAAAATAGCCATCATCGATAACAACTATAATTTTGTGCTCGATGTTAAAACGGTTTTGGTACCCATTTCAAAAAGCAGGACCGATTTCTTCAATATTTTACACAGCCACCTTCAGGATATTCTAAAATCTGCAGGCATTCAGCGTGAACAGTTTATTGGCTGTAGTGTTGGTATGCCGGGCTTAATCGATGCGGAAAAAGGAGAAAACTACAGTTATTTCTTAAGCGATGGCGAAAACATACCTTTAACTGCTGCATTTGAAAAAATGCTAAATATGCCTGTAGTAATCCAAAATGATGTGAATGGCTCATCAATGGCTGAGTTTACGCACGGAATGGCGAAGGGCAAAAAAAATGTACTCGTATTGTTAATGGATTGGGGCGTGGGTTTAGGCATTATAATGGATGGGAAGCTGAGGCAAGGTACCTGTGGCTTTTCAGGCGAATTGGGCCACATGCCTTTTGTAGAGAATGGCGCTCTTTGTTACTGCGGGAAACATGGCTGCCTCGAAACCATTGCATCGGGAAACGCCTTATCAGAAATGGCAAAAGAAGGGATATTATCGGGTAAAAACTCGATGCTAAATAAACTTTCTAACGAAGAACTCGAAAGAATTGAACCCGCTTTGATTATTAAGGCCGCGAATAAAGGTGACCAATACGCTATTCAGCTGCTCTCCAATGTTGGCACGCACATGGGCAAAGGAATAGCTGTGCTAATCCAGTTATTCAATCCCGAACTGATTATTTTAAGCGGCAAAATTGCCGGGGCCAAACAATATATCACCTTACCCATGCAACAGGCCATAAACACTTATTGCATGACGCAAATTAGAGAAAAAACAACCATAGTTTCTTCTGAGCTGGGCGAAAACTCCCGGTTATTGGGATATGCGGCAACTGGTATTGACCAATTTTTAGGTGCCTACATCAAAAAAGCAAAAAAGCTCAGAAAGTAAGATTCCACCTGGCTCAAATCCCCCTAAATTTGTCTGTTATCAGCACCTTATTTTCAGATAGCTTATTTAGATTTGTATAGCAAAAATTTAAACCGAGACCGATGGAAACATATAAAAAAGCAGGACATGAAAAGGTAAATGGCATTAACATGTATTATGAAATTTACGGCGAGGGAGAAATCCCGCTTGTACTAATACATGGCGGTGGTTCTACCATTCAATCTACCTTTGGCAGACTTATTCCGCATTTGGCAAAATCCGGTCAGGTTTTAGCAGTTGAACTTCAGGCCCATGGGCGCACCAGCGACCGTGACCAGGCTGAATCTTTTGAACAGGATGCAAAGGATGTGGCCACTTTATTAAATCAGTTAAAAATAGCAAAAGCCAATTTTCTGGGTTTTAGTAACGGCGGAACAACCACTTTGCATATCGCAGCACATCATCCCGCAGTGGTGAATAAAATCATTGTTATTTCGGCCAATTACCAACGGGAAGGTTTAATTGAAGGCTTTTATAATGGCTTTGGAGATGCCACCATCGATCATATGCCGGAGCCGCTTAAAACAGCTTTTTTAGCCGTAAACCCAGATCAAAATGCACTGCAAACGATGTTCGAGAAGGATAAACAGCGCATGCTCGATTTTACCGACCTGAGCGATGATGATCTGAGGGGAATTACTTCCGATGCGCTTTTAATGGTGGCCGATCGGGATGTGATCAGGCCAGAACATGTGGTAAAAATGTCGAGATTAATTGCAAATGCGCAACTGGTTATTTTACCTGGTGTGCATGGCGCTATGATTGGCGAAAACCTTAATCCGGATGTAAGCGACAAAACGATTGAGATGACGGCACATTTGGTGGAAACTTTTTTAAACCAATAGTTGCGCGACCAGGCGTATTTTGGATGAATCGTTCCAAAAATTACCCTCGTCTGATTTAGCTTTTAATATCTTTGACCAATGGAACACCTATTGGATAATCCAATTTATTATGCCTTAACATCTGGTCATAGCCCTGTTGCAAAAGGCCGTGATGAGGTAAAATATTATCATGAAGATATCACCGCATTTGCCGGCTTAAAAGATAATTCGCAGGAGAATCTGAACACCCTATATCAGATCAGCGCTCCGAATAGCCTTTTCGTGTTTTTCTCCAAAACACCGGTCGAAATACCGAAGCAATGGAGGTTACTAACCCATATCGACATGTTCCAATTTATTTTCCGGGGCAAGGAAATGCCAATAGCAGATGCAACGGAAATAACTGATCTTGATGTAGACCATGTTACAGAAATGCTCGATCTTGTGGAGTTAACCAAACCAGGACCTTTTCTGGCCAAAACCATTAACCTTAGCAATTACACGGGCATATTTGTGGATGGGAAATTGGCTGCTATGGCGGGGCACCGGTTTCACCCTAGTCCTTACCGCGAAATAAGTGCAGTTTGTACCCATCCTGATCACTTAGGCAAGGGTTATGCCTTTAAGATTTTACAGGAACAGATTAAACGGATCCTGCTCCGCTCAGAAATACCCTTTCTGCACGTTAGAAATGATAATGAAGGAGCCATTAAACTCTACCATAAACTGGGATTTGAAATCAGAACAGACATGATTGCCTACGTCATCAAAAAAGAGGCTTAGGTTAAGAAGAGAATGTTTCTAAATAGAAAACTGAGCAAAAATTGCGGTTTCTATGTTTTAGTTTTGCACTAAACTAACACATACATGTCTAAAACAAAACTTACCATTAACAATAACGGCTCTGTTAAAATTGAGGGCGATTTCGAAATTGTAGATAGAAACGGAAATACTTATGGCTTACAGGGCAGAGAAGTACTTTCGATCTGCCGTTGTGGTTTATCAAAAAATAAGCCTTTTTGCGACGGTGCACATAACGGCCATTTCGAACACGAGGCAATAGCCTTCGATCTTCCTCCAAAAAAGGTTTAATAACGAAATTAAATTTTTAAAGAGGTTATATCATAGATATAGATTCTCACCCTGAGCCTGTCGAAGGGCCTTTTAAGTTACTCCTTAAGGTGTTTCGACAGGCTCAACATAACAGCATCTGAGGTAAAATCATCTTTATCACACAACCTCTTTTATATTGGAAAACAGCGTACTACACACCAATCTTTGAAGGCGCCGTGCCATAAGCTTTTTTAAAGGCAAAAGAAAAGTGAGACAGGTCTTTAAAACCAACTTCCAGGTATACGTCTGATGATTTCCAGCCTTTTTCGGTTAGGAGATAATAAGCATCATTCAAGCGTTTTTTCTGCAGCCAGCGGTTAGGCGAAAGGTTAAAAATCTTCTCAAAATCTCTTTTAAACGTAGCCAAACTTCTTCCGGTTAAGTAAGCAAAACGGCTTATATCTACATTGAACTTATAATTGGCATTCATATAGGCTTCCAGGTCTATTTTTCCGGGTTCCGAAAAATCAAAAAGCACATCTTTTAATATTGGGTTGGTTTGCAGTAAAATCATTACCGCCTCTTTAACTTTCAAATCGATTAAAGCCTGGTTAAATCCATTATTTCCGTCTAAATACGGCCATATCGAATCAATATAATTCTTCAGCAAACTGTTTGCTTCAAGTGCCAAACCTTTAAGATCGTGATTGGGCTTTTGCAGGTGCAGATCATATTCATTGCTGATGCTGTGCAAAATATCCTGATCAATGTTGATGCTGATGGATTTAAACTCTCCCCCAACTGGTGGATATTTGGTATACCGGGCTAATTGATTCCGCCTGAAAAAACGAAAATCGCCATCCGAAAACACAAACTTCTCCCCTCCGATAAAAATTTCTGATGTTCCTGCAATAACCAAACCCAGCGAATGATTGGGAATAAACTGTTCGCCCTCGCTACTTTTCTGGGCATAACAGGAATACAGGATATTGGGACGTTTCTCTTGATTTGACATCTTGATCAAATTTATGGATTTATGGTGAAAGGTTATCATTCCTGTCGACACGGGAATGACGTACCAAATTATCCCTTTGTAAAAGATTTACCCAGGTCTGTTGCCAGGAAATTCTCCGCCTCATCATGATCTGTTGATAAACTTACCTCCATCCACTTCTCCATTTCGGCAGTTCTGGCAGCATCAGCATGTTTAAGCATGCCAATGGCTTCACTTCCAAATACCAGGTGTACCGGCGGCTCATCGTTTTCTACCAGTGCCAGCATAGCTTTCGCTGCTTTTTGCGGGTCGCCCATCGGTATGAAGTGACCACTTTGGAAAAAATCTGAGCGTTTTTCTACGGTAGATTCATAGCCCTCAACGCGAGGTGCATATGACATTGAGGCACCAGCCCAATCGGTACGAAAACCACCAGGTTCTACACAGGTTACATAAATCCCTAAATCCACTACCTCTTTTGCCAGGGCTTCACTAAAGCCGCTTAACCCAAATTTTGCTGCCTGGTAAATACTTACTCCGGCATTACCTACCCGCCCGCCTATTGAGCTGATTTGAAGAATTCTGCCCGAACGTTGCTTGCGCATAAATGGCAATACCGCTCTCGTAATTTCGATCGGTGCATATAAATTTGTTTCCAACTGGCTGCGTACCTGCTCTTCAGTAAAAGCTTCTGCTGCACCAACAATACCAAAGCCGGCATTATTAACCAAAACATCTATTTTACCAAAATGGGCTACAGCCGATTCTACCGCCAAATGTACCTGATCGTAATCGGTCACATCTAAAGTAAGCGGAAAAATCTGATCCGGATATTCTTTAACCAAATCTTTTAAGGCATCGGTATTTCTTGCTGTTGCAGCAACCAAATCACCTTTTGCCAATACCTGTGCGGTTAGGTCGCGACCCAATCCACGGGAACTTCCTGTTATAAACCAAACTTTTTTCATTTTTTCTATATTTTATGAATCAAAGGTAGGTTGATAACCAAGTCAGCGCTTTGCTTTAAGGCTCAATTTACTTTGTTAAAAAGCTCAACTGGTTTATCAGAACTTTTATTACAATCTGCTGTTAATTAATTAGTAAATACCTGCGTTATGGCGAAAGAAAAGAAAAAAGGAAAAAATAAAAAAAAGAAAAAGAAAAGCGGAAAAAAGAATAAGCTCGGTGTTAAAAATTCATTGGTAAACAATATTAATGCCCGAAAGAAGAAAGGGAAGTCGAGGTCTAAGAAGAAATCAAAAATTAGTAAGAAAGCCTATAAAAAAATGCAAAAAGACTGGAAAAAGTAATTATTGATGTCTACCTACTCAAGAATCCGGGCAAGCAGTTGATAAAAAAGCCTTCAGGCAAGGATGATCAACTTTAATTTATTTCTTAGGTAGTACATGGTTTTCCTTTGCCCAGCTTTGCCATTTTGCATTCAGCTCTTTTACCTTATCAGGATGCTGAGCAGCAACATCGTTCAATTCGGTCTGATCATTTTTGATGTTATAGAGATGCCAGGTAGAATCGCCAGAAAGATTAACCATTTTCCAATCGCCCGAGCGCACAAAACTGGCGTTAAAATGTTCGTTAAATAAGATTTCGTGTCCGTTTGATACCCTTCCTTTTAAAGCAGGCACCAAACTCATGCCTTGCATTGGTTTAATGGTATTACCCTTATAGCTGGCGGGGTACTTCGCGTTGGCAAGTTCGACAAAAGTGCTCATAAAATCCATGACATGCCCTACCTGATTGCTATAACTGCCTTTTTGGGCAGCGATACCTTTTGGCCAGAAGGCGATCATCGGCGTATGCACACCACCTTCGTACGATTGTGCTTTTGCCAGTTGATAGGGCGTATTGGCTACATTTGCCCAGATTGGGCCGATTGAGGTATAACTGGTTTGCGGACCCGGCATTACTTTCTTATAAATGGGGTAAGCAATTTTTTCGCCAGCCCTCGTTTCACTTGGACGGTCGAAACCTGGCCCATAGCGCATCGCATCTTCAGGGCTTGCACCATTATCACTCAAAAATACAATCAAAGTATTATCCAATTGATTGGTTTCTTTTAGGGCTTTAATAATCCGCCCAATGCCCTGGTCCATCCGGTCAATCATTGCTGCGTGTACAGCCATCGCCATTTCATCAAATGCCTTTGTAGGATTAACTTCCCATTTCACAGTCGATTTGCGTGGAGATAAAGGAGCTGTTTTAGGATCGATTAATCCCATCGCAACCATTCGCTTATACCTCGCCTCGCGAATGGCATCCCACCCAACTTTATAGGTATCTTTATATTTCGCGATATCCTCTGGTTTTGCCTGCAATGGCCAGTGCGGCGCATTTTCAGCTACATAGAGAAAAAATGGCTGATCAACTTTGCTAAATTCACGGATGTAAGTTGCGGCGGTATCGTTAATGGCATCTGTATGGTAGTAATCTTTAGGTACATCTTTAATCGGCGTTGTACCACTTACCAAACTAAATGGATCAAAAAAGTCGACCACGCCCCAAAGTGTTCCGAAGAATTTCTCAAAGCCTCTGCTGGTTGGGTATTGATCAATTGGAGAAAACAAAGGAAAAGATGTTTTATGGTTTAGCCAATCTAACTGCGCTTGCGGTGTAGGTTGTTCTATGGTATTTGCAACATGCCATTTACCCGACATTGCCGTTCTATATCCCGCATCTTTTAAAACCTCTGCCAATGTTACTGTATTTTTTGTAATGGCACCACGGTATCCTGCTACACCACGGTCGGTAGTCATTTCACCAATGCCAGCATTGTGGTTATAAAGCCCTGTTAATAAGGCGGCACGTGTTGGACAACAACGTGAGGTATTATAAAAATTTTTAAAACGGATACCCTGGCTAGCCAGGTAATCGATATTTGGTGTTTTAATTTCTCCGCCATAACAGCCGATATCAGAAAACCCCAGATCATCGGCAAGGATGACAATGATATTAGGTCTTTTATCAGCGGCTTTCTTGTGCTTGGATCTATCGGTAAAAGCGCTTAAAGCAGCTACAATAAAGATTAAAAACAGGCCAGAATATTGGGTAAATATGCGCATAGTAACCTAAATTAAAATAAAAAGACGGAAGATCCGTCTTTATCAATTAATTTGTTGCAAACACAGCTAAATCGTTTTATAAGCGCTTAAAAATTTCAATGTTTCATCTAAACGGATGCTGTTTTCGCTTTGTGAAAGGTAAAATACGACAGCAATAACACAATTAAAAATACAAGCGGACCAACGCGGTTATTGATCGGATCGCCCGATGCCGTATGTGCGATAAATGCCGAAATAAATGTAAATGCGAAACCGGCATATGCCCATTCTTTCCATAACCCTTTTATCGGTAACAATAATACAACAGCACCTAAAATTTTGGCAATGGCTAATTCTACCCTGAAATAATCAGGAAAGCCAAGGTGATGAAAACCTTGTTTAATGGTTTCATTGGTCAGATACGAGTAGGCCGAAAAAGTCATCATTAACGAAACTAAAGCGGTTGATATCCAATAAATAATTTTGATTGTTTTTGTTTTCATATTATTTTTTTGATGCAAACTTATGTAGTTTTACTATCTAAAAGATACTAGTATCCCAAAGGATAGTGCTATCCTTTACGAAAGCTTATACCTTTGTACCATGGGCCCAAGAAAAGAACACCGAAATAAGGAAACCTGTACTGCAAGTTTAAATGCGGTAAAAGATGCACTCTATGTGTTAAATGGCAAGTGGAAACTCCCTTTGATTATTTCTTTACAGGAAGGACCGCAGCGTTTTAATGAAATCCAGAAATCGCTTGGAGAAATTACGCCCAAAATATTATCGAAAGAACTTAAAGATCTGGAATTAAATGAATTTGTAATCCGCAAGGTATTTTCTACCACTCCGGTTACGGTAACTTACGAGCTTACCCCTTACAGCGAATCACTTGAAAGAGTAATTGATGAATTAAGGGATTGGGGACTAAAACATCGCGAAAGGTTAGTTAAAAACAGGCGAACCGAATCGGTTGAAGTAGAAATGAGTACGCCAATTTAATCACTAAATCTAATCGCCTGTACCATCCATTTTTACCGAAAAAAGCAAAAAACTGATAATGATAAAATTCGGCTATCTTTGTACAAAATAAAATCGATGGCGGTATTACATAAAAAAGAAGAAAAAATTCAGGCAGTGCTGGGTAGGTTGCCTAAAAAATATACAGACGAACAATTTGTAGAGATGTTTATCAGACTTTACTCTAAAGATTGGGGCAAAATTAAATCGGCTTACATCAAGCAATCTCAGGATAAAGAACCTGGAACCATCATCAATATGCCTAAACCAGAGGTATATTTACGACAGATCCTGGCCAACTACCTGCAACAAGACCATGCGCCGAAAGCAGTAGCAGTTAAAGAAGAACCTGTTGCTGAAGCTCCGGTTACGGAAGTTAAAAAAGCGAAAGCTCCGGCTAAGAAGAAAGAAGTTGTAGCTGAAGAAGCACCTGCCGAAGTAAAAAAAGCAAAAACACCTGCTAAAAAGAAAGCTGAAGAAATTGAAGAACCGACTGTAGAAGTTAAAAAAGCCAAAGCACCTGCAAAGAAAAAAGTGGAAGCGATTGAAGAGACTCCAGTAGCGGAAAAGAAAGCAAAAGCAGCCACAAAAAAGCCTGCAGCAAAAAAATAAAAAAATATTTTACATCAAATATAATAAATCACCTTTTTGGTTGTTTATATATATGAGAGCGTTAATTTAGATGACGGGGATAGGTCGGTATGATTTATCCCCGTTCTTTTTTGGCCATTTTTTCTCTAAGGTTAATCTTAACCACGGAAGCACAGAAGACATGATCACGATCTAGGTTTTGTATGCTGCATTAAGATCCCCGCCTGCGCGGGAATGACGCCCCTTCTCTAAAATCGATAATAATATTCAACAAAAATCTTTCCGCTCATAACATCATTCATTTTACTTATCGCTAAGTTTTACATGCAATTGTAAACTTTATTCTTTTAATTGGCATATCGGGAAAAGTCGATATACATTTGTGCCATGGATCAGGTAGAAATATTTAAAGCACTTTCGAACAAAACACGTTTACAGATTTTAGGCTGGTTAAAAGCGCCAGAAATACATTTTCCGGAACAACCCAATGCCGATTTTGAAAATGTTGGTGTTTGCGTTGGGCAAATTCAGCTTAAAAGCGGACTGTCGCAAAGTACCATTTCCGAATACCTGTCTATTTTACAACGTGCTGATTTAATCAGTTCAACACGCTTAGGTCAATGGACTTATTACAAACGCAATAAAGAAGGCTTAGAAAAATTAAGCGAAATCATCAATACCGAATTATAATTTAGAAACATATGAACACAGATAGTTTATTCAGGCCTTTTAGCCTTAAAACATTAAATATCAAAAATAGAATCGTAATGGCGCCAATGACGCGTTCATTTTCTCCTGGTGGCGTACCAACTCCCGAAGTTGCCGCCTATTACGCAAAGAGAGCAGCTGGTGAAGTGGGTTTAATTTTATCAGAAGGAACCGTAATTAACCGTCCATCATCTTCTGCAGATCCTAATATTCCACATTTTTACGGTACCGAAGCTTTAGCAGGCTGGGAAAACGTAATTAAAAGTGTACACCAGGCTGGCGGTAAAATGGGTCCGCAGATCTGGCACCAGGGCATTATGGATAACCATGCATCGGGTTGGCTACCAGGCACACCTTTCGAAGGTCCATCAAGCCTAAACAAACCAGGTTTTGAAAATGGCGTACCGATGACCGATGCAGCCATTGCTGATACCATTGCAGCTTTTGGCCAGGCAGCAGCCGACGCTAAAGCTTTGGGTTTTGATACGGTTGAAATACATGGTGCACACCAATACCTGATTGATCAGTTTTTCTGGGAGGGTACAAATAACCGTACCGACATTTATGGTGGCAAAACTTTAGCAGAGCGTACCCGTTTTGGTGTTGAAGTAATTAAGGAAGTACGCAAAAGAGTTGGTGAAGACTTCGCCTTAATTATACGTCTATCGCAGTTTAAACCTGCTGCTTACGATTTCAAACTGGCTAAAAACGAACAGGAAATGGAGCAATGGTTAACCCCATTAGCCGAAGCCGGAATCGATATTTTCCATTGTTCGCAACGCCGTTTCTGGGAACCTGAATTTGAAGGTTCTGACTTAAATTTTGCCGGTTGGGCCAAAAAAGTAACCGGAAAAGCAACAATTTCAGTAGGTTCTGTTGGTTTGGATGGCGATTTCTTTGGCGCATTTGCTGGTCAAAGTTCACAACCTAGCTCATTGGAAGAACTGGTACGCAGAATGGATCGCGGTGATTTCGATTTAGTAGCAGTTGGCCGTCCGCTTTTAGCAGACCCGAACTGGGTAGAAAAAATTAAATATAACCGCACAGAAGAATTAAAAGGCTTTAGCAAAGAGGCTTTAATGGAACTGGTATAAAAATCTTAATTTTTCTTTTTAAGTTTAGAAAGGCATCTCGAAAGGGATGCTTTTTTGTTACAATAATTCCGTCATCTCTACTGAAGCGCGACGAAATGAAGAGATCTTCCCGTGACATCAGATGTTACCATAGAACTCAGTTTAGGAATAAATTTTCTGCCACGGAAGCACAGAGGGCACGGAAATTTTCTTGATAGTTTGAAAAGCAGTACCCGTATTACTTCGGTTGTTCCAGCCCCGCCCTTTGCTTAATCCTGATAGAAAAAATCAGGATAACGCTGTCGGTCGGGTTTATTTCACTTCTGACAGTAGCATTGCCCTAGCCACCTAAACCCGATCAAAGCAAATCCCGAGATGAAGTCGGGAGAAGCGGGAGCGGAAAAACAACAACCTAAAAGCTTCTGTTATTGCTTTCCAAAAACAAACTAGTTTTTCGCGCCAACAGATATTACCAAACCATCTGCTTTAGCATTTTTTTCCTTAAATTCACGTCATCAAAAAATTGATTATCCCATGTCGAACATTAAACTCATTATCGAAGAAAGGCCTGCAAATATTGGCAATTTTATGGTTGGCAGATTACTGCCTTTCAGAGAGAAACGCATGGTTGGTCCTTTTTCCTTTATCGACCACATGGGTCCTGCCGCGTTGAGCGATCATGAAAACCTCGATGTTCCACCACACCCGCATATTGGCTTATCAACCTTAACCTTTTTGTTCGAGGGCGAAATTACACACAAAGACAGTTTGGGTTCGGATATTGTGATTAAACCCGGACAGGTAAACTGGATGACCTCGGGCAGCGGTATCGTACATTCAGAAAGAACTCCTGAATACCTCCGTCATAGCGACAAAATGCTCCATGGCTTACAGATCTGGGTAGCCTTACCTAAAGATTTAGAACAAATGGAACCTGAATTTTGCCACGTAGAGGGGGCAGACATTCCAGGCTGGACACAAGATGGTGTTGATTTTAAATTAATCGCCGGAGAAGCTTTTGGTTATAAATCTCCGGTTCCGGTGTACAGTCCCTTATATTTTTTAGAGTTAAAAAGCACTAAGCAGCAAAAGTTAAACATTGGCGATTACCTGTTTGGCGAAAGTGCACTTTATATTTTAGAAGGTGCGATTGAAAGTGAAGGGAATATTTTTGAACCGCGTTTAATTTTAATTGCCAACGATGCCAAACTCTGCGAATTTACCATGCACGAAAACACCACGGTTTACATATTCGGTGGTGAAGCTTTTCCTGAAGAACGTTTTATTTACTGGAATTTTGTTGCATCAGACAAGGAATTGATTGAAAAAGCCAAAACTAAATGGCTGGAGCAAAGCTTTAAACCGGTTCCCGGCGAAACAGGCTTTGTACCCCTGCCCGACCCCATTCGCAACATTAAACATTAATTCTTTCTGAACAGGTTCATATTTACCGAAACAGCCACACCTGTAGATGATAATTTAGAGTTTCCATAACCTATATCCGTTAAAGGGATTTTCATAAAAGGTTTAGCGCTGATGCTTAAATTATTATTTATTTTGTGTTGAAACTCCACCCCAACATTAGCTACACCTAAATAGTGCTGATTCTGGTTTTTTACTTCGAAACTTTGAGGGCCCTGATAAGCTCCGTTATAAGAATAACTGTATTTTTCCTTCAGCATTAAATAACTGGATAAACCTGTGCTTAGCGAAACCGAATTTCTACGGCCATCAAAAACCTTATAGTTCACATTGATTGGAATATCGATTACATCGCAATTGGCGTGGATATTTGCCGGATCTACCTTAAAAACATAATTGGTGTTAGGGTTATACTGGCTAAAATCTGAATCGTAAATTTTCTTGGCATAAACTGCGCCGGTCGTAACACTTAATTTCCGGGTTAAGAAAAGCGTAGCTTCTACACCAAAACCGCCACTAAAGCTACTTTTACCTGAATTTTGCACACTGGTTAAATCGGGTGCGGCCAGGATACTTAAAACAAACCTTGGCGTCTTCCTAACCAATGGCGTTGGCATTTTCTCCGGTTTTCTTTGCGGAAGGGCAGCTACCAGATTTTGTTGTTCTAATTCTACTCGTTTAGTTTGAATGCTTATTTGTGGATTATATAAGGTATTGGCTAAAAGGTTCTGATGGATATAACTACTCTCCAAAACTTTAGAAAAACCAGCATTAACCTGGCTTGTTTCAGCCACTTTATCATCATTCGTATCTTTATTATTTTCTTTATTCCCGGCCAATAAACTTCCTTCACCATTCCCGGAAGAAGTATTATTTTCTGTTGGTTTCTTGATTAAATCTCCCTTATCCTCTATAGGTTTGTTATGCTCTTTATTGTTAATTTTTGTATCTGTTTTCACCAGCGGATTGTTTTTAGGTTGATCGCCATTTGGCTTAGCCAATAAAAACACCACCAGTAACATTGCGGCTATCCCAGCCACAGCCGTTAACCAAATCAGCGGCACTACCCTCCTTTTTGGTGCTGGATGCAATCTCTCCTCCAGATTATCCCAATCTAAATCATTAAAAGGAAGATCGGGATTTTCCAACCCATCCTTAAATAATTTATCTATATCTTTTCCCTCTTTCATTGCATATTTGTGTTTAACCTTACCTGTAAAAGGTTCCTATCTACTTCCGAATTCCTTACCTGGTAAGTTGTCGCCTCTGTAGCTTTTAACATTTCCTGTAATTTTTGCCTGGCCTTAAACAGGTTCGACTTTGATGTACCTACCGATATCCCCAGCATTTCGGCAATTTCTTCATGTGTATATCCATCAATGGCAAAAAGATTAAAAACGGTACGGTAACCCGCGCTTAACTTTTGCACCAATGCCAGTAAATCATGGTAAGCTAACTTATCGTACACAGAACTTACCTGCGCAATATTTTCATGATCCAGAATATCTACGTGATCAGCAAATTTCAGATTAGCACGATAATAGTCGATAGCTGTATTGGTTATTATACGACCAAGCCAGGGCAAAAAAGCCTTGCTAGGTTCGTATTTAGTGATGTTTTTAAAAGCTTTAAAAAAGCCGTCGTTCAGTATTCCCGCAGCATCCAACCGATCGTTTGCATAACGCAAACAAATACCCATAGCAAAGCTATAGAAATGTTTGTATAGCGCTTTTTGACTATCCCTTTCATTTCTAATGCAGCCCTGAATATGCTTTTGTATAATAATATCTTCTCTGTCGCGGTTAGCGGTCACAAGTTCTCCTTTCAAAACACATTACGATGAGGATTTACAAAAGGTTGCCTAAAAAAAATATTTTTTTTTAAAATAATTATGATTCGTTCGGTTTGGCTAAAATTCTCGTTTCTGCAAGCAACCATTTACAACCTGATGGCGTAATACGGGCATATTAATGATTAAAGTTAAAACTAAAAACAAAAAAATCTTATGCTAATCTACTTAAAAAGAAACCTATTGGCTGTATTGTGTGTGGCCATGGTATTTAGTGCCTGCAAAAAAAATAGTTCAGATGAACCGACAACGCCTCCTGCATCTAACAAAAAGGGAATTCAACTGGCAGCCGATGCTAAATTCGGATCAGTATTAACCGATAAAGATGGCAAAACTTTATACTTTTTTGCCTCTGATGCTGCCGGTACGCCAACCTGTACCGGTGGTTGCGAAACCACCTGGCCACTTTATTATTCTGCCGATGCCAGTACAGATTTAAACCTGAACAAGGCCGAAGTTGGTGAAGTTACCCGTGCCGATGGACGTAAACAAAGTACTTATCGTGGTTATCCGCTTTATTATTATGCAAATGATGCTGCAGCAGGCGAAATTAAAGGGGATGGTGTTGCTGGAATCTGGTTTGTAGCTAAACCCGATTATTCATTAATGCTGGCCAATGCACAACTGACAGCGAACAATATCAATTATACCAGCACCTATGCAGTTGGTGACGGCAAAACCATTTACTTAACTGATAACAAAGGACGTACTTTGTATGCTTTTGCGCCAGATAAAAATGGTGTAAATACTTATACCAAGAGTGCAACACAAGAAGGTATTTGGCCGGTGTACGAATCTGAAGTCCTTAACGTTCCGTCAGCGATAGTAAAAGCTGATGTAGGCGTAATTACCGTAGCCACCATCAACAAAAAACAATTAACCTATAAGGGATGGCCTTTGTATTACTGGATATCAGATGTAAAAAGAGGAGATAACCTCGGCATCGTAATCGGAAAGGGGCTAGGCTTAACCTGGCCGGTATTACAGCTAAATGCTACAGTTGCTCCGGCGCCGTAAAAATATTTGGGTTAGGCGGGTAGAATGGTCGGCTGGTGTTTTCACAGCCGGCCCTTTTTATACTTCCAGTAAGGCTTGCTTAATTTTTTCGGCAGCCTCAGCCAGTTCTTCGTTTGTTGGCTTCAGTTTTTCTTTACTGAAATTCATATCGCTTACATTATTCATCGGGATTAAATGAATATGTGCATGCGGCACTTCCAGTCCAATTACCGAAACGCCCACTTTTTTGCAGGGGAAAGCTATTTTAACACCTTTCGCTACAATTTTGGCAAACATCCACAAACCCACATACAGATCTTCATCCATATCGAAAATATAATCAGTCTCAATTTTCGGAATAACCAGAACATGGCCTGCTGTTAAAGGCTGAACATCTAAAAAGGCTAAATATTCTACAGTTTCAGCAACAACATGTGCAGGGATTTCGCCAGCAACAATTTTTGAAAAGATAGTCATTAAGGTATAGGGTTAAAGGTGTAGGGTGTAAGGTTTAGGATTTAGAGCGGAGAACAGACCTTAAGCCTTAAACCCTCCGCCTTCTACCTTATCTTGATATCTCTAAAACTTCGAACTGCATTTTACCTGCCGGCACTTCGATTTCGGCAAATTCGCCAACCGATTTACCTAACAAACCTTGTGCAATTGGCGATTTAACAGAAATTTTTCCTGTTTTTAAATCGGCTTCTGTTTCGGCTACCAACTGGTAAGTCATGGTTGCGCCGTTTTTAACATTTTTTATTTTAACAATCGATAAGGCAAGTACTTTCGATAAGTCTAATTTAGACTCATCAATTAAACGTGCGTTTGCCAAGGTATTCTTTAATTTTGAAATTTTTGCTTCATGCAAACCTTGTGCTTCTTTGGCAGCATCGTACTCTGCATTCTCCGATAAATCACCTTTATCCCTTGCTTCTGCAATTGCTTTAGATATTAGCTGACGACCGGTGGTTGTTAAATAATGAACTTCCTCTTTTAATTTATCTAACCCCTCTTGGGTGTAGTATGTTACCTCTGTCATTGCTCTATTAATTTTATTCAAACGCTATAAAAAACAAACAAGACTATATAGTTGGTTTGCTACATAGTCTTGCTTCAATTATAACGAAGATAAAATGTGGAAATTACAAAAGCAAATAAAAAATTAAGAAGTGACCAAGATTTTAAGCTTTTATGACTTCCAACTATCAATTCGGAACTTCAATTAACCCCTTAAAATGATGAAAAATTAAGCTTTTTCAATTAATCAGGCGCTCATTCAATCGTTAAAGCTAAATCAGGCTATATAATATGCCAGAATCACCACAATGGTAACATTCATTTATACACTTATCCAAAATTCAAGCATTAGTTATATTTTAGCTAAAATTATTCGTAAAAATGAAAAAGTTATTCTCTATTGCCCTGCTCATTGGTTTGGGTGCTTATGCCGTTTCTGCCCAAGAGCTTTATATGCCCCGAAATATTAAAGCAGCATATACCAAGGGCACGCGTGCGATGAATGGAAAACCTGGCCCCAATTATTGGCAAAACCATGGTAAATACAACATGGATATTAAGGTAGATGCCGAAACCAAAGTGGTGAGCGGTAAAGAAGAAATTTTATACAGCAACAACAGTTCCGATACCTTAAAAACCCTGGCTATCCGTTTTGTAAACAACTTACATAAACCCACTTCGCCAAGAGGTGGTGCGGTAAGTGAAGGCTTTTTAAGCACAGGTCTAAACATCATCTCCTTTTCGGTTGATGGCGAAACTTATCAGGTAGACAGCAAAGATTGGGGAACAGTAGGAAACGTAAAGTTGAACAAACCTTTGTTACCAAAATCGAAAATCACTGTTAAAATTGAGTGGGATTACCCCTTATCAAAAGAAAGCGGTCGCGAGGGGCAGATTGATCCAAACTCCTTTTTTGTGGCTTATAGCTATCCGCGCATATCGGTGTATGATGATTATAACGGCTGGGACCGCATCCCACACACCGATAGGGCTGAGTTTTATAACGACTTTAACGATTATGAATTCGCTATTAAAGCCCCTAAAAACTATGTGGTTTATGCAACCGGCGATTTTCTGAACCCTGATGAAGTGTTACAGCCTGAAATTTCTGCCCGTTTAAAAAAATCGTATAATGGTGATGAAGTCATCCACATCGCTACCGAGCAGGAAATGAAAGACGGCAAAGTAACGCAGCAAAAAGACTGGAACACCTGGAAATTTGCAGTAAAACACATTACGGATGTCACCTTTGCACTGAGCAACCACTATGTTTGGGACGGAGCAAGTGTAATTGTAGATAAAAAAACCAACCGCCGTGCAAGTGCACAGGCTGCCTACAACCCAACTACCGGAACAGATTTTATCAACTCGGTTAAATACAACCTTAATGCATTGGATTGGTTCTCGAACAATTGGCCCGGCATTCCCTATCCTTATGTAAAAACCATTGCTTTTCAAGGTTTTGCCGATATGGAGTACCCTATGATGGTTAACGATTCTCAATTTGGTGATCCGGTGTTCGCACAATTGGTTCAAGACCATGAGGTGGCGCATACATACTTTCCTTTTTACATGGGCATTAACGAAACCCGTTATGCTTATATGGATGAAGGCTGGGCCACCACATTCGAATATTTAATCGGCATTGCAGAACATGGAAAAGAAGCCGCCGATAAATTTTACAAAAGTTTCAGGGTAAACAAATACATTAACGATAAATCTACAGAAGAAGACCAGCCGGTTATTTCGATGTCTGACCAGGTTTCGGGTGCAGGTTATGGGAATAACTCTTACGGAAAAGCTTCACTATCTTATTTGGCGCTTAAAGATATGTTAGGAGATGACTTATTCAAAAAAGCACTACATAACTATATGAGCAATTGGAATGGCAAACACCCTATTCCATGGGATTATTTTAACTCGATGAATGCAGGATCCGGACAAAATTTAAACTGGTTTTTCCAGAATTGGTTCTTCACCAACAACTACCTCGATTTAGCCATTACCAAAGTAACGCCAGCTCAAGAAAAATCGACCGTAACCATTAAAAATGTTGGCGGTTTTGCCATTCCATTTAATGTGGTGGTTACGTATAGCGATGGAAAAACAGACACCATCCACAAAACACCAGCAGTTTGGAAGGCAAACCAAAAAGAAGTGAATGTAACGCTTAATACCACTAAAAAAGTAAAATCGATCAGTTTGGATAACGGCATTTACATGGATGCTACACCAAAAGATAATGTTTGGTCAGCTAAATAGTTGACAGTTCGCAATTTTCAGTTGGCAGTTCTGTAAACGGCCAGCTGAAAACTGTTATTGTAAGCGACAAGCTTTATAGTCCCCGTTTGCAACGGGGATTACCGAGATCCGCATTTGTAATGCGATTAAGCATACATATGGCGATAAAATCGCCATTCTCCTGCATCCTCGTTACAAACGAGGACGATAAGGGGTAATGAAATAAGTGGCCGTTCGATATGACGACCAACTGAAAACTGTTAACTAATAACTGAGAACCGGTTCGTGTTTAACCGGAAAATTTAACGAATTGGCAATAAAACACATTTTATTGGCTTCGTGATGCAGCGATGCTGCCAGTTCGTAATGTGCTTTATCAGCTATTAAAACCTGGGGATGTAGCGTAACTTCTCTAAACCTGCCACTGCCATCGGCCGATTCTTCCATGGTGCCTACAGCCTCATCCTTATAATCGATTACTACAATTTCGTTTTTAGAGCATAAATGTAAATACCAGAGCATATGGCAGCTTGATATAGATGCCAGCAACAGATCTTCAGGATTATATTTAGATTTATCGCCCAGAAAAGCTGAATCAGACGATCCGGAAATATCGGCTTTTCCTTTTACTGAAATTACATAATCGCGATCGTACGAACGGTAATCCATTGTACCTGAGCCTTTATTGCCTGTCCAAGTAACTGTAGTTGAATATAAATGATCTTTCGGCATGATAAAATTGGTTAGATTGTATAGCCAATTTAAGAAAATAAAATTGAGATTTATACCTTTTTTTTAGGCCCAAGACTATAAAAATTAAGTTTAAATAGCGATTAACTTTTATTTTTGAGCGCATTGCCAGTACAAGAAAATGAATTGGCTCCCGTGTTTCGCTAATACACTTTGGGCTTCGTACCTCAGCCCTGCAGGGTAACGCTTCACCCGGGGCTAGATGGCAGATACAGTAGTTCATTTTAGGGTTTGCAGGTTGCAACCGCAAAATATAAACCTGATTGTAATGATTCCGATTCTTCATCGGAAGTAATGGAAAGCAGGACAGAACCTTGACTACTAGCAGTGCCCTTGCTTTCCAAAACCAAAATAATTCAGCATTATGCTCAATCGAAACTAAGCCCGCTTAACTTCTCGGCCAAAACCTCCGAAATTTTACGGTACGAATCGAATGTCCAGCCGCCAACATGTGGCGTTAAAATCACTTTGTCGTTGTTTTTAAGTTCATTGTACCAAGCTTGTTCACCCAGGGCCGGGAATTTTTCTGTTTGCAATACATCCAGTCCGGCACCTAAAATCTTTCCGCTTTTAATGGCATTCAACACTGCCGGTGTATTTACAATTTCACCCCTTGCCGTATTGATAAAGAAAATGGGCTTTTTAAAATGATAGAAATACTCATCATCAACCATCTGTTTGGTTTCGGCGGTTAAGGGAATATGCAAACTCAGCACATCGCTGTGTTTCACAATTTCTTCCATGCTTACCTCGCGGGCAAAAGCATCAGAAAAGCCGGTTTTGTATTTATCATAGGCCATTACATCAACCTCGAAACCCGCCAGCTTCTTTGCAAAACTTTGTCCCATAAAACCATAACCAATAATCCCAACCTTTTTGCCTTTCAATTCGTAGCCACGGTTACCTTCCCTATCCCATACGCCATTTCTGATTTCGATATCGGCCCTACGGAAGTTGTTCATCAATGATAACAGTAAACCGGTAGCATGTTCGCCAACGGCATCGCAATTGCCTTCGGGTGCGTTAATCAGTTCGATATTTCTTTCAAAAGCGATTTTATCATCGATATTATCCAGGCCTGCTCCTGCCCTGGCCACAAATTTTAAATTTGGGGCTGCAGCAAAAATTTCGGCATCGATCCTAAATTTTGTCCGGACAGCAATACCGGTATAATCTTTAATTTTATCTAATGTTTGTTGACGGGTGATTTGTGGTTCATCATCAACCTCGTAGCCCATGGCAATAGCCTGCTCTTTAAATGCAGGGTGTAAATCATCAACAATTAATATCTTATTCATAATGAACAAAAGTAACATTTTGCTGATTGTTCAATTGTAATATTCTTTTATTGTTTCCGCAAAACTGAAAACCGCAAATTGTTAGCTGTCAACTGTGCATTACCCACAAAAATATTACTATAAAATGGCTGTAATAAAATAGTTACGGCTCCTTAATTAAACTAAGTTGCCGTTACTTTGTCTCCCTTTATAAAAACATACGAAATTTTATTTTTTAATGAGACTTTTACAATCGAGAACAATACAGATCACCCTTTTACTTTTAAGCTTATCATTTAACCTTTTCGCACAAACAAGTGGAAAAGCAAAAATTACCGGAATACTTAAAGATGCAAAAACACAAGAAACCATTCCATTTGCTACTGCAATTTTAATTGATAAGGCTACGGCCAAAAATGCAAAAATTGTGCAAACGGATGTTAACGGTGCTTTTGTAATGGCCGATATCCCTACCGGAAACTTTACCTTTAAAATAAGCTTTGTAGGCTACCAAACCATGGTTAGGGATAATGTTGCCATTACCGCTGCAACCGGCACCTTAAACTTCGGCGAGATTAAAATGAATCCTGCAAAAGGAAATGTGCTGAGTGAAATTACCGTAACAGGCCAGAAACAGGCGATGCAAATGGGTATCGACAAAAAGATTTTCGCGGTAGACCAGAGCGTAATCAGCGAAGGTGGCTCAGCCAGCGATTTATTGCAGAATGTTCCTTCTGTTTCTACCGATATGGATGGTAATGTGAGTTTACGTGGCTCTACAGGCGTTAAAGTA
Source organism: Sphingobacteriaceae bacterium GW460-11-11-14-LB5 (assembly GCA_002151545.1). Taxonomy (NCBI): domain Bacteria; kingdom Pseudomonadati; phylum Bacteroidota; class Sphingobacteriia; order Sphingobacteriales; family Sphingobacteriaceae; species Sphingobacteriaceae bacterium GW460-11-11-14-LB5. The sequence continues at coordinate 5,669,021 of CP021237.1, read as the reverse complement.
TTAATTGATGGAAAACCATCTTTAATTGCCGGCGGTAATGTAGCGCAGATTCTTCAATCAATCCCAGCCAGCTCTATCGAAAGTGTGGAGGTAATTACTAACCCATCAGCTAAATATGATGCTGAAGGGCAATCAGGCATCATCAACATTGTATTGAAGAAAAACACAAAACTTGGTTTTAACGGTTCAGTTGCACTAACTGCAGGTAACCGCGATAACTATAATGCCAACACCAACTTAAGCTTTCAGAATAGCAAAGTTAACCTTTATGGCAATTATGGCTACCGTTACGGCAACCGTGTGGGCGGTGGTTTTCAAGACATCACATACAAAACACCAACCAGCTCAACAGCTTTCGCCAATCAGAATACGGTTTCTACCTCTAATGATAAGGGGCACAATGCCAAAGCGGGGCTAGATTATTATCTGGCACCAAAAAGCGTCGTTAGCTTATCGGGCGGTTTTAACTCGAGGGAAAATGAGCGGAATGAGTTGCTTGACATCAGACAATTAAATTCAAACCAGTCGCCAGTTTTATTGAGCAACAGAACCAATAATAATGATGGTTACGGAAAAAGTTATGATTTGAATTTAGATTACGTTCAGAAGTTTAGTAAGCCTAAAGAGGAGTTAACGTTCAACTTTGGCTATTCGCACGGAACAAATAACAACGACCAGACTTACAGCACCAATACCACGAACCGAAATGGCGTGCCGATTGATGAAACTTTAAGTTTACAACGGGTTTTTAATACAGGCGATAACACCAATTACAACATCCAGACTGATTATGCATTACCTGTTGGTAAAGCGGGTAAAGTTGAAGTAGGTTACCGCAGTCAGATCCGCTTAGGAAATAACGATCAATATGCCGATTCAATTCCAACCAATACGGAGGTTTATGTACGTAACAACAAGTTGATTAATGGTTTCGATAGCAAAGATCAGGTGCATGCACTTTATTTAAACTACCAAAACCAGATTAAAGATTTTGGTTACCAATTGGGTTTAAGGGCTGAAGATGCGCGTTTAGACACCCACTTGGAAGGTTATACAAACAATGTATTAACTACTGCAGAAGGAAATATCCACTACAAAAGGTTATATCCAAGTGTTTTCTTAACACAAAAACTAAAGGGCGATAATCAGCTTCAATTGAGTTATACCCGCCGCGTAAACCGCCCTCGTCCCTGGGATACCAATCCATTTTTAGACGTTTCAGATCCTTTAAACTACAGAGGTGGTAACCCAAATTTATTGCCTGAGGATGTGCACTCTTTCGAATTGGGTTATAGCAAATACTGGAAAAAAGTAACCTTAACATCGAGTTTATATTTCCGTCAAACCAATGATGTCATTCAAAGGGTAAGAAGTACGCCAGTTAACGGGATCATTACGTCAACCCCTCAAAACTTATCACACCAGATTAACAGCGGGGTAGAATTGATTGGCCGTTTTGATCTGATTAAAGCTTTAAATTTTACCACCAATGTAAACTTATACCAGGCAAAATTTGCCGGAGATGCGAGATTTGATATTGCATCGAGCAGTGGATTTAGCTGGAATGCCAACATAACGGCTAATTTAACGGTTGTTAAAGATGTTTCATTACAATTACGCGGCGATTACCGTGCACCAGAAGTAATGGCACAGGGAAAACGCAACGCCATGTACGGCATTGATGGTGGAGCCAAATACGATTTCCCAAACAAAAAAGCATCTTTAAGCTTCAATGTTCGGGATGTATTTAACACCAGAAGATGGAGCATGACCACAGAAGACAAAGCAACTATTGTTGATTTTGAACGACAGATGCAGGGAACAATGGGTAACTTAACCTTCTCTTACCGGTTTGGAAAAACAACATTTACGGGTGCTAAAAAGAAGAAAGACGATCAGCAGGATAACCGTCCTGATGAGGGATCATTTTAATAACCAAGGTGCTTAGAAAAATATTGCTAAGCACCTTTTTTTAACTAATCGGATATTGGAAAAACTTTTACCCAAGCTTTGCTTTACCTTATTAATTTTACTCAACGCCATTGCGGCGTTTGCTGTAGAAAAAGGCGTAATCAGCGGAAAAGTGGTTGAAGAAGTTGGTGGGTTATCCATACCATCGGCCGTCATATCTGTTTATATTGATGGATCTGAACAACCTGTAGTTACATCCGCTACAGATGAGGACGGCCATTTTAGCATTAAAAATCTAAAAACCGGGAATTATAGTATTAGGGTAAGTTTTGTGGGTTATGCGCCGTTAAAAGTAAATGGAATAGCCATCACAGAAAAAGATTTCGATAAAAACCTTGGCGCATTAAAATTAAGTTCTGATCAAAATTCTCTGCAGGAGGTAACCATTACCGTTCAGAAACCACCTATCGAATTTGGTGCCGATGGCGTTACTTACAATGTGGGTTCAACACTATTGGCCGAAGGCAGTACGGCAACAGATGTACTAAAAAATGTACCCATGGTACAGGTAGATATTGATGGCAATGCAACCATTGCCGGAAAAAGAAATACCAGAATTTTTATTGATGGCAAGCCCTCAGACTATATGACCTCCAACATTGCCGACCTGCTGAATGTGCTTCCCTCTGATGCCATTGATAAGATAGAAGTCCTGACCAATCCACCATCAAAATACAGCGGAGATGGCGAAGGCATCATCAATATTGTGATGAAAAAAGGCTTCAAAGTTGGTTTTAATGGAAATGTTGGCATTTCGAGCGGCTTGCAAGGCAATGGCAATACCAATGCAAATGCTTCTTACCGAGGAAAATCTTATGCCATAAACGGAAGTGCAGCATACCGTTATAATGTTGGCAAAGGTGATAGTCATAATTTCCGCGAAAACTTTTTCCCTGATACAACTTTCTATTATGACCAGTATGGCGCTTACCGCAACCATAACAACGGTGGAAATTTTAGAATGGGCTTAGACTGGACCATTAGTCCAAAGCAAAGTTTACGGTTATCAACCAATTACAACCTCAACAATTCGAATTCAAATTCTACCGCCGACCTTCATTATTTAAGCGAAGAAAAGATAGAAAACCGTTTACGCAACCAGCATAATACGGGCAAAGGCAACAGCAATAACTTTGTTTTTAATGCCGATTACGATCTCCAGACCGATACCAGTGGAGGTAAAATATCTTTAGGTCTAAACTTCAACACCAACAAAAGCATTGATTTTAGGGATTACAGCACCACTTATGCCCAACCCAGCACATCGGCCCCAACTTTACAGCAAAACAATAACAATACCGGGAACAGGGGCTTAAACGCAACCTTAGATTACGAAAAACCAATATTCAACAAACGCGATCGCATTGAGGCAGGCCTGGCATTTAATTACAGAGAGAACGACAATGATCTCCTGATCGAGAATTTTAATTTTGCAACGCAACAGTTTGTGCGTAATAACAAATTATCGAATCAGTTTTTATACAATGAAAATATTGCTGCAGCATACGCATCTTATAACTACCGAAAAGTAGGCTGGGGTGTTAAAACAGGCGTTAGAGCAGAACTTACCGATGTAGCTTTCGATTTATCTACTGGTCAGAATTACAATGTGAAACCCTATTTGAGTGTTTTTCCTAATGTATCTTTAAACCGGTTTTACCGCAAACGATATAATATTGGCGCCACTTATAGTATCCGTGTTAACCGTCCAAGGGAAAACACCTTAAATCCTCAGGTAAACAATGTTGATACGCTAAATATTTCCTACGGAAATCCTAATTTATCGCCGGCTTATACCCACCAGTTTGATATTAATTTTGGGGCTTTTGGCCAGAAATGGTCGTTTAATCCACGGCTCTCTTATTCAACCAGTCAAGGTGTTATAGAGCGTTACCGCACGGTTACCTTAATTCCGGGCTCCAATACCGCGAGATCTGAAAGCACTTATGATAATGTGGGAACTAATCATTCACTATCGCTTATCTTAATTGGAAATTATCGCCCTACCAATAAGATATCGGCCAATGGAAATTTCAGTGTGATCCAGAGTAATTATAAATCACAGTTAAACAGTTCGTTAAATCGGGATGGTCTGAGTTTTAGAGGAGCAATAGGCTTATCGATGCAATTACCACTTAAAACCGCCTTTGAATCGAACTTAAATTATGCCAACAACACCAATGCCCAGGGCCGGAACAAAGGTTCAATGACATCTAATTTCTCGGCACGGAAAGTCTTTTTTGGTAACCGGTTAAACCTTCGCATCACGATAAATGATATTTTAGGGAACAGAACCAATACCTTTTACAATGAAGGGCAGAATTTCAGACTGGAGAATTATTCGACAAACAACACCCAAAACTTCACCTTTAGTCTGAATTACCGTTTTACTAAAATTACTGTAAATAAAATCCCTCCTCCGCCCCCAGCTGTAAAACCACAGTAATAAATCATATTTGTTATCTTGCGGCATGGAAGAGATTAACCCCTGGAAAACACTAGAGAGCGAGGTAAAATACGACAACAACTGGATTCGTTTAACCGAACATCAGGTAATCAATCCGTCTGGCGGACAAGGGATTTACGGCACGGTTCATTTTAAAAATCTCGCTATTGGCATCCTTCCTTTGGATGAAAATTATAATACCTGGTTGGTTGGTCAATACCGATACCCAATTAACCTATATAGCTGGGAAATTCCAGAAGGTGGCGGGCCGTTTCATGAAGCACCATTGGAAAGTGCTCGGCGTGAATTGTTAGAAGAAACAGGCATGAGTGCCCGAAACTGGAAAGAGATACAAAGAATGCACCTTTCTAATTCGGTAAGCGACGAATTAAGCATTATCTATATAGCTACCGATCTCCTACAAGGCATTGCCATGCCTGAAGAAACAGAGGAACTTGTGGTTAAAAAATTGCCTTTTGATGAAGCCTATCAAATGGTTCTGAATGGAGAAATTACCGATTCGATGAGCGTAGCTGCAATCTTAAAAGCCAAACTGATGATGTTGAATGGTGAATTGTAGAATAATATATTAAGATTCCGTCATTTCGAGCGCAGTGCAGCGTAGTCGAGAAATCTTTCAGTGCATAAATATTAAATCAATTTTAAAGATTCCTCCACTACTATCGTAACGACACCAAAAATATGTCTACAGCTTTAAACCCTGTACAATTTGTTATATACTCTTATTGTTTTCGAGGTAATTAAACCAGAATAATTTATTATTATCTTTGCCACCTATTCAATCAACAAGATGAGCAAGCTTTTCGGATATATTTTAACCCCTGTTTTTTATATTTTCTTTGGATTAATGCTTTGCATTTTCCATCCTGTCCAATGGATCTGTTATAAGTTTTTTGGTTATAAGGCGCATAAAGTTTCGGTAGATATCCTCAACTTTTTCCTAACCTATTGCCAGATTTTTCTGTTCAATTCGATCAGTTTTAAGAATGAATACGATTTACCTACAGACAGGCCTATTATTTTTGCCGCTAACCACCAAAGTATGTACGATATACCTTCGTTAATTTGGTTTTTAAGAAAACACAGCGCAAAATTCATCTCGAAAATTGAGCTTACCAAAGGCATTCCATCTATATCCATTAACCTGCGCCTTGGCGGTGGAGCAAACATTAACCGGAAAGACAACAAGCAGGCGATTTCCGAAATCATCAAACTGGGCCGTAGGATGAAAGAGAATAATTGGAGCACTGTTATTTTCCCAGAAGGAACGCGGTCGAAAGACGGTCAATTGAAAACATTCCAGTTTGGAGGCATCGCTACCATATTAAAAGTAGTACCCAATGCGCTGGTAGTTCCGGTCGCTATAGAAAATTCGTGGAAAATTGTTCGCTTTGGCATGTTTCCCTTAACCACAGGAAATGCCTTAAAATGGACGGTTTTAAAGCCAATTGAACCATGCGTAAAAACACCAAATGAGATTACATTGGAAGTAGAAAACGAAATCAGGAAAGTTTTAGGCCAGCCAATGGCACAGCCTGCTACACTGTAAGGTTAACCGATTAATCGTTAGAATTGGTTATCGGTGAATGCTAAACGCTTAACCTTCCATCACCCATTTTACATCTTACCTATTCCCTAAATATTCTTATTCCCGATCACCCTGAAAAATTCATCACGATAGGTATCGCCAACAGGGATAATTTTTTGGTTGATGGTAATGCGGCTACGCTCGATACTTTCAATTTTATCAACAGCCACAATATAAGATTTGTGCACCCGGATAAACTGACCTTGAGGTAAGGCTTCTTCCATTTTCTTCATACTCTGTAGCGTAATTACACGCTCATCTTTCGTAAATATCGAAATGTAGTCCTTCAAACCTTCGATAAATAGAATATTGTGCAAATAGATCTTTTGAATCTTATGCTCAGTTTTTACGAAAATATAATCTTGAACAGGATTTGGCGAGCCAGAAAATGGTGCAGGTGTAACGATGGGTTGTGCTACACTTGCTGGCGCCTCAACTGGTTTTACCTGATTGTGTACTTTTTCTACCGCTTTATAAAAACGGTCGAATGCAATTGGCTTTAACAAATAATCCGATACATTAAGGTCGTAACTTTCTAAAGCATATTGCGGGTAAGCGGTAGTTAATATATAGTGGCATTTACTGCCTGCAATTTTTAAAAACTGGATTCCGGTTAGCTCAGGCATTTGAATATCTAAAAACACAAGATCAATCCCTCCGCCCTGAACAATCTGCAAAGCCTCAATTGGGTTTTCGCACCTTTTAACCATGGTTAAAAAAGGTACTTTCGAAATATAATCCTGTAAAATATCAAGCGCTAAAGGCTCATCATCAACAACAATACAGTTTAGGTTCATTTTAGGTTATTATTTTAATTAATGATTTTTATATCCGGTTTTTGGATTATATGTCAATCATCAGTTCACAGGTATAATGAGTAGCCGAATTTACAACATTTAATTTATATCTATCAGGATAAACCAATTGTAATCGTCGTTCTACATTGGTTAAACCAACTCCCCCCTGAGCATCTTTATTCTGCTGGTTCTTTTTATTAACTACACTAAAATGCAAAATCTTCTGGTTGGCAATGATATTGATTTTAATAGGCTCGGCCGGATCATTCACCACACCATGTTTAAAAGCATTTTCTACAAACGAAATCAACATCAGGGGCACAATTTTTTGATTATCAATTTCGCCGTTTAAGGTAAGTTCGATATAGGCACCATCTTTAAATCTTATTTTCTGCAGCTCGATATAACTGGTTAAATAATCTACTTCTTTGCTTAACGCTACGGTTGGCGTATTGCTCTCGTAAATCATGTAGCGCATAATCTCCGAAAGCTTCATAATGGCATCGGCGGTTTTGTCTGATTTCTGATAAGCCAGGGAATAGATATTATTAAGCGAGTTAAAAAGAAAATGAGGGTTTAACTGCGACTTTAAAAACTGAAGTTCCATTTCACGGCGCTCACTTTCTAAGTTACGTTGAATCCTTTCGCTTGCAAACCAATCGATCGTAAATTTGATAATGCAGCTACAGATTAAGAAAAAACCCGATAAAAATGTAACCAGAATCACAAAGTTGTGAACAGGTATTTCCATTCGTTTTCCTTTGGCACTTACCGTAGTCAATACATCATCTGGATACAATACTGCGATGGCGGTTTTAGCAACAACCGATACGGCAATCAATAATAAGAATGCTAAAACATATATGAGGTATTTTTTTCTCTTTTTGATTAACGAAGGAATTAAAAAGATATAGTTAATGTAGAAAATAGAAATATTGATTATACCATAAACCACATAGCTAATAAAATAATCTTTCATCGTATGCTTGGTGGTATCGAATATATTGCCACCAACGATAATCATTAAGATAATTGTCCAAAAAATAGCATGTAATATTAAAGGCCCTTTACTCTGTTTCATTAGAAATATATTAAATGGTTATGGAGCAGATATCCGTTCAATAGACGCATATCAACTTCATGCATCCAAAATAAATAAAGTTTTATCGATTTACTTACACAATCTACCAACGGGCATTTTTTTTCTACCAACGGCCCAATAGGCAAATTTTATCGACAAACGCCAAAAATGTCTGTTGATCTAGAATCTTGAACACTTGGTATAATAGATTTTAGCAGGTTGATTTTCTTGAGTTTCTTTGAATCATCAAAACGAAAACAAAATGAAAACATCATCAGCAATCAACTTAAACAATCAAGCAGTAATGGCTGATGATCACTTCACAGCCTCTCAAATAAAACTATCGATCATGAAAAAGTTAGCAAACACATCACCATTTTTACTTTTATTATTACCTGTATTTATGATGATTATCTTAACCCTTACCGTTAACACCAATCAGAATGATGCAGAAATAGTTGTAAAACCAACCAAAACATCTGGTTCTGTTGTGAAACAAGTTAGTGCTATTTTCAAATAGAACTATGGGTAATTACGCTATCGAAACAGTAGGTTTAAACTTTAACTTCGGCAACCAGGTTATTGTAAAAGATCTTTCCTTACAAGTACCAAAAGGCAGTATATATGGTTTCTTAGGCCCCAATGGGGCTGGAAAAACAACCACCATAAAAATCCTGCTGAACCTGCTGAAGTCGCCATCCGATCAGGTTTTTATATTTGGTAAAGAAATAAACAGTAACCGCATAGCGACCCTTAAACGTATAGGCGCTTTAGTAGAACAACCGGCCATTTATGGTCATTTAACGGGGAAAGAAAACCTGATTAACCGCTGTATTCTACTGGGTATTAAAAAAAATAAGGCTGATGAAATGCTGGCCCTGGTGGGCTTAACTGAGGCAGCCAATAAAAAAGCCAATAAATATTCATTAGGCATGAAACAACGGCTGGGCATTGCTCAGGCATTAATTTCAGACCCGGAATTATTACTACTGGATGAGCCTACTAATGGCTTAGATCCAAATGGCATCATTGAGATTCGAAATCTGATGATCGATTTAGCCACAAAACATCAAAAAACAATATTGGTTTCAAGCCACTTATTGGCAGAAATAGAAAGAACAGCAACTCATGTTGGTATTATAAACAAGGGGCAATTATTATTTCAGGGCACGATTAACGAACTTCATTTACTGAGTAAACCTATGCTCGAAATCGAGGTAGACAAGATTGAAAGTGCAAGTTCCTTTTTAACAAAGTCGGGCTACGAAATTGCGGCAAAAACCGATAGGGTAATTACTATACCATTTACTTCATCGCAAAATAGCGGCGAGTTAAATACTTTACTCATTCAAAACGGTTTTACAGTGAGCAGTCTTTATCAGCAACGAAAAGATCTTGAAAACTTATTCCTTGATATTACTAAAACAAACTAACATGCACGCTCTTTATATTTCCTTAGTTTCAGAATTTTACAAATCAAGAAAGACCCTGGCTTTCTGGGCAGCGATATTGTTACCGCTGATCATATGCGGCTTAATCACTTTTGGTTTTTATTCCAGTTCCGAAAAAGTTCTCGCCAATCATTATCCTCCCATGATATTGTGGGCACAGTATAGTGGTGCAGCACTAGGCGTAATGGGCTTTTTGGTCATGCCGTTTTACGTCATATTTATGGCTTTTTCAGTTAATAATATCGAACATAAAAACGATACCTGGAAAATGTTATTTGCTCAGCCTTTAAATAAATTTTCGATTTATGCCGCGAAATACCTTTATGCAATATTTTTAATATTTATCTGTTTATTCCTTTTTGCTTCCTTAACCTTTGCTTTTGGCCATTTACTACAAGTTTTGGTGCCAAAATATAATTTCAATCAATATAACCCACAAAACATCCTCATCAACTCTTATGCTAAACTTTTCCTGTCATCATTAGGCATTTTATCGCTACAGTTTATCCTGAGTTTGATATGGGGCGATTTTCTTAAACCGATGGGCATTGGTTTTGTTGGAACTATAATGGGCATTATTACGGCAAATGTAGGCTGGAAATACGCCTATCTGATTCCTTATTCACTACCTGCCTTGGCTTTAAAAATGACCAGGGTAAAAAAAGGAGGCGATCCGCTGGATTTTCCGGTTTTTACGCAGGAAATATGGACAAGTTTAATTTATGCGGCTATTCTTTTCATTATAGGCTATTTTATCGTAACCAAAAAGAGTATAAAATAGTATCAATCTGTAAATTTCTTGTCTTAGATAAGGTAATCATGTAAAAATCTCATTGGATAATAATTTGAAGTGGTTTAAAGTGTAATTTAGATCAAATCAACCACCAAATTATTCATAAAATGATCAAAAGATTTACAATCACGGCATTGGTCTTTGGCCTGTGCTTTTCAGCGCTTGCACAAGACACCCCTGATGCAGCTGTAGTACAAAAAATAAGAAAGGAAGGTTTAGAAAATTCGAAGGCAATGGATATTGCTTTTAATTTAACAGATGTAAGCGGTCCCCGCTTATCAAACTCTCCGGGATTAAAAAAAGCACAAGATTGGGCAGTGAAACAACTAACCGATTGGGGATTAAAAAATGCGCACCTCGAAGCATGGGGAACTTTCGGAAAAGGCTGGCAGATTGATAAATACTATGCAGCCACCACACTACCTTACTATCACGCCATTATTGCCGCTCCTAAAGCATGGACACCTGGCACAAATGGCCCGATCAAATCGCAGGTCATTTTAATCAAGGCCGATAGTGTTGCCGATTTAGCGAAATATAAAGGTAAATTGGCCGGAAAAATCATTATGATGGATCAGGGCACCCCACTTACCAGTGGCATTAAACCTGATTTTTCGCGCTATGCCGATACTACATTGGCACAAATGGCCGCAGCAAAACCTCAAACTGCAGGCCCAAGACAACGCCCGGCCGGGGGACCAATGGCCGATAGAATGGCGCAGATGGCGAAAATGCGCGAAATCCGTGCGGCAATGAGTGCCATGTTGGTTGAAGAGAAAGTAGGTTTAATTTTAACTTATGCCCGTGGAGGACAGGGGACCTTTTTCACCAGCAACGGTGCTTCTTATGCTTTAGACGCAAAACCAGTATCACCTGAACTTGAAGTTGCAGCAGAAGATTACTTGCATATATTGCGCCTTTTACGCGCTGGCAAGCCTGTAGAAGTTGAAGCCGATATCAAAACCTCTTTTTACGACCAGGATACTCAAGGGTATAACGTAATTGCCGAAATACCTGGGACAGATAAAAAACTAAAAGATGAAGTGGTAATGATTGGCGGGCACTTCGATTCGTGGCATGCGGCAACTGGTGCAACAGATAATGCGGCAGGTTCTACGGTAATGATGGAAGCCATGCGTATTTTAAAAGCGATAGATTTTAAACCAAAGCGCACCATCCGTATTGCACTTTGGAGCTCAGAAGAGCAAGGTTTATTTGGCTCAAGGGGTTATGTAGCAAAACACTTTGGCGATCCGAAAACTATGGTATTAACGCCAGATCAGAAAAAAATATCAGCTTATTACAACCTCGATAACGGAACAGGAAAAATCCGCGGTGTTTATTTACAAGGCAATGCAGCGGCTGGTCCGATTTTCCAAAGTTGGTTAACCCCATTTAACGATCTTGGCGCAACCACCATCACGATCAATAACACAGGCGGTACTGACCACCAGGCCTTTGATGCAATAGGCATCCCGGGTTTCCAATTTATTCAGGATCCTGCCGATTACAATACCCGTACCCACCATAGCAATATGGATACTTATGATAGACTTGTTGAGGATGATTTAAAACAAGCAGCAACCATTATTGCTTCTTTTGTTTATAATACTTCGCAGCGCGAGGGACAGATTCCAAGAAAAGAACTACCTGCCCCACAACCCGCAAGACCTTAAACCAAAATACAGTATAAACAAAAGCCTGCTGATTTGACTTTAGTATCAAATAGCAGGCTATATTGTTTAAAAGTGAGAGGTTATGGTATATTTTAAAATCTCTAAAGAGATAATATTCTTTCTTTAAACGCCCAAACAATTAATTGGTAAGAATTTTTAAGATCAAGTTTTCTTACCATATTTCTCCGGTGCGTATTAACTGTATGCTCGCTGATAAAAAGCATTTCACCAATTTCTTTACTGTTGTAACCCATTGATAACAGGTGTACAATTTCGACCTCCCTTTCGCTAATCGAACTATGATTTTCCTGTAGTAGGATATTATTTATCATTTTGAAAGAATTAAATGGTTAATGTTTCTAATAATCAAGCCTTGATAAAAACAGACTTATTTTAAAATAAGTCCAAAATATTTGTTTTCATAGGATAGACCGTATTCATTGTTTACAATAACAAATTATTGAGTTGCTATTGTATACCAAAAGTAGTGGTAGGCCGTAATTGGGTGTTAGCACAAAAAACCCTAAATAAAAGGGTATTTTTACGGTATTTTTGATTATTTTAGGATTAGGTAAATTCAGTTGAATTATATAAATTTATGAATAACTTAAATTTTTAAATTATGATAAAAGAACTTGAAACCAATGCTCTGACTGATGAAGTGGAAAACCAAACGAATCAGTTGTTGAGAAAAGACCTGATTGAAATAGAAGGAATTTCTAGTGAATTAATCAAATCAAATGAAAAATTAGAGGAAGGAGTCTCTAATTCACTTACATTAGACATTGCTAAGCAAATGACAGCGGCATATAAAAACAACCAAGTTCTACCACGAGGTAGTTATACAGAATCTGCTTGGTTCCCTGCTAGTCAAATTCTTCAATTAGCGCAAAACATTATTGAACACGGCGGTGATGGATTAAGAATCCATTTTGGAAGATATAATGAAGAAATAATTAGTCAGATCAATGAACTTCCATATGGCAAGAAAGTGCCAGAAAACTATAAAAACTTAGACACTCTTATTTTTTCAATTACGAAAAACGTCGATGGAATTCCCAAAACCGATTATTTTGAATCTACACCTAAAACCAACAAGCTGAAAGCAACTACTGCTTTTACATTTAAATCCACAAAAAACCAAGTATACCTAGAAAATAGAGGAGACATTTGCCCACCATCAATGACTGTTAGTGGAATGGATGTTATAACAATTTAAACATAATATTTGGCAGCTATCCACTTTAAGAGAGAAAGAATACAATAATTCATGAGCCCGATTCAAAGTTGGGCTCATTTTTTTTATCCAATTTGGCTTTGATTCAATCTAAATTTTGAAATAAAACATCAGTTTAGAATTGGATTCTCGCTTAATTAATCTAAATGTTGCTTTACTCCGAATTATTATCGATTTTTAGAGAAAATCAAACAATAAATTTATGAGTCAAAAATTAAATTCGGAACCTATCGATAAGAAGGTTGCGCAGGCCATGGTTGATGCCTATGCCGTAGAAGCAAGAAAGTTTCCACAATCTTTCACCAAAGCAGTATGGTTTCCGGCAGAACAGATCTTAGAAATTGCAAAAGCAATGAGCGAAGGAAAATATGATGGGTTAAGGCTTTATTTTGCGCAATATACCGATGTTTTGCCTGAAGGTGTAAAAAGTGGATCTACAGGTAGAAACACCTTATTACTGGTTCCAACTACTCCAGCTGAAAGCAATGACGACGAACACCAGGATAATCTTGATGATATTGGAAACCGAGGGCAGGGCTGCCCTGATATGTGTGGAGGAACAGATTTATAAATAATGAGGTATTTATCTTCTATATTTATAGCAGAGCTGATCTGCTTAATAGTTGCCATTGCTACAATATGGAAAGATAAAAATGCCTTTGGGAAAGTAATTACCTGTTATTTGGCCGTTGCATTGGTTACTGAAGAAGCAGTGACTTATTTTGCAATAAGAAGTATACACAATTTATGGCTCTTTAATATTTTTATATTTTTTGAAATCAGCACAATATTATATGGCCTTTACCATTGCTTAAAAGAGTATACCAATCCCAAACCTATATTTATTATAGGTTCGGGTATTGTGTACTTATTATACTTTAGCTTTTTTATCACCCATCCCTTTACCGATCTAAATACGATTACCATTAGTGTGATGTCGGTCCTTTTCACACTTTATTGTCTGTACTATTATTATTTATTGTTAAAAGACGAACACTTTATCGAGATCAAAACACATCCCCAATTTTGGTGGGTAACAGGCGTTTTATTTTACTACTTTGGTAGCACCATGTCGAACATCTTTGATGGATTGTTTACCGTTAAGATTATAAGTTATTATACCTTAAGATATTGTATTTACATCGTATTAAACCTTATTTTATATAGTTTTTGGTTATATTCCTTTATATGCAGAATGAAACAGCAAAAATTGCAATCTTAGTTGCCATTTCAACACTAATATTCCTGCTTGTACCTGTGTTTTTGATTTTATACATCCGATCGTACAATCGGCATAAAAAGAATCATGTATTGGAAAAACAGAATATGCAGCAAAAATTTGAGTCCGAAATGCTTCAAACCCGGGTTGAAGTACAAGACCAAACCATGCAGAGTATCGCCACAGAATTACATGATAACGTTGGCCAGTTACTCAGCCTTACCACACTCACCTTAAATTCTGTAAACTTAAATGATGGCGAAAAAGCCAGGAAGAAAATCGACAATTCATTGGCACTTGTTAATAAATCCATTAAAGAACTAAGGGAGTTGGCTAAACTATTACATGGAGAGCAGCTGGTCGAAAATGGCCTTGGCCATGCCATCGATCAGGAAATTAACTGGTTGAATAAAGCTGGTACTTATGAATTAAAGATTAACAACCTGCTTGTTGATCTGCAAATTGCATCACCAGATAAGGATTTGATCATTCTTCGTTTATTACAGGAAGTTATCAATAATATCATCAAACATGCCCAGGCAACCTGTATCCAGATCGATTCACACCTGGCAGACAATATTTTATACCTGAGAATTGCAGAAAATGGAGTTGGTTTTGAGCCTGAAGAAATTAAATCAAAAAAATCAGGGATGGGCTTAAATTCTATTTATAAAAGAATTGAGATGATCAATGGAAAATTAATATTAAATTCGGCTCCAGGCGAGGGCACTTCCATCTCAATAGAAGTTCCATACCCTTAATTGTATGCAAGAACAAAGTATTTCTATCGCTATTGTTGATGATCACACGCTTTTCCGTTCCGGATTGGCAAGTCTATTGGAAGAATTTGATGAAATAAATATAACGTTTGAGGCGGTAAACGGATTAGATCTCCAGGCCAAAATGAACAACCATCAGCAGGTTCAACTGGTACTAATGGACATCAATATGCCTGTAATGGACGGCTTTGCAGCAACCAAATGGGTTAAAACAAATCATCCGCATGTACATGTGCTTGCCTTAAGTATGCTTGAAGATGAAAAAGCGATTATTGGAATGCTTAAAGCAGGCGCCGGAGGATACATGCTTAAAGAATCAACACCATCCGATCTGCTAACTGCCATTAAAGTAATTGTAGATAAAGGCTTTTATGTAAACGAACTGGTATCGGGAAGACTTTTGGTGGCACTGAAAGACAGCGATCAAAAGCCTGTATTCACCGCAAGGGAACTTACATTTTTACAATATTGCAGCACAGAACTTACTTATAAGGAAATTGCAGACCTCATGAATGTTAGTCCGCGCACTGTAGATAACTATCGCGAATCTCTTTTTGCCAAACTGAATATTAAATCGCGCACCGGATTAGTGGTATATGGTATCAAAAACAACCTGATCACGATCTAAGCTCCCCCACAACAAAGCAACACAAAACACTGTAATACAACAAATTAAATAATAAAGTCTTATTGCTTTTTGCTGAGAAAAGTCCTAAAGCAGAACAAAGGATTTCGCGCATTAATTTTTTCTGATAATTTATTAAATAAAATTTGGATAACTAACTAATTAGTTTTAACTTTAGTTAAGGCAATTTATTTGCTATCATCCTTATTATTATTAACTATTATGGAAATTAAAGATTTAACCAAAGCCGAAGAACAGATTATGCAGGTTTTATGGCAATTGGAAAAAGCATTCGTCAAAGAAGTGATTGATGAGCTACCCCTCCCTAAACCTGCCTACAATACGGTATCAACCATTATTAGAATTTTAGAAACCAAAGGTTTTATTGGCCACGAAGCCTTCGGTAAGGCCCACCAATATCATCCGTTAATCAGCAGAGAAGAATATAAACGCCATGCAACAGAAAAACTGCTGGGCAATTACTTCGAGAATTCGGTAGAGAGTATGTTCTCTTTCTTCGTTAAAGAAGAAAAACTGGATTTAAGTGATGTTGATGAAATTTTAAAAATGATTAACAAAATTAAACATAAGCCAAAATGAGTTTTGCCCACTACCTATTACAGGTGAACTTATACTTAATTGTTTTTTTCGGTTTTTACAAATTACTGTTAGATAAGGAGACCTACTTCACTTTAAACCGCATTTATTTAGTGGCTGCGGGAGTTTTGTCGTTATGCATACCTTTTATCCGTTTAGAATGGCTAACGGAGCAGAAAGCGGCGCAACAGGTTTATACTTCAGTTAATTGGGAAGCCGTATTAGCACAGGCAACAATTGTAACAGAGCATAATACCGGTTTTAACTGGGGAAATGCATTCGTTTATATTTATTGCGCAGGTATTTTGTTCTTCTTAGGTAGATTGGTATTTAACTTATTTGCAGTTAAAAAACTCATTAATGTAAATAAAGCTGGTTCAGCTTTCTCCTTTTTTGGCAAAAAAGTAATTGATCAGGAATTACCACAAATGGATGTGATTGATATTCATGAAGAAGCACACATCAAACAATGGCATACAGCAGATATTTTGTTTTTCGAAATCATAGGCATTATTACCTGGTTAAACCCGGTTATATACCTTTATAAAAAAGCCATTAAAAATATCCACGAGTTTTTAGCTGATGAACTAGCCGCCGAATTTCAGGGTGATAAAGCTGAATATGCCATGTTATTATTAAGTAAGTCGTTTGGTATTTCACCAAATACCTTAACCAATGGCTTTTTAGATAAATCATTGATCAAAAAAAGAATTTTCATGCTTCATAAAGAGCGGTCTAAAAAGATCGCTATTATGAAGTATGGAATTTTTATTCCCCTGTTTGCCTTACTCATTGTGTTTTCGTCGGCCACTGTTCGTAAAAATGAAAAATTATTATCCATTACCGATCAGATCCCTTTAGAGAAACCAATCGAGATTGTTGAAAACATGGTTACTGCACCGGAGAAGATAATGGTAGCACCTAAAATTTCGGTTGATGGCAAGACAGATGCAAACTGGAAAGGATTTTATCAGTTTTTATTAAGAAATATTAAATATCCAGGGACAGCCAGCAGTGATGAGGTACAAGGTAATTCGCAGATAAAATTTAATTTAAAAGGTGGCAGGGTTACCAATATTACATCAAATGTAGAACTCGGGGCAGGCTGTGATGAAGAGGTGATGAAAGCAATTTTATCTTACAAAGGATTTAAAACGGTAGCTGATGGCAAATATGCTTTAACGGTAAGTTTTAAAATTCCAGAATCTTCAGAAGAGTTTAAGAATAAATTATTACCTGAATCAGGCGGATATGTAAATCTGAATAAGATTAACATCATTTCTTATCTTCCTAAAACCGCCGAAGCAGAAACCACCGTTATTAAATCCGAAAATACAGATAAAGTATATGATTTCGTTTCGATTGAGAAACAGCCAGAATTTCCGGGTGGTATAACCAAATTCTATAAATATTTGAGTGGCAGCATTAAGTATCCAAAAATGGCACTGGAGAATAATGTACAAGGCAAAGTTTTTCTCAGTTTTGTGGTTGAAAAAGATGGTTCTTTATCAGATATCCACATCACACGGGGTTTAGGAATGGGCACTGATGAAGAAGCGATGAGGGTTATAAAAGAATCGCCAAAATGGAACCCAGGCATCCAGAATGGCCTAGCCGTAAGAGTAAAGTACAATATCAATGTTAATTTCACACTCAACGACCCTGTAAAAGAAACTAAAACAAGCAGTATACCTACCAACCGGATTACCCTTAGAGATGGTGTTAATCAAGAAGCACTGATCATTTTAGATGGCGTGAGGTTACCAAACAATAGCCAATTAAGCGCTATAAACCCAAATAACATCGAATCAATTTCTGTCTTAAAAGACCAGGCAGCCACAGATCTGTATGGACCAAGAGCTAAAGCTGGGGCAATTGTAATTACCAGCAAAACAAAAAATAACATTTTCCGCAATCCTGATGAAAAAGAGCTTGCCATAGATAAAAACACTAATTTCTTCGATCTCAAAAGGAAATTCTAACCAATATCCCATATGAAAACAATACTCAGCTTTACCATCATCATGTGCTTCAGTTTAGTTGGTTTTGCACAAAAAGCAGACAGCACTAAAGCAAGCAAAATTACAATAAGAGGCGTACGGGCTACTGATGCGTTAGAGCCTTTGATTGTTATAGACGGAAACAAACAGTACATCAGGGGAAACGCGGCTTTAAACGAAATAAATCCTGATCATATTGAATCTGTTAGTATTTATAAAGATAATACGGCACTAAGTAAATATGGTACTGATGGTTTAGCAGGTGTGATCGAAATTAAAACCAAAAATAATGCAGTCGGTTATGGGCTTAAAAACAAGCCCGTTAAACCTGACGAACTTCAATTAAAGGGTAAAGTACCTGGATTCAGTATACGCCCGTCAATACCTAATATTGATACACCTTCAGAAAGAAGATATTTACTAAACAGAGATTTTGATGCCAGGGCAAAGCTACTTTATGTTGTGGATGGGAAAGAAGTTACTGACCCTAACTTAGATGAAGCATCCATCGAATCAATAACGGTGCTCAAAGATTCGGCTTCACTAAAATTGTATGGCGATAAGGGTAAAAATGGGGTAATAATTATCACCACAAAAAAATCTAAGCCCACCCAGAAGAAAAACTAAATAATTAAACCTTTAATTAAAAAACGAATGAGAAAGCTAATCTTTTTAGCCCTAATGGGCATTGCCATGTGTTATAATTTGGCTAAAGCACAGAATAACTCGGATAAAGTTTATGATTTTGTGTCCGTTGAAAAACAACCGGCTTTCCCCGGTGGAATTTCAAATTTCTATCAATACTTAAGTCACGAAATTAAATACCCGGAAGCAGCACAGCGGAATAAGACAAAAGGCAAGGTATTCGCCTCTTTTATAGTCGAAAAAAATGGTGCTTTAAGCGATATTCAGATCATTAGAAGCCTATCAGCAGAAACGGATAAAGAAGCATTAAGGGTATTGAACAAGTCGCCACGCTGGAATCCTGCCTTACAAGACGGAGTGCCTGTAAGGGTAAAATATAACATCGCTATTAATTTCGCCCTGAAGTAAAAACAGATTATATGAATGCGCTCCAAACACAAAACCCCAGCAAAATTGCCGGGGTTTTATGTTTTCTCTCCTGTCTCGGAGGACTAAATTTAGAAAAATTTTAATGTATATGCAAATATTACAGAATAAAATTTCTAATAACGTAAAATTTTAATATGCAAACATAAGATTATTACAACTTTCGCAAACTTTTATTTCGGGGCAACTTTGTTGTGCAAGGTTTCGGTTTTAAAATCTGAAGTTTCATATGTTTTCACAAGGGCTGGCAAATGTTAAATGTGTATCCGTTTTAATCCCGGGCTTGCTCATAAATTATTAAAATTTAATTCATTATTATTCCTGGTTTATAACAAAAGTTAGACCATGCATGCCCAAAAGAAATATAAATTTAGCATGATAATCGCGGATTGATTTGGATATAAATGGTTATGCAGGCACCAAAAACTAAAAAGCCCCCACAATGTGGAGGCTCAAGAACCCAGCTGTTAAACTGGGTGCACAGTATATTTTTTAAACGGTTTCTTCTGAAATAAATTTTGCAGAAGCAAAATCACGGTTCATACGGGCAATGTTTTCCAAAGAGATTCCTTTAGGACATTCAGCTTCGCAAGCTCCGGTATTGGTACAGTTACCAAAACCTTCAGCATCCATTTGCGCAACCATGCTCTGTACCCTGCGGTAACGCTCCGGCTGTCCTTGTGGCAACAATGCCAGCTGAGAGATCTTAGCCGATACGAATAACATGGCTGAAGCATTTTTACAAGTTGCCACACAAGCACCGCAACCAATACAAGCTGCCGCCTCGAAAGCCGCATCTGCCTGCATTTTAGGGATTGGCAGGTTGTTCGCATCTTGCGCGTTACCGGTGTTTACCGAAATAAAACCACCAGCAGCGATAACTCTATCAAAGGCAGAACGATCTACCGTTAAATCTTTTACTACCGGAAAAGCTGCTGCTCTCCAAGGCTCAACCACAATGGTATCACCATCTTTGAAAGAACGCATGTGCAACTGGCAGGTAGTAACCAAATCTTTTGGTCCGTGTGGACGGCCGTTGATAAACATCGAGCACATTCCGCAAATTCCTTCGCGGCAATCGTGGTCGAATACAACCGGCTCTTCACCTTTGTTAATTAATTGTTCGTTTAATACATCGAACATCTCTAAAAAAGACATATCCGGTGAAATATCGGCCAATTTATAATCTACCAAAGCACCTTTGGCATTGTTATTTTTTTGACGCCAAACTTTTAGCGTTAAGTTCATATTTCCTGTACTCATGATATTGAGGTTTTAGGTAAGCGGTTAGCGTTTGGCGTTCGGCGAATAACCGTTTAACGCTTAACGCAATGCGCATCACTATTTATAACTTCTTTGTGCTACTTTAATATTTTCAAACTTCAGTTCTTCTTTATGAAGTTCGAAGTTTACACCTTCTTTAAATTCCCAGGCGGCTACGTACGCATAGTTCTCGTCATCACGTAGGGCTTCACCTTCTTCTGTCTGATACTCTTCACGGAAGTGACCGCCACAACTTTCGTTACGGTTTAAAGCATCAATACACATCAACTCGCCCAGCTCGATAAAATCAGCAACACGGCCGGCTTTTTCTAATTCGGTGTTTAACTCATCAGCCGTTCCAGGTACACGAACATCACTCCAAAACTCAGCACGTAAAGCCCTGATTTCCTGAATCGCTTCGTTTAAACCTTTTTCGTTACGGGCCATACCACATTTCTCCCACATAATGTGGCCTAAACGTTTGTGGAAATGATCTACCGATTTGGTTCCTTTAATATTTATCAGTGTATTTAAAATACCAACTGCTCTTTCTTCAGCCTCTACAAAGGCCGGGTGATCAGTAGGAATTGCTTTTACCGAAATCTCTTTTGATAAGTAAGCACCAATAGTGTAAGGTAGAACGAAATAACCATCAGCTAAACCTTGCATCAAAGCAGATGCACCTAAACGGTTAGCACCGTGATCGGAGAAGTTAGCCTCACCTGTACAATATAAACCTGGTACAGATGTCATTAAGTTATAATCAACCCATAAACCACCCATGGTATAGTGAACCGCAGGATAGATACGCATTGGTGTTTCGTAAGGATTCTCACCAGTAATCTGCGCATACATGTCGAACAGGTTACCATATTTAGCTTTGATTACCTCAGTACCCAAACGCATACAGGTTTCTTTATCCGGATTGTGGTTACCTGATTTAGAAGCTTCGATTTTACCGTAACGTTCTGTATTGGCTTTAAAATCCAGGTATACGGCTAATTTAGAAGCCCCTACACCATAACCAGCATCACAACGCTCTTTTGCAGCACGAGAGGCCACATCACGCGGAACCAGGTTGCCAAAAGCAGGGTAACGGCGCTCTAAATAATAATCTCTTTCATCTTCAGGAATTTCTGAAGCTTTACGGTTATCATCTTTCTTTTTAGGAACCCAGATACGTCCATCGTTACGTAACGACTCAGACATCAGGGTTAATTTAGATTGGTGATCGCCAGAAACAGGGATACAGGTTGGGTGGATCTGCGTATAACATGGGTTTGCAAAATAAGCACCTTGCTTGTGCGCTTTCCAGGCCGCTGTAACATTACTTCCCATGGCGTTGGTAGAAAGATAGAATACGTTACCGTAACCACCTGTTCCTAATACCACCGCATGACCAAAGTGACGTTCGATTTCTCCTGTGATTAAGTTACGGGCGATAATACCACGTGCTTTGCCATCGATTTTAACCACCTCAAGCATTTCATGACGGGTATACATTTCTACTTTACCCATACCAATCTGGCGCTCTAAAGCAGAATACGCACCTAATAATAACTGTTGACCAGTTTGACCTGCAGCATAGAAAGTACGTTGTACCTGTGTACCACCAAATGAACGGTTATCTAACAAACCACCATATTCGCGGGCCAAAGGCACACCTTGTGCCACACACTGATCTATAATGTTGGCACTTACTTCGGCCAAACGATGCACATTGGCTTCGCGGGCACGGTAATCGCCACCTTTAATCGTATCATAGAAAAGGCGATAAACGCTATCACCATCATTCTGATAGTTTTTTGCTGCATTGATACCACCCTGAGCAGCGATTGAGTGTGCTCTACGCGGTGAATCCTGAAAACAAAAACATTTTACTTTGTAACCCATCTCAGCCAAAGTAGCTGCTGCCGAAGCACCTGCTAAACCCGAACCTACAATGATTACTTCAATAGTTCTTTTGTTCGATGGGTTAACCAAAGGCACAGAAGACTTATATTTTGTCCATTTGCTGGTTAATTCGCCTTCTGGAATATTTGAATTAATATCTGACATATCTTTTGTGCTAAAAATTATTGAATAAGACCGAAATAAACTGCAATCGGCATGGCTGCGAAAAGGATCGAAATAATAACCGAATACCAAACGCCAGCTCCTTTAATGATACCGTTATATTTTGAGTGGTTCCATCCTAATGTTTGGAATGCCGAAGCAAAACCGTGCAATAAGTGGTAGCATAAAGAAAACATAGCCAAAATATATACGGCAACCCTTACCGGATCTTGAAATTTTTCTTTCATTACCGCATAAAGATCTTCATGTCCGTTGGCATCAACCGTTGGGATTCCTGTAAAACGAGAAACTACCCAAAAATCTTTTAGGTGAACCACCAGAAAGATCAGCAAAAGTGTACCCAGCAAGCCCATAGAACGGCTATACCATTTACTGTTTGCCTTACCATCGTTTACGGCATATTTAACAGGTCGTGCTTTTTGATTTTGCAACGTTAAACGTAACGCCTGAAAAATGTGCGCAAGCAAACCAATAAACAACACAATCTCGCCAGCCCGGATAATCCAGTTAGTGGCCATAAAATGTGCGCCTACGTTAAATGTTAAACCACCGTCGCTAATAAAAATTAAAGCATTAATACCGCAGTGTACAATTAAAAAAAGTATCAGGAACAAACCTGTAATACCCATGATGAATTTCTTCCCGATAGAAGAAGAAAATGCATTTCCGAAACCACTCATTTGATTAGGATTTATATCTAAATTTCTTGCAAAAGTATCTAATTATGAGTTTAATTTATAAACGAATATGACAAAACAACGATAAAACATTTATTTAGAAACATTCTAAAGCATATTCGGAAATAATTGAAAGATTATGGGATTATTTAAGGTTTCATATTGGCATTAACCAAAAAAAACTATTATGGCAAACAGCTTTACCATTAAGAAATTGAGGGCATTAAGATTCAATAATCAATGACTTCTAATATTTCACTCATCTGGCAAAATTTTAAAATAATCATTAACCAGTGGCACTATACTCTTGGTAATATTATCTGTAAAAAAGTTAATCAACAACCCCTGGGGAGCATTAAGAAGTTTCATATAGGTTAATAGTTGTGCCTGATGAACGGGTAAAATATTAGAGATTGCTTTTATTTCTATTACTACACAATTATTAACGAATAGATCCAGCCGTAAATCTAAATCCATCTCTAAATTGTCATACATGATGGACAATTCAAACTGTTGAGAAACAGCGTATCCATTTTTTTCCAACTCATATTTTAAGCAACGTTCATATATGTGCTCTAATAAGCCTGGCCCTAAAACTTTATGAACTTTAATTGCTAATCCTGTTATTTCATAGGATAATTGTGTAACCTCTTTTTTAGTCATTCCCTAAATAATTAAAATAAGAAGATGCACTCTACATATTAATCAAGCACTCAGAATTAGGGTATGATTAGATAAATCGGATCATTAAGAAACTATTTACCATAACTAAAATAATAATTTTCTTCTTAACTAACTCAACTTCTTAATGATAAAAAGATTGATTTGAATTTATTTTCATTAAAACATAACTAATCTTTTCGTTATATTGCTCTGTCAAATTATTAACATGAAAAAACAGCTCTACTTACTTACTTTATTAGCAGGTTTCTTATCTGCTTGCGACCCAGCTCCTGCTACATTTAACCTCGAAACCAAAAACTTTGGCCCTAATGCCGTGATCACCATCCAAAGCGCTGAAAAGGGCGAGACACTGAAAGTTGAAAACATCACCAACAGCAATCAGACTTTTAAAATCAACATTCCAATAAAAGGTTATGCTACTTTGAAAACCGAGGATGGCAATCGCAAAGGAGAATATTATTTCTATCTTGACAAAGGCGACTTCAAAGGCACTCTTGACGCAAAAAACATCAATTCGTATCCTCTAAAAAGTGTTCCAACTCAAGAGGGTGAACAATTTCTTGACTTCTATAAACTAAAAGACAAGATGAGCAAAAATCTGCTCGACAGTTTGGATATCGCTGAATTGGAATTCGACCAGGCCTCAAGAAGCAACATTATAGAAAAGGCAAAAAATGCAGACCGTTGGAGAGAGAAAAAAATCTTGCTCCAAATGGACATCATAAAGGCTTTTGCTAAAAAATATCCCGGTTCTGCGCACAGCCTCTTTTTATTAGAACAACTCGGCAGGGCAGATTCGGAACCCAAAACTTATTTATCCATTTTTAACAGCTTAGACAAGGATATTCAGGAAAGCAAAAAGGGCAAAAATCTTTTAGAAGAGATTAAACAGGCTAACCAGATGATGGCCGGAAGTAAAATGCCCGGCATTGAAGGAGAAAATCCGGAAGGAAAAAAATTCGCCCTGAGTGTGCTTAAAAAGGTAAACCTGATTATCTGCTGGACTTCTTATAGCGGAAAAAGCAGAAAAAACAATCAGGTACTGGTTAAGCTATACGAAAAGTATAAAAATAAAGACGTAGAATTTATCGGGGTATCATTCGATAAGAAAAGAGACTGGTGGATAAATGTAATCAAGGATGACCACTTAACCTGGCCACAATACTCAGATTTAATGGGAGCGAAATCGCCCAATGCAAAAAATCTGAGCAATTATAATGTTACTTACTTCTTTTTAGTGGATAAAAACGGCACTGTACTAACCAACAATGATCTTTCTTTAGATTTTGTTGACGACGAGATCAGTAAAAATTTGGCAGGCAGATAAGTGTGGGCACCGACAATCCAAAAGTTGGTTCCACAAAAAAAGTCCCGATTTGCATCGGGACTTTTTACGATTTATGTGTTTGAGTTTTCTTAAGCTACTTTAACATTTACCGCGTTTAGGCCTTTTCTACCTTCTTCTACATCGTAGTTTACGGTATCATTCTCGCGAATGTTATCGATTAAGCCTGAAGCATGAACAAAAATTTCGGCATCGCCATTAGATGGAGTGATAAATCCGAAACCTTTAGTTTCATTAAAAAATTTTACTGTTCCTTGTTGCATTATATTGTATTTTAATTTGTTTCAAAGATAGAGTTAAATACCTATAAATCAATTTTTTATTTTTTATTATATAAATAAATGCTAAATATATTGACTATTTGCCCTTTAAGCCCTGTTTAGCGGCCCGATTTAATTCATCAGGAGCTGAGTTTTACCCAAAAAATACATTCAAAACGGTCCCTCCCTTCTGCTTTTCTGCCCGAAAAAGTAAAGACCAGCAAGCAGAAAGTTACCTACTTCCGCTATTTATTATGGATGAGCATCCGGAAAGAAATTAAGATTAAGTTAACTATAAACCAGGCTTTCGCGTTGCTCATAATTGACTATCAGGTTATCTGTAATCTTTATGACTAATGTTTCGTGCATTTTATCATTATAGCTTAAGACCAGCAAATCACCAATGATTTCGTGTAAAATTAATTTCGGACTGTTATAGGTGATCGAAACTACATGTGCGGCTTTATTTAAGAGGTCGGAAGTGTAAATATGTAATTCGGCCCAATCGAAAAGAATCGGATGATCTTCAATATCGTTCAAAACGGGTATTTTATGCTCTAATGCTTCCAGGGTATTCATTACTGAATATTGAAGTTTTTGGTGCAGCGAGTTTGCCTTTCCGTTAGCCTGTTGCATTTGTGAAAAGGTATGGAGATGGTGGTCCAGACTATATATTTTTGATCTTTTTTGAAATTCTTTGTACGTATCATGAAATATCCTTCTTTCAAAATCTGTTCTGCACATGAAATTGAAATATTGTTTTACGCTGAGGTTAATACGAGCTAAAGCCATAATATTCGGTTTTTTGTTGCTGATTCAAATATGGAACAATAAATAAAAATAATTTACAGGGCATCGGTAAACGCTGAATACCAATCGGTAAATAGCGAAACTAAATCTTGATTATGAAAAACGAATGAATATTGGTTTGAGTACAAAGAATTGGCTGAACAACCTGTTATTTAAGATATTTTAACATATGGAATTAGTGGAAAACTCTCATTCTGAACGCAGACGTCATACGATGGAATCTGGATCAGCCCCAATTCTATTTTTTTTAAAACAGTTTAAATTCCAGCAGGTTATTAATATACAAAACATTTATAACCAAAATCTTTAACGATATGGAAACGAGAAACAACTATGGTCTGATCCAGGCTTTACTAGATTGCGCACTGGCTTGCGAACACTGTGCATCGTCGTGCTTAAAAGAGGAAGACATCAACATGATGATTGATTGCATTAAACTCGATAGGGATTGTGCAGATATTTGTACTCAGGCAGCCAGATTGTTGCAAAGAGATTCAATTATCGGGCACCAATATTTATTGCTCTGCGAAGAAATATGCAGACTTTGTGCGGCTGAATGCGGCAAACACGATCATGAACACTGCAGACAATGCGCTGTTGCCTGCGAAGAATGTGCAGACGCCTGCCATGCTAATCACGAACCGATCCATCAGGATTAAAAAAAAGCGTCCCGATTTTTATATCGGGACGCTTTTAAAACTATTTTTTATCAAATCAACTACTGTGCTGGGAAGCTGTAGTTATACGAACCTTGCTCGCCAACACCCGAAATGCTCACCATGTTGTTTCTGCCTAAAGGTAATGCTTTTTGCACATCAGCTACAGAATTTACAGGTTGTCCATTTACTTTGGTAATAATTAAACCTTTTTCAACTCCAATATTATCAAAAGCTTTTCCTGTGGTTACAGAAGTCACTACAACACCACTGTTAATGCCATATTTCGATTTTTGTGCCTGAGTAGCCGGAGCAAAAGTTGCACCTAATTTAGAAACCTCAGCACCTTTGCTTGTTGCATTTTTCGCAGTTAAACCAACACTGGCTTCGCCTTTTAACGTTACACTATAATCTTTAAGTGCACCATCGCGTAACACCGTTAATTTAACTTTATCGCCTGGGTTTAAACGGCCAACTCTTTCCTGAAGATCAGGCGAATCATTGATTACAACACCGTCAACTTTTTTAATTACGTCGCCCGATTTGATACCTGCCGCAGCAGCACCGCCACCCGCAACCACATCATTCACATATAAACCACTGATTTCATTAGTTTTAATGCCTTCAGGTTTTTCCTCACCACTTAACGGCACAAAGTTAACACCGATATAACCACGTTTAACTGAGCCATATTTCATAAAATCATCAACAATTTTACGGGCAAGGTTAACCGGAATTGCAAATCCATAACCCTGGTTATACCCGCTTTGCGATGCGATAGCTGAGTTAATACCTACCAATTCGCCGTTTGCATTTACAAGGGCACCACCGCTGTTACCTGGGTTAATGGCAGCATCTGTCTGGATAAATGATTCGATACTCGTATTTGCCGGACGATCTGGTCTTTTACCCGTACGTTGGTATTCGCGATATTCCTCTTCTGTAATTTCATTGCCTTGTTGCTCGCGACCAATAATACCAATGCTACGGTTTTTCGCACTTACAATACCAGCCGTTACCGTAGTATTTAAATCTAACGGGAAACCAACGGCTAAAACCCATTCTCCAACCTGCACATTATCTGAGTTACCCATTTTTACTACAGGTAAGCCAGTTGCATTTACTTTAATTAAAGCTAAATCTGTATTCGGATCACGGCCTATTACTTTCGCCTCTACTTTACGTCTGTCTGTTAAAACCACTTCAACCTTCTCTGCATTTTCTACTACGTGGTTATTGGTTACGATATAACCATCCTGACTGATAATTACACCAGAACCCGATGCCGCTCTGGGCTGGCGTTGCATCTGACGGCCACCACCACCAAAGAAATCTTCCATCATATCAAATGGAGACGAACTTCTGCCACCGCCACTTTGTGCCGCATACGTGGTTTTAATGTGAACCACACCAGGTGCAACTACTGCTGCTGCCTGCGTAAAATCTGTCGTTCCCGCTGATGATACCTTAAGCGGATTATTGGCGAAGTATAAATTCTGTTTTTCAGTAATTGTACTGCCTGTTTGGTTACGCTCAAATAGTTTGTAACCTCCAATTGCTGCTGCCCCACCTATAAAAGCAGCCAACACGGTAATGCCTAATATTTTTTTCATGTGTTTATATATTGTTTTTTAATGGCCATGAAGCTATTAAAAGCTGAACGTTGCTTTTAATTTAGATAGCTTTTAATGGTTTCATGTGTTTATATATTGTTTCTTAAAGCCATGATTTATTATAAGCTGATTTGCTAGCTAATTGTTTGGTTAGCTTATAATATTCATTTGTTAAATGTTATTATTTGCGAGAGCATTTTCACTTTGATTTAAGCAGAATGCTCAGGCAGTTTTTATCTGCTCAAATTTTCTTTTGTAAGTTTATTCAAATTTAATACCATATAAACGATATTTGTATCCTCAAAGCACTTAGTTTTGTGTTAAAAAATGTTAAATTAAAAAACACAAACCGCTTATTACCTTTTGCAATTCAAATATTGCATTAAAAAATGAAGCTTTCATGAAAATTAATTTCTTTAAATACCAGGGCGCAGGCAACGATTTTATTTTAATAGACCACACCATGAGTCCGTTAAAAAATATTGATAATCAATTAGTTGAACAATTATGCCACAGAAGATTTGGCATTGGCGCCGATGGATTAATGTTCATTACCAAACATGAGGATTATGATTTTGAGATGCATTATTTTAACGCAGATGGTAAACTGGGCAGCATGTGCGGAAATGGTGGCAGGTGTATTGTTGCATTTGCCAAACAGCTCGGCATTATCGACCGCGAAACAAACTTTTTGGCAGTAGATGGGCCACATTATGCCAGAATTTCAGAAAATGGCGAATGGGTTGATTTACAAATGATTGATGTAGATACCATTACCAAAGATGGCGAAGCTTATATATTGAATACCGGCTCGCCACATTATGTTGCTTTACAAAGCGATTTAAAAGACTTTGATGTTTTTACGGCAGGAAAAAACATTCGCTACAATGCAACTTATGCTGAAAAAGGTATCAATGTAAACTTTGTAGAAGACAAGGGTGATCATTTATTTGTGCGTACCTACGAACGCGGTGTTGAAGATGAAACTTATGCCTGTGGTACCGGAGTAACCGCCGTAGCCATGGCCATGGCGAAACATAAAAATCAGACCGGCCACATTAAAACAGCCATTAAAGTTTTGGGTGGCGATATTAAAATAGAATTTGATTACGATGGTAAGGAATTTACCAATGTGTTTTTATGTGGCCCAGCCAAATTGGTTTTTGAAGGAGAAGTGGAATAGTTTTAAATTTGATTTTTAGTGATCCGAACAGCTTATCTTTTGATTTTTGTAGCGTGCTGTATTTCATGCAAACAAAAAAAACAGACTAAACATTTTAAGATCAAAGTAATAAATAGCCCATCAAAAGCAAGAATAGATTCTACGAATAAAAAACAAGATTCTCTTTTTCATACTGCTTTAAATCATGTATTTACACTAATCAAAGCCAATTCAAAGAACACCTTTAATAAAAGTTTTTCTACGACACAAGATAATCATCTGGACCATAACGTTAAAGTAGAGATTAAGTTAGGATACTTATTTTCACAGCGCTATAAAAATTTGCTAATCAAGAGTGCATCAAACCTTGAAACAAGGATATACATTTATAGTAGCGATGGTACAGATTTTAATCAATTGATGACGAAAAAATATTCAAATTATTCTTTCCCAATATTTTCAATTAAGGATATAAATGCTGATGGGCTAAAAGATTTTTTAGTCAATTGGTACCCAGAATCAGGTTGTTGCAGAAGAAATATTTATGATTTATATCTCTCCAAAGCTAATAAAACCTTCAGCAAAGAGATAACACTTGTTAATCCTACTTTCTATTCAAAAGAAAAAGTAATCAGGGGTGTTACCTATGATCATCCCGGACTTGCTTCCTTGTATAAATTTAAATGGAACAAGCTAAATCTGGATACTGTGGAGTACATTTACCCTAACTTAAAAGATACGCTTCAGCTTTCATTTATAAAATCAAGCCAAGAGAGATATTCTTCATCAAAAAGTAGAAAATTAGTCCAGCTAAAATCTTTAACAAAAGAATACCATGCGGTTTCAGAAATCGATTATTTTAAATCATATGATCTAGAGGATATCAAAGCAATTTCAAAAAACTATAATAATTAAGCCATTACCAAAATTAAAATCGGGTATTATCAAGGACACTTGCTTGTGTCAAATCGATCAAAATTTTCGACATTTAGTGTAATAAAAATCGTATATTTCCTTTGAATTTAACAGCTTTTAACATCTGTCGCAAGATATTTACACACTGTTTTTCATGCTAAAAAATACGACAACACCATCTATAACAGCAATTTAAAGGAAATCCGATCTGTTTTCAATCGCAAAATAAATCAATCGATTGATTAAATGACAGAATTCGGACAGATTTATTTTTTTTTAGGCTCTATTTTTGGGCATTTATCGGCGAAAATCGAAGTCCTATTTTTTTGACAACGCCCTTAATTCCGGAAATTTAAATTTAAACACACAGAAATACCCATGAGAAAAGTAACAACTCTCTTTTTTAGCGTGAGCATTGGTATGCTTTTGGCATCCTGCGGAAATAACGATGCAGCTAAAAAAGCTGCCGCTGCAGCAGCAGCTGGTCCGCAAGCTTACCCTGTTTTTACAGTAAACACACAAAATACAACCTTAGATTCTGATTATCCAGCAACCATTGAAGGTATTCAAAACATCGATATCCGTCCGAAAGTTGATGGTTTTATCGAAAAAATATTGGTAGATGAAGGCGCGGTAGTGAAGAAAGGTCAGTTACTTTTCACCATTAATGCTCCACAATATGAGCAACAGGTTAGAACAGCAAGAGCCGCGATTAGCAGTGCCGAAGCTGACGTAAATGCTGCTCAGCTTACGGTAAACAAAACCAAACCTTTGGTAGAGAAAGACATCATTAGCAAATACGATCTGGATGCAGCGCAGTTAACCCTTCAAAGCAGAAGAGCGGCATTGGCACAAGCAAAAGCAGAACTGGTAAACGCACAGGTTAACTTAGGTTATACTTCGATTACCAGCCCTGTAGATGGTGTTGTAGGCAGTATCCCTTTCAGAAACGGAAGTTTGGTGAGCAGCTCAAGCACACAACCTTTAACCACTGTTTCTAACACTTCGAAAGTTTATGCTTATTTCTCGTTAAATGAGAAACAGCTTTTAGATTTTTCCAATACCTATAAAGGCAATACGCTTGCCCAGCAGATGAAAAACATCCCTGCAGTGAGTTTGGTTCTTGCTGACGGATCCATCTATGCACAGAATGGCAAAATCGAATCCATCAATGGGCAGATTAACACCAGCACTGGTTCCGCAAGTTTAAGGGCAACCTTTCCTAATCCCGTTTTCTTATTAAAAAACGGTGCAAGTGCATCGGTTAGAATTCCGCAGCACGTTGAAAATGCAATTTTAGTCCCTCAAAAATCGACGATCGATTTACAAGGCAAGAAATTCGTTTACATTTTAGGCGATTCGGCAAAGGTGATCAATACCCAAATCGAAGTGATGGAATTGGCCAAAGGTAATTTCTACGTAGTTACCAAGGGACTTAAAGCAGGTGATAAAGTTATTTTAGAAGGTTTTCAATCATTAAAAGACGGAACTAAAATTAAACCTGAGGTAAAAAACACCGATTCAGTTTATGCTGAAATAAAAAAATAACAATATAGTCAGTGCAATCACACTACAGCAGTGTAATCCATATTAATTATGTTTAAGAAATTTATAGACAGGCCCGTTTTATCAACAGTTATATCCATTATAATTGTAATATTAGGTGTATTAGGCCTTGTAACTTTACCCATCTCGCAATACCCCGAAATTGCACCGCCAACCGTTCAGGTATCGGCTTCGTACCAGGGGGCAAATGCCGATGTGGTAATGAGTAGTGTTGTTGTTCCGCTGGAAGAACAAATAAATGGTGTGGAAGACATGACCTACATGACTTCCAGCGCCAGTAACGATGGTACTGCAACCATTACCGTTAACTTTAAATTGGGCACAAATGCCGATTTAGCGGCGGTTAACGTGCAAAACCGTGTAGCCAGAGCAACCAGTTTATTACCTGCAGAGGTAACCAGATCGGGTGTAATTACAGCAAAAAGACAGGCGAGTAACTTGCTTATTTTTGCCATTTACAGTGATGATCCATCATACGATCAGAAGTTTTTACAGAATTATGCCAACATTAACATCATCCCAGAGATTAAAAGGATTAGTGGTGTGGGTGATGCAAGTGCATTCGGTACTTTAGATTATACCATGCGTATCTGGCTTAAGCCAGAAGTAATGGCCGTTTATGGCCTGGTACCAAACGATGTAAGTGTAGCGCTTGCTGAGCAAAATATCGAAGCTGCCCCAGGTCAGTTCGGTGAACAGGGCAATCAGGCTTTTCAATACACCTTAAAATATAGTGGCCGTTTAAAATCGGAAACCGAATTTAGCAACATCATTATTAAAGCGGATGCAAACGGACAGATTCTTCGTTTAAAAGATGTGGCCAGAATAGAACTTGGTGCACAAAGTTATGCGAGTTATGTAAAGTTTAATGGTAAACCTGCTTTAGGTATTGCCATTAGTCAGACAGCAGGTTCGAATGCGAAAGAAGTAATCGAAAATTCGATCAAAACTTTAGATAAAGCAGCAACATCTTTCCCTAAAGGTGTTCACTACGAAACGGTTGTTAACGTAAATAACTTCCTGGATGCCTCCATTGAAAAGGTAATTCACACCTTAATCGAAGCATTCATTCTGGTGTTCTTAGTGGTATTTATCTTCTTACAGGATTTCCGTTCAACTTTAATCCCGGCGATTAGTGTTCCCGTAGCTATTATTGGTACCTTCTTTTTCCTGAGTCTGTTCGGCTTTACCATCAACCTGTTAACCTTATTTGCATTGGTACTGGCCATCGGTATCGTGGTGGATGATGCCATTGTGGTAGTGGAGGCAGTGCATGCCAAGCTTGATGCAGGTTATAAAGATCCTAAAAAAGCGACAAAAGATGCGATGGATGACATTAGTGGTGCGATTATTTCGATTACACTAGTGATGGCGGCGG
This sequence comes from Sphingobacteriaceae bacterium GW460-11-11-14-LB5, assembly GCA_002151545.1. Lineage (NCBI taxonomy): Bacteria > Pseudomonadati > Bacteroidota > Sphingobacteriia > Sphingobacteriales > Sphingobacteriaceae > Sphingobacteriaceae bacterium GW460-11-11-14-LB5. Next base: position 5,635,264 of record CP021237.1, on the reverse strand, counting down.
TATTTATCCCGGTAAGTTTTATCCAGGGTTCATCTGGCGTATTCTATAAACAATTCGGTTTAACACTGGCTATTGCGATTATTTTATCAGCGATCAACGCTTTAACCTTAAGTCCGGCATTATGTGCCATGTTTTTAAAACCACATGCAGAGGATCACGAAAAAAGTAAAAATTTCTTACAACGTTTTTATACCGCTTTTAATACTTCATTTGATGCCGTAACGCAAAAATATAAACGTTCGGTAGGCTTTTTGGGTAAAAAGAGATGGTTAGCAGGATTAGGAATTGCTGTTTTCGCGGTGGTGCTGGTATGGATTATGAATACTACGCCTAAAGGTTTCGTACCAAACGAAGATTTGGGAACAGTTTTCTCTGACATTTCATTACCACCTTCTACTTCACAGGAAGAAACGGATAAAATTATTGTAAAAATCAATGATATTGTAAGTAAGGTACCAGAGGTAGAAGCTACATTTAGGGTTGTTGGCCGAAGTTTGATCAGTGGTTCAGGTAGTTCTTATGGTATGGTTATCGCAAGGCTAAAACCATGGGATCAACGCAAACGCGATGTTAAAGCCATTATTGGTGAATTATTTGCAAAGGCAGCCGGTATAAAAGGTGCAAAAGTCATTTTCTTTGCTCCGCCAACCATTCAGGGTTTTGGTACCGGTGGTGGTTTCGAATTCCAGTTGCAGGATAAAACCGGTGGCGATATTAAAAAATTCAACGAAGTAGGTAATGCATTTTTAGGGGCTTTGAGTAAACGTCCTGAGATTCAATATGCATCAACCTCATTCAACCCAAATTTCCCGCAATATCAGATTGATGTTAATGTGGCGAAAGTTAAACAGGCTGGCTTAACCGTTAGCGATGTATTAGGTGTTCTACAAGGTTACTATGGTGGTGTTTATGCCTCAAACTTTAATAAGTTTGGTAAACAATACAGGGTAATGTACCAGGCAGATGCCAAGTACCGCGCCAACCAGCAAAGTTTAACCAATATTTATGTTCGTAATTCAAGCGGAACCATGGCACCGATTTCTGAGTTTATTACGCTCGAAAAAGTTTATGGTCCACAGGCTATTTCACGTTTCAACTTGTATACTTCAATTGCGGTTACGGGTAACCCTAATGCAGGTTTTAGTTCTGGTGATGCCATTAAGGCCATTCAGGAAGAAGCAGCAATCCACCTTCCAACAGGTTATGGATATGAGTTCTCAGGTTTATCACGTGAAGAAGTAAGCAGTGGCAGCCAGACGATTTTTATCTTCCTATTGTGTGTAATCTTTGTGTACTTCCTGCTTTCAGCACAGTATGAAAGTTATATCTTACCGTTAGCGGTATTGTTTTCACTACCCATTGGTTTGGCTGGTGTATTCATCTTCGATAAGATCTTTGGTGTAGACAATAACATTTATACACAAATTACGCTGATCATGCTGGTGGGTTTACTTGCCAAGAATGCCATTTTAATTGTAGAGTACGCGGTAGACAGGCGACGAAAGGGAATGAGCATTGTGAATTCGGCTATTGATGGTGCAACTGCACGTTTACGCCCGATTTTGATGACCTCTTTTGCCTTTATCCTGGGTTTATTGCCTTTAATGTTGTCATCAGGTGTTGGTGCAGCAGGTAATACCTCAATTGGTACCGGAGCTGTAGGTGGTATGTTAATCGGTACTATATTCGGAGTATTTGTAATCCCTGCCTTGTTTATTGTTTTCCAAACCTTGCAGGAAAAAATAAGTAACAAATCTCCATTTGAGGAAGGCATTGATCGCGAACAAACAGAGGAAGAGTATGAGTTAGCGACTAACCATCCACATTAATTTGAAAATCATGAAATTTAGATATAAGCATTCCATATTAATCGGTTTAGCCATCCTCAGCCTAAGCGCCTGCGTAACTAAAAAATACGAGCGTCCGCAGCTAAAGAGCGAAGGTTTATACCGTGATAACAATACAACAGATACAACCACTATTGCCGATCTGCAATGGAAAACGTTGTTCTCGGATACCACGTTACAGTCGCTGATCCAACAAGGAATAAATGAAAATTTAGACCTGAAACAGGCGATCGAGCGTATTAAAATTGCCGAAGCTACCTTAATACAAAGCCGTGGGGCATTATTACCCAGCTTACAGGCTGATGTAAATGTAACCGACAATAAAGCTTCAGCAGCAGCGCAGAATTTTCCGGCAGGGATTAACATCAATCTGGAAACCCAAACTTATAAAGCACAACTGAGTACCAGTTGGGAAGCTGATATTTGGGGAAAATTAAGCAGTGCAAAACGTGGCGCTTACGCTACTTTATTACAAAGCGATGCAGCAAAACGTGCTGTTCAAACTCAGTTAATTGCCACTATTGCCAACAATTATTACACTTTATTGGCGCTTGACAAACAACTGGCCATTACCGAGCAAACCATTAAGGTAAGAACGCAGGATGTTGAAACCATGAAAGCCTTAAAACAAGGGGCTGTAGTTAATGGTGCAGCAGTGGTACAGAGTGAAGCCAATTTATACGCTGCTCAGGTAACCTTGCCCGATTTAAAAAGAAGCATTAAAGAAGCTGAAAATGCGCTTAGTGTTTTGGTTGCTAAAGCGCCAAATGCGATTAACCGCACGACCTTAGATCAGCAAACCCCTTATGCTAATTTACAAACCGGCGTTTCTGCACAATTGTTAAAAAACCGTCCGGATGTGATCGCTGCTGAATTTGGGTTCCGATCAGCTTTTGAAAACACAAACGTAGCGAAAGCTTATTTTTATCCTGCTTTAACCATTACTGCAGCAGGTGGTTTATCAAGTCTGCAATTACAGGATTTCTTCAGCAAATCGATCTTCTATAATCTGGTTGGTGGTTTAACACAGCCCATTTTTGCAAAAGGAGCAAACAAGGCCCGCTTAAAAACAGCCGAAGCTAATCAGCAAATTGCTTTTTATAACTTTCAACAAACGTTGTTAACCGGTGGACAGGAAGTATCGAATGCTTTGTACGCTTATCAAACCGCTTCAGAAAAAGAAGAAACAAGGGCAAAACAAATCGCTTCTTTGACCAAAGCAGTCGATTTTACCAAAGAATTATTACGTTATAGTTCGGCAACAAACTATACGGATGTATTAACTTCAGAACAAAGTTTGTTAACAGCTCAATTAAGTGGCATTAACGATCGATTACAAAAACTACAATCGGTTGTAAACTTATACCGTGCATTAGGCGGTGGCTGGAAATAAAAAATAATTAACCAATTTTTAAGGCATTCTGTTTTCAGGATGCCTTTTTTGTTTTAGGCTGATTTGCTTTCGCTCCTTAGAAAGGAGGGTAAACTAGCATTTGTAGAAACCTTCCTCCTTATGTGAGTAACCATCCTACAGGTCATGAAACCTTCCCGCCTATGGAGGCACGAAATCATTAAGGTCATGAAAGCTTCCCGCCATAGGGAGCGAGCTTTCATAACTACTTTGAAACCTCCCTGCCCTGCGCGGCGCGAAATCAAAGTAAAATAGTGGAATGTGAAAATTTTCTACCTTGACTATTTCACATAAACCCATTTCTAAACCAGCATACGTGTGCCAACTATTTTTAAGAAAAATAATGTAGGTTTGTTTCACTAAAACGCTAGCCACTAAATAGTTTATTTGTATTTTGGCTGTACCAAACAATTTTATGCGCTTCTCAAAACTTCTAGCCCTCTTTGCCGGCTTATTTTTCTTTAGTAATAGCTACGCCCAAACTTATGTAGTAACCAGTAATGCCGATAGCGGTCCTGGCACGTTAAGGGAAGCATTGACACAAGCCGCCATAGCCAATAGAGTAACTACATTTACCATTAACTTTAATTTACCGGGTACACCTAGCGACAACGCTAACCGCACCATCAGGTTGCGTTCAGCACTACCTATTGTCTCTTCAAATGTAGTTATTGATGGCACCTCTCAGGCAGCATGGCCTGCACTTGGCGTTTCCGGAGCCAAGGTAATTTTAGAGCCAGAATATCCTAATTCCACATTTTCGGGACTGGTAATTGGCCAGTCGTCATCCACGCAGGTCCAAACTACAGGGGTTGAAGTTTATGGTTTGTACATCAGGAATTTTGCCACCATTAATAATTTACAAAATGTAAATATGGCGCAAGGCTCAGGAATTGTGATCGATTATCGTGCAAATAATATTACCATTGGGGCTCCGGGGAAAGGAAATGTTATTGGAGGAAATATTAACGGTATCATTGTTCAGAACAGCTTTTTTTTCACCACCATCACGGCCACCAAAATTAAAATCCAATCGAACTTAATCGGGGTGATATATGATGGAATAACCCCAAATACAAATGTTTTTGGTATTTCGGCCAATTTATACGATAGCGCACTGGATGTGGGCGGTGATAATGCTGGTGAAGGAAACGTAATTGCCGCAAACCGGATTAATGTTGACATCACCCGATCATCCTACTCCACTAACGCAAGGTTCGATGTTAATGTAATCAATAACAAAATTGGGGTTGATTATACGGGCAAAAAAGACTTCCATGACTTACCGATATTTCTTTCTTCTTCTGCTTTAGAAATTGCAGGTTTAAAAGTTAACGCCATCAATACAGCACTTTATGTGCGGAACAACATTATCGGAGGAAACAGAACTACAGGCGTTTCGATTACCAATTCAGACTTTATTCTAACCGGTAATGCCATAGGCACCGATGCCGCCGGAACCGTGGCAATGGGTAATGGTATTGGCGTAAAAATAGAGTTGGGTGCAGGCGGAACTATTGGTGGGGCAACACCAGCTGAAGCGAACTTAATTGCCAACAACAACTTTGGTGTCGAAACGGTGTCGTCAAAGCCTGTAAAAATTACGAGAAACAGTTTCTTTTGCAATAAAACGTTTGGGATCGGAAAAACATTAAGCATACTGCAACCATATATTCAGGTGCTAAAAAAACGCAGCAATTATGTTTCGGGTAAAGCTACCCCCAACTCAGAAGTAGAATTATTTTATACCGTAAACTGCCAGGGCATTTGCGAAGGTAAAACCTATATTGCTACCGTACAGGCTGGTAGTGATGGCCGCTGGGAATACAACGGAAACCTTAGCGGTATGGTTACCGCAACAGCGAGTTTGTTAAATGCCACCACCTCTCCTTTCTCTACGGCTGAATTATTACCAAATGAAGCGATTGTAGAACCTGTAACCTGTAGTGCTAACGGATCAATCACCATTCCCGAAGTGCGTGAGGGTTTTACTTTTAGCTGGGTAAAAATAGAAACCGATGGTAGTCGCGTACCTAAAGGGAACACACAGAGCATCTCTAATTTAGATGTCGGCACTTACGAAGTAACTGTTGATGATGGCTGTAAAGCATTCCCATCGGTGTTTATCATCAAAGATCAAAAGTTAACCAAACCTGCTATCCTGCCGGTTTCGCCTGCGTGTGGACAAACTACTTTTACCTTTACCGCTGAGGTTTTAAGAGGGAAAGGTGTGCTAAAATACGAATGGATAAATACGGCAACAAATGCTGTGGCAAGCAGAAGTAACCCCGCTAGTTTACCTGAAGGTACTTACTTCGTAAAAGTATCGGATGAGGCAAACTGCTCATTAGATTCTGATCCGATAACGGTTAAAAGGAAACCTCAACCTAAAATTGGGAATCCCACTAAAACTACTTCTGCAGCATGTGGTAAAGAAAACGGGGCTATTGTAGGTATTACCATTACAGATGCAACGGGTACCCTAAGCTACAAATGGTTTAAACGTGATCCGATCACAGGGATTTTAGGTACAGATGTGGTATCAACTACGCTGGATCTTGAAAATGTAGGAGGCGGCAACTATACCTTATCTGTTTCTGATGAAGGTCAATGTTCACCAGTTTCTTCATCTTTCTTTATCGGCACTTATAGTGATGTTGCCATTAACGGAGGAACAGTTACACCAGCCCGATGCGGTGTTAACAATGGTGTTATTGATGGTGTGTCGATTACCAATGCCGATACCTACGAGTGGTTAAGCCCAACCGGACAAAGCATTAAAAAAGGACCGTACTCGCCCGGAATGTCTATAAAAATGATTGACCTTGCACCAGGCACTTATACCTTAAGGGCCAGCAATTCGCTATATACCTGCACTTTAGACAAACCTTTTAGAGTGGATGCATTAACACCAACGGTTTATACTTTCACACCAACCGTTAATAATACCACCTGTGAACTGATTAACGGAAGTATCAACCTAAACTTCAGTTCCGTTCTTCCAACATTGTTTAAATGGGTAGATGAATCAGGCGCTACAGTTGCCGGAGCAACCAAAACAGGGAACATGATTGAACTGAAAAATTTGCCTGGAGGCAATTACAGAATGTTCGCTTATGATGTAAACAATTGCGAAACAGTTTTAGGACCTTATGCCATCAATATTACACCAAAACTAAACATCGTATCCAATACTGCAACCGTAATTAAAGATGGCTGTACCTTACAGAGAGGTTCTGTTAAAGGCATACAGGTAATTGGTGGTGTACCAGGTTATGATTTTAAATGGATAAACGAAGCTGGCGAAGCCGTTCAGTATACCCAGGATCTGATTAATGTTGGTGCAGGTACGTATCGCTTAGAGGTAAAAGACAAAACATCTTGTGGTTATGCGATCAGCGAGGCTTATACGGTAGTAGACGAACCTTTTAAAATCCTGGCTCCCATCATTAACGACTTACGTGTTTGTTATGTTTCTGATATCGTTTTACCTGTAATTGCACCAGAAGAAGGAACTTACCAGCTCTTTGAAAAAATTGATGATACCAAACCGTTTTTAGAAAACACCAACGGGATATTTAAATTTAAAGTCGCCAAAACAGCCGATTATTTTGTGCGGCGAAAATTGGGTTCCTGTACCAGCGAATTTACCAAAGTACATGTAGAGGTAACACACGACAATTTAGAGGTTACCAATACCATGACCCCAAATGGTGATGGTATGAACGATGTTTGGCAAGTTAGGGGTTTACCAGATTTTAAAGGCACCAACATTAAAATTTATACCCGGGGTGGGCAATTGGTGTACGAATCAATCGGTAATTACACAAAACCTTTTGATGGCAGGTTTAGGGATAAGGAATTACCGGCAGGTGTTTATTATTATGTGATCGATTTGCGGGCTGAATGTAAACCATTGGGTGGTAGTATAACCCTTTTACGTTAAAACTGCCTGCTCGGGCAAACTACCTGATAACGGTTGTTTAATAAAATACCCAGCACAATTTCGTGCGTGCCATTATTTACCGAGCGTAAACCTGAAGTATTTACATCATACGAATAACTTAGGTTTACTAACGATGCAATGTTAAGTCCGGCCAGAAGTGAAAAAGAATCGTTGTTCCTGAAACTGGTTCCAACCCAGAATTTATCCTGATAGGCAAATTTCAAATTCGCATCAAAAGTAGCCGGAGAGTTGGCCCAATACGAAATCAAACCAGACGGGATCATTGCGATATCCTCATCCAGAAATATTTTATAGCCCGCTGTTCCATAAAAAGTAGCTGCTTGATATGGGCTGGTTTTAACCTGGTTATTGACAATGCTGCTTTTATTTCCAATAAGCTGTTTAGCCGAAACACCAGCAAAAAACCTTGGGCTATATAGCCAAATACCTGCACCAATATCGGGTCTGATTTTATTGTTGTAATCGGCAGAGAATAAAGGGTCACCCGACTCGTCAGCTATAATTCCGCGCACATCAACACTAATTGATTTAAATCCGCCAGATAAACCAACTGATAAATTTACTTCATTTGTAATACCCAAATGATAGGCATAGGTTAAGTTTACATTGGTCTGCCGAACTAATCCTGCTTTATCAGTCATGGCCACCAGGCCAATTCCGTGGTGAGGTTCCGCTGCAGTATAGCTGTTTACAAAACTTCTGCTCATTGGATTATCGCCATTCCCGGCAAATGAGTTTACATTGCTCCGAACAAAATCTTCGCCAATAGCGGTACTTAAAGAAAGGTATTGCGTACTTGGTGCACCTTCTAATCCACTCCACTGTTTACGTAAACCTATTTTTAAATCTGTGTAATTATCTATTCCCGATAGTGCAGGGTTCAGCAAAATATTGTTAAAAATATATTGGGTGCTCCGGGGGATTTCTTGCGCATAGCTACAAAAATGTAAGCAGGCAAGCAGAGAGAGCGCGTAAAAAAATTTCATTTAAACCTTAGTGATGCGTTAATGGATTGATAAAGAAAGCCTATCAATACAAGGACTAAGATAATAAGTTGTAGCCAATTATAAAGTATTTAATATTTATCTGTCCTTTAACTTCAAATAGCGCTCCATCCAACATCTGCATTTAAGCGTTCTTTAAGATTTCGAGAAAAAACTGATAATTTTTACTTCAAAAACCGATACTTCTTTTGATGTAACCTCAAAATATTGTAAGTTTAAAGTTTTTTAAGCGCTTAGCTTAGAAAAAATTTTAAACCAATCAATGTTACGTGTCGATAGTTCTAAAGCCTGTAAAGTGGTGTACTCTTTGTGCAAACATGAGTACTTGGGCTATTTAATTGAACCTCACGTTGTTCAGCTCAATCCACAAGGAGATTTTTCTTTTACCTATCAACGGATTTTCACACATACCGCAGAAGAATTTAATGCCTGTTTAAGTGATATTGATTATAAGCTGATCAAGATTTTAGATGACATTGAGCAAGACTCGCTGATTAAAAAATATTACAAGAAACTAATCAGGCCAACTGAGTTTTTCACTAAAATTTTCGACAATAAATTTTACGAAAATGTTCGCCCTAAAATCGAAAAGAAACTTGCCGAAGCTTTAGAGCTTTTAAAGGTTAAAAACGAGCTTTATGTAATGGACAAAGATGGCTGGCCGGTAGAACGTAAAATCGAACTGGCCGATGAGCCCGCCTCTATCCTTTTTCATTTCCGCCGAAATGAAACGGAAACACGTTATTTCCCGACCATCAAGTATCAGAATCTACGCATCGAATTTATGTTTAAAGAAGCGCAGATTATCAGTAACAAACCTGCGTGGCTATTGCTTAACGATGTATTGTACTTTTTTGATCAGGATATTGAAGGGAAAAAACTGCAACCCTTTTTAAATAAACGCTTTATTGCCATACCCAAAACAACCGAAGCTACTTACTTTGAAAAGTTTGTTGCCCCTTTAATAGAAAAACACCATGTGTATGCCGAAGGTTTCGAAATCAGAACCGAACAGTTTGAAGCCACACCTGTAATTAAAGTTTTGTATGTGGATGGCGGACTTTCTCAGATTCAGTTGTACTTTAAATACGGCGAATATATTTTCCCTGTAGAAAATGCGCATAAAGTAACCGTACGTTTAGAAAAAACGGCCGATAACTATATTTTCCACCGCATTAAACGTTCGGCAGAATGGGAGAAAAAACAGTTCAATCTGTTATTATCATTAGGATTAAAAAAAACAAGCTCGCTGTTTAGTAACCTGGAAGTGATTTCAGCTGATGAAAACCCGAGTTATGCAGCCATTAATTGGGTAAACGAACATATCGAACTTTTACAGGCAGCAGGTTACGAAATTGAACAGGCCACAGGCCAGAAAAAATTTGTTTTCGGTGCCAGCAAAATCGATCTTGAAGTTAAAGAAGGAAACGATTGGTTCGATATCCATGCTGTGGTATGGTTCGGAAAATACCAGATTCCTTTTCTTTCGCTAAAACAACATATCCTACACAAAAAGCGGGAATTTTTATTGCCCGATGGCGAAGTGGCCATTATTCCCGATAAATGGTTTACGCAATACGGTAGTTTGTTCAGTTTGGCAGAGGCCGGAAAAACGCTGAAATTAAAGAAACACCATATCGGTTTAATCAACGATTTGGCCGAAGATAGTTTAGCTAACGTGACACTTGAGCGTAAGTTGCAGCGCTTATCAGATTTCGAAGATATCGCCGATACGCAAATGCCTGTTCATTTTAAGGGCAGTTTACGCGATTACCAGAAAGCCGGTTATAACTGGTTCAGCTTTTTACGCGAATACAATTTCGGTGGTTGTTTGGCCGACGATATGGGTTTGGGTAAAACCATCCAAACATTAGCCATGCTGCAAAAAGTGAAGGAAGACGATCAATTGCTTGAAACGCAAACGACCTCACTTATCATCATGCCTACCTCTTTAATTTATAACTGGTTAACAGAGGCTAAAAAATTCACTCCAAAGCTAAAAATACTGGCACATACGGGTACTAACCGAAATAAAGATGTAGCCAATTTTGCCAATTACGATATTATCATTACCACCTACGGTGTAACCCGAGTGGATGTAGATGAACTGAAAAACTTTTATTTCAACTACATTATTCTTGATGAAAGTCAGAATATTAAAAACCCGGCATCAAAATCGTTCAAAGCCGTGAGAAGCTTAAAATCGAAACATAAACTGATTTTGAGCGGTACGCCCGTAGAAAATTCAGTAAGCGATTTATGGTCGCAGTTAACCTTTTTAAACCCAGGTTTATTGGGTACACAAGCATTTTTCTATGAAGAATATGTACAAGCCATAGAAAAGAAAAAGGACGAAGAAAAAGCGCGCAAACTACAATCGATTATCAAGCCATTTGTACTCCGCAGAACGAAAGAGCAGGTGGCGGCAGAATTACCACCTAAAACGGAACAGGTAATTTACTGCGACATGAGCGAAGATCAGGCTGCTTATTACGAGAAAACAAAATCAGCCTACCGCAACGATTTATTGCAGAGCATGGACGATGGAACTTTCGCGCAGAAACAGGTGCAGCTTTTACAGGGATTAACCGCCTTACGTCAGCTGGCCAATCACCCCATAATGATTGACGGGGCTTATGTTTCAGATTCTGGAAAGTTTGAAAACGTGATCCACACACTGGATAATGTGCTTAAAGGCGGACATAAGGTTTTGGTTTTTTCTCAGTTTGTAAAACACCTCGATATCTTCAAAAAACATTTTGAGGCGGAGCATATCCCTTTTGCTTATTTGGATGGTGCAACGCGTAACCGGGGTGAAATTGTTTCCGAATTTCAGCAGAATACCGAATTGAAGGTCTTCTTAATCTCTATAAAAGCGGGTGGCGTGGGTTTAAACCTAACTCAGGCCGATTATGTTTTTATCCTCGATCCATGGTGGAACCCGGCAGTAGAACAACAAGCCATTGATAGAACGCACCGTATCGGTCAGGATAAAAAGGTTTTCATTTACAAATTCATCGCAAAAGACACCGTTGAAGAGAAAATACTGGCCTTGCAAAACCGCAAAAAATCGCTCGCCAATTCTTTAATTACCACTGAAGAGAGTTTCTTTAAATCGCTCAGCAAGGAAGATATACGTGATATTTTGAATTAGGCATTCAATATTAACTCGTCATCTCGACTGAAACGCAGTGGAATGGAGAGATCTATCTTAATAGATTTCTCGACTACGTTGCACTCCGCTCGAAATGACGATAAATCTTATGGGCCACACATTTAATTTTCTTTTCAAAACTCAATTCCCTCTTACTTGTTATACAGTAGAACATAAATTCTACCATCATGACAAATCAAGATTTTAATACTGCTGTAAATAACGTTAAAGAAGCCTGGAAGTATCCGGAATTATTCGAAAACGTTTCAAAATCTGAGCGCTGGTTATCTGGCGCGGCAGGAACATATTTACTTTTTAAAGGCATCACCAGCATTTTTTCGCATCCGGTAATTGGTTTAACCGGTGCTGCAATTGGTGCAGGATTATTGTACCGCGGCATTACAGGTTATTGCCCTATGCGCGATTTGGCAGAACAGCGCAGCGCAGACATTGCGCCTGATGAAGTAATTATTAGCGAAACTTACGTTGTTGACGATTTGGGGTAAAATTTTAAATACCAAATTTCCATTTCTTAATAAACTGGTTAACTTTAAAAAGTTAAACCACAATCATGAACAAGTATACACTATTATTTATTCCTGCGCTTTTTGCAGGGCAAGCGATGGCACAAGATAAAAAACCAGATCCTGCCAAAGACCCAAAAACAACCGAGGTTTGGGAACCCGTTCCAAAGGTTGTTACACCAGGTAAATTGCCTCAGGATGCGCCATCTGATGCAACCATTCTTTTTGGTGGCAGAAATTTAGATGCATGGCATTCAGTTAAAGATCCATCTAAACCAGCCGAATGGACAATCGACGATGGATTTTTCACCGTTAAAAAAGGGACTGGAAACATTGAAACGAATAAAAAGTTTACCGATTACCAGCTGCATATGGAATGGAAAATCCCTGAAAACATATCGGGCGAAGGTCAGGCCCGTGGCAACAGCGGGGTATTTTTAGCCTCAACCGGCGGCGGCGATAATGGTTATGAAATCCAGATTATGGATGCTTATAACAACAAGACTTATGTGAACGGACAAACAGGTAGTGTTTACAAACAAGCGATTCCATTAGCCAATGCCAACAAAAAACCAGGCGAGTGGCAATATTACGATATCATTTGGAACGCACCACGTTTTAACGAAGATGGAACCGTACAAAAACCTGCGAGCGTTACCGTATTTTTAAATGGCGTACTTTTACAGAATGGTTTTGTATTAAAGGGCGAAACCAGGTATATCGGTGCCCCTGAATACAAAAAACATGGCCCTTCTTCAATTAAATTACAAGATCACGGCGATCCAAGTCCTGCGATTAGTTACAGAAACATTTGGGTTAGAGAATTATAATTTCAACAAAACAACAATATAGTCCTCGTTTGTAACGAGGATTATTGAAAATTGCGATTTTATCGCTACAACAAAACAACAATACAAAACCTGCAGGCCAAAAGCTTGCAGGTTTTGTTTTATAAGATAATTTGACGGATAATTGCATCAGATTATTAGCGTTGAATTTTATGAACAAAGGCAGATTAGAAGCATTTAGTGATGGCGTAATTGCAATTATCATCACCATTATGGTTTTAGAGATTAAAGTACCGGAGCATGGCGATACATTGGCCAGCTTAAAGCCCCTTATTCCGAAATTTATCAGCTATGTTTTAAGTTTCACCTACGTAGGTATTTACTGGAACAACCACCATCACCTCATGCATGCCGTAAAAAAAGTAAGCGGATCAATGTTATGGGCTAATTTAAACTTACTGTTCTGGTTATCGCTTTTCCCGGTTACGGCCGGATGGATGGGTGAAAATCACTTTGCCTTTTGGCCGGTTGTGGCTTATGGTATCGTATTGTTTTTAGCGGCAATTGCCTACTTAATCCTGGTTATCACGATTAAAAAAACAGAGGGTGCACACTCGCTTGTCGTTGAAGCAATAGGCAACGATAGTAAAGGGAAAATTTCTTTAGTTTTTTATGCATTGGGCATTGGGCTTAGCTTCATAAACCCATGGATTGGCTGTTCGATGTATGTAATTGTTGCGGCCATTTGGTTTATACCTGATACCAGAATTGAACGGGCTATACATCAATCGCTAGAGAATAAAGATTAGTCTTTTCTCAAAATACCCATAAATGTTTCCCTGTCCATCATTTCGGCGCCTAAGCTCATTAAATGATCGTTCGGTAACTGGCAATCAATTAAATCGATATTCATTTTGCTTAAAAAAATCAATGCGGCTTTAGAAGCATTACTTACATGGCTAAACATACTTTCGCCACAAAAAACGCGGTTTACTTTTAAACCATAGAGCCCGCCAACCAGTTGATCAGCTTGCCAAACCTCTACACTGTGCGCATAACCTTGCTGATGGAGATTAATGTAAGCCGCTTGCATTTCGTTGGTAATCCAGGTGCCATCCTGCCCTTTCCTTTCAGTAGTTGCACAATTGCGGATCACTTCGGCAAAAGCCTGGTTAAAAGTAATCTTGAAAATTTCCTGCTTTAAAATTTTACGCATGCTTTTACTGATCCTGATCTGATCAGGATAAATTACACATCGCTCGTGTGGCGAATACCAAAGGATGGGCTCACCTTCACTAAACCATGGAAATATTCCATTCGAATAGGCCATTAACAACCGCTCCGTACTTAAATCACCGCCAATAGCCAATAAACCGTCCTCTTCTGCCAAGGCCGGATCAGGAAAGCCCGGGTGATCATCTGGTAACTGAAAAAACATAAACAAAAATAAGAAAGAAAACAAAGATTAAACCCTGGCGTTTTAAATATGTCATACTGTAAAACAGTCCATTATGAGCGCAAAAGATAATTTCTTAAAAGTAAAACATCTTTATAACCGGGCGGGTTTCGGGATTTCTTATGCAGACTTACAAAAATTAAGCAGGAAAAACATCGATAAGGTGGTGGATAATCTGCTTAAAGATTCTCAAAAAAACGATCCCATCAATTTAGTGAACGATTACGAATCGAAGCGCCAGCTTCTGGTTCAGGCGGGTTTATACTCAAAAAAAGACCTGACCGATGAAGAAAAGAAAATGCGCCAGCAGATTGTGCGCGAGCAAAACGAAGTAAGCCGCGACCTGAATATTGCTTTCATTAACAAAATGATCAATACCGATGCCCCGCTAAGGGAAAAGATGACGCTCTTTTGGCATGGCCATTTTGCCTGCCGCAGCAACAACCCTTTTTTTGCGCAACAGTTAAACAATATTCAAAGAACAAATGCCTTAGGAAGCTTTAAAACTTTACTGGTTGAGGTTTCTAAGTCGCCGGCAATGTTGCAATACCTGAATAACCAGCAGAACAGAAAAGGTAAACCAAATGAGAACTTCGCACGCGAGCTCATGGAACTTTTCACCTTAGGCAGGGGAAATTATACCGAGCAGGACATTAAAGAGTCTGCCCGCTCATTTACCGGCTGGATGTACGACAAGGACGGCTCATTTATTTTCAGACAAAATCTGCACGATGCCGGAACAAAAACATTCTTTGGTAAAATCGGGAATTTTGAAGGCGAAAACATTATCGATATTATCCTCGAGAAACCAGAAACCGCACAGTTTATCGCCCGGAAAGTATATAAATTCTTCGTAAATGATAACCCAAACGAGGCGCACATTAAAGAACTTGCTACTCATTTTTACAACTCGAAATACGACATCGCCTCGATGATGAAAAAAATGTTTACAGCTGATTGGTTCTATAGCCCTGAAAATGTAGGCACAAAAATTAAGTCACCAGCCGAATTTTTAGTGGGTTTAAGTCGCGAGTTTTATGTTACCTACAACAAACCACAGGTTTTAATACAGCTACAAAGCAGTTTGGGGCAATATTTATTTAACCCACCTAATGTTGCAGGCTGGCCTGGCGGACAAAGCTGGATTGATAGTTCATCGTTAATGTTAAGGATGCGCATTCCCTCTCTTGTTTTAAATGATGGGGAAATCGATTTCAGCGGTAAAGCTGATCCTGAAGACGAGGCCGTAATTGCCTTAAGCCGGACAGCTACCAGCAATGCAAATGCCAACATGAAACCAAAATCGTATGTAAACGCAAATGCAGACTGGCCTAAATTTTTAAATACCTTACCAAAGGGATTAACGCCATTGGAACTTACCGAGTTTTTATTGCAGCCCAAATTAAACGCCAAAATCACAACGATGGTAAGCGATAATAAAGGATTGCGAAGTACAGCAGTAGAAATTACCAGCATGCCCGAGTATCAGTTGTGCTAGAGAACAGTTAATAGTTGATGGTGAAGAGCCCATTAGCTAAACACCCAAACCAATGAACTATTGACTGATGAAAAAGCGAACCAAAACATTAACAAGATGAACAGAAGAAACTTTTTAAGAAATACAGGATTTGTTGCAGCAGGTTCGCTATTCGTTCCGGCTTTTATGAAACCACTGGAGGCCATGGCGCTTGATGAACTGAGTCTTTATAAAAACCTGGTTGTGGTACAGCTTTCTGGCGGAAATGATGGTTTAAATACCGTTATTCCCTTTGGAAACGATATTTATTATCAAAAAAGAAAAAGTATTGCCATTAAACCTGAAGAGGTGATTAAACTGAACGATATGCAAGGGCTAAATCCGAACATGGCCGCCCTGCAAGAAATTTATGATCAAGGTTGGATGACCATTATCAATGATGTTGGCTACCCCAATCCCGACCGTTCACATTTCCGTTCGATGGATATCTGGCAAACAGGGAGCGATAGCAATCAGTTTCTATCAACCGGATGGATTGGCCGCTATTTAGATAGCAATTGCCAGACCTGCAAATTTCCCTATACGGCGATAGAAGTGGATGACTCACTTTCTCTGGCCATGAAAGGGCAAACCAAAAAAGGAATTGCCTTAAAAGATCCTGCGGCTTTGTTCCGTAATACAAACGATCCGTTTTTTAAAGCGATGTTGCAGAATGATAAGGAACATTTGGATGAAGATAATTTAGGTTATTTATACAAAACCATGATCGAAACGTCATCTTCTGCCAATTATATCCAGAATACATCTAAAATTTACCAGTCTAAATCCACTTACCCTACTTCAGGCTTTGCAAACCAGTTGAAAACCGTTTCTAAATTTATTTCTTCGGGATTAAAAACCAGGGTTTATTATGTGTCGTTAAGTGGTTTCGATACACACGTGAATCAGATTGGTCAGCAAGGCAATTTGCTTAAACAATACAGTGAGGGTATGGCTGCTTTTTTAAAAGATTTAAAATCAAACAATAAACTGGAAGATACCTTGGTGATTACTTTCTCTGAATTTGGCCGTAGGGTAGAGCAAAATGCCAGTAATGGTACCGATCATGGAACGGCAAATAACATGTTTGTTTTTGGTGGAAAATTAAAGAAACAAGGGATTTTTAATGCTGCGCCTAATCTAAGCGATCTGGATACAGGCGATTTAAAATACCAGCTGGATTTCAGGCAGGTTTATGGTACCATCTTAGATAAATGGCTGGATGTAAACAATGCTGATATCCTGAACAAAAAATTTAATACACTCGATTTTATATAGGTTTACCAAAAAGTCAAGTTTCATAGCACCTTGGCTATTAAACTTGACTTCTTTTTTATTTATTTCCTTTTCAATACATACACAGGCCTGCTGCTGTCCTTATCAATCTGATCGGTATAGGTATTAAAAAGTTCATAACCATATCTTTTCAGTTTATTGAGGCAATCCATCTGAGAATTGAAAAGTAAATCATTTCCATCGTCGTCTCTTACGTTCAATTCTTTATTTCTTTTGAATTTTTGTCCATAATCTATTCTGGCAATATAGGTATCGCCACCGTTGTAAATCGGTTTTACCTCAATGTATTCTACCTTGATGTCGCTTAATTTAAAGCCGTTTACATTTTGTCCTTTGGCATTAGACAGCCCAAAGCACGCGACAATTGCCGCTGCAAGAATTAATTTTTTCATGTTGTGTTTCTTTTGTGTGTAATTCTAAATTACAAAGAATACAAGTAGAATGCATGAATAAACTGTAACAAAATACCCAATATTAAATCTTAACCTTTAAAAAATATAATGAACTTTTTAGGCAATATTATCTGGATTATTTTTGGCGGTATCTTTATTTTCTTTGAATACATTATCGGGGGGCTAATCCTTTGCCTAACCATTGTGGGTATTCCTTTTGGTATCCAATGTTTTAAATTCGCCATTGTAGGCCTTGCTCCGTTTGGGGTTAAAATCACCGATACTTCATCAAATACAGGCTGCCTGTCTACCATTATGAACCTGATCTGGATTTTATGTGGTGGTTTCTGGATTGCATTGACCCATTTATTTTTTGGTATCCTGCTTTGCATTACCATTGTGGGTATTCCATTCGGGCGCCAGCATTTTAAGTTAATGAATTTGGCTTTCACCCCGTTCGGGAAGTCGATTTCTTGATTTGGATAATCTATATCGTTCCGTCATTTCGACCGCAGTGAAGAACCCGAAGGGGCTGCGAAGCAAAATCTGTATACATTTTTTTGAAAAGCAGGGTTCTATGTTTATCGGATCCGAAAGTCCCGCCATTCGCTTTATCCCGATGGCAAAATCGGGATGCCCGCTGCTGTCGGGTTTATTGAACTGTGGCCTGTTTCCATTAGCAAAAAACGCTATACCTAGCCCCGATTGAATGGATGCCCACGATACTTCATCGGGGCAGGAAAGAAAGCGGGACTGTTGAAACCGATGAGCACAACAACTGCGCTCCAAATTATTGGATCAAGCCTATAAATTTAGAATGTTCGATCGCTTCTTCACTATAATTAAATAAACATGCCTTCACCCCTCTCTCTTCGACCATTTTAAGCAATTGTCTTGTTTTTGCTTCTTTCTCTGGCCGAATATTACGGATGTATACCGCTTCGATATTTTTTGGATACTTCTCCACTATAGTTGAATAAATTTCGGGGTCCTGCTGGGAGTTATCTCCAAAGAAAACAAACTTCTGATTGGGGAAAACGTCTAAAATCCGCATTACCCTCAATAATTTACCTTCATGCCCTGTTTTACCTGTTCTAACTAAATCCTTCCATCGTTTTAATGTATTTAAAAGGAAAGCACCTTCCGGCAGTTTATTGAATCTGAAAGTCTCGACCAGATAATCGTAAAGGTTCCATTCGCTGCTGCTTACATAAAAAAAGGGATTGGGCTGATTTACTTCGGTGTGCGACAGGGCCAATTGCTGATAGTGACTGGCTGCCTCTGGAAAAGTTTTACGTGTATGCGGATTTTTGATAAACAGCTCCCTTAACCGCCGCCCAATAGTTGCCGAATGAGAAATCATTACGGTATCATCCACATCAGAAATAAAGGCATACTGCGTAATGTGTGGTACATATACCCTGCCTTCTCCTTCACTTAAAACCGTCCCGTCTTTACCAATGGCTTGCACGTTAACAAAATGCCAGCCCGCAGGCACATCGTTTTCGGCCTTCCATTCGAATTTAAAAAAGCCATCTCCTTCGGTTTTATTGTAAATCGTCTGGTCGAAAAATTGCAAACGTACCTCTACAAAAGCATAGGGTTTTAAGATGAAAAGCTTTAAAAGATGTGCAATATTAACAAAGAGATTGTTGCTATAAACCTGCTGTGTTTTTGCCTTGCGTTTAAAAACATGACCATAAACAACCAAATTATGTGCGTGGCCATAGCCATGGTATACTTTAACGCTTACAGATTTATTCATCAATATTAAAACAGAGTTTATTAAAAGTTGTTTGTGATGTACACTTAAGATAGCCAAATGAAATTATTATTCATCATCAACCCAGGCTCAGGCAGTCATGACATTAACTTGAAGGAAGTAATTTCTACCCATTTCGATGCAAAAAATACGGAGATCGATCTTTTTGAATTACCAGAAGACTGCTCTTTAGAAAAGATAAAGGCGCGGATTAAAAGTGCAAAAGCAGATCGTGTAGTGGCCGTTGGTGGCGACGGGACCTTAAAACTGGTGGCCGAATGTTTACTGCACACCGAAACCCCTATTGGCATTATCCCTGCCGGCTCGGCCAATGGGATGGCGAAAGAATTAGGCATACCAACTGATATTGAACTGGCTTTAGCCATTTTGGATAAAGGCCGTTTACAAAAAATCCATGTGGTTAAACTTAACGATGAAATCTGTATCCATTTATCCGATTTAGGTTTTAATGCTTACCTGGTAAAGAAATTTGATAGCCTGCCTCAACGCGGGATGTGGGGCTATGCAAAAGCCACCTGGCATGCCCTTTGGAACCATAGCAGAATGGAAGTACAATTGAAGCTTAAAGATGAAACCGTTACTTCTAAAGCAGCCATGGTGGCCATAGCCAATGCAACCATGTATGGTTCTGGCTTAAAAATAAACCCTGATGGAAAGTTAGACGATAATCTCTTTGAAGTGGTTTTGGTAAAAGATTACTCTTACCTCGAGATATTAAAAATATGGATCACCAAACTGCCTTTCAATCCTAAAAAAATAGAGGTTTTTCAAACTGCTGAAGTCAAAATTTCTTCGAAACACAAAGCACACTTCCAGGTTGATGGAGAATACATTGGCAGGGTGAATACGGTTGAAGCAAAAATTCTTCCTGCTGCCATAACCGTGGTTTTACCTGAGGTATCAGACCCGATAGCCACCGGGTGATGAGCGGTGAATTCTAATGGTAAAATACAACCTGAAGAATTCGGCAATAAAACAGATACGGAACAAAATATCAAACCACCGTTCGCCGAGGTTTAATATTTCCGGTAAATAAGTAATAAAACCGATAGAAAATACCCATACCACCAAACGGAATGGAAACTGAATGTAATAGGTGATAAAACCGAATTTTTTAAATAAGATTAAACCTGTTGCCGATACGAAGAGAGACACAAATAAGGGCAGCAATAAAACAACCTTGGCCTGCGAAAGTATCTGATCGGGGATTTCGTTCAGGTGTGTTAAAATCTGCCAAAACTGTTTAGCAAGTAATACAATGCTGAGGATATCCAATAAGGCAAAAAATCTGCTGGTGTTTTTCATTTACTTACAATACTTTGCTAAATAATCATCAGCCATTTTACTCCCCATATATTTAACAAATAAGAAATCCTCGCAGGCTCCTTGTTTATCGCCCTGTTTTATTTTTTTCAGGCCCATTTTTACCCGGTCGTCCAGATATTCATCATCAATGCCCAGCTGGTTTTTAATGGCAATAATTTGAGCCTCTTGCCCGGGTTTTGCCTGATCGATATTTTTATAAAAATTAATGACAGAATTGGTCAAACCTTCTTCAGCCAGATAGGTACGGATGGCTTCTTGAATATCTTCACTCGATTTTCCTTCGCAATTGTAGCCCGAAAGTTTAAAATTAACCGGAGCTACAATCGAAACTGTGGTATCGTAACCAGCCGGAACCTGCCATTTACCGCTGCTTAAACGCACCAACCGCAGGGCTTCTTCATCCAGCTCAGACAAAATTCCTTTACTAATTCTCGAAAAGTAAACCTTACCCTGGACATCGAGCTTAAAACTCACACTTACTGTTCCCTGGATACAATTATCTTTCGAAAACTGGGGATAAATCGTATTCTCTCTTAAAAAGTTTGTAAAACCACTTTTACCCGATTTAAACTGAACCTGGCCCATGGCCAGTGAACAGCAGAAAAGCAAACAAAAGGTGAACAGATTTTTCATCATACTAATTTACGGTTTATTCAGGTTTAACCGCAAAGAACACAAAGTTTTTCGCAGAGGAAGAAGGAGTTTTTTTGCCACGGAACTAATGCGGTCGTCATGCTGAATTTATTTCAGCATCTTTCCTGCTGCAAGCCCCTCAGATGAATCGAAGGGGGCGACACAAGGATTAAATATTTTAAGGATGTTTCTCAAAGAAAATATTATTAATTGAACTCTTATAAGTGAGTTCGTATTCCTTGCGGTTAAAAAAACGTAGCCTCCAAAATTAAGTTCGGGTCGGGGCAGTTTGCCAGGTATTTTTCCCTTTCGCTAAATTTACAAACACCCGGGTAATCCCCTTTTAATCCTTCCATATTTTTGATCAATTGGAAATGAAGGTGTGGCGGCCAGTAACCATTCTCTTCTTTTGGGCCTAACGTTGCAATTTTAGCCCCGGCAGGAACAAATTCACCTTCTTTAAGCCCATTTAACGAAGCCAGGCTTAAATGCCCGTATAACGCATTAAACTTAAATCCATCTATTTCATAAGCCAGGATAATGGTTGCGCCGTAATCGCCAAAGTTATCGTTATTGGCGAAGCTCTGAACGGTGGCGTTGTAAAAATTGTAGATTGGTGTTCCAACCGGACCCCAAATATCTACTCCTAAATGTAATCTGCGGGGCTCTTCGGCGGCATCAAAATGAGCACTTCTCGAATATATGGTACGGTGTTCATCATAGCCACCAATTCCGTAACGGGCATTATTATCCGCCAATTTTTCATTTACCCAGGCCGAAAACAAATCGGTATTATCCAAAATTTCATCCATTAACTTGGTATTGGCCGCTGTAAAATCTAAAGCTAAAAGCTGGTCTCGTTTTACATCAAAATCAACCACCCTATGGATCGACGAAGCATTTGACCGGATAAGCTGCTCGAAAGTTTGCATTAATCACCTATTTAAAAATATAAACGAGATTATAAATATAATGAGATAAGGCTCCGCCGATTACAAACAAGTGCCAAAGCTCATGACTGTGCATCCACCTAAACATTTGTTTATCCTTTGCATAATAATAGGTTCCGGCAATGTAAAAAATGCCACCGAACAGCAACCAGAAAATTGCACCAACAGGTAGTGTACCGAGCATTTTTCGTAGCAAAGGCACGATCAAACAACCCATTAAAATATAAATCGATAAAGAAATAGCAGTGCTCTTTAATCGGTTAAAGATTTTAAGCAGACAACCTACCATAGCGATAATCCATACGATAGCAAATAAACTCCACCTTAGCCAGCCATCAAAAACCAGCAAGGCTGTTGGCGTGTAAGAGCCTGCTATCATCAGATAAATGCAGCAATGATCGAATTTTTGCCAAAAACGCACGCCATAATCAGTAGCCGGATAGCCATGATACATGGCACTTACGCCAAACAGGATAAAAGTGCCAATGCTATAAATCCAGGCTGCCGTATATTCAATAGGTGTATTGCATTTTTGAAGCAATATATAGCCTGCCGGAATCGCAATTAATGCCGGTATGAAATGAGTGAAGAAATTTACGGGTTCCCTTAGCTTCCTCACAAGGATTATTCGCTGTCTTCGTCTTTTTGTCTGGGTTCTTTTGCAATCTTATCGAATAGATGGTCCATACGCTCTACATATTCGTTGGTGTCATCTACGAAGAAAGTAAGTTCTGGCACAACCCTAACCTGATGGCGGATTCTGCTGCCCAGTTTATATCTGATCTCGCCCGAATGTGCATTAACCGTATTGATAGAAAGTGTGGTATTATTGGTATTAAAAAAGCTCAGGTAAACTTTAGCCACTGCCAAATCCGGCGAAACCCGAACGCGGGTAATGGTTACCAATGTATTAGGCAAAAATGCAGCACCTTCACGCTGAAAAACCTGTGCTAACTCCTCTTGTAATACTCCTGCAAATTTCTGCTGACGTTTACTTTCCATAATGTTATAATTATCAATTACCAATAATCAATTATCAGACCCTGCAGGGCCTAAAATTAAATTGATAAGGTTTTAAAATTATCAATTACCAATAATCAGACCATGAATAATCTGCTAATATTAAATGGTATTAATAATAAATATTTTAAAATGTAAAATCTTTTGAAACCTCACAACCTGAGCTCGATTATATTCTCCTAGGGCGATCGTCATGCTGAATTCATTTCAGCATCTCTCTTGCAAATAGACCCTGAAATAAATTCAGGGTGACGATTCTAGCTTAAAAACATCTAGAACAATCTAATAGGAATTTAATTAATCAAACTGTGGTTTACGTTTAAAAATCTGTAAGGTTTATTTTTCGTATCGCAATGACGAAATTTAATCTAATATAACAAATTACTATCATACGGGTATCTCGCTACATGTGCAGCTTTAACCTTATCGTACAATAATGTTTTAAACTCTTCTAAGTTTTCCTTTTCTGTAGCCGATATAAACAATACAGGTACTTTATCATGGCTCATCCAGCTTTTCTTAAAGTCTTCTAAAGTCAGCTTACCATCATCCTCTTCATCATCAACCTCTGGCGAAACATAAGCATCAATTTTATTAAAAACTAAAATCATGTCCTTATCAATTGCGCCAATATCTTTCAACGTTTCGTTAACCGTGTTAATCTGATCTTCGAAGTTAGGATGCGAAACATCAACCACATGGATCAGTAAATCTGCTTCACGCACTTCATCTAAGGTAGATTTAAAACATTCTACCAAATGGTGAGGCAATTTGCGGATAAATCCTACCGTATCAGAAAGCAAGAAAGGCAAATTTTCAATCACCACCTTACGCACGGTCGTATCCAGAGTTGCAAACAATTTATTTTCTGCAAACACTTCCGATTTCGACAGCATATTCATGATGGTCGATTTACCCACGTTGGTATAACCTACCAAAGCTACGCGAATCAACTGTCCACGGTTTTTACGCTGCGTTTCGTTCTGCCGGTCTATATTTCTTAAACGCTCTTTTAACAAAGAGATTTTATTTAAAATAATACGCCTGTCACTTTCTATCTGCGTTTCACCCGGACCACGCATCCCGATACCACCTTTCTGGCGTTCCAAGTGCGTCCACATACCCGTTAGGCGGGGTAAAACATATTGCAATTGTGCCAGTTCTACCTGTGTTTTTGCCTGTGCAGTTTGGGCCCTGTTGGCAAAAATATCGAGGATCAGATTGCTTCGATCTAAAACTTTAACGCCAAGCTCACGATCAATGTTACGCAGTTGCGATGGCGACAATTCATCATCGAAAACCACCACATCAATTTCTTCCGATTTCACATAAGCTTTTATCTCTTCCAGTTTTCCGGTACCCACAAATGTAGCACGCTCTGGTTTCAGCATTTTCTGTGTAAAAACCTTTTCTACCTTCCCCCCAGCTGTATCTACCAAAAAGGCCAGCTCATCTAAATATTCTTTTGTTTGGGCTTCTTTTTCGCCAGGTGTAACCACTCCAACTAAAATTGCCCGCTCCTGCACAATGGCAGTATCATAAAATTTTTGTTTTCCCATGTAATTAAGGCAAATATACGAATTTGCCAACGTGTAAATCCATTAACAAACCATGTGGATGCAATAAAAGTTTTAAAAGCCCCACAGCAAAAAGCGCCATCATTGCTGTAAAAACATAAACTGATGGCAATATGACCAATCGTAACACTTGGATGCGCTCAGGTGGCTTAGGTGGTCAAAATATTTTTAGGAAAACAGGGTTCTGTGCGTTTCGGTTACAAAAGTCCTGCTATCGCTTCAAATCCTCGCTCCTACCTCGCTGTGGGTTTTTCGCTTTATCAGGTTTATTTAACAGCAGACTGAAGCCCTTAGCTGAAAGACTAAATACGAAACAAACAGCTATATCTGCGCTACAAATTCCTTTATTGCAACACCGGGATCATCAGTCTTCATAAAATTTTCGCCAATTAAAAACCCGTTAAAACCTGCGGCTTTTAGATCTTTAATCGTTTGTGTATTGCTAATCGCACTTTCCGAAATCTTTAAAAATTCATTTGGGATTTTATTCACTAAATCGAACGAAGTCTGGATATCTACTGTAAAATCGCCAAGGTTTCTATTGTTTACCCCAATAGCATCCAGGTTCGGGCAGATGCTTCGCTCCAGCTCTTCCAGGTTATGCACTTCTAACAGCACATTTAATCCTAAATCTTTTGCAAACTTCCCGAAATCGTTAATCTGCTGAGGGGTTAATATGGACGCAATCAACAAAATAATATCAGCACCCCAGGCTTTTGCTTCCAGGATCTGATACGTGTCAATCATAAAATCCTTTCTTAAGATTGGAATATGGTTGGCAGCCCTCGCGGCCAGAATATCATCGGTTTTACCACCAAAAAAATCCACATCGGTTAAAACCGAAAGCGCAGATGCACCCGCGGCGTTATAAGCCTGTGTTACCTCGGCAACATCAGCAACACCATTAATTAAACCTTTGGATGGTGAGCGGCGCTTAAACTCGGCAATAATCCCGGTGCGGTCTGCTGCCAATAAAAATTCTTTAAAAGAATATGGTGCTCTTTTAAAATGCACCGAATTTTCTAAATCCTGAACAGAAACCAAAGCTTTAGCAGCTGCAACTTCTTCCTTTTTACGTAATACGATTTTATCTAATATGTTCATTTTACTAATCCGTCATGAGTTTGTACCATAAGTTGTGATTCCATTCGAACTTGTCACGTTGAGCTTTCCGAAGAATCGGGACGAGTGGTCGAAATGCTTTGCGAGCATCTAAACAGGCCCTTCGACAGGCTCAGGATGACAATGCCTATATTTATGATACAGCCTCATCTAATCATTAACTAATCCCAGTAGATCCTGAATCAAGCTCAGGATGACGACCGGATGAATTTATTTTATACAGTTGTACTACTACTTAACCAATTCTCCATCATCTGCTTTCCATACTCCGTTAATACACTTTCAGGGTGAAACTGTACACCACGAACATCTAAAGTTTCGTGTCTTAATGCCATAATTTCACTTTTATGATCTCTTGCTGTAATTTTTAAACACGATGGGAAGTTATCTTTACTCACCACCCAACTATGATAGCGGCCAACATTTATGGTTTGCGGACATTCCCAGAACAAAGGTTCATCGCCATCTACAACAGTTACTGGTGTTGCAATGCCGTGCATGGGTCTGCCTAAGTTTAATAAAGTGCCGCCAAACACTTCAGCAATGGCCTGCTGACCTAAACACACGCCAAAAATACTCTTTGTTGGCGCATATGTTCTGATTACATCCAATAACAATCCGGCCTCTTCCGGAATACCCGGACCTGGAGAAAGTAAAATTTTATCATACTTTTCTACATCAGCCAGGTCGAATTTATCGTTTCTCCAAACTTCCGCTTCGTAGCCTACTTCGTTAATTAAATGCACCAAATTATAGGTAAAACTATCGTAGTTATCAATTACCAGGACAGTTTTCTTATTTATATCTTCCATTATATCTTTATTTACATTTTCCATCTCATATCATCCATTTTATACCTCACCTAAATCCCCTCTGCCATTTGCACCGCTTTACGCAATGCGGCAATTTTATTGTTCACCTCCTGCATTTCGGTTTCAGGAACAGAATCGGCCACAATACCTGCACCTGCACGATAATGCAGTTCGTTATTCTTGCTCATAAAAGTCCTGATCATAATGGCATGGTTAAAATCTTCGTTGAAACCCATAAAGCCAATTGCACCGGCATAAAAATTCCTGCCCAGTTTTTCATTTTCATCAATCAGCTGCATGGCCTTGTATTTTGGCGCACCACTTAGGGTACCTGCCGGATAAGTATCGGCAACAACTTTAAAAGCACTAACGTTTTCCTGCAAATGACCGCTCACCTTACTTACCAGGTGGATCAGGTGCGAATAGTATTGTACCTCTTTAAAAGATTTTACCTCTACGCGGTTACAGTGTCTGCTTAAATCGTTTCTGGCCAAATCAACCAGCATAACATGTTCTGCACTTTCTTTGGGATCTTGTTCTAATTTACGGGCCTGTTCTGCATCTTCAATGTCGTTTCCGCTACGTTTAAAGGTCCCGGCAATTGGGAAAATATTGGCTGAATTATTTTTGATGGTAATTTGCGCTTCGGGTGAAGAACCGAACAGTTTAAAATTGCCATAATCAAAATAAAAGAGATAAGGCGATGGGTTTATCGAACGCAGGCAACGGTAAACATTAAATTCATCACCGGAAAAGGCTTGCTTAAATGCTCTGGAAGGTACAATCTGAAAAACATCACCTCGGTAAATATGCTTTTGCAGTTTCTCTACCAAATCCATAAAACCCTGATCGGTTAGGTTGGAACTTTCCTCCCCACGCAGTTGAAACTTATATTCAGGATAATTTTTATTCTGGATCAGGTATTCCATTTTTTCCAGTCCACCCTCTTCTTCTCCTTCGAAAGTATTTTTGAAAAGGGTAATTTCATTTTTGAAGTGATCGATGGCAATAATATAACGATACAGGTGGTACTGCATTTCCGGAATTTCTTCACCTTCGGGCGTTTCGGAAGTAAATTTGATATCTTCAAAATGTTGTACAGCATTCCAGGTAAAATAGCCAAACAGCCCACTCGAAATAAATTTGATTTCCGGTAACTCCGTTTCGCTGAATTTATCTTTAAAATCAGTGATTTCTTCAATCAGGTTCTTACTTTCAGTAATTTCTACCGCGCCATCGGGGAAATAAGTCTCCAGTCGCGATCCTTTTAAAATAATTCCGGCAACAGGATCGGCACAAACAAAACTCATTGAGTTTTCTCTACTGTGGTAATCAGAACTTTCTAACAGGATGCTGTTAGGATACACATCACGTAAGCGTAAATAAATGCTCACTGGCGTTGTGGTATCGGCAAGCATTTTTTTGTAAGTCGTATTAATTTTATACATGATAAAGGTAAATGGTGTAAGCTATAAGGCTTAAGGTTTTCATTTCGTATTTTTTAACAATAAAAAGCCCGGCGTGTGGTTCTACGCCGGGCTTTAATGGTTCTTTAATAAGGTTTAGGTTGATAAACTATATTTTGTTCATACGCAGCCAGCGCAATTCGTTCGAATTACTTTGCCAAAGCCATGTATGTATATTGTTGATCATGAGCAACAAAAATATAAAGAATTTTGAAAAATGGAAATAATAATGAAAATAAATTCAGTCGGAATTCGCTAGCCGATAGTCCAAAGTCGATTATAGCACAAAATTATCCTCATTTACGACACTTTTGCGCCATACCCCTGGCGCTCTGCCTATGATACCCCAAAAAACGATCTTCCCGGTACAGCTTTAACCATCAACAGAATGGCAACAATGATCAGGATCAACGCCAATCCAAAGAAAACGGCAATGGTGCGGTGTTTTGCAACAGCATCAGTCACTTTTTTCGATTTAGCATTACCAACCGTAATTAAAATAATTGCAATAATCATCATAGCGGTATGCTCAGCCTTAAAGTAGCGACCAATAGCATCGCTCATTGGCAATTTGGTTAAGGGGCTCAAGAAATACAATACCAGACCAATCAATAACTGAATGTGTGCACTGATCAGTGTAAATACATTCAGCTTGCGGTTACCTTCTGTGTAAGTTTTATTACCAAACCAGCCCGACAAAGCATTGATTACAGCAATAACCAATAGAATTAATACGATGTAGCGCCATCCGGAGTGCGCAGATTTTAAGATGTTGTACATTTTTATCAAATATGTTTAGTCAAAAATAGACATTAATTGTAAAAAATAGGATATTCAGCAGAATGAACGCTTATTTATATTAGTTTTAAACAAATTAAACACTAAACTTATTATGAAGAAAATTTTACTCGCCATTGGGCTGGTATTTTCTACTACATTTCTGTTTGCACAGCAAACCTCCTTTCCTGTTAACGGTTCTTTTGATACCAGACCCGGAATGTTTGCTTTTACCAATGCAACCATAGTAGTTAATGCCAACCAAACCCTTACAAATGCCACACTCTTAATCAAAGGACAAACCATTCAAGGTGTTGGTACTGGTTTAGCCGTACCTAAAGGCTATGTTGTAATCGATCTTAAAGGAAAATTTGTTTACCCATCTTTAATTGATGCCTTTAGCAGTTATGGCCTTAGCGAAGTGCCTGCACAACAGCGTGGTTTCGGAGGTCAGCGACAATCTATTTTCGTATCGACCAAAAAAGGCGCTTACGGGTGGAACGAATCTATCCGACCAGAAACTTATGTAAAAAACATTTTTTCTACCGACAGTAAAAAAGCAGATGAACTACGTAAGGTAGGCTTCGGTAGTGTAAACGTAATTAACCGCGATGGCATAGCGCGTGGTGTTTCGGCAGCTGTAACTTTAAATGAAGGCACCGATAACAGCGTATTTTTAAAGGACCAGACTGCAGCAAATTATTCGTTCAACAAAGGAACATCATCAAACGATTATCCGACTTCGTTAATGGGTTCGATTGCTTTATTGCGCCAAACCTATTATGATGCACAATGGTACGGCAAACAAAAAGATGAGTATAATATCTCGTTAGACGAATTTGGCAAGCAGCAAACCATTCCACAAATTTTCGAAGTAGATGGATGGCAGAATATCCTCCGTGCCGATAAAATCGGTAAAGAATTTGGCAAGAAATACATCATTAAATCGACCGGCGATGAATACCAGCGGATAAATGAGGTTAAAGCCACGGGTGCAAGTTTAATTATTCCTTTAACTTTCCCTAAGGCATATGATGTGGAAGATCCTGCAGAAGCCAGAAACGTAAGTTTATCGCAAATGAAGGGTTGGGAACTGGCACCAACCAATCCGGCAAGTTTAGAAAAGGCAGGAATCAAATTTGCCCTAACGGCATTTGGCTTAGAAAACAGCCGCGATTTTTGGGCAAATATCCGCACAGCGATAGAAAATGGCCTGACCGAAAAACAAGCTTTACAATCGGTTACTGAAATCCCTGCCTCACTTTTGGGCATCGGCGATAAGGTAGGCTCATTGGAAAAAGGAAAAGTAGCCAACTTTTTAATCTCTTCTGATAACCTGTTCAAAAACGGAAACATTATTTTCGAAAACTGGGTACAGGGCAAACGTTTCATTGTAAACAAAATGGATGTGGGTGATATACGTGGCACCTATAACCTAAATGTTGATGGTGTTGGCGCTTTGACCTTAAAAATTACGGGTACAGGTGGCGGATCGACCGCTGCAATTGAAAGAACTGGTGTAGATAGTGTAAAAACTACGGCCACTTTTACCAGAAACGGCGATTGGGTAAGTATCAATTTCAATTTAAAGAAAAACCCTAAAGGTGATGTTCGTTTAAGTGGTTACATCACTTCGGCAAACCCGGTTACGATAAAAGGCGAATCGGCGCTGGCCGATGGCACTAGCGGAAAGTTTACCGCAACCTATAAAGAAGCGGCGAAAGAAACACCTAAAAAAGAAGAACCAAAAACTACTTTGGCTTTAGGCCCCGTGATTTATCCTTTCTCAGCCTTCGGAAGCACGGAACTTCCAAAGCAAGAAACGGTTTTAATCAAAAACGGAACTGTTTGGACGAATGAAAAAGACGGAATCCTCCAAAATGCGGATGTACTTTTAGAAAATGGAAAAATTAAAGCGGTTGGTAAAAACCTGTCGGCAAGCGGCGCAAAAGTGATCGATGCTACCGGCAAACATGTAACCGCTGGTATTATTGATGAGCACTCGCACATTGCAGGTGCTGGTGGTATTAATGAGGGTGCACAATCGGTTTCTGCTGAAGTACGCGTTGCTGATATCCTCAACTCCGAAGATGTAAACATTTACCGCCAGCTTGCTGGTGGTGTAACCACTTCACAAATTTTGCACGGCTCGGCCAATCCGATTGGTGGTCAATCGCAATTGATTAAACTGCGCTGGGGGAAATCGCCAGAGGAATTGAAATTTGCAGGCGCTGACGGCTTCATTAAATTTGCCCTGGGTGAAAACGTGAAACAAAGTAATTTCGGTACAGGTGCCCGTTTCCCGGTTACCCGTATGGGTGTTGAGCAAACTTTTGTAGATGAATTTACCCGCGCAAAAGAATACCAAAAAGCTTTATCGGTAAAAGGGAACAGTGTACGTAAAGATTTAGAATTGGATGCCATTGTGGAGATTCTGAACAACAAACGTTTCATTACCTGCCACTCTTATGTACAGAGCGAAATTAACATGTTAATCCATGTAGCCGATAGCTTAGGCTTCAAGATTAATACCTTTACGCACATTTTAGAAGGATACAAAGTGGCCGATAAAATGAAAGCACATGGCATTGCGGGCTCAACCTTCTCTGATTGGTGGGCATATAAAAACGAAGTGGCCGAGGCGATTCCTTACAATGGAAAAATCATGCATAACGTTGGCGTAACTACCGCTTTCAACTCTGATGATGCAGAAATGGCCCGTCACTTAAACCAGGAAGCAGGTAAATCAGTATTATATGGTAATGTGCCTGAAGAAGATGCCTTTAAGTTTGTAACCTTAAATCCGGCAAAAATGCTGCACATCGACGATAAAGTGGGCAGTTTAAAAGCAGGAAAAGATGCCGATGTAGTGATCTGGACCGCTAATCCACTTTCTATTTATGCCAGGGCAGAGAAAACTTTTGTAGATGGTATTGCTTACTGGGATATCGAGAAAGATGCACAGGTAATTAAAACGCAGCAGGCAGAAAAAGCACGTCTGATCCAAAAGATGTTAGAGAGTAAAAGCAAAGGTAGCCGTACACAACGCCCAATGGGTGATGCCCCACGCCTGTACAATTGCGAAACTTTAGAAAACTATTCAGCAGAATTAACCGAGAAAGAACATGCACACTAAACAATATTTATTCAGTCTGGCTTTATCGGCAACAAGCCTGATGTGTTTTGCGCAGGCAAACATTTCGCCAGCTAAAAAGCAAAGTAAAACCATCGCCATTACGGGTGCAACCGTACACGTAGGCAACGGAACAGTGATCGAAAACGGCACCATCCTTTTTGGGAACGGGAAAATTATTTCGGTTACCGCCAACGGACAGGTACCACAAGATGATGTTATGCGCATTGTAGCCACAGGTAAACACATTTATCCGGGCTTTATTGCTGCAACCACTAATTTGGGTTTAACAGAAATTGAAGCCGTTAAAGCAACCTTGGATTTTCAGGAAATCGGCGATTTTAATTCGCACATCCGCTCTATAGTGGCTTACAATACCGATTCGAAGGTTCCGGCAACATTACGCAGCAATGGCGTATTAATGGCACAACCAACCCCTCAGGGTGGCACAGTTTCGGGCAGTTCATCAGTGGTGCAGCTTGATGCCTGGAACTGGGAAGATGCAGCGCTTAAAACCGACGATGCCATGCACATGACCTGGCCGGTTACCCCACGTTTTAGAGGTGGCTTTGGCGGTTTTGGTCGTCCACAGCAATCGCCGGAAAGCTTAGCCGAAAGAACACAGGCGGCCATTGCACAGCTAACCTCCTTCTTTGCCGAAGCCAAAGCCTATTCGGAAATGGGTAAACCAGAAGTAATTAATACCCGTTTCGAAGCAATGAAAAAAGTATTCGCGGGTAACGAAAAATTGTTCATCGCGGCGGAGAGTCAGAAGGATATCGTTACGGCAGTTAATTTTGCCAGGAAATTTGGCATCACACCAGTAATCACCGGTGCGGATGAAGCTTATCTGATAATCGATTTCTTAAAAGAAAACAATATTACGCTGGTGGTGAAACAGCCTCATGCTTTACCCAATAACAATGACGATGATGTTAATATGCCTTACAAAAACGCGGCAGTATTAGCCAACGCTGGTTTAAATGTGGTATTGAGTATTGATGGTTACTGGCAGCAACGCAACCTGCCTTTTATGGCGGGTACGGTTACCGCCTGGGGCTTAGATAAAGAAAAAGCCTTGTCAACCATTACCTTAAATGCGGCCAAAGCCATGGGTGTAGATAAAACCACAGGTAGTATCGAGACGGGCAAAGACGCCACTTTCTTTATTTCTGCTGGTGATGCTTTAGATATGCGCACCAACAAAGTGGAGCAGGCTTTTATTCAGGGGAGAGATATCAACCTGGATAATTTACATAAACAGCTGGATAAAAAATTCAGCGATAAATATATCACTGAGAAGAAATAAGTTAACACCAGTTTAACGCAAACGGCCAATATTAATTTATTGGCCGTTTTTTATTTTAACATCAGGCCTAAAAACCACCAGGTACTAAACCTATTATTAATATTAAATCAGAATTCAGTTAACAGCACATTAACATCTTTGTCATCATAAAAAATCAGAAAACTATTCACGATGAAACCTGCCAGGGCACACAAAAAACCTCAGGCAAGCTTCATCATTCCTAAAAAACAAATGATGATGAAAAATTTACTTATTGTAGTATTGTTGCTTTTTTGCTTTGCCAACAATTCGGCAATGGCACAAACAACCCAGGCATCCATTTCGGGTGTAATTACCGATCAGCAAAAGAAACCCATCCCCGGGGTTTCGGTTCAAATCAGAAACAACTCAACAGGTTTCACCACTAAAACATCTACCAACGCCCAGGGCGAGTATACTTTTAAAGAGCTTCCATTGGGTGGCCCTTATTCGGTTAAAGCCCTTTATGTAGGCTTTGGCGAGCAAACCAGGAATGGTTATATGTTAAACCTTGGCGATGTGGTTAAGGTGGGTATCACCATGCAGGAAGCTTCGCAGGATTTAGACGCGGTACAGGTTGTGGCTTCGGGTTTGAGGAACAAAGTTCAAAACTTTGGTGCTTCTACAGAAATTTCGGCCAAAACCATGAACCAATTACCTGTAAACGGGCGTAATTTTTCTAACTTAATGGATTTATCTCCTTTAAGCCGTGGCGGAAATATTTCGGGGCAGTTAGGTTCATCAACCAATTATACCATTGATGGGATGAATGCTAAAAACCCAACCTCGGCTGGTAGTACCACGAGTCGTAGTGGTGCGCCATATTCAATTTCTATTGAGGCTGTCCGCGAATTTAAGGTCGTAACCAATCAATATGATGTTACATTAGGCAGAGCCGGAGGCGGTACAGTAACCGCTGTAACTAAATCTGGTACAAACACAGTAAGCGGAAGCGCTTTTGGTTATGGCCGTTCAGATTGGTTAGCCAGCCGTTATGATATTAGAGGCGTAAAACGTGATAATGATTTCTCTACTTATCAATACGGCTTTACTTTAGGTGGGCCAATTATTAAAGATAAATTACATTATTTCGTTGGTTTAGATCATCAGAAAGATGCCCGCCCATTAATCATTGCCGACGTTAATGGCCCTGCTGATGAAGCACGTTTCAGAATCACCAATAGTACTTTAGCACAGTTTTTGGATGTTGCCCGCACGAAATATGGAGTAGCAAATACCCCTCAATATGGTTCATTCGACAAAAAGCGTGGTTCGGATGCTGCATTTGCCCGTATAGATTGGCAAATTAATGACAGAAATTTATTAACCATTCGTGATAATTACACAAACGATAGAAACCCGCTAGGTTTAGCAGATAACACCACGATAAATTTCTACGAAAGTTACGGTAACGATAAAAATGTCGACAATAATTTATTGGCAACTTTACGTTCAACCATCAGCAGTAAAATTACTAACGAATTAAAAATACAACATTTATATACTTTCCAGGCGAGTACACAAAATGATGAATTAACAGGTGCCATTCCAAGAGCAATTGTTGGAAATATAAAGTCTGACCTTGCCGATGGCACCAAGGGCATCTCTACGGCAATACAAATTGGTGGCCACCGTTTCGGACAAGAAGGTTTTACCAATAATGTGTTTCAATTGGTAGATAATTTTTATTATAATACGGATAAAGTTAAATATACATTTGGTGTTGATGTGATGTATACCAATGCAAAATCTCTTTATGGTAGTGAAGTTAATGGCCGTTTCGAATACTCAACTTCTCAGATTCAAGATCCTGCTTTTCCAAATGACCCTACAAAAAAGATCGAAGTTCCGGCGATTACAAACTTTAATAACCTTGCTCCAAACAGATTTTATCGTGAAGTACCTTTGGTTGCAGACCCAACTGTTAAAGCCGGCATATGGAACGCCGCTGTTTACGGCCAAATGCAGACTAAATTAGCAAGAGGTTTAGATTTTATAGGTGGTTTACGTATTGATTATAGCACTTACCCAAAATCGCCCCTTAATCAGCAACTATTTGATGCTATTGGTGTGAGAACAGACCATGAATTAAAACAATTTTTAATTCAACCAAGAATTCAATTTAACTGGGATATTAACGAAAACCGAACAGACTTTGTTCGTTTCGGAGCAGGTATTTTCGGCTCGGATGTTAACAACTATGTAACCATTAATAACTTAACCTTTGATGGTAAACATTTGGCAACAGTTGATGTTTTTGGTGCTGATGTACCAAAACCAAACTTTATTGGTTACCGAAACGGAAGCGAGCAAACGCCTTCTTTACCATTGTTACAAGTACCAACCATTAATACTTACGCAGAAGATGCCAAGATTCCGGTAGTTTACAAAGCCAACTTATCTTACAGTAAATTGATTACCGATAAGTTAAAGGTTGGAATAACCGGTTATGCTACCTTAGGACGTAATAACTATATGTATGTAGATAGAAACATGGCTGCCAACCCATATTTTACCCTACCTAATGAAGGTAACCGTGGTGTTTTCGTACCAATTGCAAGCGTTGCTCCAGGTAATGGCGTTGCCGATTGGAAAGGCGGCCGTTTAACCAATCAATTCGGTCGTGTACTGGAATTAAATAGCAAAGGTAAAGTAAATCAATTCGCGGTAGTTTTAGATGCAACCTGGAACTACTTTAAAGATGGAGAAATCTCTGCAAGTTATACCTACAACGACACAAAAGATAATACATCGTATAATGGCAACGTGGCAAACTCTGCTACTTTATCTCTACCTGTTAAAGATGATCCAAGGGATTTAAGCAAAATGTCTTATTCAGATAATCAATTCCGTAATAAGGTTGTTATTTATGGCACGTCGCCAAGTTTTTATGGCTTTAGATTAGGCGTTCGTTACTCTGGTATTGGTGGAACACGATATAGCTTATTGGCTGGTGGCAATATTAATGGAGATTTTGTGGCTACAAATGATT
This sequence comes from Sphingobacteriaceae bacterium GW460-11-11-14-LB5, assembly GCA_002151545.1. Classification (NCBI taxonomy): domain Bacteria; kingdom Pseudomonadati; phylum Bacteroidota; class Sphingobacteriia; order Sphingobacteriales; family Sphingobacteriaceae; species Sphingobacteriaceae bacterium GW460-11-11-14-LB5. Next base: position 5,598,991 of record CP021237.1, on the reverse strand, counting down.
TAGCTTTTGTATTCGATAGAAACAATCAAAATATTCCTGCAAACATTCGCACAGGTTTACAGGCATTATTGGATAATCCGGACGCCAGCCAAAGTTTAAAAGATTATATTAATAAATATTCTGGTCAGATAGCTGAGCGAAATGGTGGCGTGAATGACTTTTTTGGCATTGTTGATTTAAAGTTAAGCTATCAACTACAATTGAATAAAAAGCATAGTATTGAATTCTCCGGAGATGTATTTAATTTTGCAAACCTACTTAACAAAAAATGGGGTGTAAATGAAACTTTGGGCAACCAGGCTTTATATGCGGTTAGCGCATTTGATGCGACAAACAAAGCTTATACTTACCGTGTAAATAACACCGGCATCGTTACTCCGTCGGGTAACCCTTGGCAAATACAAATCGGTTTACGTTACGGATTTTAAACAAGATTTAGCTATTTTCTTAGCTTAAAGTCATAAAAGAGGGGAATGGATTTTTATCCGTTCCCTTTTTTTATGTTTGCATTAACAAACAGCAAAACTTAATGGGATTATTACTTAATTACCTGAAACACCACAAGTGGATTGTGGCCCTAGCGCTATTGCTGGCAGGCATAAATATTGGTTTTTCACTTTTAGATCCATATATCACCGGTCGCATTTTAGACCGCTTTATCAATAAAAAAGATTCGTTAACCTACAACCAGTACCTTTGGGGTTCTCTTGGTTTAATCGGGCTGGCTATTGGCGCAGCCATGGTTTCGCGGATTGCTAAAAACTTTCAGGATTATTTCACCAGTGTAATTGTTCAGAAAGTTGGTGCGAAAATGTATGCCGATGGCTTGCAGCATTCTTTAAAACTGCCTTATCAGATTTTCGAAGATCAACGTAGTGGTGAAACCCTGGGTATTTTACAGAAAGTACGGTTAGATTCGGAAAAGTTTATTACCTCTTTTATTAGTATCCTTTTTGTCAGTTTAATCGGGATGATTTTCGTTATCGTGTATTCGGTTTCGGTAAGCTACAAAGTTACTTTAGTTTACTTTTCGGCTATCCCGATTATCAGTTTCGTAAGCTGGTTTTTAAGTCGCAAGATTAAAACCATCCAGCGCTCTATTGTTGGCGAAACCACAGCTTTGGCGGGCTCGACAACTGAATCGTTAAGAAACATCGAACTGGTTAAGAGTTTAGGTTTGGCCGATCAGGAAATTGACCGCTTGAACAAAACCACTTACAAAATCCTTGGCTTAGAACTTAAAAAAGTGAAATATGTGCGCAGTATGAGTTTTGTTCAGGGCACTACCGTAAACCTGGTTCGAAGTACAATGGTGCTGGTGCTGCTTTTACTTATTTTCGACAATACGATTTCGGCCGGACAGTATTTTTCCTTCCTTTTTTACTCGTTTTTCCTTTTCGGACCGCTACAGGAGCTGGGTAATGTGATTTTAACCTGGCGCGAGGCCGAAGTTTCGTTGGGTAACTTTAAAAAGATTTTAAGCACACCGGTCGATAAAAAACCTGAAAATCCGACTTCGATTGCTAAAATAAAAGACCTCACCTTTAACAATGTTGGTTTCAAACACCTAACCGCCAATAGAAATGCTTTAGATAATATTTCGTTTAAAACCCATCACGGGCAAACCATTGCTTTTGTTGGCCCATCGGGTTCTGGAAAAAGTACACTGGTCAAACTATTGGTTGGTTTATATCCGGCAAAAGATGGTGAGATTTTATATAATGGCATCCCAAGTAACGATATCGATTTGGATGCCTTACGCGAGAAAATTGGCTTCGTAACGCAAGACACCCAGTTATTTTCAGGTACGATAAGAGAAAACCTGTTGTTTGTTAACCCCAATGCTACGGATGAAGAATGTTATAAAGTGCTCAATCAAGCTGCTTGTCAGACACTTTTAGCCAGAGCTGATAAAGGTTTAGATTCCTTAATTGGCGAAGGTGGCGTTAAAGTTTCTGGTGGCGAAAAACAACGTTTATCAATCGCCAGAGCATTACTCCGTCAGCCAGATATTTTGGTTTTTGATGAGGCTACTTCATCGCTGGATTCGATTACGGAAGAAGAAATTACCAAAACCATCCGTTCGGTATCGGATTTAACCGATCACATTACCATTTTGATTGCCCACCGTTTATCGACCATAAAACATGCTGATAAAATTTATGTTCTGGAGAAAGGCAACATCATTGAAGAAGGAAGACATGAAGAATTAATTGCACAAAACGGATTGTACCAGGCCATGTGGCGCCAACAAATTGGCGAAAGAGTTGTTGAAGCTTAAGGAACAATATCTTTATTATGTTACTAGCACAAGCAGAAAGCAACCAGATTGCAATGATCATTATTATAGCAGCCATACTTTGGCTGGCGCTAATATTAGTCGCATTGTACCATATATCGAGAAACAGCAGCATGGGTTTCTCGGTAAAGGTGCTTTGGTTTATCATAATCCTTTTCGCTCCATTTCTAGGCTCGATTATCTATTTGATCTGGGGTAAGAATAAGAAGTTTTAATTTTCGCCATGCTCCGTGTCTCGCGGACCATTTTTGTTTTTCACCACCAAGAAACTAAGGCACAATAAAAGTTAAATATCATGCGGGCGTCGATAGTTTTGCATGGGGGATAGCAGAGGAAATCTCCCGATTCATCCTATCATGTAGATACATCTTTTGATTTGGGTTTTTATGCATCTTGCTAACTAACGTTAATAAAGTTCAGGCTTTGCCGAAGAACTTCGTCAATCCCAAGTGGCAGAAAAATCAAAAAAACAGTTACAGAATAGAACAAATAGCACTACCAAACCTTAAACGCAGTGGTTTTGTGTTCAATAATCATGATTCTCAGCTTATAAAAGGTACTGAACACAAAACGAAGTGCCGCTGTTTTTTTGATGAGCCTAGGGCAGTGAGAAGCCACCTTGCCGGATTGACAAAGCGCTTTGGGTACTTTGGCGCTCCAAAGTACCATGCCCCGCGGCAGAGAGCGGAAAATAATAAATATTTGTGTCGACACTTGATAGTTTTTTTAGAATCAGGCAACTCTATCGCCATGATCCGTGTCCTCATGGACTATTTCAATTTTCTCCTTAAAAAATAATACTGTTAGTAGAATAAGTCTATTTTTTTGGAAAGCAAGACCAATAGTTCTTCGGTTTGGTTCCGTCCCGCTGTTCCTCCTGCCGATAAATGTTAATGAAAAGAATAATAATCTTTTATCGGCATCCGTGCCATCGGGTTTAGATGGCAAAGGAATTGATTTTGAGCACAATGCTCTTTAACTATTAACAACAGCAGCGGCTAAATTAACTAAACCTGACTGTACGAAAATCCTTTTTGTTACAGCTAATCAACAGGTACGTCAAACCATTAACAAAAAGATTGAAGGAAAGGCAGGGCTACCGAAAAACCTTGCACACCATTGCTTTTCTGTTCATAAAGAAGATTATAACATTTGCATTTTTTAGATTAACGACCCTAAACTATATAAACTTATCGCCATGGTCCGTGTCCTCACGGACCATTTCAATTTTCTCCTTAAAAAATAATACTGTTAGTAGAATAAGTCTATTTTTTGGAAAGCAAGACCAATGGTCCTTCGGTTAGGTTCCGCCCCGCTGTTCCTCCTGCCGATAAATGTTAATGAAAAGAATAATAATCTTTTATCGGCATCCGTGCCATCAGGTTTAGATGACTAGGGTAAAACGTATAAGTGACATTTTTTAACTACTATGGGTTTTGCATGAGGGATAGCAGTGGAAATACTTTTTTGATTTTTCTTCAAAAAAGATTGTAACGGATAGCCCGACCCTTGCGCAGCTTGGGGCATGCCCAAATCTTTTACTAAAACAGCGTTTACTGGTTGTCAAAAAACTTTAATACCAAAGCTTATTTACAGCATGATAGAGGCTCAACTAAATTTACTCCGTAGCTTTCCGCTGCACTACAGGTTAGCATGACGAAACGATTAAACCGCTTTACTGGTCTGCTCATTAATATCCTGCAAACTTAATTTCGTTAAAGATTTCGTTTTTAACCAGGTGATGCCAGCAATGACCAATGTCATGCTTCCTCCAAATACCACCGATGGGATGGTACGCATTAACTTTGCGGTAAGGCCCGACTCAAAAGCGCCAATTTCATTTGACGATCCAATAAACATACTGTTTACAGCCGATACACGCCCACGCATTTCATCTGGTGTTAGCAATTGCATAATGGTTGATCTGATGATTACACTTACACTATCAAAAGAGCCTTCTAAAAAGAGGAAGAAGAGTGTTAAATAGAAATTTTTAGATAAACTCCAGCAGATGATGCTTAAGCCAAAACCAGTTACCGCAATCAATAAATTTCGCCAAGGTTTGTTCATTGGAGAAAATCGAGTCATCGCAAGCATGGTAAAAACAGATCCTGCAGAAACAGCGGCCCGCATGAAGCCTAAACCTTCGGGTCCAACTTTTAGTATATCATTGGCAAACACGGGTAATATGGCTACCGCACCGCCAAAAAATACAGAAAACAAATCTAGACTCATCGCCCAAACCATCATTTTGGTTTTAAACACAAAATTTATTCCTTTAAGCAAACTCTCTTTAATATTTTCTTTAGGCACAAACTGTGGAGGATGAACTTTTAAAAAGAAAATACAAATGAGGGCTATAAATACAAAAGAAATAATTACAATATATGTTACGGTAATACCGAAGAAACCGTAAGTCATCCCACCTATTGCCGGCCCTAAAATAGAGGCCATCTGCCAGCTCGAACTGCTCCAGGTACTTGCATTTGGGTAAAGGTTTTTTGGCAAGATCTGAGCCATTAAAGAGAATGTGGCTGGCCCGAAAAACCCTCTTGATATACCCATTCCAAACACGAGTACATACATAATCAATGCGATCAGATTAACCTTAAAATTAAACAGGGTAAAAATGATATCGATCTGCCGAAGGTTGAACTGCGGCAATGTTACCAGCAGCATAATGAGGGTACAAAGAAATACGCCTCCAAATATTTTGAGTAATAAACCTCTTTTTTCACTCTTATCTGCAACATAACCTCCATACAACGCAATTCCTATTGCAGGAATAGCCTCGCACAGGCCTACAAATCCTAAAGCCAATGGATCTTTGGTTACATGATAAATATAAATTCCAAGCACTACCGCCTGCATTTGATAGGCAAAAGTGAAGAAAAAACGCATGCCTAGGTAAGAGCGGAACTCCCTAAAGCGCAATGCGGCGTAAGGATCTGGTTTTGAAATAACCGAATTGGGGTCTGAATCTGCCACAGGAAAAAAATTATATGCAAAACTAAGCTTTGAAAATTAAATACAGGAATAGACAAAGGTTTTAGATTGCTTATTTCTCTATTAAAAAGTAAAAATATGTTATTGCATAAAAAACCCGATGAATATGATTGTACATATCCATCGGGTAATCAAGTGCATTTTTTAGTATCCCGGGTTTTGCTCGAGCAAATTATTCTTGTTTACTTCATCACGGCTAAATGGCCTGAAATAAAGTTTATTGTCCCAGCTTCTGTTTTCCTGTGCATTTTCTACAACCGGACTATAAGTATAATCGTATACAGTAGGGTCATAATGGTAAGGCGCAGACATGGTTTTACCCGGCTTAAATTTACCGGTAACTTTAATATAGGTAACTTTTCTACCTAATGTTTCGCCGGCAATTAACCACCTGCGTGTATCGTGATAACGTTGTTCCTCATAGGCCATTTCGATGCGGCGCTCGTGACGATAAACCTCCCGAAGTCCGGCCTGGTCTGTTGCCGTAACCGCTGGCATACCTGCTCTGAAACGGATTTTATTTAACCAATTGGTCGCATTACCCAATTCGCCAAGCTCAATACTGGCTTCGATGTAATTGAATACCGCTTCTGTATACCTAAAGAAAGGCCAGGGCACATTTTGCGACATAGAGGCATCAACAATAGTTGGATCCGGATCAATAAATTTATGATAGTAATAACCTGTCCAGCTACCGTTCCAGTTTTCGATAGAACTTGCTCTGGTATCCAGACCTTTAAAATCGAACTTATTGTTTTTGTCATCCAACAGATCATATACCCCTGTCTGGATTTGACTGGCTGGATCTACATTGCCAGAAGCTTTATCACGGGGTTTCCAACCGGCACCATCATATAAAACAGTAGCGTAAAAGCGTGGATCTCTATTTTGATAAGGCTCAGCTTTTTGTGCTGGGTTTGTCCAACTAAATTTAGAACCGTCTTTCATTTCATAATCATCAACCAATAAGCCAATTGGTGTATTACCTGCCCAGTTATGGTAACCGTTAGGGCCATTTTGTTGCGCATGCTTAATATTATTCTGAACGATGAAATAACGTGCAAAAATTAATTCGGCAGCTGCCGCAGCATCTATATTGGGCGCTTTACTGGCACCACCCATCGCTATACTTTTATAATTCCTGCTTCCTTCCGTTACCGATACTGGCGCAGATAAATCTAACAAATAGCCTTTTGTGGCATCCATTACTGCTTTTGCAGCCGTTTGAGCCAATTTATAACGATCGGCTTGATCCCCACTTGCATAACTTAAGAAATCTAATTTTTGAGCGGCAATTCCACTAACTTTATTTGTAAGCTTTGCCCTGTCATGCAAATCGCTCGCCGCATAAATCAATACCCTTGATTTAAGTGCCAAAGCAGCGGTAGCAGTGGTACGCCCTTTTTCCATCGTTTTGCCTGTTAAAAGTTTATTCGCCTCATCGCAATCTTTAATAATGAAGTTTACACATTCTTCATAGGTATTACGCTTTACATTATAATTATCGTTGAGTACGTAAGTTTTTGTAATAATAGGTACTGCTCCATAAAAGCGTAATAACTGCTGATAAAAATAAGCACGTAAAAAATATGCTTCGCCCGCCAGCTGGTCTTTTAATGTTTGGCTGGTTAGTGCATTATCTCCACCGGTAATTTTCTCGATGGTAATGTTGCAGGCCCGGATGCGGTTATACATTTGTTTATAAGCCCATGTATCATCCACCCATCCCAATGTAGATGGGTTAATGGTAGCACTATTAACCAGATCGATACCACGGGTAGGGTGTGTAAACAAGGCTTCGTCAGAAACTGATGCTAACATCTGTTCAGAAAAGCCGCCGTTACCCAGTCCGTTATAGATATCGTTCACAAATGCCTGCGCAGTTGCAGGATCTTTCCATACCGACTCGGCAGGCACCTGGCCAGGTGATTCTACGTTCAAAAAATCCTTTTTACACGCAAATGCAAAAAAGGTAATAAGAACCAATAGATATAAATTTCTATTTTGAATTATTGTTTTCATATTCTTCTTTGTAATTGATAAACAGCTATACATTGTTAAAAAGTGGCTTTAATACCCATATTAATTACCCTAGCTTGTGGATAGTATTGTCCACTTGTATTGGTAGATTCGGGATCCCATATCTTGATTTTATCAAGCGTAGCCAAATTGAGGCCATTTGCATATACCCTTACACTATTTAATCCAACTTTTTCAACCCAGGTGGTTGGCAATGTATATCCTAGCTCTACATTCTTAAGTCTGATGTAGTTATTGCTCCTTAACCAATAGGTATTGTTTAAGGCATTATTGCTATCGGTATAATAGGTAGCACCCCTATTTGATAAGCGCGGGTTTACCGAACTTGGATTATCAATGCTCCAGCGGTTCAGGTACGACCACTCCAGGAAGTTACCAATATCTCCCGATTCTGTTAAACCAACAATCTGCATTCCACCCGTTGCTCCTTGAATAAGCACTGATAAGTCAAATCCTTTGTACTGAACATTAAAATTTACACCGCCCGTAAAAGTTGGAGTTCCATTTTTATCCAAACGGATCTTATCATCTGCATTAATTTTACCATCCTCATTCCTGTCCTTAAATTTCATGTCGCCTGCGCGAAGATTACTCGTTAATGCACTATACTTTTGTTTATTGGCATCAGCTTCTGCCTGATCTTTAAAAACACCATCATAATCGTACACCAACCACGAACTGGTTACCCTGCCAGTAGAACGCTGCCATTCTGGGGCACCAGGGGTTTCATCCCAAAAAACGATCTTGTTTTTAGCATAGCCACCATTTACACTCACGCCAAAATTTAAATCACCAACCTGGTCATTGTAGCTTAATTTAAATTCGAAACCTTTGTTGTTTACCTTTCCTAAGTTAACAGGAGGTAAACGATCGGTAATGCCCGAACTTTCAGGCACCGAACTACCTCTGCTGATCAGAATGTTTGTACGCTTATTATAGAAGTAATCGAACTCTAACGACAATTTATTATTTAAAAATGATGCATCTAAACCAATATTTGTATTATTTGCCACTTCCCATCCAAAATCAAAATTGGGCACCTTACCTTCAGTTAAGGTTTTAGTTACCAGATCATTAAAGGTATAGGTACCAAAGTTCATCAAACTGAGGTATTGATATTCCTGCAGGGCATCGCCAAAATAGGCTTCAGCCCCCATTTGCCCCCATGAGGCCCTTAATTTCAAATTGTTGACGAATTTAACATTGTCTTTGAAAAACGGCTCTTCAGATAAACGCCAACCTACTGATACCCCTGGGAAGAAACCGAAACGTCTATCTGTTGGAAAGATATAAGATCCATCTACCCGCCACAAAAATTCAGCAAGGTATTTTTCTTTATAGTTATAGCCCACCCTTCCAAAATAGCTTAACCTTGCTCTTTTAAATAGATTATTCGGGTCACCAGGATTATTGCCTAATGATTGCTCCCTTTCATCACCTGCAAGCAACTCTTGAACAGATGAAGATATAAAGTATCTTCTAAACGCAGTAAAACCGTCGTTGTTAACTGTTTCGCGTGTTACGCCGGCCATTAAGCCAATAGTATGGTCGCTAATCTTCTTATCATAGTTAACCATTCCGGTTAAGTTTATGGCTAATTGTCCACCTGCAGTTTCCCTAAGCCTTGGATCGGTATATTGAGAACGTACCGTACCTGCAAGCACAGGTGTTACACCATCGGCTGCAAACGTTTTCTTGTCCCAATCGTAAAGTGTCCAGGGCAATTGCCAGTTTTTTTGTCTGCCAGAATATTTGTCTATTGCAGCTGTACCGGTTACCTTTAATCCATCAACACCAGGAATTTTAATTTCTGCTTTACCTGTAGTTTGAAAGTAATCTCTAACATCCTTATTAGTTCCTGTTAAATCTGTAGTAGAAACCACCGGATTATAACCATATTCAATATCCCTACCAGGCAACCCGTTAGGCCATATGGCTATCTCGTTAGGTCTCCCCCGCATTAAGAATCTAAAGATATCACCCGCTGAAACAGTTGGAAAATTACGGTCTTCCTCTCTTGCACTTACTCCCAATGTTGTAGTAATATACTTGCTTAATTTTGCTTCCAGGTTAAAACGCATATCATACTGCTGATAACCTGTGGCAGAATTTTTATAATAGCCATCCTGATTTAGATAGCCTAATGAAAGCAAATATTTAACATTTTCACTCCCTCCATTAATCTGAACGTTGTGTCTTTGCTGAGGAGACCAATTTTGGAAAGTAGTTTTAAACCAATCAGTATTGGGATACCTTAGCGGATCTGAGCCATCACCAAATTTCCTGATTTCGTCTGGTTTGTAAGCGGCATTAATCGTTTTACCGCCAGTAGATAAATAAGTACCTGTTGTTTTGAAACTGTTCCACGCTGCTGACCATTCATTCGGATTAAGATCAGAGCCGAAAATATTCAGTTCATTTAAAATCTCAGCATATTGAGTCGAATTGGCCATTTTTGGTATACGTGTTGGTTGTTGCAAACCATAACTAAAATCGTAAGAAAATTGTGGTTTGCCCGATTTACCTAATTTGGTGGTAATCAGGATTACCCCATTTGCAGCTTGCGAACCGTAAATGGCTGCAGAAGCATCTTTTAAAACGGATACACTTTCGATATCGTTCGGGTTTAACCTTTCAATTCCACCGGCCCGGTTAGGAATTCCATCAATTACGATTAAAGCATTGTTATTCCCGAGTGAGTTTATACCCCTGATCCGGATGGTAGAACCATCGTAACCAGGCTCACCACTTCCCTGTAATGCAGTTACGCCTGGTAAACGGCCGGCTAACGAATTGGTTAAGTTCACAGAAGAAGATTTGGCCAGCTCCGAGCCTTTAACCGCGGCAACCGCACCAGATACAACCGCTTTCTTTTGCGTTCCGTAACCTACTACAACTACTTCAGTAAGGTTTTGGTTGTTTTCTACCAAACGTACGTTAATGCTGGTTTGGTTTTTTACCTGAATCTCCTGATCAACGTAGCCTACATAGGTAAATACCAGGGTTGCATCTTCAGGTACCTTGATACTAAATTTACCTGAACCATCTGTTACTGTCGTTGCAGCCCCTCCTTTTAACTTCACACTCACGCCCGGAATAGGACCCTTGGCGTCAGTAACCTGTCCTTTCACAATAATGTCCTGAAGTGGGGGTCTGTAAAAATCAAAAGGTTCTTTTTCATGCAATGATGCTTTGGCAGACATGCTGAAAGGTGGAGAAAAAACGAGACAACCACCGCAAACAAGAAACATGCTACTTCTGGCAAAAGTCCTCAATAGATTTTTTTTCATAGTTTTTCAATTTATTTTGGTTAGATAATAGTTGTATGATAATTTAATACACTTCAGTAATATTGAATTGTCTTTAAACAAATCATTTAAACATGACTTATTGATATAATCATTTACACCACATTAACATCAAAAAATTAAGGCCCTTTCCGATTATATCAACAAATCATCATTAACCATATGAAATCCCTCATAACTACTTAAAAACAATTTTCAGGGAATGAAAATCACTGTGTACGACATACCCAGTTTTGGACTTGCCGGCTCAACATTTCATATTTGGTTACACGCAAGATAGGAATATTAGAAAATTAAAAAAGGGGGTAGAATAATAATTATAAGGGGCTGAATCGTAAAAAAACAATTACACAACTACGCAAAGTAGTACAAATAATACACTACTAAATGTTATTGCAAATAAGGAGAAAATTTGTGGATTTGGCGCGTTAACTGATCTTGTCGAAAGAAATACCTCTTTCTAACTTTTGCAGGTAGGCTTTTAAGATTGCGTTTTCGGGTTTTGCCAGTTGCGGATCGTCTTCAAAAAGAGCAATTACGGTGTTCCGTGCTTCAGATAAAATAATCTGGTCTTTGGCCAGGTCGGCAAGCTTCAGATCTAAAACACCGCTTTGTTGTGTTCCGGTAATATCGCCAGGACCACGGAGCTGTAAATCTATTTCTGATATTTCGAAACCATTGTTGGTCCTTACCATTGTTTCTAAGCGGATCTTGCCCTCTTTACTCAGTTTATTCCCACTCATTAATATACAGAAAGACTGTTCTGCCCCACGGCCTACTCTACCGCGCAACTGATGGAGCTGTGAAAGCCCAAACCTTTCGGCATTTTCGATGACCATAACCGAAGCATTAGGCACATTTACGCCCACCTCTATTACGGTTGTAGCCACCATAATCTGGCTTTTACCATCAATAAACTGCTGCATTTCGAACTGTTTATCCGCATTGGGCATTTGTCCATGAACAATACTCATTTGGTAATCCGGTCTAGGAAACTGATAACTCAGCTGCTCAATGCCCGCTTCGAGATGTAAAAGATCTAATTTCTCGCTTTCTTTAATTAAAGGATAAACAATATAAACCTGCCTGCCTTTGGCAATTTCCTGCTTCATAAAACCAAACATCCTGAGACGTTGGCCTTCAAAAAGGTGTTTGGTTTCTATGGGTTTTCTACCCGCAGGTAATTCGTCGATGATCGAAACATCAAGATCACCATATAAGGTCATGGCCAAAGTGCGCGGAATGGGTGTAGCGGTCATCACGAGAATATGTGGTGGAATGATATTTTTCCGCCAAAGTTTAGCGCGTTGCTCCACACCAAAACGGTGTTGTTCATCAATTACAACCAGCCCCAGATTCCTAAACTGAACCTTATCCTCAATCAGGGCATGTGTTCCGATCAGAATATCGATTTCCCCACTCTCCAATTGCTCATGCAAAATCGTGCGCTCCTTCTTTTTAGTGTTTCCTGTAAGGATGGCAACACGCACCAGGTCGTCAGTTACCAGCGATGTGATAGATGCATAGTGCTGACGGGCTAAAATCTCCGTAGGCGCCATCATACAAGCCTGATAGCCGTTGTCATTTGCCAAAAGCATACTCATTAGTGCAACAGCAGTTTTACCACTCCCTACGTCGCCTTGAACAAGCCGGTTCATTTGTACGCCCCGTTGGGTATCAATTCTGATTTCCTTAACTACCCGTTTTTGGGCATTCGTTAATTCAAAGGGCAAAAACTCGTTATAAAAACGGTTTACTTTTTCGCCAACTTTTTCAAAAGTTACGCCTTTAAACTTTAACTGGCGCAAATGTTTATTGTGTAAAAGCTGCAATTGGATGAAGAACAATTCCTCAAATTTAAGGCGTCTTTCCGCAGCGCTTAAATCCTGCTGATTTTTAGGAAAATGAATATTCAGCAAGGCCAGTCTTTTATCTGGCAGCTGATACTTATCAATAATGTATGGAGGTAAATTTTCTGGAACCTGAGGAATAATCTGATCCAACAGGCCGGCGATTAAACGTTGTAAGCCTTTTGAATCGAGATTAAACTTTTTAAGCTTCTCTGTTGAGTTATAAACCGGCTGCAAGGTTAAATTACCTCTTCCCACCTGTTTGCGCTGATACAGCTCCATTTCAGGATGTGAGATGCTGAATGTTCCGTTAAAGATGCTAGGTTTACCAAAAGCTACATAAGCAGTGCCAACGGTGATATTATCATCAACCCATTTTAAACTCTGGAACCAAACCAGTTCCATGATTCCGGTCTCATCTTTAAAAACAGCAATAATGCGCTTTGCTCTTTTATCGCCGATTACTTTTTTACTGATTACCCGCCCGATAATCTGAATATACTGCGAATCAGGATTGATCTGGTTAATCTTGAAATATTTTGTACGGTCGATATACCTGAACGGATAATGTGCCAGCATATCCTGATAAGTGAACAGGCCGAGATCCTTTTTTAAAACATCGGCACGACTTGGCCCAACGCCTTTCAAAAACTCAACAGGTGTATCTAATACCGAATTAAACAAAATATTTTACTGTTTCTTGTAAACAACACTCTTTAGCAAAGCCGCATTAAAAATAACGATCGATAACAGCAAAAGCAAATAGGCGAAAAGTTGGTGCAGATCTATTTTTTCCTTAAAGTAAAAAAATGCTACTGTAAAAGCAACTATAGGATTGAGATAGATTAAAATACCCAGGGCAGACGAAGGCATGCCCAACAGGGCATAGGAATTTAAGAAGAGCGGAATAATGGTAAACACAATGGCAATCAAAAATATATGTGCCCAAAAGAAGGTTTCAGTAGGAAAAGGTGCAGCGTTTAAAAAATACAAAGGCAGCATCATTAACCCTGATAAAATTAACTGAACGCCTAAAAAGTTAAACTTATCTACATCTTTAATCACTTTTAGCACAATAACATATAGCGCATAAAAAGAGGCGATGATAATGGCCCACATGACTTCGTGTAAAGAGCCTGTTGCCAATAGGATGATGCTTATAAATGCAATAATCAGGGCAATAATTTTAGCCTTGGTTAATTGTTCTTTTAGAATGATAAATCCACAGAGCGCAGTTAATAGCGGGCACACCATATAGGCAAAGGCTGCGGCCTTTAAACTCACACTATTTACCGCATAAATGTAGGTGAACCAGTTTCCGGTTATCAGAAATGATGACACGATGGTAAGCAGCAATAGTCTGGTTTTCTGGCGGGTGTTTAATGATTTTAATAAATTCAAATCATTTTGTAAGGCTTTCCTTCTGAATAAAAGAATGGTAGCCCAAACCACGATAATGGAAATAAATATCCTGTAGTATAAAATTTCGTGTGGCGGAAAACCTTTTATGTTACGCAAAGGCACAGACATTGTTCCCCAGATTATGTAAGGAACAATGCCCGCTATAAAATATTTGCTTTTGCTTTCCGTCAAAATTAGCCTACAATGGCAATTACAGAGATTTCTACATTAACATTTTTAGGCAATACCGAAACCTGAACCGTTTCGCGGGCTGGAAAATCAGCTGTAAAGTATTGTCCGTAAACTTCGTTTACCTGCGCAAAGGTACCCATATCGCTTAAGAAGATGGTAGACTTTACTACGTTATCGAAAGTTAGGCCCGCCTCAAGCAAAACGGCTTTAAGGTTACGCATGACCTGATGTGTTTCTTCTTCAATATTACCAATGTTTAGTTCTCCACTTTCGGGATTAATGGCCACCTGGCCTGATACGAATAAAAAGTTTCCAGCTTGTACAGCCTGGCTATATGGTCCAATTGGAGCTGGAGCATTCGTTGTTTTAATAATTTGTTTCATACAATTTGGGTTATTTGGCAAGCCACTGAATAAGCTTATAGATGATACCTGCAAGAAAAATTAAGATAGCCAATGCATTAATAAAATGCATGATTCTCAGATTGATATTATTTGGCCTTTTAGGATCCTTTTTTCTAAAGAAGTACATCATGCAAACTTAGCTAAAAAGCTTAACACAGAAAATTAAAAGGCATAAAAAAAGTCCCGATTTTCATCGGGACTTTTCTAAATCTTATATTGAAATACTAGTTTCTAGCAGTTTCAACACGACGGTTTTGGATACGACCTTCTTCAGTATCGTTAGAAGCAATTGGATTAGCTTCACCATTACCTTTAGTAGCAACTTGACTAGCGTTAACGCCAGAGTTTACTAAGTAAGTTTTAACAGAGTTAGCTCTGTCTTTAGATAATTTCAAGTTATATGCAGCAGTACCTTCGCTTGAAGCGTAACCGTTTACAGTTACTTTACCACCGTTTTCACGTAACACTGAAGATAATTTATCTAAAGTAGGGTAAGACTCAGTTTTTAAAACTGAAGAGTTGAAATCAAAACCAATTTTTTCGAAACCAGTTACATTAGAAGCAACTGAATCAACTGGAGCTGGTTTTGGAAGAGGACAACCTGAACCATCAACAGCAGTACCAGCAGGAGTTCCTGGGCATTTATCGAATTGATCAGCAACACCGTCACCGTCAGTATCTTTTTTCAAATCTTCAACAGATTTTTCAACAGCAGAAACACGGTTTTTCAATGCTTCAACTTCTTGACGTAAAGTTGGATCTTTTAACTCATCGTACATAGTAGCTAATGGGTTAGTCCACTCTAAACTTGGTTTAGCAGAAGAACCTAAAGAGAATTCTAAACCAGCATAACCGTAAGAGAATTTATCTTTACTTTCGCCTTTTGCATAAACTCCATCAACGTTATCAGCGTCAACAAAGTTCATGGTGTAACCTAAGTTAAAGTTAACACGCTCAGAAACTTTGAATTTAACACCAGCACCAACTGGAATATAGAAACCTTTTACGTAATCTTTAGCGTCATGTCTGTCATCAATAGGACCAATAGCTTTACCTTTCCAGTCAATAACTCCACCAGATGCGGTAGTGATTTTTGGAGCATAAGCTAACATACCAGCACCAGCTGTTAAGAAGAAACCTACTGAATTCTCACGACGTAAGAAATCGATTGAACCTACATTTACAACACCACGTAAATCTACTGCATATTGCAATTCAGTTTCGAAATCTTTTACAGCTGAAGTGATTCCTTCATTAGTACCTGAAAGTTTACCACGTGTTCCGTTTAATTCTAAACCGAAAGAGTGACCTAATTGTTTACGGATGTTTAAGCCGTAGCCTAAGTTAGCATCCCATCTGTTAAAGTCATTTGAACCACCGATAGCAACAACTGGCATTAAAACACCACCATGTACACCGATAGACCAAGTTCTGTACTGTCCTCTACCACCAAATACCTTGGTAGCAGAAGTTGTTGCAGGTGCATCTTGAGCGACAGCAAGAGAAGCTACTCCTGTTAATGCCACTAAAGAAAGTGCAACACTTTTCTTTAAAGTAGAATAATTCATAATCTTTTTCTTTTTTAAGGGTTAAACAATTTAATTGATTAATTTTTTAGTAATCGCAAAATTAAACAAAATTTTAAATTTTCAAACTTTTATACAAACTCCGTTCCAAACTTCACAGTAATTAATCATTTTATTACATTTGGCCATTACCCATATAAAAATACCATTTTCATGAAATATCCTACCATCAATCAGTCATTATTTATTTTAAATCGAAATAATTTCACTAAACACCTAAAAAACAACTCATTAGCTATATTCAATTCAAGTGATGAATTCCCTAGAAGTGGCGATCAGAACTTTATTTTTAAGCAAAATCCTGATTTATTTTATTTATCCGGAATTGATCAGGAACAAACAATTTTGCTATTATTCCCCGATTGTCCTAATCCATTGTACAGAGAAGTCCTGTTTTTAAGACAGACTAACGATTACATTAAAGTTTGGGAAGGATACAAGTATACCAAAGAGCAAGCAAAAGCGGCATCAGGTATTCAAGCGGTATACTGGTTAGAAGATTTTGACAACATACTCCATAGTATTGTAAACTATGCTGAACATATTTATTTAAATACGAATGAAAATGACCGGTATGCTCACGAAGTTCCTTATCGTGACATTCGTTTCATTGAGAAAATGAGGGCAAAGTACCCCTTACATCATTATGAACGTTCGGCACCTATCATGCGAAATTTACGCGCAGTTAAATCAGATGTTGAAATCGAATTAACAAAAAAGGCTTCGGCAATAACCCGTGATGCTTTTATCAGGGTATTAAAATTTACAAAGCCCGGTGTTAAAGAATATGAAATTGAAGCGGAGATTATACACGAGTTTATCCGCCAGGGTGGAACAGGCCATGCCTATACCCCTATTATTGCTTCTGGCCACAATGCTAATATCCTTCATTACAACGATAATAATCAGGAATGTAAAGATGGCGACGTGATACTTTTCGATTTTGGCGCTGAATATGCCAATTACAATGCAGATATGAGTCGTTCTATCCCTGTTAATGGCCGTTTTACGCAAAGACAAAAGGATGTTTACAATGCCGTATTGCACGTGATGAAGGAGTCGATTAAATTAATTGGCGAAGGGACCATATGGAATACTTACCACGAGCAGGTTGGTGAAATTATGACGGAGCAACTGGTTAATCTTGGACTTATTTCTACAGCAGACGTGAAGAATCAAACCGCAGCCTGGCCAGCTTATAAAAAATATTTTATGCACGGCAATTCGCATCACCTAGGCATCGATGTACATGACTTTGCTGGAAGATATACGCCATTTGCTAATGGCAACATCCTTACAGTTGAACCAGGCATTTATATTCCGGAGGAAGGTTTGGGTATCCGTTTAGAAAATAATATTCTGATCACCGGAAATGGAAATATAGATTTAATGGCCGATATCCCACTAGAAGCTGAAGAAATTGAGGATATCATGAACAGTTAATCAATTCTCAGTTGGTAGTTTACAGTTAATTGATAATAACTAATCGATTAACCTTTAAATTCATCAGCAAAACGATAAATATTAAAATCATCTTCTTTCAAGGCTGCCTGAACTTTTTCTAGCAGCCTTTTTTTATCTATACCCCTCATTTTCTCATGTTGAATGAGTCTCCAGGCTTTCTCTGCAAACAGAAAAGCCCTTCGGTTATGATCAGAAGTCAGGGGTTTGATTATCCATGCACATAGTTCATCAATACCGGTATTTTTATCGGCCACTGTTTTTAATATTGGGATAGTCTTCATACCCTGGTGTACGATTTTCTTTAAATTATTGGCAAAAATAGCTGCGCCTTCCCTGTCAGCCTTATTTATCACAAAACAATCGGCAATCTCCATCAAACCAGATTTGATATTCTGTACCTCATCGCCAGATTCGGGCACCAAAACAACAACAGTTTTATCAGCCAGTCCGGCAATTTCGACTTCCGATTGTCCTACGCCAACAGTTTCTACAATAATCAGGTCAAAATTAGCTGCTTTTAAAACATCAACCATTTCGATAGTTTTTGCCGAAATACCCCCTAAAGCGCCACGCGTAGCCAGCGAGCGAATAAAAACATTTGGATTATTAAATTGCCCAGCCATACGAATACGGTCGCCTAACAATGCCCCAAAATTAAATGGAGAGGTAGGATCTATGGCCAATATAGCAATGTGCATTCCTTTCGCCACAAAATGGCTGGTTACTGCATTTACCAGGGTACTTTTACCTGCACCTGGAGGCCCTGTAATACCTAAAACCGGAACATTAGCCCAACTATCTAAATCTCTTAAAATCGCATCAGCCGGTGTAATGTTATTTTCGACAAGGGTTAATGTCCTTGCCAAAACCCTGTAATTTCCAGCCTTTACTTCTCTTAAAATGGATAGATGCGTATTCATCAATAAAACTATCTTTGTACAAATAAACAAAAATTATCAGCTACAAAGCACCTATAATGAAAGTTACCGGTTTTACCTTTTTAAGAAATGCAATTGTAAACGATTATCCGGCAAAAGAAGCCATACTTTCCATATTACCTTTATGTGATGATTTTATTGTTGCCCTGGGGAACTCTTCAGACGAAACTTCTGAAATGGTTAAAAGCATCGATCCTAAAATCAGGACTATTGATACCGTTTGGGATGACAGCATCAGAGAGGGCGGCCGGGTTTTTGCCGACGAAACCAATAAGGCTTTAGCAGAAATCAGTAAGGATACCGATTGGATGATCTATATTCAAGGGGATGAGGCCATACATGAAGATTATCTTTCCCTGATTAAAAAAGAAATGGAGCTAGAGCTTCACAACAATAATGTTGAGGCCTTACTTTTAAAATATAAACATTTTTATGCTTCTTATGACTATCTGGCTGAATCCAGACGCTGGTATAGAAGAGAAGTTCGGGTGATAAAAAATTTACCCGGTGTAAAATCTTACCGTGATGCACAGGGCTTCAGAATTAACGACAGAAAACTTAAGGTTAAGTTAATCGATGCCTACATTTATCATTATGGCTGGGTTAAACCACCAAAAGGATTACAAGGTAAAGTGCGAAACTTTAATCAGTTTTATCAAACAGAAGAATGGATTGAAGAGAATTATCCCGTGCAGGAAACTTATGATATGCACAATGCCGATCGTTTGGTTCATTTTAAAGGCACTCACCCAAAAGTAATGCAGGCAAGAATTGAGGCTGCAAACTGGAAATTTGATAAAGATTTAACCAAGGAAACCCCAAAAATGAATTTTCGCAGGCGGGTTTTGCAAAAAATTGAAGATTTAACTGGTATGCGCTTGTTTGAATACCGGAATTATAAAATTGTAAAGTAGATGCAGAAAAGTGTTTCGATCATCATCCCTAATTATAACGGCAAGCATCTGCTCGAACAATACCTGCCTTCTGTTTTTACCGCGGCTCAAAATGCGGGTACAGAATTTGAAATTATTGTTATAGATGATGGCTCAAAGGACGACAGCATCTCTTTTATCAAAGAAAATTACAAGGAGGTAAAACTACTGATCAATGATCAGAACCGAGGTTTTTCTTATACCTGCAATCATGGTATCCGGGAAGCCAAACACGAATTAATCTTACTCTTAAACTCTGATGTAAAGCTTACGCCAGATTATTTTGAGCACCAGTGGAAATATTTTAACAAACCTGATACGTTTGGCGTGATGGCCCGCATCATGAGTTTCGACGAAAGCAGGATTGAGGATGCTGCCCGTTTTTTATACTATGGTGGCTGCCGGATTAAAGCAAATAAATTCTATTACAGCGAAAATTCAGCAGATGGAAATGTTTATACAGCCTACCTATCTGGCGCCAACGCTTTGGTTGATGCAAAAAAGCTCAAAGAACTAGGTGGTTTTGATGAAATCTACTCTCCTTTCTCATCAGAAGACTTCGATCTGAGCTTACGTGCCTGGCAATTGGGCTGGAAATGTTATTACGAACACCAATCGTTTTGTTTTCACCATGTAAGTGGCAGCACCAAAACACAGATTAAATCTAATTTTATTAAAAAGATTTATTATCGAAACCGTTACATCCTCCAGGGTATCCATCTACACGGGCTAAGAAAGGTTCTTTACCCACTCCAACAGGTTTTTACCGAACTGATTCCAAAATTGCTTACGGGCAAAACCTGGGTACTGGAAAGCTACAAAGACTATTTAGCCCATCAGATCCACATTAATGCCAGTAGAACAAGGCTTGATACACTGAAACAGAAATATCATTCAAACCTAAACGTTTCGGATATAATGACCATTATCAATCAATCAATTAGCACCAAAAAAATTAACCGATTGTAATTTTAAACCCATTGGGTTTTGAAAACCGGCAAGGTATATTTGAAAACCGTACATTTGCCAAGTTTTAATTAGATTTTTTTTGGAGCTGTTTCATTACATTTCTCCATTTTACATATTCCATTTTATATCAAAATGAAAACATATTTTCGTTTATTATCATTTGCCAAGCCAATCGAAAAATTTGCCATACCTTATATTATTGCAACATTATTCGCCATAATTTTTAACACCTTCTTGTTTACCCTGCTAGGGCCTTTATTAGAAACTCTTTTTATAAAAGACGCACCCACTACATTATCAAAAGTTAGCTCATCAATCGATTTTATGGGCAAATTTAGCCAATATATACAACACGCTATTGATGCGTACGGTAAAACTGAAACCTTAAAATTGGTATGTATTGTTATAGTGGTTACCGTGATATTAGCAAATCTTTTCCGTTATCTCTCACAGAGATTCATGGAAGATTTAAGGGTGCACACTTTACTTAATCTTCGTAGAACAGTTTTCAACAATGTAATGAATTTGCATGTTGGTTTCTTTAACAATGAACGTAAGGGAGATATCATTTCTAAAGTTGCATCAGATGTTCAGGTGGTGCAATTTACCGTTACCAACACCTTACAAGTGATTTTTAAGGAGCCATTACAATTATTATTCTACGTTGGTGTACTCATTTCGATCTCGGTTAAGCTTACATTATTCTCTCTACTGGTTATCCCTGTATCAGGTTTTATCATTAGTAAAATCGTTAAACGCTTAAAACACCAGGCTAAAGAATCTCATGAATCTTTCGCAAAAATGATAGGTTTCTTAGATGAATCTTTAAGCGGCATTAAAATCATAAAAGCCTTTAATGCTACACCAAGGATTAAAGATAAGTTTGACCAGGAGAATAAGTTCTATTCTTACCTGAATAGAAAAATGGCAAGAAGGCAGCAGCTTGCCTCACCCGTATCACAAACATTAGGGGTATTTGTTGTCGTTTTTATTGTGCTTTATGGTGGAACAATGATTTTAACTGGTCAGGGAGATCTTACACCTGCAAAATTCCTGGTTTATATTGCTACCTTCTCGCAGGTAATGCAGCCAGTAAAGGCACTTACCGATTCGTTTAGCGGAATCCATTCGGGTATTGCGGCAGGGGAACGGGTTTTGGACTTAATGGATACCAAACCATTATTGGTGAATGCGCCAGATGCCAAAGTGCTCGATGGTTTTAACAGCGCAATCAGCCTTCAGGATGTATCATTCAGTTATGGCGAAAAACAAATACTTAACTCGATAACCTTCGAGATTGAAAAAGGAAAAACTGTTGCCCTGGTTGGTCCGTCAGGTGGTGGAAAAAGCACATTGATGGATCTGCTTCCGCGTTTTCATGATCCAAAGTCAGGGGTAATTAAAATTGATGGCCACGATTATAAAGAACTTACTGTAGAGAGTATCAGGGCGCAAATGGGAACCGTTAACCAGGAGTCTTTTCTTTTTAATGATACTATTTTTAACAATATTGCCTTTGCAAAACCAGATGCAAGCATGGAAGAAGTGGTGGCAGCAGCAAAAATTGCCAATGCGCACGATTTTATCGAGAATGCAGAGAACGGTTATCAATCTTTGGTTGGCGATAGGGGGAATAAACTTTCTGGCGGACAGAAACAACGCGTTTGTATTGCGCGCGCAGTATTGGCAAATCCGCCGATCATGCTTTTAGATGAGGCAACATCTGCACTGGATACTGAATCAGAAAAACTAGTACAGGATGCATTAAATAATTTAATGAAAAATCGCACATCGATTGTAATTGCGCACCGTTTAAGTACAATACAACATGCGGATAAAATTGTTGTGATTGATAAAGGCAGTGTGGTAGAAACCGGAAGCCATAGCGAATTAATGGCAAAAAATGGCTTATACAAGCGTTTAATTGATATGCAGGCTTTTACAGAGTAAATTTATGAGTACAGTTTTAAATTTAGCCAGATCAATTTCTTCACCCGTTTATGCATACGAGTATTCTATATGTACACTCGTAACCAGAAAAGCAGAATACGAAGAAATGTTAAACTCATTTCTTAACAAAGGATTTGATGAAAAAAGCTGTGAATATTTGTTTATTGATAATTCCGAATCCTGTAATTTTGAAGCCTTTAAGGGGTTAAATCAATTTCTTCAACAGGCAAAGGGGAAATATATCATCTTGTGCCATCAGGATATTATCATACACGATCACGATCAGAACCATTTATCGGAAAGGATTTCAGAGATCGAGAAGAATGATCCCAACTGGGCTATTTTAGCCAATGCTGGAGGAGTAAACTTTAAATGGATTGCCACTAATTTAACGCAAGGATCAGGCCATATCATTAAAGAAAAAAGATTGCCATTAAGGACAAGAACCGTTGATGAAAACTTCATGGTTGTTAAAAACAGTGCGAATTTGGCACTATCGCACAATTTATCAGGATTTCATCTTTACGGGCCTGATTTATGCCTAATTGCCGATGTGCTAGGTTTCAGTGCCTATGTAATCGACTTTAATATTATTCATAAAAGCAATGGCAATCCAGATGCATCTTTTTATAGATTAAGAAAAGAATTTATTGAAAAATATAATCATGCATTTAGAAGTCGTTTTATGACAACCACCATTACCCGCTATTATATCTCCGGCAATTGGTTTTCAGCATGGTTTTGCAACCTTCAACCCATTAAGTTCATAGTTAGGCAATATTACAAAGCTTTTAAGCCTAAAAAATTATATGTATTAGATATTAAACAGGATGCTTAAGATAAAGAAAGATTCTACCATCTATATTTTCTGTGCCCCAAATTTTGCAACCGGTGGGCCCGAAGCATTACACCAGTTGGCACACCAGCTGATCAGCATGGGTATGGATGCTAAGATGTATTATTTTCCGATTAAAGACAGTAATATTGACCCTGTACATCCATTTTATAAAAGCTATCATGTTCCTTACGTAACTGCGTTGGAGAATTCAACATCTAACTTCTTAATTATACCGGAAACTTCTCCTGAAATTATATTTAAAAAGGAATTTAGTAAAATCAAAAAAATAATCTGGTGGTTAAGCGTAACCAATTATTACAAAATGTTAGCGCCTGTTATCAGACGGACTAAGCGTAAACCATCCTACTGGATCAGGAAATTATACAATCCCATTCAGTTTGCAACATTAGAAAAAATCAGGCAAATGGACGTTGCAAATATTGGCCATTCTTATTTCTCAATGGATCATCTGGCTAAAGCCGGTATAAAACCGATCGGCCAGATATCAGATTACATGAATCATCAGTTTTTCAACCGTGTAAATAATCAGATTGAGAAAGAAAATATCATCATTTATAATCCTGTAAAAAATGGCGAGTATCTACAAAAAATAATTGCAAAAACGCCATCACTAAACTGGGTAGCACTAAAAGGCTTAACACCGGAAGAGGTAGCCGACAGAATGAACAGAGCTAAGCTTTACGTAGATTTCGGTTACCATCCGGGTAAGGAGCGAATGCCAAGAGAAGCCTGCATTATGCGCTGCTGTATGATTATCGGTAGAGAAGGATCGGCTGCATTTGATGAAGATATGCCAATCCTTGACAAATATCGCTTTGACAAAACTGACGATAATATTAGTGCAATTGTTGAAGTGATTCATACTTGTTTAGATCATTACGAGGAGGAGATTAAAAATTTCACCTCTTACCGCGATGCACTTTACCAGGAAGAGCAAAAATTTGAAGATGCAGTTAAGGTCGTTTTTGTAAATGCATAAATCTTTTTTCTGCTGATGATGCAACCTCTAATTTCTATAGCACTGTGTACATACAATGGAGCAAAGTATTTGCAGGAACAGTTAATGAGTATTGTTAACCAAACCTATAAAAATATTGAAGTTGTTATTGTTGATGACTGTTCGACTGATAATACGGTAGATATTGTAAAAAGTCTTGAAAAAAGTTTTCCCCGGATCAAATTGTATCAAAATGAAAAGAATCTGGGTTTTAATAAGAATTTCGAAAAAGCAATAGAACTTACTACCGGAGATTATATCGCTATTAGTGACCAGGATGATATCTGGGAGTTAAACAAACTCGAACTTTTATTAAATCATATAGATGATAACTGGCTCATATTCTCAAACTCAATATTTGTTGATGAACATAATAACGATTTAGGCAAAACGCTCCTTCACCCATCATTTAAACTTAGGGAAAGAGATTTCAGAAGTTTGCTTTTTTATAATTTCGTAACGGGGCATACTACCCTACTTTCACGAATATTTATTCCTTATATTTTCCCCATTCCAAGTTCGGGTTATTACGATTGGTGGATGGGATTTATTGCACTTTACCATAAGAAAATTGCGTATTTGAACATGAATTTAACCAGACACCGCATACACGGTAGTTCTGTAATGAATAAAGAAGAACAAGCTAATTCCAGCAACCAAAAAGTGGCCAGGTTTTTAGAAAAAACGAAGAATTTGGAAATCTTAAAAAATTACCCAAACCTAAGTCATCAAGATAAACAGCTGATCTCTGATTTGTTTGAAGCTTACTCAAAAAAGAAAAAATACAATCTATTTCTGATCGTAAAAATGATCGAAAATTATCAGCACTTTTTCCCAGATTTAAAAAAGAGGAATCTCATCAGTAGATTTAATTTCGCTTTAAAAATGGGCTACTAATATAAAAACAGTTTTATGCACAATTCTAACAGCAAAAACGAGCTTAAGGCCATTGCACTTTATCTACCTCAATTTCATCCTTTTAAAGAAAATGATAATTGGTGGGGAAAAGGATTTACAGAATGGACAAATGTCACCAAATCAAGGCCAAAATTTAAGGGCCACTATCAGCCACATCTACCAGCAGATTTGGGTTTTTACGACCTGAGATTATTAGATACTATGGTTGAGCAAGCTACCCTTGCCAAAGAATATGGCATTTATGGCTTTTGTTTCTATCACTATTGGTTTAATGGAAAACTTTTAATGGAGACACCGATAGAGCAAATGTTAAAATCTAGTAAACCCGATTTCCCTTTCTGCTTATGCTGGGCCAATGAAAACTGGACGAGGCGATGGGATGGACTAGAAGCTGATGTTTTAATTAAGCAAGAGTATGATTTAAATGATGATCTTGATCACATCCGATATCTGATGCCCTTTTTTAAGGATGAAAGATACATAAAAATAGATGGAAAACCTGTTTATTTAATGTACAGATCTGAGCTCCATCCAAACATCAACGAGGCTGTAAAGATTTGGCGGGAGGAAGCTAAAAAAGCTGGATTTGATGACATTTATCTCATTAGGGTTGAAAACTTTAAAAGAGATTTTGATCCTAAATACCATGATTTCGATGCGAGCATGGAGTTTGCTCCAGATTTTTCGATCGAGCTTCAGAAATACAGCAAAAAACAACCACTTAGTCATTTATTCAGAAAGATCTTACACAACAGCTCCTTAAAACAAAGTGGGTTACTGGCGAATAAAGTATTCGACTACGAGGAAATGGTTGAGAAAATGGCCAAAAAGGAGCCTAAAAATTATAAATACTTCCGATCCGTTTTCCCTAGCTGGGACAACTCTGCTCGAAGGGCTAAAGATGCCACTGTATTTGTGAACTCAAGCCCAGAAAAATTTAAGGAATGGGTTGCAAAAACCGCGGCATACACCAAAGAGAATTTTCAAGGAGAAGAGCGACTAATGTTTGTAAACGCCTGGAACGAATGGGCAGAAGGATGCCATTTAGAGCCAGATCAAAAATATGGCCACCACTATTTACAGGCATTAAAAGACGGGCTCGAATCTTAATAACTAATAAAACCCCAATGATGTAAAAGAGTAAGAAAACGATTTATAAAATCAGTTTATGCTTTCCAATATATTTTCCAGTATTGAAACTTGCTTTTTTACTTCATAACGGGCTGCTTGAATCTTAATTTCGTCTACATTAAACCTTTCTGGGTTATTTTTGACTTCCATCATTGCAGTAGCCAGATCTTTTGTCCTCCAAGAGTCTACAACTATGCCTGTGCCGCCCTTCACAAACTCACTAATCCCACCCGAATTGAAGCCTACAATTGGTTTCCCCAATGCAGCGGCCTCTAGCATTACCAAGGGGAATGAATCTTCTCTAGACAATAATAAGAAAGCATCAGCGGAGTTAAGATAGTTGTAGTACTCATCACTTTGTGCCCCTAAAAATTTAACCCGCCCAGGAAATTTATGCTCAACCGTCTTCTTGGTATAATAATAAATTCCTGTATCTTCCTCGCCTCCAATCCAGATAATTTTAATATTCCCAGGCAAGTCTTTAAGCAGCGAAACTAAAAAATCTACCCCTTTTATTAACGAAGTTTTACCGGAAATTGCCCAAACAAAATCGTCTTTAGCAAATCCAGTATTCGCCTTTACTTCCGCTGCTGATTTAGTACAGATTATTTTATTAATATCGATAAAGCCATATAACAACTTCACATCAGGTCGGCCCATACCGCTAATCTTATCGCACACTGCTTCAGAACAGCCGATCAGCGCTGCTGATGATGAAACAATTGTTTCTAAACCGGTATAAGAAACAAAATTATATGCCAGTGGCAATTCGTGTGCATGCGTAATAATCTTCACCCCCAATTTCTTAGCAATGGGATAAACTTCAGGTATTACAATGGTATTTACATACCAAAAATCGACTTTATTTTTTTTATGGATCTGGCTTAACTGATATTCTAATGAATCGATCTTAAAGATCTTTAAAAAAGACCTCAAAAGCCTTAAAGATTTTTTTGGATTTTTTTTATAAGGCAAGAAATGTTTAATTTCAGCCGGCAGATCATCAATTAAGGCGCCCTTATCTTTCGTAAATAAAAGTGGTAAAAACTTATCCTTGTTTAAGTTGGTTAAAGAATACCAAAGTAGCATTTCCGAGCCTGTTCTACCTAAGTTATGGCTTATAAACAATATTTTCTTCATCTAATCTCTGATATAATAACAACTGCTATTTTCTGTTTAAATTGGCTGCAAATTAAAGAATAAATAATGTATTAACTTTTATTTAATTGCATTTAGGCTTCCATATTTAGTTTGTTGGTATATTTGAAATTATCACTTTAGCTCGCATTTTATATGTCTTCAGTATAATAAAGCTAAATACTTTAAAAACCAGCGCACAATAATGGGACAACCACAAATAACTGTTTTTATGGCTGCTTATAACCAGGCAGATTTCATCAAACAATCCATAGATAGTATTTTAACCCAAAGTTTTTCAGATTTTGAATTGATCGTTGTCAATGACGGTTCGACAGATGATACTGCTATCATTGTTGAATCTTTCACCGACAATAGAATCAGATTGGTGAACAACGACGGTAACAAAGGCCTGATTTATACAAGAAACCGTTTATTAACACTTGCAAGGGGCGAGTATATTGCGATATTAGACGGTGATGATATTGCTCAGCCTGATCGGCTTAAACTTCAGTACAACTTTCTTTCGGCTAACCCAGAAATTGCACTATGCGGAGGCCATGCTACCATTATCGACGAGAATGGTGATAAAACGGGCGACCAGCTGATGGTACCTGTAGATAATGTTGACTTATTTATGTTATTTGGTAACCCATTTGTAAATTCAACAACCATGTTTAAAACCAGTGTTTTTAATGAACTAAATGGTTATCAAAACTATAGTATCTCAGAAGATTTTGATCTTTTTATAAGGATGGCGGAAAAATACAAAGTGACAAACCTTAACGAAACCTTTGTCAATTACCGCGTTCACAGCCATAACACGTCTGCGCTAAATCTCGGTACAAGGCTGGCAAACGAAAGAAAAATCATTAGTCATTTGCAAGAGCGTATAGGCTTACCTAATCATGAAAGATGGTTAAGCCCACATATCGAATTATTTAACTGGACCCTCCTTAGAACACATTTAAACGATTATTTGCTTTTGCTCCACGAACTTAAATCAGCCAATAATATTTCTAAAAGATATGATCAAGAAACACTTAACCGATTTTTGTTCAATAAATGGATGGATGTCCTAATATCTGATCAAATTAATGAACTTACCCTAAAATGGTACCTTAAAAATGAAATATTTAAAAGTGCTTATTTCAACTTTAAAAAATTTAGAAAAGCCTTCAAAAACAGCATGAAACAATTGCTAAGCTAAAATTACTGGCCAACAGTCCATTTCATCCTGGTTTTGATAATTAATGCTGACAGCAGGTAACTAATTGAATATGCTATTATAAACCTTACGATTAACAAAGCAGTGTTCTCCCACACATTATAATGTAGAACATCTAATTTCAATGGCTGAAAAATCAATGGCAAAAACCGTTCTATTACAATACTGTGCAACAAATAAATCCCGAAAGTGGTTTCACGTGGCTTGAGGCGATCAAGAATTTGAATACTTCCAATCTTTAACAGCACGCCAAACGCCACAAACGAATAGATGATATTCGATATTCTCAGCGTATTATATGCATCTTTACTTCCTAACTCAATCAGGTGTACCGATTCAAAAATTCCTAAGGCAAAGGTCAAAATCAGAAAAAAGATCCATGTTATCCATCGTGTATCTTTTACAAACTTCATTACTGCAGCATAATATCTGTTTAAATATACACCAAGCCACAAGTAAAAAACAAAACCGAATAAGGCAGAAGTATGTGTAGTTTCGAACCAGTTAAAATATAGATTTACACTATATACAAGTGAAATAAGTCCAAAAAATATGCCTAACCAATAATTATAGAGGTATTTTTTAAATATTAATAACAGGGTAATACAGATCAAAAAATTAAGGATAAACCAGTAAGGGCTGAAGAATAATACCCTAAAAACAAAATCGGAAATATAGGCTCCGAAATCTGTAAACATTAATCCACCATCGCTTCCCTTACTGTGTGCTATCCATCTATCCAACATGGTAATTGCAATAAAAACAACCATCCAGAAAAGCCATGGACTTACGGTATTCTTAAACCTATTTTTTAAATATTGACCAGCCGAATATTCTTGGAATTTATGGTTTATTAAAAACCCACCTATTAAGAAAAATGCTACGGTAGAGAATTTAAAAAACTGTATCACTCCTGCTTCGGTTATTGTAGCACTGGCTGTGTTATACATCGGCGCCTGAACAATGTGGCTATGCTCAAATACAATACCCATCATTGAGATACAACGAATGGTGTTAACAAAATCGAAATTCTTTTTTACAGGTAATGTTTCTTTGGTTAATTCAATCATTAAGTAGTTTGGTAGTTGAACTGACAAATATCTACAAAAAAAGAGCCTCAATTTATTATTGAAGCTCTTTTAACATTTATGTACGTAAAATATTACAGTTTTAAATGTTATTAATTATTATAAGGAAGCATATAAAATTTGATTCCTTCGTTCGAATAACCTGCAAAAGACGAATTGATTGTGTTGTAATAATGGTTTACCACACTTGAATTATAATATTCGTAAACTGGAGTTGTACCAGAGGTATTGCTATTATTATAAACATAACCTACAATACCCTCATAGGTATAACCAGCATAATTTTGTTGATTAATGGTATAATAATGGTTTCCGGAAGGAATATTTAAATTAACGTATCTATATAAGGGCACAGAACCTGGTTTTTGTATGGAATAAACATAACCTAATACCTTTGAATAGTAATAATCAGGCCTATCCTTCTTTAATGTAGTATAAAAATGCTCCCCTTTACTGGTACTATAATATTCGTATAGCTCCATTGTATCCTCTTCAGGTAATGGGTAAGTTGTAGCTTGAGGATTCTGAAGAATATAAAACTTGATACCCTCTAAGCTGTATCCCGCAAAAGTCCCAGGGCCGTCAAAAAGATAATTATCGCCATTATCTTGATTAAAATATCTTATAACTGCTCTTGTTTTAGTTACGGGAGCAGGATAAACATAACATGCAATACCCCGAGATACATAATCCCCGAAATTACTTGCTAATTGAGTACTATAATGATATTTTAGTTTAGTCTCACTATAATAAACATATAAAGGAACTGTTCCAGGTTCTTGATTTTTAAAAACATAACCTAAAATCGTAGAATAGTTTACTCCAAGCCATTCCGTTGAGTAAAAATGAGTTCCTCTAGAGGAATCGTAATACTCATAAAACGGCACAGCCCCAATAGTAGGAACTGTGTAGGTTGGAGGCGTAATTGTCCCTGGGTTTCCATTCCCAGGTGTTGTTGTGTTTGTTTGAAAATCATAAACTTTATCATAGGCGACAACTTGCGCCTGATCAGCGGTTTGATAAAATAAATATATTTTTTTACCTTCCACTAGCTTCGATTTCTTAATATTAACCGAAAATGTATCCTTCTTTATAAAAACACCAGATTTAAAATTAGAGTTTGTAATCTGTATAAACTCTGAAAAAGGTGAAATTTCATTATCAGAGTTTCGTGTTCCTATTGCAATTTTAAAATCCACTGGCTTATAAGGGCCTGTAACAGGAAAAACTGATGGCCTACTATAGGATACAGAATATTTAACCAGCGTGGTTTCCTGATTATAATTAATAATAATTTTTCCGTTTTGCAAATATGAGGGAAGAATTTCAAAATCAGCTATCACGCCGTAGTTCTTCTGTGCTTTAGCATAATTAATTGAGAATATAAATAGAATAGCACAAATTAATTTAAATATTTTCATATTACTTATTATTCTTTTTGATATACATAGCAATTAATTCTTCCCTACCAATCTGCTCAATTCCATAAACAGAAAATTTTTCATTCTCTTCATTATACTTAATTTTCGAAGTGTCTATAGTTATTAATTCTCCTAAATAGACTTTCAACTGACCAACACTAACCTTTTCATTTACAGACTCTACAACTACTGGCAAATCTTTCTTTTTACATCCATGAAACGATGCAGTAACGGTCCCAAATAATAATATCAGAGCACCTAATTTGATATATTTTTTCATTTTTTTCTTGCAAAGAAACTGAGAAAAAATATTAATTTTGACAATCCCTTATTATCATTATTTACTTATTAAACACATAGCAAGTAAATAATACAATTACATAATCGTTAACGTTTCTCAACATGTTAGATATAGGGATTACTTTAAGAAGGTACAGGGATAGATATCATTATACACAGCAGTATGTTGCTGATGTAATTGGCATAAGCAGGGTTGCTTATCGAAAGTGGGAAAATAATGAGGTAGATTTTGCGGTGTCGCAACTGGTCAAAATCGCCGAACTATATGAGGTACCTATCCATGAGATCATCATACAATCAGATTTTAAAAAGCATAAAATAATTTCTCTCAAACAAAAAGGGCATCAATATTATTGATGCCCTTACTTTATTTTATCTGAAACTGATTACAGTTTTCTAGCTACTTCTACCTGTTCGTAAGCTTCTACGATATCGCCAACTTCGATGTTGTTGAAGTTCTGAATGTTTAAACCACACTCGTAACCTTTATTCACTTCTTTCACATCATCTTTAAAGCGTTTTAACGAGGCCAGTTCACCTGTGTACACTACAACACCATCTCTAACGATACGGATTTTACTGTTACGGGTAATCTTACCATCTAATACCATACAACCTGCAATGGTACCCACTTTAGTAATTTTGAAAGTCTCGCGAATCTCAACATTCGCCACAATTTTCTCTTCAAATTCCGGATCCAACATACCTTCCATCGCCGATTTAATCTCGTTGATTGCATCGTAGATGATAGAATATAAACGGATATCGATCTGCTCAGCTTCTGCAAGTTTACGTGCACCTGTTGATGGACGAACCTGGAAACCAATAATAATCGCATCTGAAGCTGAAGCTAACAATACATCAGATTCTGAAATCTGACCAACACCTTTACTGATGATATTGATCTGGATCTGCTCAGTTGATAGTTTTAACAATGAATCGGCTAATGCCTCGATTGAACCATCCACATCACCTTTAACGATAATATTAAGCTCTTTAAAGTTACCGATAGCCAAACGACGACCGATCTCATCTAAAGTAATATGTTTCTGTGTACGTAATCCTTGTTCACGTTGTAACTGCATCCGTTTGTTTGCAATATCACGTGCTTCGGTTTCACTTTCTAAAGCATTAAATCGATCACCTGCTGTAGGCGCACCCTGCATACCCAAAACCTGTACCGGTTGTGATGGACCTGCAGAATCTACTTTAGCACCACGCTCGTTGGTTAATGCTTTTACACGTCCGCTGTAACTACCTGCTAAGATTGGATCTCCAACTCTTAATGTACCAGCCTGAACCAATACTGTAGTTACAATACCACGTCCTTTATCTAATGCCGACTCAATTACAGTACCTGTAGCTCTCTTATTCGGATTCGCTTTCAGTTCTAATAATTCAGCTTCTAATAATACTTTATCTAAAAGTAAATCAACATTTAAGCCGCTTTTGCTTGAGATTTCCTGTGATTGATATTTACCACCCCAATCTTCAACCAAAATATTCATTACCGATAATTGCTCACGTACTTTATCTGCATTTGCACCTGGTTTATCTACCTTAGTGAAAGCAAATACCAATGGTACACCTGCCGCTTGTGCGTGGTTAATCGCCTCTTTTGTTTGAGGCATCACTGCATCGTCTGCAGCAATAACAATAATGGCAATATCTGCTGCCTTAGCACCACGTGCACGCATCGCTGTAAAGGCTTCGTGACCTGGGGTATCTAAGAAAGTTACTTTTTTACCGGTTGGCGTAGTTACCATATAAGCACCAATGTGCTGGGTAATACCACCTGCCTCACCAGCTACCACATTTGCTTTACGGATATAATCCAGCAATGAGGTTTTACCGTGATCGACGTGACCCATAATCGTCACAACCGGAGCTCTTTCGATTAAATCTGCCTCGTTATCTTCTTCCTCAATTACATTTTCTTCATCCTCATCTGGTTTAACGAATTGAATTTCGTAACCAAACTCGTCTGCAACGATGGTTAAGGTTTCAGCATCTAAACGTTGGTTAATGGAAACGAACATACCAAGGCTCATACAAGTACCAATAATTTTGGTAACCGGTACATCCATCATGCTCGCTAACTCATTAGCCGTAACAAATTCTGTTACTTTTAATATTTTCGATTGCGATTCAAGCTCATTTGCAGCCTCTTCTGCATTCGATGCTACATCATCACGTTTCTGACGACGCAATTTAGCACGTTGTGCAAATTTACCTGATTTACCAGCTCCACTTAAACGGGCAAGTGTTGCTTTGATCTGATCTTGAATTTCTTTCTCAGTAGGTTCTTCTTTAGGTCCGCTTGGTGTAGCATTTCTATTTTGGAAACCTGGTCTGTTATTGTTGTTATTTCTATTTCCCTGATAAGGTGTTCCACCTTGCCCGGCTGGTCTGTTACCCTGGTATGGTGTACCGCCACCTGGTCTGTTACCTTGATAAGGTTGACGAGGTTGTCCTGGCGCACCACCCTGGCCTTGACCTTGACCTGCAGGATTATTCTGTCCTTGCTGGCCCTGACCACCGTGTTGGCCTGGTTGACCTGGAGCTCCCGGAGTTTTTTTGCGTTTACGCTTACGTTTAGCGGCTTCACTATCGCTAGATGATGCTACAGGGCCGTTTCTTCTATCCGGTGTTGTTGGTAAAACAATTTTACCAATAATATTCGGACCGGTTAATTTAACGGTACGTGCTTTAATTACCTCAGGCTCGTTGCTTACCGGTTTTGCTTCAGCTGGTTTTTCTTCCACTTTAGGTTGTTCCACTGGTTTTACAGGCTCAGGTGCTTTAACCACTGGCGGTTCTGCAGCTGGTGCTGGTGCAGCAGGCGCTTCTTCCTTTTTAACCTCAACCGGTTTTTCTTCCGCTTTAGGTTGCTCAACTGGTTTTACAGGTTCTGGTGCTTTAACCACTGGTGGTTCTACAACAGGTGCTGGTGCAGCAGGTGTTTCTTCTTTTTTAGCCGGGCGTGTTTTTGAGTTAAGGTCGTTTAAATCGATCTTTCCTACAATTTTAACTCCTGGTAATCCAGTTTCTTCAACCTTATCTTCTGCCTTAGTTTCTTTTACTGGCTCTACTGCTGCCGCAGGTGCTGGTGTTGGCGTTTCTACCTTAGGTGTTTCTACAACCTTTGGTTTTTCTACCGGAGGGGTAAATGATTGAGCATTTTTAATTAAAATCTCTTCATTTTTCTCAAAATCGGTATTCTTCTTCGGCGCTTCTACTGGCTTTTCAGTCTCAGGCTCGTCACGACGTATTTTACCAATCACTATTTGTTTGGCTTCTTCTCTTACGATCTTATCTCCCTGATACTCTTTCAATAAGGCATTATACATGTCTCCCGTAAGTTTAAACATAGGGCTTTTCTCGGCAGAGAATCCCTTTTTGTTTAAAAACTCAACGGCCGTACCCATGCCTATATTAAGTTCTTTAATAGCTTTAATTAAAATGATTGGTTTGTCGTCTGACATTTAGCTCCTGTTATTGTTTTTTATTTAATACAAAAGTAGTGTTTATTTGGCAATTACACCACTTATTCAAATTCTGACTTCAAAATTTGAACCACTTCTTTAATGGTTTCCTCTTCAAGGTCGGTGCGTTTTACCAAATCTTCTACTGTAAGTGCTAATACACTCTTAGCAGTATCGCAACCGATAGCCTTTAATTCATCAATGATCCAGCTATCAATCTCATCTGAGAATTCTTCTAAATCAACATCCTCATCGCTCTCTTCTCCAGCTTCACGATACACATCAATTTCATAACCGGTTAATTTACCAGCTAACTTAATATTGTGTCCGCCACGTCCGATTGCTAATGAAACCTGATCTGGTTTTAAGTAAACCGATGCATGTTTGGTCTCATCATCCAATTTAATAGAGGTGATTTTTGCCGGGCTTAAAGCACGGGTAATGTATAATGAAATATTATTGGTGAAGTTAATCACATCAATGTTTTCGTTTTTCAACTCGCGAACGATACCGTGGATACGTGATCCTTTCATACCCACACATGCGCCAACCGGATCGATACGATCG
Organism: Sphingobacteriaceae bacterium GW460-11-11-14-LB5; assembly: GCA_002151545.1. NCBI lineage: Bacteria > Pseudomonadati > Bacteroidota > Sphingobacteriia > Sphingobacteriales > Sphingobacteriaceae > Sphingobacteriaceae bacterium GW460-11-11-14-LB5. Next base: position 5,563,521 of record CP021237.1, on the reverse strand, counting down.
TCGTACGATTCAACAGCAACTTTAGCACGTTCTCCTGGTTCGCGAACAATTTTCTTAACGGTAATTAAACCATCGAAAATTTCAGGAACTTCCTGTTCGAACAGGCGTTGCAAAAATTCTGGTGCTGTTCTCGAAATGATAATTTTCGGATTGGCATTAATCATTTCTACTTTAGAGATTACTGCTCTTACAGAATCGCCTTTTTTGAAATAATCAGCTGGAATCTGCTCTGTTTTAGGCATTAAAAGTTCGTTACCTTCATCATCTAAAACCAAAGTTTCTTTCTTCCAAACCTGATAAACCTCACCTGTTACAATTTCACCTACTCTATCTTTATATTTTTTGAAGATTTCGTCTTTCTCTAATTCCAATACTTTAGATACCAAAGTTTGGCGTGCAGCTAAAATTGCTCTACGGCCAAAGCTTTCTAAAGTAATCTGCTCGATATAATCATCGCCAACTTCTAAAGTGCTGTCTAATTTAGAAACTTCAGCAAGCTCGATCTCTAAATCATCATCCTCAGAAAATCCATCTTCCATTACTTTTCTCGTTCTCCAGATCTCCAAATCCCCGTTATCCGGATTTACGATAACATCACAGTTTTCGTCTGTTCCGTATTTCTTACGCAACATGCTACGAAAAACTTCTTCCAGCACACTGATCACTGTTGGGCGATCTATATTTTTGAAATCTTTAAACTCTTGAAAAGAGTCGATCAAATTAATTGTTGTAGTACTCATTTTTACTTAAATGAAATTAACACACTTGTTTCTAATATATCATTAAACGGAATAGCTGTTTCAATTGCTACTGCCTTTTTCCCTTTTTCTTTAACCGATTCTTCAATCAGCAGGTTATTTTCTGTAACTGCAAGCAGTTTTCCTTCCTTTTTTAATCCTTCTTTCAGCTTAACGCTTACCGTACGGCCAATATTTTTATTGTATTGACGGATTAATTTTAAAGGCTCACCAACACCCGGAGAAGAAACTTCTAAATTATAAGCCTGTTCTATTGCGTTTTCTTCTTCGAGATGAAAACCAACATGCCTGCTTATGGCCACACAATCCTGTATGCTAATGCCTTCGTCGCCATCAACATGAATAATTAATTTATTGTTTGGCAACATTTTTACTTCAACCAAAAACAGTTCTGGCCGATCTGCTATTTTTTCCTCAACGAGGGCTGCAACTCTCTTTTCTACCTGCATATTTTAACCTGATTTCATAGAAAAAGGGGACACTGTCCCCTTCTCTTTTCTTCGATTACGATGCAAATGTAGTAATTTTTTAGAAAAAATCAAACACCTGCGCTAATTATTATGCTGATTATTACCGCTTAAGTGTTTGTCGCTGCGCTTTTAAGTTCTGCTTACCCTTCCCCATAATCAGATCGCCTGCGGTTGCAAATTTTATTCCGATGTAACTCTCAACCAGGTATTCTTTACCCTTAAGAAAAGGCTGATCGGGATTAAATACAAGCGAATCGCCAAGTACTTTAACCTTACCAGGTACTTCCAGCTCATCCTGTATACTGTCCAGATCGCCTGGTTTTATCAAAACAGAAACCAGATTAAGTGTATCTGCATTAGCCTGATAGGCGTTTTTAACCTGTAACAGACTCGCCTCATCAATATTTTTAATTATTATTGATGAACTATCCTCAGAAAACTTAATTATTGGCCTGTTGTTTGTATTCGAACATGAAAGTGCAAATAGGGCAATAACAATTGCGGCCTGGTATTTAAAAAAGCATTTAAACATTTACAAAAATAAACAATTATGAGATTTATTATCGAAATCCTTTTAACAGGACTGGCGTTTTTTATAGGCGCAAAACTAGTTCCGGGCGTAAACGTTGATGGTTATGGAAACGCAATTATTGCCGCCGTGCTCATTGCACTGGCAAATGCAACCATCGGGTTTATTTTAAGGCTATTCACATTCCCTATTAATTTCTTAACGCTCGGATTGGTATCATTTATCATTACTGTATTAATGATTTTACTGGTTGATAACATGATGACCTCTTTTAGTACTTCAGGCTTTATTTCTGCGGCATTTTTAGCAATTGTTGTAGCCCTGATTAAAGCGGTATTTAGCGCTGTAGCTGGGGAGAAAGAATAAGTCTGGAGTCCAGAGTCCAGAGTCTATAGTCTTGAGTCGTATCAGACTAAGGACTACCGACTCTGGACTAATCGATTACCTTATCACTTCTCTTGAGATCACCATCTTCTGTATTTCAGATGTACCTTCGTAAATCTGAGTAATTTTCGCATCGCGCATTAAGCGTTCTACATGATATTCTTTCACAAAACCATAACCACCATGTACCTGTACCGCTTCGATGGTTACATCCATTGCCACTTTCGAGGCATACAGCTTGGCCATAGAACCCGCTTGTGTATAAGGCAAACCCTGATCTTTTAACCAGGCCGCTTTATAAACCAATAACCTGGCGGCTTCAATCTGTGTAGCCATATCGGCCAGTTTAAAAGCGATGGCCTGATGTTCTGAAATTGGTTTTCCGAATGATTTACGTTCTTTAGCATACTGTGTGGCTAACTCGAAAGCACCCTGTGCAATACCTAAAGCCTGGGCCGCAATACCGATCCTTCCACCCTCTAAAGTTTTCATGGCAAATTTAAAACCGAAGCCATCTTCGCCAATCCTATTTTCTTTTGGCACTTTAACATCGTTAAACATTAAAGAATGGGTATCAGATCCGCGGATACCGAGTTTATTTTCTTTTGGTCCAACCGTAAAACCTTCCATTCCCTTTTCTACAATAAAAGCATTAATACCTTTATGCCTTAACTCAGGATGGGTTTGTGCAATAACCAGATAAGTTGATGCGGTACTTCCGTTGGTGATCCAGTTTTTTGTACCATTTAACAGATAATAATCACCTTTATCCTCAGCAGTGGTGCGTTGCGAGGTAGCATCAGATCCGGCTTCGGGCTCTGATAAACAAAAAGCCCCTATTTTTTCTCCAGCCGCCAACGGCTTTAAATATTTTTCTTTTTGAGCTTCGCTGCCGTAGGCTTCTAATCCGTAGCAAACCAATGAGTTATTTACCGAAACCACTACTGATGCAGAGGCATCTATTTTAGAAAGCTCTTCCATAACCAGCACATATGAAATGGCATCGAGTCCGCTCCCGTTATATTTTTCGCTCACCATCATCCCCAAAAAACCAAGTTCTCCCAGTTTTTTTACCTGCTCGGCCGGAAATTTCTGATGTTCGTCTCTTTCGATTACGCCAGGTTTTAGTTCTTGCTGCGCAAAATCGCGTGCAGCCTGCCGGATCATTAATTGTTCTTCACTTAATTCAAAATGCATAACATTTATGTATAAAAGGTTAGTAAATCAAATGTAGCATTTATGATCCGAATTACTATGGCTGCATAGTAATTTATTTTTAAATTGATTTTGTTGTCAGCTGTAATAGGCATGGTTTGTCACTGCTATAAAATCGATCTGGTTTATTATTTGAAAAGCAGAAGCAGTAAAACTTCGGTTCCGATAGCCCTGCCCTTGGCTTAATCCAGATGAAGAATCTGGATAACGCTGTCGGTCAGGTTTATTTAACCAAGAATAGTAACACCATTTAGCCACCTAAACCCGGCAGTAGCGGCAGCTCCAGATCCTTCATCTGGACTATAGCGAATGACGGGACAGGAATCGACCTAAAAACCACTAACCAGCTTTCCTGAAACGACTATTTAATTGTTTGCTTTTTTTTGGAAAGCAAAAGCAGCCATATTCGGTTTCGATAGCCCTGTAAAGAATTACTTTGTTTCCTTCTTAGTCAAGATCAGGAACAAACTCAAACTCCCTAAAACTAAAATCAACAAAACCTGCGAAGAATGGATAATGGTTGAGTAAGCCAACCCATCTTTAAAAGATATGCCATATAATACCAAGGATTGGGCAACCATCCAATGGAAAACACCAATACCGCCCTGAACTGGTGCTGCCATGGCAAAACCAGAAAAAACAATGGCTGTAAATGCGGCATTAAAGTGTAAGCCCGCGGTAGCTTGGATAGCAGAAAAAGCAAAATACATGGAAAGTGAGTAGAATAGCCAAATACCCAGGGTATAGGTTAAGAACAAACCTTTTTGCTTTAGTTTACTGTAAGAGCCAAAGCCCTGACGAAGGTTTACAAAAATCCGCAGGAATTTATTACTGAATTTTTGACGGAGAAAATAGATTGCGACGACAATAAGGGAAAGCAAAACAAGGCCAATTCCAAGCAGCCATAAATAATTAATGGCACCTAATTTTTTAACGAGGTTAAGATAAATGACATTGTACAAAAAGTCGGAAACGATATCATATTGAAAGGTCACCATGGCTACACTGGTGAGAAAAAGCACCAGTACATCAAAAAGCCGTTCGGTAATTACAGTGCCAATGGAGGCAAACATAGGTACCTTTTCTGCTTTATGAATAACAGAACAGCGGCCAATCTCACCAAAACGGGGTAATGCAAGATTGGCCAAGTAACCGATCATGACGGCGTGGTAGGCATTCCAGAAACTTACTTTGTAATGGATAGACTGATAGAGCATCTGCCAGCGCAAAGCCCTCAATACATGGGCAATTAAAACAGCAACAGCAGAAATAAACACCCAAAAGTAATTGGCTGTTTTAATTTCCTGCCAAATCTTTTCTAAATCCTGACCCCGAAAAGCTAAATATAAAACCCCTACTCCTATTAAAAACAGGATGATATACTTTAGCGCTGTTTTGAGGTCGAATATCACAAGGTTATTTTAGCAAATGATTGTTATCGTCAGGAAAAACCAATATTGGGTTATATTTTTTAGCTTCTTCTATCGGCAATGAGCCGTAAGACATAATGATCAGAATATCGCCAAGCTGTGCCAAACGGGCTGTAGCACCATTTAAACAAATGGTTCCGGTACCGCGTTCGCCTTTAATTACATAGGTTTCGAAACGTGCACCATTATTATTATTTACAATCTGCACCTTTTCATTAGCGATAATGTTAGCTGCATCCATCAAATCTTCATCTATCGTAATACTGCCAACGTAGTTTAACTCGGCCTGTGTTACCCTAACACGGTGTATTTTCGATTTTAATATTGTGATAACCATTCGGCAAAGTTAGTAATCAGTTTGGAGTTTCACTAACAGAAGATGTAAGAGTGATGTAATATGGAAAATGGATGATGGAAAAAGGATCATAACTACCTCATCCATCTTACCGCTCCCATTTTACCTTATTTTATAATCATATTATCAATTAGCCTGGTCGATCCTACTTTCGCAGCAACCAGGGCAACTAAGTTATTTTCGTCTGTTGATTTGGCAGGCTCGAGTGTATTCCCGTTGGCAATTGTAAAATAATCGAGTTCTACACCATCAATATCCTGATAGAAGGCTTTTGCCTTATCTACCAGTTCTGCAAGTGAATATTCATTAAAATGATCGGTAACGAATTGCAGCGATTTACTCAGCACGAGCGAATGTGTGCGGTCATCGGCTGATAAATGGATATTCCGGCTACTCATGGCTAAACCATCATCTTCGCGGATAATCGGACAGGTAATAATGGTGATGGGCAGCTTAAAATAAGCCAGCATATTCTTAATCATTAATACCTGCTGGAAATCTTTCTGTCCGAACATGGCCACATCGGGCTCAACGGCATCAAACAGTTTTTTTACAATCTGCGTTACGCCCTGATAATGGCCTTTTCTAAATTCGCCTTCCAATAGGAATTCGGCATTACCCAAATCAATGTGCCAGGCTTCGTCGGCCCCTGCAGGATACATCTCCTCTACATTAGGCATAAACACCCCGTTACAACCGGCATCGGCCAACATGGCCAAATCGTGTTCGATTGGGCGCGGGTATTTCTCTAAATCTTTAGGATCAGTAAACTGTGTTGGATTTACGAAAATGCTACAGATAATGATATCGGCATTTTGCTGTGCCAGTTTTATCAACGATATATGGCCATTGTGCAAGGCACCCATAGTAGGCACAAGTGCTATTTTTTTACCTGATGCTTTTAAGGGTTTTAAAAAAGCCTTAAGTGCTGCTTTGGTTTTAAATATTTCCAATTTGGACAAACTAAATTAAAGCCGTAAAGGTGTAAATTAATCTAAACGAAACCAAACAAATGCTTGCTATATTGATAAATAGTATTATTATGCTTACCTTTGCAGCTCATTATCTTTTATTTAACTTAATATTTTCTTAGAATATGGAGATGGCAAAAACGAAGCTGCTGATTGTTACACACGAGATGTCGCCTTTCCTCGAGCTTACTAAAATTTCTGAAATCACGCGCCAATTACCACAAGCCATGCAAGAAAAAGGATTCGAAATCCGCATCTTGATGCCTAAATTTGGTAACATCAACGAAAGAAGAAATCGTTTACACGAAGTAATCCGCTTATCAGGAATGAACATCATTATCGATGACAACGATAATCCTTTAATCATTAAAGTAGCCTCCATCCCAGCTGCGCGCATGCAAGTTTATTTCTTAGACAATGAAGAATATTTCCAACGCAAACAAGTATTTAGAGATGCGAGCGGAAAATTCTTCGACGACAATGACGAACGTACAGTTTTCTTCTGTAAAGGCGCATTGGAAACGGTTAAAAAATTAGGCTGGGCACCAGATATCGTTCACTGTCATGGCTGGATGAGTGCACTAGTACCTGCTTACATTAAAACGACTTATAAAAACGATCCTACTTTTAAAAATTCGAAAGTAGTATATTCTGTTTATGAGGATGGCTTTACAGAGAAATTAAATCCTAATTTTTCTAAGAAAGCAGTGATGGCCAATATGACTGAAGATGATACGAAAGCATTCTTGCCTTCTGATTGCGACAGCATGCACATTGGTGCCATAACACACTCAGACGCAGTTGTTTTAGCAGATGAAAACCTAAATAAAGATGTGTTAAAATTTGTTAAAGATTCCAATAAGCCAACATTAGCTTTTAACTTAACCGAGAATTTTGAAAACTTCTATACTTTTTATGAAGAAATTTCGAATGACGAATTGGTTTCACTTGCTTAATTAGGTATTATTATTTTAAATATGAAATTTACAAAACAAGACTTATTAACCCTGTTGATAGGTCTTTTTCTTTTTGCATCATGCAAAAACCCTGATGGTGTGGGTTTAGATGTTGATCCAGCTACAGCCATTACCGGAACGCTGGTGGTATCTCAGGTGAAGTCTCAACTTGTAAAAGAAGACGCCGCCAATACCTACGGATTAAACCGTTATCCATTGGGATATATGGTAGACCCTACTTTTGGAAAAACGGAAGCTGCTTTAGCCTTAACGGTTTACCCGGTGAGTACGAGTTACGATTTCGGTACTTCTCCGGTATTAGACTCTGCAGTTTTGGTATTAAAAATTGATACAACCTCTACATTAACCAAATTTTACGGCGATACCACCAATTCTAAATACAGTATTGATGTTTATCAGTTAGCCAATAAGGTTACAACTTATAAAAGTTCTGATGTACAGGCCATCAACAATACACTCTTAGGTAACTTTACAGGTAAACTAGCACCAAATACCAAAAGAAAGGTATTTGATATTGTTACTGGTAAAGCCGATACTTTAAAAACGGTACCTGCGCAAATCAGAATCCCTTTAAACAAGGCATTTATACAAAACGCCATATTAAACTTAGGTACCACAGGAACAGCCACAGATGCGAAGTTTATAGAATCGTTTAAAGGTTTATATGCACAGATCAATAAAACATCTTCTACAGGTGTTGGCGGGATTGCATTCCTTAACTTTTCGGGAACTGACTCTTACCTGCAGTTGGTTTGGAAAAAAACGAACTCATCAAACGGGATAGATACAACAAGTGTAAATTTCCCTGTAGGCAGGTTAGTTTCAAACTCCAGCGGAAGTGCAACTTTAATTTCAGGAGTAGCGGCAAACATTAAACACGATTACACAGGCACAGAAGTGCAAAAACAAATTGATGTTGCAGTTCCAATAGATCCAGCGCCACAATATAATGTAACGTATTTACAAGGCTTGGCTGGTGTAAAAACCAAACTCACTTTCCCACAATTGACAAGCTTTACAAGCACTTATGGAAAAGCAATTATCAACAAGGCAGAATTAGTGGTTGAGCTTGGCGAAAGTGCGCCAGCATATCCTTTTAATGCTGCTCAACGACTTTCTTTATACCGCTGGGATATTGCACAGCAAGCTGCTGATATACCTGATTATGCAACGTTTTCAAGCAGCGCTTCTGGTGGTGCATCACTTTTTGGCGGTTATTTTGATTCGTTAAAGAAACGCTACATCTTTATTGTAACCAGTTATGTGCAAAGCTTAATTGATAAAGACGTGGAAGATTATGGCACATTCCTGGCCCCTACATCTTATACCGATTTTCAGAAAGCACCTAGCGCCACTTCTGCTGAAAGATCGATTATTGGTGCCAGCAATGCAACTGCAAGTAAGATCAAGTTAAATATTTACTACACTAAAATTAATTAACGGTTTTAGTGCGATCACAAAAAACTCCTGCCAGTCTTGCTGGCAGGAGTTTTTTTTGCCTCATGATTTTAGCTTCATGAAATAAAAGGGCATAAAAAAAGCTACCCCTCATCAGGTAGCTTATTTTATGTATTTAAACGCCTAATTAAAACGGAAGGTCTCCATTTTCATCTGATGGACCAATGGTAAATTCATCTTCAATTTTTGCTTCAGAGCTTTGATGCGTTGGTGTAGTCGGGCTTTGCTCAAAATCACTTTTTCTGCCTAACATCGTAAAGTTTTCGGCCACAATTTCTGTTACATATTTTTTAACCTTTTCTTTATCTTCAAAGGATCTTGTTCTTAGCTTACCCTCTATATAAACCAGTTTGCCTTTCTGCAGGTATTTCGAAGCTACTTCGGCCAGGCCACGCCATAACACAATATTGTGCCACTCCGTTTGCTCTACTCTCTTACCGTCTTTGTTGTATGTTTCCGATGTAGCTAATGGAAAACTGGCTACTGTTACGCCACCGTCTAAATGTCGCACTTCAGGGTCTTTGCCTAAGTGGCCTACTAAAATAACTTTGTTAATCCCAGACATAAATATTTTTGGTTAGTTGTTTCGTTTTCTAAATGCGCACCGAATAAGATGGTTAGTTACTCCATATGTTCTTATAAAAATATTCCTGAACAAAATCATGGATTACTTTTGGTTGCGGTAACTCATCTAATTTACTTAAAGAAACCCAATTAAGTTCCTTTTGTTTACTAAAGTTAAATATATAATTTTTTAATGCAAAAAATTGCACATGGATTATTTGGTGAGTTAATATGTGTTTTTTGGCGCTTATAAAAGTAAAACTGGCCTCATCTCCGAATGCAGATTTTACCTGACCGACGAATAATGGATCGCTCCATTCGTAGGCTTCCTTTGTTTCCATACCAGGAAAATCATATAAATGCTGCCATATGTCTCCTGCCTGCCGTTCCCTGATTAATACTTTTTCACCTTCAAAACAAACAAAATAATTGATATAGCGATGTTTTTGTTCGGCTTTACGGATTTTAACCGGAAGCACATTTACCTGACCCTGGTTAAATGCATAACAGTTCTGGTTAAGCGGACAAATACCACAATTGGGCGATTTTGGCTTGCACTGCATGGCCCCAAATTCCATAATCGCCTGATTATATAAGGCCGGGTCTTCTTTGTACAGCAAATCATTTGCAAGCGCATAAAACTCTTTTTTGCCGGCCGGGCTATTAATTGGGGTAGCTAAACCATAGAACCTGGAGAGTACCCGAAAGACGTTTCCATCAACCACAGCCCGTGCTTCACCCGACGAAAATGAGGAGATGGCAGCAGCGGTATATTCACCAATTCCTTTCAATTTTATAAGCTCATCATGCAGATTTGGGAAGATTCCATGGTAATCTTTCACCACAATTTGAGCAGTGGCATGCATATTCCTCCCCCTTGAGTAATAACCCAGACCTTGCCAAAGCTTTAAAACTTTAGCTTCGGTAGCACTGGCAAAATCGGCTACTGTGGGGAAATTTTCTAAAAACCTGTTAAAGTATGGAAGCCCCTGTTCTACCCGTGTTTGTTGTAAAATAACCTCTGATAACCAGATGGTATAGGCATCCCGGGTATGCCTCCAGGGCAAATCTCTCTTGTTTATTAGGTACCAATTGATGAGTTCATTTTGAAAAGTCATTGGTGCAAATTACGGTCTATTTATCCGATTAAAAAAAAACTTGCAATTGCCTGATAAGTCTGGCAATAAAAAAATCATCTTTTATTTCCCTATCTCATTAAAAAGCAATACTTTTGCAACCCCAAAACAGTAGTAATATTAAAACATAATAATATAATAAATAATAAAATATGACTAAGGCAGATATTATTTCAGAAATATCAACAAAAACCGGAATTGAGAAGGTTGATGTACAGGAAACAGTTGAGGCATTTTTCAAGGTTATCAAAACCAGCATGATTGGCGGTGAAAATGTATACGTTAGAGGCTTCGGAAGCTTTGTTGTTAAAAAGAGAGCGCAAAAAACTGCGAGAAATATCTCAAAAAACACTGCAATAATTATCCCTGAACACTTCGTTCCTAGCTTTAAACCAGCAAAAGTATTTGTTGATAAAGTGAAAAGTAATTCAAAAAAAATTAACGTAGAAGCCTAAGTCTTTAATATATGAATAGCAACATCAGATCTAAACAAACCATTGTTATTGGAGCGATTGTATTGCTTGTTGCATTCTTATTTACAAGAGACATTAAGGGTTTGGTTAAACCAACGGAAGAAAATGGAAAAATGCCTTCAAGTGGCCAAATGGCCGGAGCAGCTTCTCCATCAACAACATCGGTACTAAACCTCGAAACTTCGTCTACTGCTGCAAAAAATGTGATCAATAAAAATTTGGCTACAGACATTACAGCTTTAGAAAATAGCTACAAAGGCGCAAATGGCGCAGAAAAGATTGAACTTGCTAAACAACTGGCCCAGAAATGGGATGATGTTGAACAAATTACTCCATCTGCACTGTATTTAGAAGTTGTAGCCCAAGGCGAACCGTCATCAAAATCGTGGTTAGCTGCAGGTAATCAGTTTATAAAAGCTTTTGAAAGCACACAAGATAGCATAGCGCAGCCTGTTTTATTGCAGAAAGCCAATGCATCTTACAAAAATGCACTAGAGAAAGACTCTACAAACATTGAAGCTAAAACAGGCTTAGGTGTAACCATAGTAAACGGCTTAGGCGCACCAATGCAAGGTATTGCCATGTTGTTAGAAGTTGTGGCTAAAGAACCTAAAAATGTAAAGGCAAATATGAATTTAGGATTGTTCTCGATAAAATCAGGTCAGTTTGACAAAGCAATTCCTCGTTTTAACACCGTAATTGCCACTGCTCCAACCCCTGAAGCCTATTTTTATTTAGGAACAGCTTTAGAAAATTTAGGCAGAAATAAAGAAGCAGTAAATGCTTACCTATCAAGCAAAAAATTAGCGGCTAACCCAACCTTATCTTCATTCATTGATAAGAAGGTGGCTGAACTAAAGAATAAAAATTAATTAACAGATTAATAAAAACATTTAAAACTTAAAACTATGCCAAGCGGTAAAAAAAGAAAGAGACATAAAATGGCTACCCACAAACGTAAAAAACGTTTAAGAAAAAACAGACATAAGAAAAAATAGTTTCTTATTTTGATAAAGCCAGTTAAACCTCATAGTAAACACTATGAGGTTTAAACAATTTATATGATTTTTTTTATTGTATATCTTTTTGGCTACATCACTGTTTTTATTTACTATCCATTTGTTAATAGGCGAAAGCCTTAAATCTGTAGCTGTTGGTAAAAGAATTAATTATCAATTCGACTCCTGCCGGAGTTACCATAGCGTTGATTGAAGACAAACAACTTGTTGAGCTTCACAAAGAACAAATCAATAATAACTACGCTGTAGGCGATATTTATTTAGGCCGCATTAAAAAAATTATGCCCGGCCTGAATGCTGCTTTCGTGGATGTTGGTTATGAAAAAGATGCTTTTTTGCATTACTTTGATTTGGGCCCTCAGGTGCAATCTTTAATTAAGCTAACGAAGATCAAGCGTAATGGCTCGGTTACAGGCACATTATTAGATAATTTAAAGCTAGAAGCCGATATTAATAAGGCAGGCAAAATTTCTGATGTGCTCAGTAAAAACATGCTCCTCCCTGTACAAATTGCCAAAGAGCCAATTTCTACAAAAGGTCCGCGTTTAAGTTCCGACATTTCGATTGCCGGCAGGTATGTGGTACTGGTGCCATTCTCCAATACCATATCTGTATCAAAAAAAATTAAAAGTAATACCGAACGTAATCGTTTAAAAAAGATTATTGAAAGTATTAAACCTCAAAATTTTGGGGTTATTATCAGAACCGTTTCTGAAGGCAGAGGGGTTGCCGAAATGCAAAAAGATCTTTTAGATTTAATTGCTAAATGGGAAAACTTCATTAAAAAAATGCCATCTACCGAACCTTCAAAAAGAGTTTGGGGAGAAATGGACAGATCATCAACGTTAATCCGTGATATTCTGAACCCTGATTTTACAAACGTTTACGTAAGTACACCAGAGCTGTACGATGATATTCGTTCTTATGTTCACGATATTTCTCCTGAAATGGAAAAGATCGTTAAACTGTACAAACAGAAAGAACCTATCTTCGATCATTTCGGTGTAGAAAAGCAGATTAAAAATGCTTTTGGAAAAACAGTAAACTTACCAGGTGGTGCTTACCTTGTAGTAGAGCACACTGAAGCACTCCACGTCATAGACGTGAATAGTGGAAACCGTACTGCCAGTAAAGAAAACCAGGAGGAAAATGCTTTACAGGTAAACAAAGAGGCGGCTAAAGAAATTGCCCGTCAATTGCGCCTGCGCGATATGGGCGGTATTGTGGTAATCGATTTTATCGATATGCACAAACCAACAAACCGTAAAATGCTATTCGATTATTTGCGTGAGCTGATGTTATTGGATAGAGCCAAACACACTATTTTGCCTCCAAGCAAATTTGGTTTGGTACAAATTACCAGACAACGTGTTCGTCCGGAAATGAATATTGTTACGGTAGAAAAATGTCCGGCCTGCGATGGGACCGGAGAAATTAAAGCGAGTATCGTTTTAATGGATGATATTGAGAACAACCTTAATTATATTTTAAGAGAGCAGAATGAAAAAGGTGTAACACTTTGCGTACACCCATACATCGAAGCTTATATTACAAAAGGCATTTTCAACCTTCAACGCCGCTGGTTCTTTAAATATGGCCAATGGATTAAAGTTAAGGCACAATCATCATATTACTTAACTGAGTTTCACTTCATCTCCGCAAAAGATGAAGAGATTAAATTATAACTCAAAACACATTACAGAAAGCCTGGATTTTTAAAATCCGGGCTTTTTTGTTTTAGAAAAAAGGAGATTAACCTAAGTAATTTAAACCTGACAGCAGCGGGCATCCCGATTTTCCATCGGGATAAAGCGAATGGCAGGGCTTCCGGAACCGATAAACAGAGAAACCTGCTTTCCAAAAAAACAACAATTGTATTCTCTAAAAATCATCTATTGATTAGAAAAGCAAATACAGAAGCCATTGGGTTATAGCAGCCCCGCCATTTGTTATAACCCCGATAAAGAATCGGGGGCTGCCACGTCTGTCGGGTTTAGAACCGAATGGTTCATCTAAGTAACTCAAACCCCACAGCTTTCACAAATTTGCGGGGTTTATCAAGGAGAAAGGTTAAATTCGTAATCTAAAATTTTAATCAATTGGCAAAATCAAAAAGTGCATTTTTCTGTCAGAGCTGTGGCTACGAATCGGCAAAATGGTTGGGTAAATGTCCATCATGTAACCAATGGAACACCTTTGTAGAAGAAATAGTAGAAAAAAGCTCAGCTGCTGTTCCCACCTGGAAAAGCGATACATCTAGTCGTAAATTAAGCAAACCAAGTAAAGTTGATGAAATACAATCATCAACAGAACGTAGAATATTAACTGGAGATAAAGAATTAGACCGCGTATTGGGTGGTGGATTGGTAGAAGGATCGCTGGTATTAATTGGTGGCGAACCGGGTATCGGAAAATCAACCTTGATGCTTCAGCTTGCGTTAAACCTAAAAGGAAAGAAACTCCTCTATATTTCTGGCGAAGAAAGCGAGCAGCAGATTAAAATGCGGGCAGAAAGGATCCAGGAAAGCCCATCATCCAACTGTTACATTTTAACCGAAACCTCTACACAAAATATATTTAAACAGATCGAAATTCTGGAGCCCGAAATTTTAGTGGTAGATTCTATCCAGACTTTACATTCAGCTCATATCGATTCAACCCCGGGCAGCGTATCGCAGGTAAGGGAATGTACCGCCGAACTTTTGCGTTTTGCAAAAGAAACCGGTGTACCGGTATTCCTTATCGGCCACATCACTAAAGATGGCGCCATTGCAGGGCCTAAAATCCTCGAACACATGGTCGACACCGTTTTGCAGTTTGAGGGCGACAGGCACCACGTTTACCGCATTTTAAGATCGATTAAAAACCGTTTTGGTGCGGCAGCAGAATTGGGGATCTACGAAATGCAAGGCAGTGGCTTAAGGGAAGTTTCCAATCCATCAGAAATTTTGTTATCACAGCGCGACGAAGAGCTGAGCGGAATTGCCATAGCTGCAACCTTAGAAGGCGCCAGACCCATGTTGATTGAGACACAGGCCCTGGTAAGTTCGGCAGCATATGGAACTCCTCAGCGTTCGGCAACAGGCTTTGATACCAAAAGGATGAATATGCTCCTGGCTGTTCTAGAAAAACGCTGTGGTTTCAGGTTAAGTACGCAAGATGTTTTCTTAAATATCGCCGGCGGAATCAGAGTAGAAGACCCTGCAATTGACCTGGCCATATTGATTGCCATCATCTCATCGCACCAAGATATCGCGGTGTCTTCAAAAAATTGTTTTGCTGCAGAAGTAGGTCTGTCAGGAGAAATCAGGGCAGTAAACAGAATCGAACAACGCATTGCCGAAGCTGACAAATTGGGTTTCGAAACCATTTATATCTCTAAATACAACCTGAAAGGAATTGCTACAGAAAAATACAACCTTGAGATTAAAGCAGTAAGTAAAATAGAAGAAGTGTTCAGTCTTGTTTTTGGATAGATAAAGTTGGGGAAACCGCTCAACAACATTCCTCACAAAGCAGAGAATATTCCACATTTCTACAACATCATCGAGCATTAATAAACCTGGCAAAAAACAACAACTATCTGAATACAAGAATATTAAATCCAATGAAAACAAAAATTAAAATTTTGGATTCTGGTTTGCCTATAAAAATTGAGATGTAAATCATAGAAAGTGATCTACACGATTATAGGGATGATTTTCCTCGTTAATGGATGTTAACGAGGATTTTTTGTTTCCATTATTTAGAAAAAATTTAAATAACTTTGATTAGATTATAACCGGATAATAATAAAATCATGAAAAAAATCATTTTAAGCTTGAGCTTTTGCCTGTTTACGGCATTGTCATTTGCTCAAACCGCATATACTGGTCAAAAATTTGGCGAAGAAGTTAAACCAGGTGATGTAAAACCAGCTGCAAAAATGGAAGCTGCTATGGGGGATAAAAAAACCGCCGATATGAAAATCGAAGGCAAAGTAGTGGATGTGTGTAAGAAAAAAGGCTGCTGGATGACGTTAGAAATGCCTAACGGCGATCCAATGCGGGTAACTTTTAAAGATTATGCATTCTTTATGCCAATGGATATAGTTGGCAAAAAAGTAGTTTTGGATGGCATAGCGAAGAAACAAAGCATCTCGGTAGAAACTTTACGCCATTATGCAGAAGACGCTAAAAAATCTCCTGAAGAAGTCGCTAAAATTACCGATCCTAAAAAGGAACTCGCATTCGAAGCTAAAGGCGTGGTGATTTTAGATAAATAACAAACTTAGTGGTCGCCAGCTTGAATTTATTTCCGGGTCTTAAAGATGCTGAAATAAATTCAGCATGACGATAAAAAAAAATAAACCCCGATACAGCTATTGCATCGGGGTTTATTTTTTATGGCTGATGATCTTTATATCACCCAGTTCCAACCAAATTCGTCAGGTGCTAAACCATAACGGATATCGTTCAGTTTTTTAGCAATGCCGTTAGAAATATGTCTGGTTGATGGATCGGTCAATTTATAGATCTGACCATTATAGCCCATTTCGCCTACATGCGTTACGGTAGCTGCAGTTCCTGCGGCAAAAGCCTCGGTTAAGCTTCCGTTTTCGATTCCTTCGATCACTTCTTTAACGGAAACCCTACGTTCTTCAACTTCTACTCCTGCATCTTTAGCCAGTTTGATAATGGTATCACGTGTTACACCATCCAAAACGGTACTGCGTACTGATGGCGTAACCAATTTACCATTAATTACAAAAAGTAAGTTCGCTGTTCCAGCTTCTTCAATAAACTCATGTGTTACAGAGTCTGTCCAGATCAATTGATCATAACCTTCTTTTTTAGCTTGCTCGAAAGGATATAACGAACGCGCGTAATTACCTGCAGTTTTGGCAAAGCCTACTCCACCCTCATCTGCACGTGTAAATTCAGTTTCGATTTTAACCTTTAATGCACTGCTGTAATATGGACCAGTTGGGGTGGTTAATAAAGCAAACTTATAGGTATCAGATGCTTTAACACCTAAATAAGGATCCATTGCAAACATTACCGGACGGATATATAATGCATAATCTTCCTGATTAGGCACCCATTTCTCATCAACGTTGATCAATGCCGCCAAACCTTGCATAAAAATTTCTTCAGGTATGCCTGGCATCGACATTCTTGCCGCCGACTTGTTAAAACGTTCGAAATTTTTATCTGCACGGAACACACTAATCTTTCCATCTGGCTGACGATAAGCTTTTAATCCCTCGAAAATTGCCTGTCCATAATGAAGTGCAGAAATTGCCGGACTCATCGGAATCGGGCCATAAGGAAGAATCTGTAAATTTTTCCATTCGCCATCTTCGTAGTCGGCAGTAAACATGTGATCGGTAAAAACCTTACCGAACGGTAATTGCGAAAAATCAGTAACAGTCAAACGTGTTTGGTCTGCTTTTGTGATTTTTATATCTAATGTCTCGGTCATACTTTTATTTTTTTGAATGAGTAATTGATTGAAATGATGGCGTGTTTTGCGCCTCAATTCTCTAATTCAGTAATTCACTCATTCTGTCATTAATTATTTCGCGCAAATTAAGAAAAAACAGGCTTTTTTAATAGCTTTTTACAATATTAATCTTTGTTTTTGAGTGTTTTAAGTACACTAAGCACCCAGCCTTTACCCCACTCTTCCATTTGCTCACCGGTCCATAAGAACGGATAAAAAATTCTTTTTTGAAAACGCGGAGGCAGGTACTTTTGCCAGTTGGTTCCGCCTGTTGCAGCAATATCAACGGGATCTTTTTCCAAATAACGTACGGCCGATTTATAGTGCGATAATGGCCACTCAACATTTACGTACAAATCAAGCTTACGTAATTCTTCTGCAAGTGCAGTAACATCGGCACCATTTGCTTGCAACTGATGGTATAAAGCGGAGAAATTGGTTAAAGTACGATCTTTGGCCAGCTGTAAAAACTGTGCCGCATACTTTTTAATAAATTGCTTTAAAGTTAAAGTTTGCTTACCTGAAGCCAGTTCGGTTGCACCAAATTTCCAGTAAATATTTTCGAATTGTTCTTCTATGCTTGCCGTACTTAGTTCTTCACGTTTGGTTTTATCTACTAATCGGATAAAATCCGTAGCGCAGATCTCGATCATTCGGTACTGACCCGACTGGAACCCACTGGCAGGCAATAACGACATGCGGAATTTCAGGAACTGTTCTTTTTCCATACCATCAACCATCACCTCGAAAGAAGTAGTTAAAGCATTGAAATAAGCATTAATCCGTTTTACACGTGCAGTAAAAAATTCGACAGTTAAATTTTCATGCTCCGCAATCTGCCTGCATTCGTGCAGCGCAAGCTTAAAATAAAGCTCGGTGATTTGGTGGTACATGATAAAAATCTCTTCATCAGGGATGGGTGTTTTAGGATTCTGCAAGCTCAGCAAAGTATCCAAATGAATGTAGTCCCAATAGGTTAAGAAATCGGCATATAAAAGTCCATCAAGGTATGATGCCATATCTTGCCCCATTGCGGTGTACTTTTCCTGTAGTTGGTGTAGTTTGTCTTTTATTTCGGGTGTGAAATCCATTGTTTAAAGTTAGCTGCACAAAGGTGATAAAGATTTTGCAACAAATAACTAAATTTTATACATTTGAAACGATGGCGATGGAGTACCGCCAAAACCGCCCAAACAGGCTGATGACTCCTACGATTTTTATTTAAAATTGAATTCAAATGCCTGTTAAAAAACTAACAGAAGGATTTCTTCTGTCTATCAAACATTTTATTAAACGCGACTTCGGATTACTCTTCATTAGCACTTTAAAGTGGCTGTTTATCTCTGCAATCCTGGGTGGGATTATTGGTTCAGCTTCTGCTTTATTTTTAGAAACTTTAAACTGGGCAACCCATTACCGAGAGCAGCACCTCTGGATAATCGCCTTTTTACCAATCGCAGGGCTACTCATCGGCCTGGCTTACCATTACTGGGGTGCAAGCGTTGTAAAAGGCAACAACCTCTTGATTGAAGAATTGCAATCACCCAAAAATGTGATTCCGCTAATCATGGCACCACTCATTTTTGCAGGCACAATTATTACCCACTTATTTGGTGGATCGGCAGGAAGAGAAGGCACAGCGGTGCAAATTGGCGGAGCCTTTGCAGATCAGTTTACCAAACTGTTTAAACTTAAAGCCAGAGATAGAAAAGTGATCCTCATCTGTGGGATCAGCGCTGGTTTTGCTTCTGTTTTCGGCACACCATTGGCAGGAGCTGTATTCGGATTGGAGGTTTTTGTTATTGGAAGTTTAACCTACGGCGCTATTCTCCCTTCATTTATCACGGCAATTATTGCCGATTATATTTGTAAGGCATGGGGGGTTGGTCATACGCATTATTCCATATCCCTGGTACCGGAGATGAATTCGGTTAATTTATTATTATCCTTAGGGGCCGGAATATTATTCGGACTAGTGGCCAGGTCTTTCTCGGCCTTAAATCACGGTTTATCAAACCTTTTCAGCAAAATTAAATACCCGCCATTAAGGCCGTTTATAGGTGGAATAGTTTTAATCGGCATTATTTACCTGATCGGAAATACCCGATACATTGGTTTAGGCATTCCGGTTATTTCAGCATCCTTTGTACAACAAGAAGCGTATTATACATTTGCGATCAAGTTATTTTTAACTGCATTTACCCTTAGTGCAGGGTTTAAGGGTGGCGAGGTAACCCCACTTTTCTTTATGGGCGCCACACTGGGTAGCTTTTTGAGTTTCTTCATCCCCTTACCCTTGGGGTTATTGGCAGGAATGGGCTTTGTGGCGGTTTTTGCAGGGGCTGCGAACACACCTTTGGCCTGTATTTTTATGGGTGTAGAGTTATTTGGTACAGCATCGGGAATCTATATCGCCTTAGCCTGTGTTACTGCTTATCTGTTTTCAGGCCATACGGGAATTTACCGGTCACAAAGCATCGGTGCACCTAAACATTTGCTATTGAAGAGGCATCAGTTTTTGAGGTAGAGCGCGTGAGGCGTACAGAGAAAAGTGTTATTGTCATTCTGAACGCAGTGAAGAATCTACAACAAATGAAGCACTAAAAGGCAGCACTCTAAAAAAGATTCTTCGTTGCACTCAGAATGACAGATTTTAACAGGAAGGTCGTCATCTCGACCGAAGCACAGTCCCGAATTTTCGAGAGAGATCTTTTAAAATAGATTTCTCGACTGCGCTGCACTCCGCTCGAAATGACGATACTGATTAATACAGCACCCTAAACTTTATTGTATGCTCGATCTTTTTGAGCGATTTAAACAATTGTTTATCGTACTCAGCATTGATATCGGTAATGGCGTAGCCAATCTCAGGATTGGTCATTAAAAACTGGCTCACAATATTGATATCGTGTTTGGCAAAAACAGTGTTGATTTTCGCCATAATACCCGGAACGTTTTTGTGAATGTGAATTAAACGGTGCGATTTCTCAATTTTCGGCAATTGCAGATTTGGGAAATTACTACTTAAATAAGTTGCTCCGGTATTCATAAAATCGGCAACCCGTTTCGGGATAAAATCGATATTACGTGGATTATTTTTAGGGTCATCAAAAACAACAATGCCCTGTTTGGTACATAAATCAAGGTCTATTTTATTTTTTGCATTACCTAAATAACCAATGGTTTTTAGCTTAGCTGCATTTTTTAACTGTTCCTTATTAATCTTTTCACCATCAGCCAAAAGGATAATGCCCACATCTTTTACGTACTTATCTTCAAAAGAGGTTTTATGCCTAATCGATAAACCATCATTTTTAAGAATTGCAATCGTTAAGGGATCAACGTCACCAATAACCAGACAAAGGATTCTGTTTTTAGGATAAGAAATGGCACGCGGCAGATCGTTTACGTATAAAAATTCGTCGAAACTTGGGGTTACGTGATCGGCTTTTGAAACAATGCTTTCACGGGCAATATTCTCAGTAAATGCAAAAAACTTATTGATGATCCCGCTTTCACGCAGTTGAAAATCAGAATAGCCATCTCCAATGCCGAATAACTCGCCTTCGAGTTTTAAATGCTGAAGTAATTTTACTTTACCACCTTCTTCACTTAAAGGATTGGCATGATCGTAATCTATAATTTTACCATCACCAGTGGTTACAAAAGTATTGGCATAAATATTTTCCTTTTTAATGTGGTACTGGCTTACTACTGGGGTGATAAATTCTTTAAATCCGCCAGAAACAATTAACACCTCATCGGCATGTTTTTTAAAAAACTCGGCATTACGCGAAAAAGAAGTAGATACCTTCTTTTTTAAATGTTTGATGAGTTGTTTTAAATGATCTTCATTTGCCTCAAGAAGTTTAACACGTTGCGCTAAACTTTCGGAGAAGGAAAGTTTCCCTTCCATGGCAAAATTGGTATAATCTTCAATTTTTTGAAAAATCGCCTCTTTATCGGGGTGGTTCTTTAGCGAAATTCGGGCAAGTTCATCAAGTGCTTCTACCTGTGTAAAGGTACTATCAAAATCG
Source organism: Sphingobacteriaceae bacterium GW460-11-11-14-LB5 (assembly GCA_002151545.1). Lineage (NCBI taxonomy): Bacteria > Pseudomonadati > Bacteroidota > Sphingobacteriia > Sphingobacteriales > Sphingobacteriaceae > Sphingobacteriaceae bacterium GW460-11-11-14-LB5. The sequence continues at coordinate 5,542,261 of CP021237.1, read as the reverse complement.
ATGATGTAATAGGCTTTCTGTTTGGGCATTATCTTAAATGTTGGGTAATTTCTTTTATGCTTTCGGCAACCGGCTTAAAGGTAATGCCTGTTTCCGTTTTTACTTTATGGTTATTGTAATAACTTAAGGTTACACTGCTCTTTGCCGCATCTTTAGTGATGGAAGGCTGATTGCCCGTAAATATGGATGCAAATTTTAGTGCCCTCCAGGCTATTCCGAGCATCCATGGCTTTGCTTCTTTTGTTGGTGCTTTAACGCCAAAACCCTGTGCAATTTCGCTGAACAGCGCTTTATAATGATAATCGTCGGCAGAAATGATATACCGCTCTCCCGAAACTTCGGCATCCATTAACAGGATCATTGCTTTGGCCACATCCTCCACATCAACAAAACCCGATGCCCCATCGGTATAAAACGGAAAACCACCTTTTACCAGTTTAAAAATAGCGCCACTCCCTTCAAAGCCGGCATTTTTACCTATAATGACCGATGGATTAACAATAATGGCATCTAAACCCTCAGTAATGCCCCGCCAAACCTCCATCTCGCCTTCGTATTTAGACAAACCATAGGCATGTGCTTTGGCATCGTATTCCCAAAAGTCCTTTTCGGTAATTTTATTGCCTTTTTTAGCATTACCCAGTGCCGCTACCGAGCTGACGTGCAACAAGCGGCAATTATTTTCTGCACAAAGATTTACAATGTTCGAAGTTCCTTCTATGTTGACATGAAAAAGTTGCTTTTTATCTTTCGGGTTAAAAGATACAAATGCAGCGCAGTGGTAAACTCTGGTCATCCCAATAAAGGCATCTTCCAGTGCAGATGGCTCATTAATATCAGCCTCAAACCATTCAATAAGTGGGTTATTCTGGATTAGCGACGGAATTTTAGATTTCTCCCGCCTCAAGGCCCGAACAGCTAAACCCTTATCGGTTAACTGCTTAATTAATTCAGATCCTAAAAATCCAGTTCCTCCGGTTACCAGTATCATTTTATTTTTTTCGAGCTATATGTGGAAATACGCATTCAAAAATAGATATTTGAGCCGAGAGTTTTAAATATATGTCATTAACGGATTTCTTTTCCCCAATAAACCCCGATAGTTTTACACCCACGCAAGGATTTTTTACAAGTCAGCTGGGGTTAAAAGCGCAGATTTACACCAAATCGTTTCCCGATTTTGAGGAGCATACCTACGATTTGGCAATTTTTGGGGTACTTGATGGAAGAGGTGCTGTGAATAATGAAGGTGCTGCCCTGGCGCCCGATTATTTTAGAGAGAAATTTTACAAACTCAATGAAGGTGCTTTTAACAGCAGGATTGTCGATTTAGGCAACATTAAACATGGCGCAACCATTGCCGATACCTACATCGCCATCAAGATGGTGGTTTCGGAGCTGATTAAAAAAGACATTATTCCGATTATTATTGGTGGCGGACAAGACTTAACTTATGGCCAATACCTGGGTTACGAAGATTTAGAGCAAAAAGTAGATCTGGTTATTATTGATAACCAATTTGATATTGGCGATGATGACCATGAGGGAATTGCTACGCGATCGGATTGTTACCTGAACAAGATTTTCTTACACCAACCCAATTACCTTTTCAATTTTAGCAATGTTGGGTATCAAACTTATTTTGTAAATCAGGAAAGTTTGAGCGTAATGGATAAATTATATTTCGACGTACACCGTTTGGGCGAATTTGCCCAGGACATTACCTTAACGGAGCCGATAATCCGCAATGCAAACATGATTAGCTTCGATATAGGTGCTATCCGCTCTGCCGATGCTGCTGCTAATGCGAACACCACGCCAAATGGTTTTGATGGCGAAGAAGCCTGTCGCATTGCCCGTTATGCAGGCATGAATGATAAATTAACCTCAATTGGCTTTTACGAGTTTAATCCTGCCTACGACAATAACGGACAAACAGCCTTCTTACTTGCTCAAATGGTATGGTACTTTGTGGATGGGTATTACGCCCGCAAAAAGGATTTCCCGCTTACCCCTAAATCGCAGTTTATGATCTATCGAACCAGTTTAAAAGATGGTTCGGGGGAAATGATGTTTGTAAAAAGCAAAAAATCAGACCGCTGGTGGATGCAGGTTCCTTACCCATCTGGTCAATCTAAAAATGAACGCTACCATCTGGTACCTTGCAGATATGATGATTACCAGACTGCCGTTAATGGCGAAATGCCCGATTTGTGGTGGAGAACCTACCAAAAATTAAATTAAAAACTATGTAATTTCAAAGTTGAAGCTATGTAATTTCAAAGTTAAAGCTATGTAATTTAAAAGTTGATGTTGTATATCAATGTCTTTTGTTGTATTTTTAATTAAAAAATCGGCTTATTACTTTTGGCAAGATAGCAACACCAATGAGGTGGATTTACTCCTGCCAACAGATAACGGCTTTTCCGCATTTGAAATCAAAGCGACACAAACCATCACTTCTGATTTATTTAAAAACCTAGATAAATTTGAGTTAAATGCAAGTCTGCAAAAAGTGGAAAAAACATTAATTTATGGAGGCTTGGATAACCAAAAGCGTAGCAGGCATAAAATATTAAGTTGGAAATCCATGACGTAAGATGGTATAGTAATGATGAATATTATGTTCAGATAAATAATCTATCATAATTTTACACAGCGATTTACGTTTTAGCGGTACAGATTTTTATATTTGGCAAAAGATTAACTAACCCCTACATGAAAAAAATATTATTATCTGCAATGGCACTATTGCCTCTTGCAGCTTTAGCCCAAAAGCCATTTACCGTTACCGGCGACATAAAAGGATTGAAAACCGGAGATAAGGTTTATTTAATCTATCAAGGTGACGGAAAAAATACTACCGATTCTGCAACAGTAACAAATGGTGCTTTTGCATTTAAAGGAACATTGTTGAGCCCGGCACAAGGAAGTCTTTTCTTAAACAAAAATCCTTATGTTAACCGTCCGGCACAAGGCGAAAAATTAGATGCTTTATCGCTTTATGTAGAGCCTGGTAACATTAAACTGGCCGCAGCAGATTCATTAAAAAATGCAACAATTACAGGTTCTCCCGTTAATGCTGATGCAGCGAAGTTAAACGCATTAACCAAGCCGATAAATGATCAGCTTATGGCTATCGATGCAGAATACAGAGGTTATACAGCAGAGCAAAAACAAAATAAAGAGTTAGTAGGTGCACTGAGAGCTAAATTTGAAAAAGCATCAGAAGGAATGACCCCACTGTTATTGCAATTTGCAAACAACAATCCAAAATCATTTATCAGCTTAACTTCAATTAGTCAGCTGGCTTCAGATCCTGATCAGGCTGCTGTAGCAGAAAAAGCTTTTGCAGGACTTTCGCCTGAGCTTAAGGCAAGTTCAACAGGTAAAAACATTGCACAGATATTCGAAGCTGGAAGAAAAACAGCTGTAGGTGCAATGGCCATGGATTTTACACAAAATGATGTAAACGATAAACCGGTAAAATTATCTGATTTTAAAGGAAAATATGTACTGATCGATTTTTGGGCTTCATGGTGTGGTCCATGCCGTCAGGAGAATCCTAATGTGGTTCTTGCTTATGAAAAATTTAAAGATAAAGGCTTTACTGTTTTAGGCGTTTCTTTAGACCGTCCGGGTAAAAAAGACGCCTGGTTAAAAGCAATCGCTGACGACAAATTAACATGGACACATGTTTCTGACTTAAAATTTTGGGAGAATGAAGTAGCCCAAATGTATGGTATCCGTTCAATTCCAGCCAATTTCTTAATTGATCCGACAGGTAAAATTATTGCTAAAGGATTAAGAGAACAGGCTTTACAAGATAAACTTCAGGAATTACTAGGCAGTAAATCGAAATAAGAAATACGCATTAAAAGAGAAAGTCCCAATCAAAAATTGGGACTTTCTTTGTTTTATACGGAAACGCATCAGGCAGATTTTAAGAAATCCAATACGTTTATGAAATAGTTTTCAAGCCCTTCGTAAGGGTCTTCTCCTGGAATCCACGAGGCGAATTTCCAGTATTCCCAATCTGCATTTTCGATTACCGGCGGGATTAAAAGAAAATACTGTTCCTCATCTCTTCCTCCAACAATAATGCTTCTGGCTAATTTAACGGCCACATCAAGCAATTCAATATTTTCAGTCCAGATTTCGATCAGCTGTGGATCAACATCCTTTAGAAATGCTACATCGTTTATTCTTGAAAACGACGGATCAACGTGTTCATTTGGGGTAGTAAACCCGTTGGTGATCAATAGAAAATCTTTATAATCATCTGGCAAGGTTAGCCCCAATCTTGCTTCAGCTTCTTCTATCTCGGCTAAGGTAGCAGGTTGATTACCTAGCCATTTTGCCTCGGATTGCTCAGGTGTAAAGCTAAACTCTCCTTGTTTTATGGCCGTTTCGGAAATCTTCTTCAGTATTTTTTTCAACTTATATGCTTTTAAACCAGGTCAAACCCGATGTCTTCTCTGAAATATTTTCCGTCGAAATAAATTCTGCCGGCATCAGCAGTTGCCGATTGTAACGCAGTAAACAAATCTTTTTGCAAACTGGTAATGGCAATTACCCTTCCACCATTTGTTTTCACTACATCATTTTCTAACAATGTTCCCGCATGGAAGGCATTCGAATGGCGTAAGTTTTCGATTCCGGTAATGGCTTTGCCTTTCAGGTAATCGCCAGGGTAACCACCGGCCACAATCATCACGGTAGCTGCTGTTTGCTCAGAAATTACCAAACTTACCTGATTTAATTGCTTATTGGCTGTTGCCAAAAACAACTCTACCAAATCGTTCTCAATCCTCGGAATTACACTTTCTGTTTCCGGATCACCCATACGTGCATTGTACTCAATTACAAATGGCTCTTCTTCTACTTTAATCAGTCCGAAAAAGATAAAACCTGTATAATCGATATTATCCTTCTTTAAACCCTCAACCGTTGGTTTAATAATCCGTTCTTCTACTTTAGCCAAAAATTCGGGTGTGGCAAAAGGAACCGGAGAAACCGAGCCCATACCACCAGTATTTAAACCGGTATCGCCCTGGCCAATCCTTTTATAATCTTTAGCTGAAGGCAGTGTGATATAATTTTCACCATCGGTTAAAATAAATACCGAAAGTTCGATGCCGCTTAAAAATTCTTCAATTACTACTGTTGCCCCTGCCGATCCAAATTTACCGCCAAGCATTAGTTTTAATTCTTCCTGTGCTTCGATGGTTTCGGTACAGATTAATACACCTTTACCTGCCGCCAAACCATCTGCCTTTAAAACAACTGGTAAAGCATGGTTTTGCAGATAAGCCAAGCCATCTTCCAGAGTTTCGGGTGTGAAAGATTTTGAAGCTGCAGTAGGAATACCATGACGCTCCATAAACTGTTTAGAGAAATCTTTACTTCCTTCTAAAATAGCACCTTCTTTTTTAGGTCCGATAACCGGGATGTGTGCGATGGTTTCATCAGCAAGGAAAAAATCGTGAATACCGTTTACCAAAGGTTCTTCAGGGCCTACTACCACGAGTTCGATGTTTTCGGTAAGCACTACTTTTTTAATGGCATCAAAATCGTTTACATTGATATTGATGTTTGTACCATAAGCTCCTGTACCACCGTTACCTGGAGCAATAATTAGTTTATCGCAGTGCGAAGACTGGCTCATTTTCCAAGCGAATGCGCTTTCTCTGCCGCCTGAACCTAAAAGTAAGATATTCATATCGGCAAAGATAATATTTTACCATCAAGTAGCCCAGTATGAAGTAGTAAGACTTTGCGATAAAGCACTTTTGCTTTAAACTGCTCCGTATTTAAAAAAAATAAAGAGGAATACGAAGCTAAAATAAGCCCAAAGAATAGAAAACATGGTATGCATAGTGGTTTCGAATAGCTTACCTTTCCATAAATCTTTAGAATAAACAAAAAACTGGATAAAGAATCTCGTAATCCAAAACAGGCCCAAACCGAGCGATATTTTTCGTCCAAGATCAGTATGTATTAATTCGTTTGATGAGGTTAAACAGAGTAGCCCCATTAAAAATACGGTAAGCGCAACAAAAAATGTATGCACCAGCATCATCTGCCTGTTTATTAAACTCAGTAATTTAAGTTCAGTTTCCCAATTAAAATATTTTGGAAAAATAATATGGATAAGTGCCAATGCCACCAGAAGAGAACCAACTATTAATAAGTGTATTTGCATTTAAATTAAGGGCAACAGTTAAAAATAGACATAAACGGGGTGAATTTCGTTTCTGAAAATAAAGAAAAACCCGCCGCTTTAAATGCTTTTCGCCAAACTCCTCTTGAGAAAAAATGAGTAAAACCGATAGAAAAGGCTATAAAATTGGGCAGATCGCGTAAATGTTCGACCATAATTACCTTGCCTGTAGGTTTGCATAACCTATAACATTCTTTTAAAAAAACGATCTTCTCGTGCTGCGATCTTATTTCATGCGCAGCCGACAATAGAAATATGATATCGACGGATTTATCGGGCAGAGGAATCAAATCCGTTGTGATCTGTTTTGTACCGGGAAATAGTAAGCTTACTTTTCTTGCCCTGATGATTGCTTGTTCTGTATGTTGTTCAGGATTGTAAAAATCGAAAACTTTTAAAGTTGCTTGCGGAAAATGATCTTTTAGAATGAAACTTGTTTCATCGAAACCTGCGTTAATATTTAAGATTAAATCTGGATTGGAATTGGTAATACCCGTTTTGTTTAGCCAGTCGAAATTATAATATCCCGAAAAATCGTAAACATATGCAGATACGATTAATGGCATAAAAAGACCATAAAGAAAAGCTAAAATGATTATCCAAAATAAGGTAGCAGACCATGGAATTAGTATTTGGCTAATTACCACTAACAATAAAACAATAAGGCCAAATATGTAAAAATGCCTGTTAAAGCTTAAAATGTTTAACACACCTTGAAATTTTCTTCTTTTCACTTCCATTTTTCAATTTTTCCGCTTTTCCAATAATAAGGAATGTTTTGAATGTCAAAGGCATTTGCTAAAATCGGGTCTTTTAGGTTCAAAGAATTTAAAAAACCAAAGTTATAATCAGCAATTTTAATCGGTGCCGGTTGCCAGTTTTTCCTGACACCCTCTATAACTAAAACTTCCTTGTTTTTTTTGTTGTAAGTAAAGGTAAAGGGTAAAGGTCCGGCAAATCTTCTGGCTTCTTTCCAATCGGCAAATGGCGAATGTTCAGGCAAAGGGATCTCCTGGTCTGTTTTTTCGATTACGATCTTAAAACCAGACTTCGTTGAAGTAATTTCTTTAATAGTCTCTTTATCAATTAACGTAATATCGGTTGTGCTATAATTATAATGGGTAAAAATATTCCCCATAAACTCCATTTTCTTTTTATTTGTTTCTGATTTTAAAATATATAGACCACGCAGGCTTTTACCAGCTTTGTTCGTATAACGCACAAATACGCGGTATCCAATAAGGAAAAAATCGTTGCCCATAAATTCAGGGAAGCCTTTGGGCCGCAAATTTTTAGTCTGAACCATAGCAATGGCAATGAAGGCCCATTTATCGTTAAAGGTATCCAAGGTCAGGCATTCAGGAATAAGGCTCTCCAACTCTTCTTTTGGGACAGCAAATGTTAATACAAGAGAATTTTCGAAAAATGCGTCGACTGCAAAGGGATGGTTTTTTAGAAATGAGAACATGATGTTTGCTGTGTTATTTTTTATTTAAATAAAAACCATTGATAAACACAACCAGAATAAATATAAATGCAAAAAGTGAATTAAATCTTCCCCAAAGCAATAAATCTGGTGCAAACATAAATTCGATGACATTCATTACAGCAACTACGACAATCTGAACAATGGCATTTAGCCTGGTTTTGAAATTGCTCAAAATCCAGATGGCCATAATAATCTCTGATATGCCTATAAGAACGGTAATGTTATGGCTATAGTTAGACGATAAAATTCTGGCAACAATTTGTTCATGCCGGGGCACAAGACCTAACACTTTGCAAAACAAGCCGTTTGCGAGCCAAACCAATGCAATAAACCAAGTGAGTATTCTTTGTGGTAATAATTGATTATTGCGTTTGATCACATTTACCATATCGCATTATTTAGCGCTTCTCGTCATTTGCTCCAGCATATCCCACATTTCGTTCGGGATTGCCTCCAGGCCATTCATCTGGCCTGCACCCTGCAACCATTCGCCGCCATCGATGGTAATTACCTCACCATTAATATAGCCTGAAAAATCGCTCACTAAAAATGCAGCTAAATTAGCGAGCTCCTGATGGTCGCCAACTCTTTTTAACGGTACACGGTTTTTAAAGTCGAACTTTTTGGCCAAATCGCCGGGCAATAAACGCTCCCATGCGCCTTTAGTTGGGAACGGACCTGGAGCAATCGCATTGGTACGGATACCATATTTACCCCATTCTACAGCTAAAGACCGCGTTAACGCTAAAACACCACCTTTTGCACAAGCCGAAGGCACAACGTAGGCTGAGCCTGTAAAAGCATAAGTGGTGATGATATTTAAAACTGTTGCAGCCTGTTTCTCCTTAATCCAGTGTTTACCAAAGGTAAGTGTACAGTTAACCGTCCCTTTTAAAACAATATCGATAATGGATGAAAATGCATTGGCCGATAAGCGTTCGGTTGGAGATATGAAATTACCTGCAGCATTGTTCAATAACACATCAACCGAACCAAACCTTTCCAAGGTTTTGGCCAGCACGTTTTCTACCTGTGTTACTTCCCTAACATCACAGGCAACGGCCAATACTTTGCCTCCTGTTTTCTCTTCCATTTCATCGGCAGTTTTTTGCAGTACATCCTGCTTCCTGCTTGTGATGACCAGGTTGGCACCTAATTTCAGGAAATATACGCCCATCGCTTTCCCCAATCCTGTTCCACCACCGGTAATTACAATGGTTTTTCCCTTTAAAGCGTCTTCTCTGAGCATTGGTGCGTTATAACTGAACATAAGTTATGCGGATTAATTGGTTAATTGTTGAAATTGGTTAATTGTATTGTGCAATTGCTAAGTTGTTCGATAACCAACTGTAAATTCGGTTATCGGTTAATTGTTTTATTGCTGGGAATGGTTAATTATCTAAATTGATAACTGTTCACTGTAAATCGCTAAATGATAACTGTAAATTGAAAACTACTTCCGTTGCAGGTTAGCTAAAATTGTTTTTAAAATGTGGCGCGTTGCCGGCGACCACCATTGTGCTAACATTTTTTCTAAAGTAGCTGATTGATCTGCCGTTACCGCAGCGATTAATTCCTCGCGGATATTTAATTTGCTTTGCGACCAGGTATTGCTTTCGAGCTCCATGTATTTCTTAATCTTACGCTCGGCAGCCGTTAACAAACTTTCATTTCTCACCAGTTCATCAACCAAACCCACTTTCAAAGCTTCTTCCGGACTATAAAGTTTACCTGAAAGCAAACTACGACTGGCTTCGGCTTTACCTAACCAAAAAGCATATAATTGAAAAATACTATTTGGCACAATAATGCCTACAGGCACCTCATTAAGTCCAATAATGTATTGTCCTTCTGCCATCACACGATAATCGCATGCCAATGCCATTACGCAGCCACCGGCTGGGCTATGTCCGCTAATTGCGGCTACTATCGGTTTTTTAAACGAAACCATATTGGCGGTGAAACCCAAAAACAACTGCCAGAAAGATTTAGCCTCATCCTCATTATAGTTGTAGAGTTCTACCAAATCCAGTCCTGCAGAAAAGAAAGGTGCTGTTCCGGTTAAAATTACACCGCCAATGTTATCATCAGCAGTAATATTTTTAAGCATATCGTCAAGCTCGGTAATCAACTCGCGGTTTAGGGCATTCGATTTCCCTCTATCTAATGTGATGGTGGCCAGGCGATCTTTAACACTTACTTTAATTGTATTCATATTTTAAATAGTATCAAGATTTGAATGTTTAGTATCAAGGTCTAAGTATCCAATGTTAAGATAAATACACCACAGCATAAACTATGCATGCATACTATTTCAAATTTATCTATTTTTCTCTATTTAACATCATAAGTGTAAACTTTTCTTGCCAAATGCCCTACTGCATCTATTCCTTCTACGACTACGCGATAAGTTCCAGGCTCGTCTGCATTATAAAATTCAAACTGTGCCTTTCCATCTTTATCGGTAACAACCTGTGGATTCCAATAAATAGTAGTTCTTAAATCAGCCCTGCTACTTGAACTCTCTGCATCATATTTTGGTGAGTAAAACTCTCTCGAAATCGTAAATCCCTTTGGATTAAAGGTGACAATACCTGGAGCGTAACGAGCAGTGCTTCTACCGCCATCACCACGTTTGGTGGTGATGATAATTACACCCCCGCCACCTTGCGAACCATAAATTGCCGTATTACCGATACTTTTTAAAAGCTCAATAGATTCTACATCGTTAGGATTAACATTATCCAGAAAATCGGCTTCCATTTGCATGCCATCAACAATAATATTAACAGGTATATTCTGACTACGCATTAGGTAGGGCACATTTCCTCTAAATATTACACCGGGTAACCTACCTTGTAAACATTGCGACAGGGTAATGCAGGTAGATAACTGATCGGCCGTCATCACAAAATCAGCCCTTCCGGCACCGTTTAAGTTGGATGAATTTTTCGCCGGATTTTTCTTTTCTGTAATGGTTACTTCCTCGAGTTTAATGGTCCGCTCAAGCAAGCCTAAACGGGTCATCTCATTAAAATAGTTATCGCTTTCTTTAATATATTTCATCAAAGTATTATTCACGTTGATGTCGATATCGGCTCCATTTTTATTCTTGGTCACAATCTGCCCGGGAACGATATCAAGGTTAATATCTACAAACTTCCGTTCTGTTTTAGTTCTAGCCTGAACAACAAATTTTGTACTGTCGCCAAAACTTAAATTATCAAAAACAAATTTTCCTTCGGCATTGGTTACCGTATCTAAGATCGTTACCGTTCCTTTTGTAGCCATAAGCATTACTTTGCCGCCAGGCACAGGTTTATTGCCTTTTGTTATTGTTCCGCTAATGGTAATAGATTGTTCGGGCTTGTAGGTAATGTTCGGGCCAACATTATTGATGATATTTCTCCAGAGAAATCTTCTCCAGCCCTGGGTAAGCATCAGGTTATCGAGTTCCCTTTGTGTTTGAAGATCATCCTTTAAGAAATAATGATTGGGTTTCTCTACGTACCCGGTCAAATCAGAGGTAAGCAACAGCGAGGTGAGAATATTCGATTCATTATTTTCATCAGGTGCCACTTTTGTTGTATTAGTAACCGCAACCGAAAAACTACCTAAAACGGGTTTACTACTGTTAGTGGCATCGAAAGTAAAAGCCGATTTTCCTCTTTTTGTGGTAGCAACTCCAGATGCGTTAAGCGATACATCAATTAACTCGGCTTTGTTATGAATAAAAACCAAACGTTCTGCCAAAGGTTGATTGCTGGCCGAAAATAAAGTAAACTGCACAATACCGGTTGGCAGGCTTTTCTTTGGAATATTAGCCACCAATACCTGTTTATCCATTTTGGCTTTTGAACCATAATACACATTGCCACCATGCTGCGCAACAACTTTTAGTTCATCGCTATTCACAAGATCGGTACTGGCCATAATTTTAACCACCACCTTACCTGTATCTAAGGCATTTACAGAAAGTGCATAACCACTTTTAACCGCTACAGGTAATTTCACCGTTTTTTCCGATCCGTCTTTGAATTTAACTTTTGCAGAATATGATTTCCCGGTCTGATTGTTAAACACAAAGTTACCCATACCTAAATAATTGGTTGCAAAGCTGGTTACTTCATTTCCCGCGTCATCAATTATGCTTCCTTCTACATCTTCACCACGGCCATCAGCATTAACGGCCTTAATGGCAACTTTTTGAGGCAATTCTTCAACAAGCGTTCCCCCTTCCGGCATAAACTGTACATCAACATTATTAGAAGTGGAAGTGATTGGGATAGATTTGATTACTTTTTGTTTATTATCCAGCGCAATGGTCGCAATAATCTTCCCCGATTTATTCTGGAAAGATTGATTATTGGTGAAGCTAATTACCGCATCACCTGTTAAACTTGTTTTAACTTTACCCTTGGTAACGGTACGATAATCTAACTGAACTTCATAACTTACCTCATTCTCACTGTAAGCCACTCCATTTTTATCTTCAAAATGAACTGTTGCCGTTACTTTATCTGCATTGTTCTCTTTCGTAAAACTGTAAGAAGTTTTTGTAAAAACTTTGTTAGCCCAGCTATTTCCAATCTTAATGGTCTTATCGTAAAAGAATTCAGTGCCAAAATTCCGCATGTAATTGGTATAGGCCCTAATTCTATAATTACCCTCTCCCAGTGAATCTGTTAACTTAAAATCACCCCAGGTAATCCCTCCCATAATGGGTAATTTAACCAGCTTTTTTAGCGAATCTTTTTCATTGATCAGCTCTACATACAGGATCTTACTGATGCCTGAAGGCGCCGAAGTTTTGGTATTTACAACATAAGCTTTGAACCAAATATCGTCGCCGATGGCATAATAGGGCTTATCTAAATGAAGGTGGACTTTTTCCTGTGGATATTTACTGGTGTAATCTTCGAGTTTTTGTAAAAGCTGACTAAACGGATCATCATCCATTTTAAATGCGGCGAAAACAACAAGCAGAGATAAAAAAGTGATTGCGAGAGTAATTTTGAGTTTCATGTGGTTAAGTAACAAATAAATACGCGTCAAGGTACAAAACCTAAGGCATATTTTTATGAAGATACCATGAAATTTAGTCTGACTTCTAAATCCTTAGTTGAAAGCAAAATACAGCTTAATCGATATGGGTTCGGAAATGAAAGGATTCTGAGCATTTGGTGTCCGTTGTTAATAACCCCGACAGCCACAACATATTGCCTTTCATTTTCAAAAAAACATTCTTTCAGGGCAGGGTGATTTGGAAATGAGGGGTTCTGATCACCTGGCATCATCAGCCCCGCTTTCCGCTTTACTTCGTTTCACTAAGTGTTCGCTTTAATCGCGTTTAGGAACAATGTTTAGTACCCGGAATAACAAATCCTCGATTATACCCCCTGTCCATTGCAGGGGCCCTTTCCAAAAAAATTAACATGTGTTTAAATGGAGAAATTGGCAGTTTACAATTCAGCAATCTTAACAATTTAACAATTACAAAAACCGTTAACCAGTTAACCAATCATTAAAACTTATTCTTCCACATCATGCTTTCTACCGGCCTGGTGGTTTTATTGTTGTACTTAGCGTTACCTTTCGAATTGTACATCGTTTCGATCTTACCTTCAACAACAAAATAAATCAATTGGCCAATAGGCATTCCGGCATAAATTTTTACCGGTTGCGCTACCGATATTTCTAATGTCCAGGTATTACAAAAACCAACATCACCTTTACCTGCTGTTGCATGAATATCAATACCCAAACGACCGGTACTGCTTTTACCTTCTAAAAAAGGTACATGCCCATGCGTTTCGGTATATTCTACGGTAACACCCAGGTATAGCGTACCCGGATGAAGGATATATCCATCCTTAGGAATTTCGAAATGTTCGATTTCGTTGTGTGCCTTTGCATCAAGCACGCGGCTTTTATAGGTAGCCAGGTATTTCCCCAAATGAACATCATACGAGTTGGTTCCTAAACATTCGCGTTTAAAAGGCTCAATGATGATTGTTCCCTTCTCAATTTCTTCTAATATCCTGCTATCAGATAATATCATTTTTATACGTATTTTTGGCCTAAATTATCATTTATTTAAGATAATTTTGCATGTAATCTCCAATTTAATCAATGCCAATAATTTACAATAAAAATATTGATCAGGATGCTGTTTTAGCAATTTGGAAAATTGAAGAAACGGAAGAAGAGTTGTTGGCCGGGCTGCAGCTTAAGCAGCATGAACATGATATTATTTCGTCGTTAAACAGCGGCAAGCGCCTGCTGCATTGGTTAAGCACCAGACTGCTCTTGAGAACCATGCTGAATACCACTGAGTATATCGATTGTCAGTTTGATGAACATGGCAAACCCTATCTGGTTAATTTCGACTATCATATTTCGTTAAGCCATTCTTATGATTATGCTGCTGTAATGATTAGTAAAGAACATCCTGTTGGCGTTGATATTGAACTCATTAAGCACAAAATAAAAAGCATTAAGCACAAGTTTTTAAGCGATGTAGAGCTGGCCCAAAAACAGATCGGAGATAATACGGATGGCTTATACGTAGCCTGGTGTGCCAAAGAGGCCATTTATAAGTGGCACGGAAAAAAAGGTTTGGAATTTAAACAGCATATCCATATTAAACCTTTTAAGCTAAAAAACGAAGGCTCATTAAATGCGTTGGTAGAATTGCCAACAGGTACACGAGAGCTTACCGTTAATTATTTTAAAACAAAAGACAGTTACATGTTAGGCTATGTAGCCAGCAATTCTTAACATAAATGGAGATGAACGAGACAGTGGAAAAAGCAATTGCGACAGGTTTAGTGCCAACTACTTTTACAGATTGGGGCTTAACAGACTATCAGGAAGCCTGGGATAAACAGGAAGATTTACTCAATAAAACGGTAGCCATTAAAACAGAAAACCGTGTAAACAATACCCATAAACCTACCCCAAACCATCTGGTATTTTGCGAGCACCCACACGTGTACACTTTAGGTAAAAGCGGGCATCCCGAAAATTTATTATTAGATGAGCAGGGATTAAAAGATAAACAGGCAACTTACTACAAGATAAACCGGGGTGGTGATATTACCTATCATGGTCCGGGGCAGCTAGTGGGCTACCCTATTCTCGATCTCGATAATTTCTTTACTGATATCCATTTATATTTACGTACCCTGGAGGAAGCCGTTATCCTTACTTTGAAGGATTACGGGATAGCAGCGGGCCGTTATCCTGGTTTTACCGGTGTTTGGTTAGATGCCGATAACGAAAAGGCACGCAAAATATGCGCGATGGGCGTACGTTGCAGCCGCTGGGTTACCATGCACGGTTTCGCCTTTAATGTAAATGTAGATTTAGATTACTTTAAAAATATTGTGCCCTGCGGCATTGATGATAAAGCCGTAACTTCTTTAGCAAAAGAACTCGGTTACGATCTCGATATGGAAGAAGTAAAAGAGAAATTAAGGAATCATATTGCCGAACTCTTTAAAATGAAGCTTATTTAATGATCAGGCTCATTGCTATCTTCATCTTAGTGCTCATTACAACTCATGTTTCAGCACAAAACCTGGATGAAATAATCAAATTCATTAAGGATAACCCAAAAAAAGCATCGATTGTACTCATTGAGAATGGCAAGGAAGTACTCAATTATAACAGCAATCAATTGATGCCCTTGGCGAGTGCTGCCAAAACCATGATTGCCATTGAATTTTCTAATCAGGTTGCGGCTAAAAAATTTAAAGCAAATCAAAATATAGCAATAAGCGAGCTCAACAAATACTATATTCCATTTACTGATGGAGGGGCACATATTCAGTGGCTGAAATCGTTAAAAAAGAAAAAAGGAGATAGTGTTTCTTTATTACAGGTTGCCCAGGGCATGATCAGGTTTAGCTCGAATGCCAATACAGAATATCTTCAAGATTTATTGGGATTAGCAAATATAAACCGTAATATCAAAACACTAAAACTACGGCAACATAGCCCCCATTACTATTTTACCGCTGGGGCGCTGATGACCTGTCTTAGGCCTGCAAACATCGACGAAGAAAAATGGATCGCTCAATTGGAGGCCATTCCAATGGATGAATATCGGAAACTGTGCGAAACCAATCACATCAAATTAAAAACAGATTCAACATTTATCAAAACTTTTAGCTCCATAAATTTACCACACAGAATACAAAAAATATGGTCAGATAGATTGGTAGCCTCAACTACTGCCGATTACGGAAATATAATGCAAAAGATTAACAGCAGGAATTACTTCAAACCCGAAATTCAAAATATCCTGGACCAGCTGATGGAATGGCCTATGGTGAACCCAGGCAACAAGGCTGTTTTTAAACACTTAGGGCAAAAAGGCGGATCAACAGCATTTATTTTAACAGATGCTTTTTATGCAACAGAAAAAAAGGGATCGAATTTAGCCTGTGCATTTTTCTTTAACAACCTTACTGAAAAAGAAAAATTAATGATAGAAGGTGATTTTGGAATTTTTGAGGGTAGTATTATTACCGATTCTACTTTCAGACAAAAACTGATTACTGCACTAAAATAAAACTAAGCCGAATGTTACTTCGTAGATTACACTATGAAGATTTTATTAAGCGCCATTTTATTTTCTTTCTTAACTTCGGGCTGTACAAAACAACAGCCCATGCCTATTGAACCCGTTAGCGATCGAACAACAACTTCACCAAATGGGGAAGATAGTTTTACTTATCTGGCACTTGGCGATTCTTATACCATTGGTGAATCGGTTAAACAGACAGAATCTTTCCCTTATCAGCTTCAGGCTTTATTAAAAGCTCAGGGCAGCAATGTGGCAAATCCAAAAATTATTGCCGTTACCGGCTGGACTACCGATGAACTACAGAACGGTATAAAAAAAGAGAATTTAACTGGCACCTATAGCTTTGTTACACTTTTAATTGGTGTAAACAATCAATACCGGGCTTACCCCATCAGCACTTACAAAAAGGAGTTCACAGAATTGTTACAGACCGCAATCGCTTTTGCCGGAGGCAACAAGAGTAAGGTTTTTGTAGTTTCTATTCCAGATTGGGGTGCTACACCTTTTGGCAAAAACTCCGGACGAAGTACACAAAGCATTGCTAATGAAATTGATAGCTTTAACGCCGCAAACCAGGAAATCGCGCTTTCAGCTGGCGTAAGCTACACTAACATTACACCGGCTTCCCGAAATGCAGCAACCGATCTGTCTTTAGTGGCAAGCGATGGATTGCATCCAAGTGGAAAAATGTACACAGAATGGGCAACTGCTTTATTACCAAAAGTGGCCAATGTGTTGAAATAATTAAACGTTTGTTTATGCTGTTTTTAAATTAAAAAATTTATTTTAGTTTAACTATTTAAATTAATCACCTTAAAAACAGTTAAATTATGAATGAGTATGAATCAAGCGGAATAGCCGCAGGTATTGGTGCAGGAGCTATAATTTTTTATCTCATCCTGATTGTAATTACTCTAGCAGGAATGTGGAAAACCTTCGAAAAAGCGGGTAAACCAGGTTGGGCTTGTATTATACCTATTTACAGAGAAATTGTGATGATTGAAATTGTAGGTAAACCAATGATCTGGATTTTATGGTTACTAATCCCTTGTTCAGCTCCTGTTTTTGCGATTTGGCTTATAAATCTAATGAGCAAAAGTTTTGGCAAATCAGAGGGATATACTGTAGGACTAATTCTATTGGCTTTTGTATTTTGGCCAATGCTTGGCTTTGGCGATGCTAAATATTTAGGCCCATCGGCAGCAGAAGCACAAAATGGCGGTTTTGGTAACAACCCGTTCAATAACCCGAATAATCCGTTTAACAAACCATTCGGTAATCAAGATAATCCAAACGATACGCCTCCTCCGGTAGTTTAATTCAAGGATGTTTATCATATTTATATTTTGCAGCTCGATCAACCTGGTTGATTGGCTGCAAAATCATTTAATTACCTGCCCATTTAAAGCATTAACAGGAATCGATTGTCCGGGTTGTGGCTTTCAAAGATCTTTTATCGCTCTGCTTCAAGGCGATTTATCAAAAAGCTGGTCGCTTTATCCACCTACCATCCCGCTGTTGTTTTTATTTATCTCAGCTGGCTTATTGTATAAACTTCAGATCAAAAAAGGTCCTCTTATCTTTAGAATATTGGTTCTCGTAATCGGTAATTTTGTAATGATCAGCTACTTACATAAAATGTTTTTTAGCTAAACACTCATATTAGCCGTAAGGTGATTATAATCCTTTAATACCGTCTCTAAAAACTGTAACTCGTTCATCCCACCTGGAATAGTTACAAAAATATGTGCTTTGGTTTTGGCTGCCATAGTATAAATCAGGTCGACATTTCCGGTTTGGTAATAACCGGTCAACACTTCATGAATCAGTTCAATATCCCTGTCATTTAAGTGCAGCACTTCCTTAAACTGTGGTTCATATTCTTCAGGTAAACTAAAACTGAAGGCCACATTAGAAAATTCAGTTCTGGGTTTAGTTTTAATCAGCGTGGTTTTAGCCAGCATATCGCCCAATCGCTGATGATTTTTGGTTATCGCTACCGAAACCAGCGCCACAACGCCCCAGCCAAAAGGGAAGCCGAAATCAATCATCCGAAATAACCACCTAAAAATATACTGTCCAAAAGTTGGTTGTGTGCCATCAAGGCTGATTACCTTTATCTTTAACACCTTCTTCCCCAGGGTTTGACCATCCATCGTAATTTCGCAAACCAGGTCGTAGAAAGCAAAAATAGCCAGGAAAATGAAAAAAATAACCATGGCTGCATTTCCCGACATGGCCATTTGTGCAGCGCCCATTACCACAAGGGTAATTACAGCGAGAATTATAAATCCAGCCAAATCGATACACCTTGCGGCTATACGCTCACCAAGGCCGGCAATTTCGTAATCAATATCAATATTTTGAGCCGTGCTAATTCTGATGCTATCCATATTCAAACATAATTTTTTTTAAAGATAATAGCGGTAAACCAGTATTTATTTTTTTAAACTAAAGTTTTCTTATATTTTCATATTTAGATTGTTCATCTGTGTATATTTGTTCAGCTTGGTTAGGCGATTTGAAAATAATGTTGGTTTCATTTCCATAAAAAATTAGCTATTTTAACCCGAGATTTGGTAAGGCCTTTAAATGAGAGAAGCATTATTTGTTAAACAGAATTCGAAGAAGTGGCAACATTATGATTCCATGCAACAGGCAAATCCTGATGAGGTGGCCAATCAGTTTATCGAAATCACTAATGATTTAGCTTACTCCAAAACGTTTTATCCAAATTCGAAAACAACAGCCTATCTCAATGGCTTAGCTTCTAAACTACATCAATCCGTTTATAAAAACAAAAAGGAAAAGTCGAACCGGTTTATCCATTTTTGGAAAACAGAACTCCCCTTAATATTTCTGCAACACCGAAAACAGGTGTTTTATGCCCTGGCATTTTTCCTGGTTTCCTGCGCCATTGGTGCGCTATCGGCTAAGTACGATGATACCTTTGTGCGATTAATTATGGGCGATGGTTATGTAAACATGACCAATGAAAACATTGCCAAAGGTGATCCGTTTGGGGTTTATAAACAGAGTAATGAGTTTATCATGTTTATGCAGATAGGCGTTAATAATATTTATGTTGCACTATATACTTTTGTTTTAGGCATTATATTTTCCTTCGGTTCCATCGTTTCATTATTCAGGAATGGCGTGATGCTCGGCTCTTTCCAATATTTCTTTTTCAGTAAAGGCCTCGGCTTTCAATCGGTTCTGGTGATCTGGATCCATGGAACATTAGAAATATCGGCAATTGTTTTAGCAGGCGCCGCTGGTTTAATTTTAGGAAATAGCCTCTTATTCCCCAAAACCTACACCAGGATGGCTTCAGTTTTAAAAGGGGCCAAAGATGGATTGAAAATTGTAATTGGCCTGATCCCA
Organism: Sphingobacteriaceae bacterium GW460-11-11-14-LB5; assembly: GCA_002151545.1. Classification (NCBI taxonomy): domain Bacteria; kingdom Pseudomonadati; phylum Bacteroidota; class Sphingobacteriia; order Sphingobacteriales; family Sphingobacteriaceae; species Sphingobacteriaceae bacterium GW460-11-11-14-LB5. Next base: position 5,522,572 of record CP021237.1, on the reverse strand, counting down.
ATTTTTATCGTTGCAGCATTTTTTGAAAGTTTTGTTACACGACATACTGAAATGCCTTTATGGTTAAGTGTGTCCATTTTATTATCTTCTGCAGCTTTTATCATTTGGTATGTATTTATTTACCCCATAAAAATCTACAATAAACAAGCAACGCTAAATTAACATGCTAGGGAAAATTGAATTTAAGAAAAGAAGGGATTTCGGACAGGTGATCAACGATACCTTCACCTTCATGCGCCAAAATATAAAGCCGCTCATTAAAATATATTTCACATTTTGTGGCTTATTTGTGCTGGCCAGTATGTTAACCATGTTATTGCAACAATACAAAATGGTTAACATTATCAATACCATTGGTAATGGAAGAAACACTAAAGGCTTAGGCTTTTCAAATATATATGGGTTAGAATATTTCTTGTCTATTTTATTCTCTTTGGCCACCTATGCCAGTATGAGTGTTGCCATCCTCTCTTACATCGCCATATATGTGCAAAAAGGCAATCAAACACCAACTACTGATGAGGTTTGGGGATACTTTAAGTATTACTTTTTCAGGATTTTTGGGAGTTCTATTCTATTAATTATCCTGATATGTATTGCCTTTATGTTTTGCCTGGTACCTGGCTTTTGGCTATTCCCCTATATAACCATGATGTTCCCGATAATGGTAATCGAAAATGGTTCATTAGGTTATTCATTTAACAGGAGCTTCAGCATTATTAGAGATAATTTCTGGATTACCTTTGGTACACTGATCGTTGTATGGATTATTGTTTATGCCTGTATGAGCATGATCATTTTACCTACCAGCATATTTAATATGATTGGCATGTTTACGCATAAAACGCCGCACATGTCTTTAACATTAACCATGATTACAACTGTTTTGCAGTCGTTATGCCAGGTGTTTACCATCATCCCCATCATTACCATTTCATTGGCCTATTTCAGTTTGGTTGAACAAAAAGAAAGTACCGGCCTAATGGAGCGGATTTCTAATTTTGGCAATACCGAAAAACCTATCGATACCAGACCTGAAGAATATTAAAATGCAGCGCGCTCTATTCCGATATCTTCTTGTTTCTCTTTTGTTTTTTATTCCGGTAATCAGCAAAGCACAGCCTGTTAAAGCTAAGCCTGTAACTACTATAATTAAAACAGATAGCAGTAAGGTTGTAGTATCAAAATTCGATAAAGATGCCATAAGCAATTACAAAGAGCAAAAAGAGTTTCAATATGACGAAATAGGTCAGCAACAGTTATCACTCTGGGATAAATTTTGGTTATGGTTTTGGGATGTAATTGGCGAGCTGTTTCAGGGCGCTGCAGCTAATATTTTTTCCAGGTATATTTTTATCGGACTTGGTGTTGCACTGATCTTGTTTATTGTAATTAAAATTATCGGTGCTGAAAAAATCTTCGCTAAAAAATCAAAAGAAACCATCCTTCCATACGATGTGATTACCGAAAACATTCATGAGATAGATTATGAACAGGAATTACAAAGATTAGTTGCCGAAAGAAAGTTCCGTTTAGCTGTCAGGCTTTTATACCTGAGGGCGCTTAAAAAACTGAGCGATGCCGAAATTATCCAATGGCAGCCCGATAAAACCAATTATAATTATTTAATGGAAATCAGTAAGCCGGAGCTGAGAAACGATTTTAGCCAGCTTACCCTGCAGTTCGATTATATCTGGTATGGCGATTTCCCTATCGATGAAGTAAAATTCGACCCTATCAACCAATCGTTTAACCAGTTTAACAACCAGATTAAATGAAAGGTTACAAATTATATCTGATTATTGGTTCCATTCTAATTCTGGGTTATTTAATTGCGCAGTATAACAAGCCTACACCAACAAACTGGGCTCCAACATATGCCACAAAAGATAAAATCCCTTATGGTACCTATATCTTATACAACAGAATTAAAGATATTTTACCCTCAGCCAGTATTCAACAGTCGAAAACTGCCGTCTACAACACTTTAAAATCTAAAAAATTCAGGAATACCGCTTATATAATAGTTGCGCAAAAGACAGACATTAGTAAAACAGACCTTGAACAGCTGATAAAATATATGCAGGCGGGCAATGATGTATTTATTGCTACTTACGATTTAGGAAAAATAAGGAAGGAACTTAAAGTACAAACTTCTACTGCAATGTCGCCTGAAGGAAGTACCTTAAATTTTACCAATCCAGAATTTAAAACGGATGCCAACTATGGTTTTGAAAGAGGCATTGGCAGCCAGTATTTTAGTAAGGTTGATACCAGTAAAACAACAATACTCGGCGTAAATGGGAAAGGCCAGCCCAATTTTATCCGTTATGCTTACGGAAAAGGCAATCTTTACCTCATCGCAGAACCTGGTTTTTACACCAATTTCAATCTCCTCAATAAATATGGTGCAGAATACGCCGCTAAAACCTTAAGTTATTTACACGGAAATAAGCAGCTCATTTTTGATGAGTATTTTTCTGCGCAAAAAAACAGCACTACCGATATGCTCAGGGTATTCTTTAAACATCCTGAACTGGAGTTTGCCTACTACCTGGCCATATTTAGTTTGATCATTTTTGTTTTGTACGACATTAAACGCAGGCAAAGAATTATCCCGATAGCCGATCCGCTGACCAATTCTTCACTTGCTTTTGTTAATGTAGTTGGCAGCGTTTATTATCACGAACGCAACAACCTCGATATTGCCCTTAAAAAGATCAATTACTTTATGGAGTACTTGAGGGCCCGATATTATCTAAAAACCAACGATATCGACAGCAAATTTGCTCAGGTACTGATGGAGAAAACAGGCATTAATGAAGCCTTGGCCAAAACCCTGACCAAACATTTTATGCAAACACCAACCATGGGCGATTTAAGCGATACCCAATTGATTAATTTAAACGAAAGTATAGAACAGTTTTATAAAAATACGCAAAGCAATGGAACAAGAACAGTTTAACCCACGTACCGATTTAAGCGCCTTAAATGAAGCGGTAAATCAGATCAGAAATGTACTTGGAAATATCATTATCGGCCAAAAACAGGTTATTGATTTCTTAATTGTTGGTTTGCTTGCCGATGGGCACATCTTAATTGAGGGTGTACCGGGAGTAGCCAAAACACTTAGCGCAAAGTTGCTTGCAAAATCGATAGATGCACAATTTTCGAGGGTGCAGTTTACGCCCGATTTAATGCCATCGGATGTTTTAGGAACCCCGATATTTAATACCAAAACAGGAGATTTCGAATTTAGGAAAGGCCCTATTTTTGGCAATATTATTCTGGTTGATGAGATTAACCGTGCACCTGCAAAAACCCAATCGGCCTTGTTCGAGGTAATGGAAGAGCGCCAGGTAACTATTGACGGCCACACCTATATTATGGATGAACCTTTTATGGTATTGGCCACACAGAACCCGATTGAACAGGAAGGAACATATCGCCTGCCTGAGGCCCAACTGGATAGGTTTTTATTCAAAATAGAGGTTAAATACCCTTCATTGGAAGAGGAAACTGCAATTTTGATGGCGCAGCACACTTTAGTGAATAAAACATTATTAGACGAAGTGAAAGCAGTATTATCTGTTCAACAGATACAAGGAGCCAGGGCAATCATCCGCAATTTATTTGTAGAGCCAAAATTATTGGAGTTTATCGCCAAAATCGTAAATGAAACCCGGAACAATTCATCACTTTACCTGGGGGCTTCGCCAAGGGCATCGCTAGCCATTGTACACAGTGCAAAAGCCTTTGCTGCGATTCAAAACCGCGATTTTGTTACACCTGAAGATATTATTGCCGTTGCAGGGCCTGTATTGGCGCACCGGATATTATTATCACCTGAAAAGGAAATGGAGGGATTAACCACAAGCGACATTGTTAACCAGATTATTAAAAAAATTGAAGTACCGAGGTAGTTCAGTTATCAGTTGCCAATTTTCAGTTTACAGTTGGCAATTAACAGTTAACCAGTTTAAATAATTAACCGATTAAACAACATTGAAAAAATTCTTTCAGCAATATTACACCAATCTATTCCTAACCGATCGCTTATTTGCGGCCTTAGGGTGCTGCATTGTGCTCTTTTTGCTGAAGTTCTTTTTTGCCTGGTTGGGCGATATCCCTGAAATAGCCACCGGTGCTGTACTTGTTTTATTTTTTATCGATATTTTTATGCTATATCGAAACAACCAAGGGATTGCGGCCAAAAGAATTACCTCGAAACGTTTGAGTAATGGCGATGAAAATCCGATACAAATCGAAATCAGGAACAGTTATGGTTTTGGTGTAAATGCCAGGGTGATTGATGAGGTACCTTTTCAGTTTCAACTGCGGGATAAAGATTTTAAACTTCACCTAAAATCTGCTGAAGTTAAGTCGATCCACTACAATCTAAGGCCAACTAAACGCGGCGAGTATGATTTTGGATTCATCAGGGCATATATTAGTTCGCCGCTGGGTTTGATTAGCCGCCGATACAATTTTGATGGCGCTAAAATTCTACCGGTTTATCCTTCTTTTATTAATCTTGGTCAGTACGAATTACTAGCTGCTTCACGCTATTTAACAGAATTCGGAATTAAAAAAATCAGAAAGGTTGGGCAAAGCAGCGAGTTTGACCAGATCAAAAATTATGTTGGCGGCGACGATATCCGTACCATTAACTGGAAAGCTACAGCCAGAAAAGGCAGTTTAATGGTTAATACCTATACGGATGAGAAATCGCAGAATATTTATTGCGTTATTGATAAATCACGCGTAATGCGCATGCCTTTTGAAGGATTGAGCCTGCTCGATTATGCCATAAATGCCACGGTTGCCCTTTCGAAGGTGGCCATGCTGAAGGAAGATAAAGCCGGTTTAATTACCATCTCCGAAAATATAGGATCCATTGTGACTGCAGATCGTAAAGCTTCGCAGCTGGGTAGCATTATGAATGTACTTTATAAAGAAAAAACAAGATACCTGGAGAGTAATCTCGAGGCATTGTATTCGGCAGTACGTTCCGTAGTAAAGCAACGCGGTCTTTTGGTTTTCTTTACCAATTTCGAAAGTTTATCTGCCCTGCAAAGGCAATTACCTTATTTAAAAAGAATTGCCAAATATCACTTACTGGTGGTTGTATTTTTCGAAAATACCGAATTAAAAGAATTAAGCACAGAACCTGCTAAAGACGTAGAAGGAATTTACCACAAAACCATTGCTGAAAAATTTATCTACGAGAAAAAACTAATGGTAAAAGAGCTAAACAAACATGGCATATTGGCCATCCTTACCCCGCCACAAAAGCTTACGGTTAATGTAATTAATCAGTACCTGGCCTTAAAAGCACAGCAGAGGATTTAGTCCTCAGTCCGTAGTCTTGAGTCATGAGTCGACTTTGGACTGAAGACTACGGACTGAGGACTAAACCCTACTCTTCTTCCCTAAAATATACCTTGTAAAAGTTCATCGATTTATCATCATCGTAACCTTTTTCGATCATATCTTTATTGCCATGGATATAGATGTGGAAGTTCTTATCCAGTTTTAATACGCTTTTATAAGCACGGGCTTGTTTTTTTACGGCAGATTCGGCGATTTCAAAGTGATCAGCTATCGGGCTTTCGAACTCCTGCTCATAGTTTTTTTTGTAATTTTTGAACGATTCTATTCCTTCGGCATTGCCAATTACTTCGTTACCAAATTCTTCAATATCAAAAGTTTCTTTCTCTTTGAAATATTTCATCGAACGGTTTAACAGATCAATTTTATCGGCTTTGCTGATTTCGTAATCATCATCCAGCTTTTGTGTGACGAAGTTTTTATAAACCCCCAACACATTATTGGTCTGGTTATAACTATCGTTCCTGATTTTCAGTTTTAAGAATTCATCTTTCCAGTAAACGGCAGAGTCGTTGCTGCTCTTCGATTGATCCAATACCACAACTTTGTACCCTTCCTCCCGATCTACATTAAAAATCAGACATCCTTTATCCAGCTTGTTAATGCTGATGGCTTCTTGCTCGTAACTTACATTAAAGCCATCCTGTTCAGGATAAACTTTTAAGTAGGTATCTTTTGTTTCAGATTTGAAAACCCCAACAACATCCAGCTGTTCACCTTCTATCTGCACTTTTTCGAAATAAGCCACATACAACTCTCCCGATTTAATTTTTGGATGATTGGCTACATCGTATAAATGTTTGGCGAGTTGTTGCGAATCTTCGTGAAAAAGTTCGTTGTTTTCGAAAATTTCATGAACGAAATGAAATACTTCATTCAATTCAAGATTATCGTTGGGATGATAAAAACGGTAGACTTCATTCACTTTTTCGAAAGGTTTTAAGAAATACTGCATTAACAGGTTTCCCAACACTTCATCATCAATTTTTAAAGGCGCATCAGATAATTTGTAATACTCTTCAAGCAGTTTATTGCCTGTATGGTGGATAGAAAGTTGCTTAAGTGAAGCCTCGAAAAATGAAATCATAGGGGCAAAAATAGCAAAATCATTGATTAACCTTTCTTGCCAGCCAAAATTCAATCAGTCAATCATTTTTTCATATAAACCTCTGCTCTTTGCAGAAAGCTTTTTTCCTTTAATGTGGCTTCAACCTCATTTATGGCTTTCATTAAGTTATTCTGTGTATTGGTAATATCGGCTGTGGCTTTAATAATCACTTCCCAAACGGGTTCCATCGTAGCAAGAAGTGCAGATCCCTTTTCGGTGAGCTCAACCAAACGTTTACGCGTATCAACCTTGTCTTTTTTAGAACGGATCAGTTTCTCTTTCTCCAGCTCTTTCAATAAACTGATGGTTGATGGATGTGCATAACCAATTTCATCAGAGAGGGAAACTACACTCATGGTCGATTTTTTATATAAAGTATAGAGCACAGGAAACCATTTAGGTTGAAAATCGATTCCAAAGGCTTTATAAATTAACAGGCCATCTTTACGGATCTGATCGCTCAGCCTCTGCAAACGCGTAGAAATGGCCAGTAAACCAGAAGCATCAATTACATTTTGTTCCATTAAACAGGTTTTAAATCCAGACCATAAAACACATTATCGACAGCCATACGCGGAAAATAAGCTGGTAAATCTTTCATTTCAACCTGCTTAAATCCGTTACGTTCGTAAAAGCGACAGGCGGCCTGTAATATGTCTTTGGTACCCAAATATACCTCATTCAGCTTATTATCCGCGCAATAGGCTAAAAGCGTTCTCAACAAAGCCTGCGCAACACCCAAATATTTACCGCGAAATTCTTTTTTAACAAACATTTTCCTGATGGCCCCCGATTGATGCTCAGGTACAGCAATTAAAGCAATAGTACCAATCAATTCTCCATTTAATTTAGCTCCCCAGAAGGCACCGCCGGATCCATCGTAATTTTTTTCAATGTCTAACAGATCTGGCTGCGCAGCTAAATCGATATCTACATTAAATTCTATTTGCTGGATGGGCAGAATCAACCCAATAATCTCTTCGCAGAATTGATTATTTAACCGTTCAATTTTAAAGTCGTTTTGCATCGCTGATGATTAATCAACAAATATATGTAGCTAACTACATATATTGCAAATTCAAATATCATTTCAGCATCAAATTTCATTAAGACCAGGATTAAGAATAGCTTTTAATGATGGAAACTAATTTGTGTTTTTCAGTTGATTGAGGAAATCCACAATCTTTTTATCGGCATAATTGGCCACCCCTTCGTGTTTAAAAGATAATCGGCCCTGCTTATCAAAAATAATAGTGGTAGGCAAAGCACCTTTAAATATTTGTTCAGGAATGTTGCTTTCTACTTTATAAACTGGCATTTCGTATTTACCACTAAGCATAAACTTGCCCGATTTTTCAAAATCGCCATCTGCATCTGCAAAAATGAAAACAACATCTTTATCGCCTTTAAACTGCGTATACAATTTGTTTATTGAAGGCATTTCGGCCCTGCATGGCGGACACCAGGTTGCCCAGAAATTAAGAAAAATAACCTTGCCTTTTAAATCACCAAGATCTACCAGATTTCCTTTAACATCTTTAAAGCGGATGCCGCTAAGGCTGGCAGAAGCATTATTAGGCATTTCGATCTTTGGTGTATAAAAACCAATTTCCATTAAGCCCCTAATTAAAAATGCTTTTGCATCAGGCACAAAAACAATTATCAAAAGAATAATGATAAATAACGCATTGAATATATTTTTCCGGATAAACTTCATGAGCTACAGATTCTTTTGATTACATCTAATAACGAAAATAGCTTTACAATTGGTATGGCCTTAAATTAATGGTTAAACTATTGGTTAAATAGCCTGTCATACCCTCATAAATACAATGTTACTTTGTAAATATATATAATTGCCTAGGAATTACTATTTTTGCCCTGTTGAAAAAGCATAGACAAAACATTAAAAAATATTTATCAGCAATTATGCTGATTGTTTTTGCTATTGCCTTAACGCCGTGGAGCGTTCTTCACCATCACAATCCCGTTCCTGTTGTACAGAAAGAATTGCACTGTAAACACGTAAGCCACGTGCAGGCGCATGGCGATACCTGTTTGATCTGTAATGCCAGTTTTGAAAAAAATTATGTGCAAACGCACCACATTTACAGAATCTTCTTATCAGCTAAAATCTTCAACCGTACAGAACCTACATTAAAGAATGCCTTTACCGAAATAAAGCGCACCTGTTTACGCGGTCCTCCTTTAGCATAATTTTTTCTTCTTATAGCGCATCCGCGCTGAATCAAATTATTTATCCGGGAAACTGAAACCAGCTTCAATTAAGCTATTGTTTTGGCTTTTCGTTCATTTCTATTTACACACAACACATGAAAAAATTACAGCTTATTGGCTTGGTAATTCTATATACATTATTGAGCAATACTGCTTTCGCTGCCGTACTAAAAGATATAAAAGGTAAGGTTATTGATGCCAGTACAAAACAAACATTGCCGGGTGCTACCATTTTTATCCCTGATTTAAAAGTTAGCTCGGTAACCAATAACGACGGCGCGTTTACCATAAACAATCTTCCATCGAAAGGAAGTTATTTAGTTGAAGTACACTATGTAGGTTATAAAACAGCAACTCAGGTCGTAAACCTCGCCACAGCAAGTGGATTGGAATTTTCATTACAACCCACCGCGATAGAAACAAAGGAAATTGTCATTACCGGAAGTTTAATCAGCAGCACCAGTAAAAGAAACAGCGCTTCATCGGCAGTACTTGGCAAGGATCAGTTGTTGCAGCCTTCCAGCAATTTAATCGATGCGCTCACTAAAATTCCTGGTGTATCTCAAATCACCACGGGACCATCTATTTCTAAACCTGTAATTAGGGGTTTGGGCTACAATAGAATTGTAACGTTAGATGATGGGATTAAACAACAAGGCCAGCAATGGGGTGACGAACATGGTATAGAAATCGATCAGTTCAAATCAGACCGTGTTGAAGTACTACGTGGGGCAGCCTCGTTAATGTACGGCTCCGATGCACTTGGTGGCGTAATTAATTTATTAGAGCCAAGCACTGCACCAGAAGGACAGGTTAAGGGCGAATTTATTACCAACTATTCGACCAATAATGGGCTTACCGCTAATTCACTCATGTTAACCGGTAACCAAAATGGTTTTGTTTGGCGGGCCCGCGGAACCTATAAAAATGCCTACTCTTTTAAAACACCTACCGGATATTTCCCGAACTCTGGCTTTAATGAAACCGATTTAAGTGGAATGGTTGGTTTAAACAAAAGCTGGGGATATTCTCATTTAAACGTTTCGAATTTTCGCAATAATATTGGTTTTTATGAGCCAACATTAGATGAAAATGGCAACTTCGTTAAAGAGGATGGTGAATCTTTTATTACTTCAGACTTTAAAAACCGTGATTTAGATTATCCTCGTCAGGATATCCGCCACTTCAAAATTGCATTAAATAACAATTTCATTATCGGTAATGGTAATTTGAAAGCCGATTTTGGCTATCAGCAAAACCAGCGCCGCGAGCTGGAAGAAGGACCAAATCCTTCTTTGTTCTTCGATCTTAAAACCTATAATGCCGATTTAAAATACTATATCCACGAAACGAATGGATGGCAGCCGGTATTTGGCATAAGCGCCGATGCAGGTCATAGCGAAAACAAGGCAAATGACGAATTCTTAATTCCGAATTATGATACTTATGGCGTGGGTGTTTTTGCCTACGCAAAAAAGAACTGGGAAAGCAACACCTTTAGCATTGGCGCCCGTTACGATTATCGGAAAAACAATGGAAAACAATTATTTGTAGATGGTGAAGAGCAATTTGCACCATTTCAGAACAAATTTTCGAATGTAAGTGGTGCATTGGGTTTTACCCATCAATTTAATGAAGAGTTAAACTTTAAAGCCAATGCAGGTTCTGCATTTCGTGCACCAAACCCGGCAGAATTAGCTTCAAATGGTGTACACGAAGGAACTTTCCGTTACGAAATTGGTAATTCCAGCTTAAGTCCTGAGCGTAGTTACCAGGTAGATGCTGCACTGGAATATGAAGGGAAATTAATCAGCGCCAGTGCAAGTATTTACAATAATTACATCCACAACTTTATTTATGCCTCAACAAATGGCGAAAGAATAATGGCCGAAGGAGATGATTATCCGGTTTACCGTTATGGCCAGGTAAACGCGAACCTGTATGGCGCAGAAGCAAGTTTAACCATACATCCGGTTCCTTTTATCCATTTCGAAAATACATTTGGTTATGTACATGCACAAAACAACAGTTTAAACAAGCCATTGGCCTTTATACCAGCGGGTACATTACGCAACGAATTACGTTTCGAGCCTAAGCTTAAAGGCACAAATGATGCTTACTTATCAGTTGGCATTAACTCTGCATTTAAACAGGCCCGGGTAGATGATGTTTTCGAAACACCAACAAGCGGTTATACCTTACTAAATGCAGGTATCGGCGCTACCTTTAATTTAGGTAAGCAGCCTGTTAAATTATCTGTTTCTGCCAATAACCTGTTGGATCATAAATATTATGATGCACTGAGCCGGTTAAAACCAGGACGTTTAGATTCAGAAAACCTTAATTTAGGGGTTTACAACACTGGTAGAAATATCACTTTCGGCTTGTATATTCCTTTTACGGTGGCTAAATAAAATTAATCCATAAATTGCTAAACAAAAAAAGCGGAGTTGATCTAGAAGATCACTCCGCTTTTTTATTTAATTACAACAGTTTCAATTAATGTAGCCGTCATTCCCGCGCAGGCGGGAATCTTAAAGCCAATTGCATTAGGATGATCTTCGATGAGCAATCGTGGTTCCCAATCGAGTTTGGAGTGACGATTTATGGGGATTTATTATCACCTGTTACTTTTTAAGCGTTTCCCTTTTTGCCCTCACATATTGGTTTGGCCATTCTGTATCATCGCCAAGTACCTGAGCTGCATGGGTAGGAAAATAAGCATCGCGCAGGGATTCGCGGGCAATAAAAATTAAATCAGCCTTGCCCTGTTCTAAAATTTCTTCTGCTTGCTCCGCTTCTACAATCACACCTACAGCCCCCGTATAAATGCCAATTTCATTTCTGATTTTATCTGCAAAAGGAACCTGGTAATTTGGTCCCGCAGGGATAAAAGCATCAGGTACATTTCCCCCCGATGAAGTATCTATTAAATCGACACCACGATCTTTTAACACCGCCACCAATTGTAACGAATCATTTTCATTCCAGCCGCCTTCGGTCCAGTCTGTTGCTGAGATACGTACAAATAAAGGCAAATTCTCCGGCCATACCGATTGTACGGCTTCCACCACATCGATTACCAAACGGATACGGTTTTCGAAACTTCCGCCATAAACATCAGTTCGTTTGTTGCTCAGCGGACTAAAAAACTGATGCAATAAATAACCGTGCGCAGCATGTATTTCTACTACCTTATAACCCGCCGCCAATGCACGTTGAGCGGCTGCCCGGAAGGCAAAAACAATATCCTGAATTTCTGAAATGCTTAATTCATGAGGTTCAACCTGCCCTGGCTTAAAAGGAGCTGAAGATGGTGCAACGGGTGTCCAGCTATTTTCGCCTGCAGCTAGCTGCTCACCACCTTTCCAGGGCACCTCACAACTGGCTTTTCTACCGGCATGCGCCAATTGGATCCCTGCAATCGCACCGTTATCATGAATGAAAGAAACAATCTGTTTCAGTTTATCTATATGTTCATCTTTCCAGATGCCCAAATCGGCATAGGTAATTCTTCCTTCTGCAGTTACCGCAGAAGCTTCCTGAATAATCAATCCCGCGCCACCAACTGCACGACTACCCAAGTGCACCAAATGCCAATCGTTGGCAAAACCATCAACGGCAGAATACTGGCACATTGGCGAAATAACAATTCTATTTTTTAAGGTTACATCCTTTATGGTAAAAGGAGAAAATAATTTAGACATATCGTGTGATTTGCTTTTCCACAAACATACAACCTCCAATTAAAGATGTTTTAATGCAACAATTATTAAACTGATATTTTACCTTTCCATGGCGGAGAGGGGAAAGCGTGGAGTGTGGCGAATAGCATTGAGGCTATATCTATACAAACCACACTGGCTAGGAGAAAATCACGGAAGTCATAACTCACATGGCATTAGAGCATAAATCAATTCCATCATCCATTTTACATTTTCCATAGTCAAACGCTTATCGCTAAACTTTTTTCTTCAAAAATTTGGAGATCACAAAACAACATCATACATTAGTGTATTATTTAACTAATACAGCAATATGATCAACATTAACAATCTTAATTTTGGCTACAGCAAGCATAAGCCATTATTTAAAAATATGAGCATGCGGTTAAGCAACGGCCATATTTACGGTTTGCTTGGAAAAAACGGAGCCGGTAAATCGAGCTTATTAAAAAACCTGGCCGGTTTGGTGTATGCACAGAGTGGTACATTGGATGTAATGGGTTTTAATCCTGCAAAAAGACAGCCAGCACTCTTAGCGCAAATCTGTTTTATACCAGAAGAATTTTATTTGCCATCGGTAAAAATTGATGCCTACCTAAAAGCAAATGCACCATTTTACAAAAATTTTGATCATGATTATTTTGCAAGACTTTTAAAAGAATTTGATATTCCGGCAAGCAATAACCTGGTTGATATGAGTTATGGACAAAAGAAAAAATTCATCATTGCTTTCGGATTAGCTACTCAGGCTAAGCTGATCATTATGGATGAGCCTACGAATGGCTTAGATATTCCATCAAAAGCGCAGTTCAGAAAAATTATGGCCTCTGCCATGACAGATGATCGCTGTATCATCATCTCTACCCATCAGGTAAGGGATTTGGATAACCTGATTGATACCGTGATTATGCTTGATGAAAACGATATTGCCCTAAAAGCATCGGTAGAAGAAATTACCGCTAAATTAACTTTCAAAAAAGTTAAAGAAATAGACGATAGCATTTTTTATGCAGAACCATCGTTATCGGGCTATAATGCGGTAATGCCGAACTATCACCACGAAGAAAGTAAATTGGACATGGAACTTCTTTTCAACGCTATCCTTGCCGAAAAAATCAAATTTAAACCTTTATTCAGCTAAACCATGAACAACACCTTTAATATCAATCGATTTGGCTTATTGCTTAGAAGACGGTGGCTCGAATTTGGGAAAGTTTACCTCATGAGTTTAATAATACTCACTATAATTATTGTTGGTTTCTATCTTTTCAACATCCCTCGATATAAGAGCTCTTATTTTAGATGGGATGATAATGAACATGTGCGACTGGGCTTCCGGGTAGTTATTTTTCTTATGATTGGATTTCTATTTCTTACCATAGAAGCCAGTGCATACTTTAATTCGCTAGGCCAAAAACCTAAGGCCATTATGGAGTTAATGACCCCTGCCTCAGTTACTGAGAAATTTCTTTGTGCTTTTCTTTATACATCTATCCTTAGTATTCTGAGCTATCTGCTCATTTTTTATGTAATCGATGCAATTTTTGTAAGTTATCTTAATGAGTTATGGGAAAATAAAAAAGCCATTAATTATAATACAGGTAAGCTTACTGTAATTTCTTTCAGTACCGTTTTTGATGACCTGACGGCCGACAGAGAGTTTAAATTTTTATTCGCGCTCCCTTTTTTCTTTACGAGTATTTTTCTCTTAGGTTCTGTGTACTTTAATCGTTTTCACTATATCAAAACCGCCTTATCTGTTACCGTATTTTTCGCGCTGGTATTTTTTATAACACTCAAATTCTCAACATGGCTAACAGAAAATAAAAGTGTTAAATATATTATTGGCGGCAACGAGAAAGGTTTTGTTTTGACCACATTTTTTTGGACAACAATTGCACTCAGTCTTATTATTTGGTTAATAGTCTACGTTCGTCTCAAAGAAAAAGAAGTTTAATTTTTAAAAGGTATAGATATGGAATTTAGAGATAACAAGGCAATATACCTTCAAATAGCAGAATATGTTTGCGAACACATTCTGCTAGGAAAATGGAAGGCCGACGAGAAAGTTCCTTCGGTGCGGGAACTGGCCGTAGAAATGGAAGTAAATCCGAATACGGTAATGCGCACCTACGAGCTGCTGCAAAACAAGAACATCATTAACAATAAAAGAGGAATTGGTTTTTTTGTAGATGAAACGGCCATAGATAATGTAAGAAACTACAGAAAACAGCAATTCATTACGGATGATCTGCCTGTGGTTTTCAGGAATATTTATCTGCTTAATATTGGTTTTGAAGAATTGGAAAATCAATATAAAACATTTGTAAAAGAGAACTTTAACGCCTAATAGAATGAAAACAAGTAATAAATTACTAACCGCGCTCGCCGCACTTTTAATTATTATTCCAATAATAGTTGTGGCAGTTAATGTCAAGATAAATTATAGGCCTACAAACGGCGATAGCTTTGTAGAGGAACAAGAAATAAATGCAGAGCCTTTTGATACAGAATCTTCTGGCAGAACTTCAATACCAATCAAAACTCCTTTTCACAGCGTTAATATTCCTGATGCAAAAAGAATTTATCTAGAATTACACTTTATAAAAAGTGCAAAATCAGGGGTAAAAGTGCCGACGGACATGAAAAATGGTATCAATTTTAGCGTAAGTAGTACCGGTGCACTGCAAATCAATTTTGGCGATAAGCTTAACCGATCGGGTAATCATCGCAATGGCATAGTGATACTGGTATATAGTCCAGATATTGATGAGCTTAACCTCAATAATTCCTCTAATCTGGTTTTAACTGCAAAAACTGACACTTTAAATGTGAATTTAAAAAAATCTGGTTCATTAAGCTTTGGCTCACCCATTACATTCAGCAATGAAAAAACAACAAAAATAATAAATCAAACAGACATCAAACAATTGAACGTAAATCTTGATAGCGCTGTTTTTTATTCAAGAATCAACTCTTACAAGAATTTGAATATTTCCTGCAAAAATTCATCAGTAAGTATTCATGCAGATGAACAAGAAAGTATTAGCATTGGTAATTTAACCATTAATACCTTCGGAAAATCTGATGTTAAGATTGAAAACGCAATAGTGAGCAAAATTTCGGGAAGTTTATCAGACGAAACAACGATAGCCATGCCTGTAAAATATTTAAAACAGATGCTGAAGAATTAATTCAGATTATTTTAAAGCATGATCTTCTCTGTGATTTTGCAAAAAGGGCATGATTTTTAAGCTAACTAATTGGCAAAAGTTTAACTTGGGCCAATTAGTTTTTTTAGTTTTACATCATACCCCATTATGAAGAGATTTTTCTTTCTACTAGCGTTTATCCTGTTCGTTTTTAGCCAGGCACAAGCACAAAAAACCGACACCCTGTCCATCACCCTCGATAACGTTAAATACCCATATCCGGTTAAATATTTCCCAATCAATACCGAAGGACAAGATATTAAAATGGCCTATATGGATGTTGCACCCACTTCAGCTGCAAATGGAAAAACAGCGATCCTTTTCCATGGCAAAAACTTTGGCGGTTACTACTGGGGCAATGTAATCAA
Source organism: Sphingobacteriaceae bacterium GW460-11-11-14-LB5 (assembly GCA_002151545.1). NCBI lineage: Bacteria > Pseudomonadati > Bacteroidota > Sphingobacteriia > Sphingobacteriales > Sphingobacteriaceae > Sphingobacteriaceae bacterium GW460-11-11-14-LB5. Next base: position 5,506,530 of record CP021237.1, on the reverse strand, counting down.
AGCCTTAACCAATATTGGTTATCGTGTTATCGTACCTGATCAGATTGGTTTTGGTAAATCATCTAAAGCATTTATCCATTACAGCTTCCATCAAATGGCCACCTGGAATAAAAGACTTCTAGATACACTGGGCGTTCAGAAAACAGTAGTTTTAGGTCATAGCATGGGCGGTATGCTGGCTACACGTTTTGCATTGATGTATCCTGAAACAACCGAAAAGCTCTTGCTCGAAAATCCAATCGGACTTGAAGATTATAAAACTTTCATCCCCTATATCACTACTGCACAACAGTACCAAACTGAACTTAAAACCACAGCTGAAAGTGTACGGAAGTATTACCAGGGCTCTTACTTTACTTATTGGAAACCCGAATACGAATACCTGGTGAGTATTGCCGGAGGTGTAACCAACAGTTCTGATTACCCACGATGGGCTAAAGTTGCCGCATTAACCTATACCATGATTTATGAACAACCTGTAGTGTACGAGTTTCAAAATTTAAAGGTACCTACTGTTTTATTTATCGGTAAGGAAGACAAAACCATTGTAGGTAAAGGATTACTTAGCCCTGATCAGCAGGCTTTACACGGGCAATATAAACTTTTAGGGAAACAGACGGCAGCCAAAATTATCGGTGCTAAAATTATCGAATTTGATGCCTGCGGGCATATTCCGCATATCGAGATTCCAACGGAGTTTTTGGTGGCGTTAACAGGTAGTTTGTAATTTGCTATCAGACCTTATAGGTTCTTGAAACCTATAAGGTCTACAACGTTAAACCTAATTAACCTCTTTCCCTACAATTTTATTAATACCCTGCATTTCGAAATCGATGTCTTGCCCCATCGATTTCATTTTACCATACAGTTCTACACGAAGGTGGCTATTTAATACAATTCCGGTTTTCATATCAAGTGAAGTCTCTCCAGAATTGGTTCCTTGTAAATCTGTTTCCATTTTGTTGCCCATCACTTCAAAATTCCCTTTCGATAGCAGTGTTCCTTTTACGCCAAGTGTGGCGATGCCATCTTTCACTTCCTTCAAGGTGTATTGCGTAATCGTTTCAATGGGCATACCCATCTGCATTTTGGTATCAACGGTCCAGCTGTCGCCTATTTTAACGGCTCTGTCTGGATAGATTTTAAACGACGATTCCATGGTTTGTTTCATTACCTCGTTGCTAAACTGCTTGCTTAAAGCATTTTTAATCTGTTTAACCTGACTGGTATCCTTAGTCATCCTGGCCGCCATATTATCGAGCATTTTATCAATACCCGCAACTGTTTTAATCGCACCATTTGGAGTTACCGTCATGTAAAAAGAAGCACCTTTGAAACCGCTAAAAGGATTTTTTTGGGTACTATCCTGATCATCTGAGCTATAGGTCATGGTGTTGCCCATCGCCACAGATTTTATGAAAATCTTGTTATAGGTAACTTTAATATCCTTTTCGCCATAATGGCCTTCGGTAATATCAAAAGTATAATCTGTTCCGATATTTTGGGTTAAATGTACATCCCGGCCAGCAACTTTCTGATTAATAATCTGATCGGAAGTGATTGTAAAATCGTACTTATAACCTGTTGGATAATTTTGTCTTAATACATAGGTTTTCTGTGCAAAGGCACTGATGGTAATCAGACTACAGATAATTGTTGCAAATATTTTCATTTAGTAATTTGTTATTTAACCCGCAGGCTGTTGCGCAAAAATGCGGCTTAACTGAAAATACAATTCAGGGTGTTTATCCCTTAGCTGTTCAGGCTTTTCAAAGAAATATTCAGAAACTACTGCAAAAAATTCGGCCTGGTTGGTGATGGCATAAGGATTAATATCCGATTTGTTATCCTCAATTTTTTCCATTTCCTCATGCATCATTTTAATCCAGGGTAAGGTATACTCATGGGCTATTAAATTCTCCGGAATACCATCAGTTGCACCATCAGATTTATCCAAAAGGTGCACAAATTCATGTATAGCGGTATTTTCTTTCCCTGCACTTTTAGAGAAACCATGACGTAAAGCCGAACGCGATAAAATCATCTGTCCGTTCATATAACCTGTGCCTACCATGCCCATAATATTCCTTTCGCCACCTTCAAACTGAAAATCTTTGTTAAAAGTGTCTGGATACAGCAAAACGCTGGTTAAGTTTTTGTATTGCCAATCGTCGAAACCAAAAATCGGGATCACGGCACTTGAAGCAATCAACAGTTCATCTAAGGTAGTCATTTCTAAACCTACCGCTTCTATCTTAACCGTACTGAAAAATGCAGCTACTTTTTGCTCAAACTTAAGTTTATCAGTCGAATCGAGATTGTGGTAATAACCTACATAATCATCCAGGATCTTTTTATCTACATCTGTTAAAGGATCAATAGCCACTTTCTTTTTTTTAAGGATAAGATAAAGGGCAATTAGAAAAATAGGAATTAAGTAAGCGAATGGCAATGAGTTCATATAAGGATTACACAGATAAGGGGATTACATCGATTTAACAGATGGCACAGGTTGGATATTTTTTTGATTAGCTTTCGATAATTTCTAACTGGATTAAAACATCCTCGCGTGTAACGGGATAAGGTTTATGGTTATTTATCGCCTGATAAATGGCTTCGAAAAGCGGCAAATAACTTCCTACTTCTGATGGGATTGTCTCTTCGGTTTTATGGCCTTCGGCATCAATGGTGGTTAATAAACCATCTTTACTTTCACATTCAATACCGTAGCCCGGATCGGTTAATTTCATACCTGCCAGCAACTGTTCTTCCTGAATATCCGTTCTTTGTTTAATAAAACTTCCATTTACCCCATGTAAAATAAATCCGGCCTGCGGATTTACCACCAGCATGCTCGAAGTAACAAAAACATTCAGACTATCAGGATAGCTCAACTGGATCGAAAAATAATCATCCACCAATGTACCAGCCCTGTTTTTACCTAAAATTTTATGGAAACTTAATGGTTTGCCAAATAAACAGATTACCTGATCTAAAAGATGCGGACCTAAATCGTATAAAAGTCCGCTCGCCTCTACCGGGTTTTCTTTAAACGCCTTTGGCCCAATTACGTTGCGATAACGATCGTAACGCAAATGAACTTCAACCAGCTTACCCAGTTTACCGCCTTCAATCACCTTTTTTACAGAGGTAAAATCACTGTCCCAACGGCGGTTCTGGTAGAAAAAGATTTGTTTCCCTACGCTATCGGCAAGCTCGAAAAGTTCTTTTGCCTGTGCAGCTGTTGCCGTAAATGGTTTTTCAACCAGAATATGTTTATGCCTGCTTAATGCTGCTTTCGAGTGTTCGTAATGCAGGTTGTTGGGGGTATTAATCACCACCAGTTCTATTTCCTCATCATTCAGGAGTTCATCAACACTGTTGTAACTTGTAATATTTGGGTAATCATTTACCGCATTTTTATGGTTGCGTTCTACTATAGCCTTTAAATTGAAGCCGCTGTGTGCCTGTAAAAAAGGAGCGTGAAAAACTTTCCCTGACATGCCGTAAGCTAATAAACCCGCATTAATTGTTTTATTGATATTCGTATCCATAGGTTATAAATGTAGCTAAAAATACAATTACGATTCAAGCTTTAATGTTAAAACCGCAAAGCTTTTACTTAGGCCTTACACCTTTTTACCTTATCTTTGCCAGATATGAAGCCGTCGGAGATTAATGCCAAGTGGAAAGTTTTACAGGAAAAGATTTCAAAGGAATTTGATTCGGATTTTCCTGATTTAAAAGTAATGCTTTTTTTAATCGGTGTTCAGGAGTTGGGCAAAGGGCCAAAGAAATACAGCAAACGCCAAAAAGAGGAGCTGATGCACATTGCTACCTGCCGTTTATTGAGTGAAATGGGCTTTTATGAACTTGAGGGTTTAGACCAGGATGGCTGGCCGCATTGGACATTAATCAAAGCCATTCCACCTTATACCATGCTCGAGCAGGAAATGCTGATGAAATCGCTTGTGGTAAGTTATTTTGAAGATATTTATTCTTAGTGAACAATTTTCAGTCGCTTTACCTAACGCGATCATCTTTCCTGCCAGATAGGCCCTGAAATAAATTACCTTCGGTGAGCTCGCTCAAGGCTCGGTTACTTCGTAGCTTTCCGCTGCGCTACAGTTCAGGGTGACGAATGATGAAAGAGACCCGATACAAGATTTTTTATTTTTTGGAAAGCAAGGCCGTTCACATCTATTTAAGTTAGTCGGGCTTTTCGCTTATTCCGATTAAAATCGGAAATGCCGCTTCAATCCCATTTAAACCATTCGTTTCCTGCAGCTATTTGGGGTTGGCAGGGCGGTTAGAAAACTTCGTAAGTTTGGCCCAACCAGCACCAAAACCAAGTTAACTAAACCCGACAGCAGCGGACACCGAACGCAGTGAGGTAAAGCGAATGGCGGGGCTTTCGGAACCGATAGACACAGGAACCTGCTTTTCAAAAAACTAAAGAAAATGCACTAACAGTATCAGATGGCAACATCAGACAGCACAATTGTATCTCTATTACAGCGTTGTCAACTTAAAGAGCAGGTTGACGACAAAGTTTACAACACTCAAATGAAAACAAAAAACCCCGGTGGATGTACACCAGGGCTGCATTTATAATGACCTCATAGGTAGAGGGAATTTGCAATATTATCCTTGTTTTTGTGCGGTCGCTTTTAAGGCATCGTTAGCAACGATTACAATCTCTACGCGACGGTTAGCTGCACGGCCTGCATCAGTTTCGTTATCTGCAATTGGCTCAGCAAAACCTTTACCAATGGTAACCAATCTTGTAGATGGTACACCCTGAGAAACCGCATAAGCTTTAACTGCTGCTGCTCTTCTTTCTGATAGGCCCATGTTATATTGTTCGGTACCACGACTATCAGTATGACCGATAATTTTGATATCAGTATCAGGATATTGATTTAATGAAGAAGCTAAACTCTGGATGTTTGTTTTAGCTGCATCTTTTAAAGCCGTTTTATCGAAATCGAATAAAATACCGCTATCAAATTTTACAATAATTCCTTCTCCTTCACGAATAACTTCTGCATTAGGAATAGCTTTCTGGATTTCAGCTGCCTGTCTGTCCATTCTACGGCCGATAAAAGCTCCCGCTGTACCGCCAATAGCACCACCAATTAAGGCACCTACTGCTGTATTACCGGCTTTTTTACCGATTAATGCACCAATAACACCACCAGCTGCAGCACCAATACCAGCTCCTTTTTGTGTTTTAGTTAAACTATCACAACTTTGGAATGCCATTGAACCTACCGCTAACCCTATACTTAATGTCGCTATTCTTACTTTTGAAATACTCATAATAATCTAGATTTATAATTTCTACTCGTTATATTCAAACACAATGCCAAAAAGTAAGCAAACTGTATTTTCGACCCATTTTGACCAAATTTTACTACAAACACGAACGATACCCATAAAAAAAGAGTCCCGATCAATGGAGACTCTTCTATAATGTATCATTCTTAGTACAAAAACTAAGCAGAGAAATAACTCTCTAACTCCTTCAATGTATTTTCGTCTGTTTTAAAATCCTTAATCACCCTGCCTTTTTCAACCAGGATAATCCGGTTACACACATCGGTAACATGATTTAAATCGTGGCTGGAAATAAAGGTGGTCATGTTGCCTGTTTGCTCCTTCAACAGTTTCTTTAAACGGATCTGTGTAGTTGGGTCGAGGTTGGCAAAAGGTTCGTCTAAAATTAATATTTCCGGCCTTTGCATCAGTGCAGCCGCAATACCAACTTTATTCTGGTTTCCTTTACTAAAATCGCGAATGTATTTTCCACTGTTTAATATTTCTCCATTAAAGAACTCACCATATTGGTTCAGGTAAGCAGAAACATCAGCTACACTTAAGTTATTTAAACTGCCGATAAAAATAAAATACTCCTCAGGGGTTAAATAATCAATCAGAAAACCTTCGTCCAAAAACGATGCGGTATAGTTTTTCCAGTTATCGTTGTTCATTACGTTTTCGCCCTTCGATAAAACCTCACCATTGGTAGGACGGATTAAATCTAAAAGCATCCGAAAGAAAGTGGTTTTACCAGCGCCGTTATTCCCCACCAGGCCAACCGTTTCGCCTGGGGCAATCTGCAAATCTTCGATGTTTACAACGGTTTTATCGCCATAAACTTTTTGTAAATTCTTAACTTCTAAAATCATAATTATTCTCTAAAGCCTTCGGCTATTTTATAACGTTGTAGTTCTAATCTTTTTGCAATATAATTTACCCAAAAGCCCCTTAACAATAACATGGCCAGGCCAAAAACCGATACGGCAACCAATCCCCAATAAGGTTTGTTGAGTATACCAAAGGGCAAATAAATTAAAATAGGCGTAAGTGCATATGGAAACATTAACAGCCATTGGGTGGCTCCAGTACCCTGATAATTAAAGCTGGCCGCTTTAGTAATATCCAGTCTTTTATAATTTAATGTAGCCAGATAAAGTACCACTACAGTACCAAAACCAATATTGTATAAATAGGCAGCCAGGTGTAAGAGTAATAGCTTCGGACTTAAAAACCCGTAAAAACTTGCCAATAAGGTAATAATGGTACAGCCAATGGTAAACAGTAAAAATTTAGCCCTGATGTAATCTTTAAAATTGATTTTATTGGCTAATATCCCGTCAAAATGGGCACTTTGCCATGCAAACATAAACTGACCATAAATAATGATGGAAACACCTGTCATAAAAATAGCACCAAACATCATTTGCCCGAAAGCATCGCGGTCTATTGCTTTTTCTTTATAAAAAATAAACCCGTAAAACAGGAAGAAGAAACCAAGGATAACCGAAGAACGCGGGCGTTTGTGGCGAAGGATTAGCTTCAGCTCCAAAGCGGCCAGTTCGCCTACTTTACCAAAACGGTTAAGGAAAGCATAATCGGTACTGCCTTTTTTCTCTTGTTTTGCACTTAATTCTTCTACGTATAAATTTTTACGCAAGAAATTAGAATTGAGATAAAAGATAGCAACTGCAGCAATTGTAAAGGCAAAACCATATAAAGGATGGGCTGCGATGGCCCTGAATACCACATCAGAACCTGCCATGATTGAAATCACCTTATAATATTCTAAAGCAGCAAAGGCCGCAATAACCACCAAGCCTAAAAAAGTATACAAAGTATTGGTGATCGATTTTCGTTTGATGTACAACACCATATAGTTGTTAAAAATCATGATCGAAAATATCGAGACAATGTACATGATGGTAACCAATGCGCCATGCTCACCCCAAATTCTAACAAAACAAAAAGGCAGAAAAATAAAAAACGGCCAAAGGTTAAATGCCGAGAACAGTGCCTTAACATTTAAAAACTTAATGATCTTACTCTTTTGGATTTTGAGGTGCAGGTAAGGAATGATACTCAATGTTGGCAATTCCTGAAACTGCATGCGCATGATAAAATCGAATGCAAAATAATAGAGAATAATGCCGTTAAAGCTTGTCAGAATATTTTGATCCGGGAAAATTTTTGGAAGAAAAATACTCATTCCAAAGCCTATTCCAACAGCAACAGCAAAGAAGTAGAGCATAAAAAAACCTAGAACAACCTGTCCGGCAATGCTACTGCCACGGTTACGCGAACGCCAAAAAGATTTTCTTTGATGACTTAAAAAAGTACTCAGCATATATAGTTTAGGTATTAGTTAATCATTAATGGTTTATCTATTAGTATGCGTTTAGGAGAAAATGTTACACTAATATTTGTATTTGTCTTTCCAGTTCTGCCTAAGTTTTTCACGCAATTTCTCTTCGGCAGGATTTTTACCCGGATCGTAAAGTTTGGTGCCGCTTAATTCTTCGGGAAAATATTCCTGTGGTGAAAAATTACCTTCATATCCGTGCGAGTATTGGTAATCTTTGCCATAACCGATATTTTTCATCAGTTTGGTTGGGGCATTGCGGATATGAAGCGGTACGGGCAGGTTTCCGGTTTGTTTAACCAAAGCCTGCGCTTTGTTAATGGCTTCGTATGAGGCGTTACTTTTAGGCGAACTGGCCAGATAGGTTACACATTGGGATAAAATAATCCGTGCTTCCGGATAGCCAATTACATTTACAGCAGTGAAACAGTTATTGGCCAAAAGCAGTGCATTGGGATTAGCATTGCCAATATCTTCTGAAGACAGGATCAGCAACCTGCGGGCAATGAACAGCGGATCTTCACCTCCTTCTATCATCCGTGCCAGCCAATACACCGCTGCATTGGGGTCGCTGCCACGGATTGATTTAATAAAGGCCGAAATAATGTCGTAATGCTGCTCACCCGCTTTATCATACAAGGCAAGGTTTTGCTGGGCATGCGCCAGCACGTTTTCATTGGTGAGGACGATTTTATTCCCGCCAATGCCGTTAATAGCAATTTCGAGCACATTTAATAATTTCCGCGCATCACCACCTGATAAACGGATCAGAGCTTCGTGCTCTTTTATGGAAATGTTTTTCGCTGAAAGAATACTATCTTTTTTAATAGCCGTTTCCAGTAAACCTGCCAGCTCCGTTTCAGTTAACGATTTTAAAATATAAACCTGACAACGGGAAAGTAAAGCGGAAATTACCTCGAAAGATGGATTTTCGGTTGTTGCACCAATTAAGGTCACCAGCCCCCTTTCTACAGCCCCCAATAAACTATCCTGCTGCGATTTGCTAAAACGGTGAATCTCATCGATAAACAAAATGGGTAATCCCAAAAAACTATCTTTTAACTGTGCTGCCCGATCAATTACCTCACGGATATCTTTCACGCCACTGTTAATGGCACTTAAATTAAAAAACGGACGGTCTAAAGCCTGAGAAATAATGTATGCTAGAGTTGTTTTACCCACGCCCGGAGGTCCCCAAAAAATCATGGAGGGAAGCTGACTGCTTTCAATCGCCTTGCGTAACACGGCACCTTCTCCAACTAAATGCTGTTGACCAACATATTCATCGAGATTTTGAGGGCGCATACGTTCAGCTAAAGGAGGCAGGTTTTGCATAATGGTAAATATATAAAAATTGAGTATTTTGTTGGTCGATAATTTACTAACCAAATATGGAAAGCATAAATTCCCTATAGCTAAAACAAAAGGACGAATGCTTTAGTTCTAATTTATTATTATGGACATTAAAAACTTAGATCATCTTGTATTAACGGTTGCCAATTTAGAAAGCACCTGCAGGTTTTACAGCCTTGCCCTGGGAATGGAAATTATTGAATTTGGCGAAAACCGAAAGGCTTTGAAATTTGGAAACCAGAAAATCAACCTGCACCAATATGGATGCGAGATTGAGCCAAAAGCTTTCAAACCGATGCCCGGAACAGCCGATCTATGTTTTATTACCGATTTCCCGCTGAACGAAGTCATGCAGGAGCTTAAAGAAAAGTGCATCGAAATTGAAGAAGGACCTGTAGAGCGTAGTGGTGCAAATGGTAAAATTAGCTCAATTTATCTCCGCGATCCGGATATGAATTTAATTGAGGTGAGTAATTATTTGTAAACGCCCGCAAAGATTTTTGCCACTGAAGCACGGATTGAGTTACTGATTTATGCCGTAAATTAAAACTCAGAATGACAATGCTTTTTTATTATAAGTAAAGCAGGGCTTAGTGCCTTCGGTTCCTTTAGCCCCGCCATTCGCTACAATCTTTTTGTGCCTGTTTTCCTGATTTTATCGAAGGAGCAACAAAAAGGATTTTCGCTACTGTCGGGTTTATTCCACTTATAGCAGCAGTATTTTGCCACGGAAACACGGATTAACATGGAAGATGGCGTAATACAAGATCATATCATCATCGTTTGCAACGAGGACGGAGGAGAAAGGCGATTTTATCGCCATTTTTTTCTTATCTGCATTACAAATGCAGATCTCGATAATCCTCGTTACAAACGAGGACTATTTAAAGGGACTATTTCATGGTTATTCCACCTATAGCAGCAGCATTTTGCCACGGAAACACGGATTGACACGGAAGATGGCGTAATACAAAATTATATCGTCCTCGTTTGCAACGAGGATGGAGGGAAAGGGCGATTTTATCGCCATTTTTTTCTTATCCGCATTACAAATGCAGATCTCGATAATCCTCGTTACAAACGAGGACTATTTAAGGCAGATGGTACAAAAAGTCTAATCCTCAATTTTAGAGTGGTGTTTGGTATCTTTCATGGTGGTATATAAAATCAGCGAGATTAAAATGCATCCGGTTACATACCAGTAGAAATAATTTTCGTGCCCGATATTTTTAAACCATAATGCAAAATATTCTGCAGTTCCACCGAAAATGGCAACAGTTAAAGCATAAGGTAAGCCTACGCCCAAAGCCCTGATTTCGGCAGGGAACAGTTCTGCCTTTACTACCGCATTAATGCTCGTATAACCGCTCACAATAATCAAGGCGCCAATCATCAGCAAGAATATGATCGTCGTATTGCTTTCTCCAGCTAAGCCGGTTAAAATTGGATAGGTACACAAAGTACCCAGCACACCAAAGCCGATTAATAAAGGTTTACGCCCGATTTTATCAGACAACAGGCCAAACAAAGGCTGCAGAACGACAAAAACCAATAACGAGATGAAGGATAAAGTTGTGGAGGTTTCTTTACTGAGGTGTACCGTATTGACCAGAAATTTCTGCATATAAGTACTAAATGTATAAAAGGCAATTGTTCCACCCAAGGTTAAGCCGACTACGGTAAAAACTTCCTTTGGATATTTCATCAGTACCGCAATGCCACCTTTTTTGTCTGCCGTGTTTTTGCTTTTAAAAGCCGAGGTTTCGTCGATATGCCTGCGCAGGTACAAAGCAATGAAAGAAAGTATGGCGCCGATAAAAAATGGGATCCGCCAGCCCCATTCGTGCAGTTCAGCAGGTGTAAGCAACCAGTTTTGTAAGATTAATTGAATGCCCAGCGCCAGTAGCTGCCCGCCGATTAAGGTTACATATTGAAAGCTTGAATAAAATCCACGGTGTTTTTTAGTGGCCATTTCGCTGAGGTAAGTGGCAGAAGTTCCATATTCGCCGCCAGTACTCAAGCCCTGGATTAGCCTTGCAAAAATTAGTAATAAGGGAGCTGCTATGCCAATCTGTTTGTAACCGGGCGTTAATCCGATAATTAATGATCCTATCGCCATGATGAGTACAGAAAGTGTCATCGAACGTTTCCGCCCTAGTTTATCGGCAATGCTGCCAAACAGCCAGCCACCAATAGGGCGCATTAAAAAGCCTACTGCAAAAATGCCTGCAGTATCTAATAGCTGTGCAGTGGGATTACTATTCGGGAAAAAAGCAGGAGAAAAATAAAGCGCAAAAGCAGAATATGTGTACCAATCGTACCACTCCACAAGATTACCAACCGAACCACCAAAAATAGATTTTAACCGATATTCTACATCCTTAATTTCGTTCTGATGTATTGTTTTTTCCATAATAGAGAATGAGTGATGGAGTGGATTTTGAATGAGTGAATGAAACTTAACGTTAACACCTTTGTTAATCAAAAATATAATAATTTTATAAAGAAAGCGCAGCGTTATTCTGATGGCATTCGCTCCTGCTCTCATTCAGCACTCAATCATTAATAAAATGAAAGATAACTTTTCTACCCAATCTGCCGACTACGCTATCTACAGACCAACTTATCCGCAGGAATTATACGATTATCTGTTTTCACTGATAAAAAACAAAGAAACAGCATGGGATTGCGCTACAGGGAACGGACAAGTTGCACGCGTATTGGCCCAGCATTTTAATGCGGTTTATGCGACAGATATCAGCGAGAACCAACTAAAAAATGCCTTACAGTTACCGAATATCACCTACAAAGTTGAACCCGCAGAACAAAGCTCGGTTGGTAATGATAGTTTTGATTTAATTACGGTAGCACAGGCTATCCATTGGTTTAACTTCGAAGCATTTTATGCCGAGGTTAAAAGAACACTGAAACCAGATGGACTTTTCGCAGTGATTGGTTATGGCCTCATGTTTATCGATAAAAAGGTAGATAAGGCTGTGCATAAACTTTACGAAGATATTCTGGGTAAATATTGGGACAGTGAACGCCGTTACATTGAAGAAGGTTATAAAACCATTCCTTTCCCTTTCGAAGAAATTACTGCGCCTCATTTTCAGATTAAAAGCACCTGGAATTTTAACCAGTTGATTGGCTATTTAAATACCTGGTCTTCTTTGCAGCATTATAAAAAGGTCAATGAGCGCAATCCGCTTGAGTACATGTTTACCGAACTAAAAGAAGCCTGGGGTGATGACGCAGAGAAAAATGTTCATTTTCCGGTTTTATTGCGAATTGGACGGTAGGTTTAAGCCAAATAGATCCTGAAACAAGTTCAGGATGACGACCGCATCTCCCGCCTCTATGTGTTCTGTGAAAACCGGTGATCTCGGTGGTTAATTAAACTTCTATTTCAACAATTCCAGAATACCTAAAACAGTCAGTTTTTTCTGCTCGCCGCTTTGCATATCTTTTAATGTAAGTTCGCCGCTGGCAATTTCATCGCCACCGATTAAAATAACATAAGGGATATTCTTGGCATCAGCATAAGCCATTTGTTTCTTTAGCTTGGCTGAACTTGGATACAGTTCGGCTGAAATACCTGCATTTCTAAACTGCTGAACAATAGGCAAGGCATATTTTTCAGCTACTGCATCGAAATTGCTGATCAACACTTTTGTGCCCACTTCGGCAGAGGCTGGGAAAAGGTTTAATTCTTCCAGTACATCGTAAATGCGGTCGGCACCGAAAGAAACACCCACACCAGTTAAATCCTTCAAGCCAAACATACCGGTCAAATCATCGTAACGGCCACCCCCACCAATGCTGCCCATGGCCACTTCGTTGGTTTTAACTTCGAAAATGCAGCCGGTATAATAATTTAGTCCACGCGCTAAAGTAATGTCTAACTCTAATTTAGCCGTTAACGGTAAACCATAAGCGATCAGGCTTTCTACATATTCAAAAACCTGTTCTATTTCGGTAATGCCTTTTAAACCTGTTTCTGACTGTGCTAAAACTGCTTTCAGGCTGCGCAGTTTTTCCTCATTGCTGCCTTCCAGTAAAATTACCGGGCGAAGTTTTTCTAAATCCGCTTCTGTAAAACCACGTTCCAACAATTCTTTACTTACCCCATCTAAACCGATTTTATCCAGTTTATCGATGGCTACGGTCATATCGATAATTAAATCAGGTTTACCAATAATTTCGGCAATACCTGACAGGATTTTCCGGTTGTTGATTTTTATACTGAAATCCTTTAAACCCAGTTTGCTTAAAGCCTCATTGTAGATTAAAATAAATTCGGCTTCGTTCAATAAACTTTCCGAACCTACCACATCCACATCACACTGGTAAAACTCACGGTATCTGCCTTTTTGTGGACGATCTGCACGCCAAACCGGCTGCACCTGAAAACGTTTAAATGGCAAGGTAATTTCGTGCTGGTGCATGACTACGTAACGTGCAAAAGGCACCGTTAAATCGTAACGCAGGGCTTTTTCAGAGATCAAAGGGATTAGTTTATTACTATTGTCCTCATCAGCAAAATCGAAGGATTTCTTTTTAGGATCTTTAAGAAACTCGCCGCTATTTAAAATTTTAAAAATCAGTTTATCACCTTCATCGCCATACTTTCCTGTCAAAGTAGAAAGGTTTTCGAAACTTGGCGTTTGGATTTCTGCGTAACCGTATTTTCTGAAAACCGTTTTAATGGTATCGTAAATAAAGTTGCGTTTTACCATTTCAACCGGAGAAAAATCGCGGGTACCTTTTGCTAATGAGGGTTTAATAACTGACATAACCGCAAAAGTACAAAAATGTAGTGTTTAAAAATAAAATTTCGTCATTGCGAGAAGGAACGACAGCTTCCTCGAAAATACGGACAGGCTGTCGGCTGAAAAAGCCGCCTCGAAATGACGATCAAAGAAAAAACTACTTTCCCAACATCTCTTTTACCAATTCTCTATTGGGTTTACTTACCGGGATTTTATCGCCACTATCCATTAATAAGGTTCCGCCGTCTTCCTTCAACCAGCTTTTAACAAAACGCGGGTTAACCAGGTGGCTTTGATGTGCCCGCACAAAACCATGAGGTTTGAGCAGGTCTGCATATTCTTTTAACGATTTTGAAATTAACAATTGGTCCCCATCACTAAAGAAAAAATTGGTATAGTTGTTATCTGCTTCACACCTGATGATTTCTTCAGTATTCACATATCTGATTTCGTTCTGTTGAGGCAAAGCAATTCTGGTATTTACTTTTGCCGTTTCATTTTTATCGGCTTTTTCCTGAATTGTAGGGTTTTGATAGGCAAGCGGAGGGGCAAAATTTATGGCTACCGTATTCGGAGCCAGGTTTGATGGCGTATTCTTGTTTCTTTTGATCAAAAAATAAATCAGCATAAAAATGCCACCAAAAAATCCAAAAAATACAAGGCCTGCTACCAAAAGCATGATTATCTCTGCACTCCCCATATTCAGAAAATCGGCATAGGCAATCTGAATACCATAAGCAAGGATGAAAACCAATCCGAAGACTATCTTATTTCTCATTTTTGGCAGGTTTAATACGTTTAATTAAGTATAAACATAAAAAAATAAAACCTATAAGAAAGGTCAAAGTAAAAAAGCCAACGACCAAAAGTATTATTATCTCTGCCACACCAAGATTCAAAAATTCTGCGTGCGCCACCTGTAAGCCTAAGGAAATGATAAAGAAGAATAAAAATAATAACTGTTTCATGTTGATTGATTTAAATGTTTAGCGAAAGTACTTCCCTGGCATACATCTAAAAATCAACAATGAGAATCTGCTGGCTTACCCTGAGAATCGACGGCCAGACTTTTAGAATTTTACAAGAACTGTTATCATGCCGATTACTTTCCCAACATTTCTTTTACCATTTCCCTGTTCGGTTTACTTACCGGGATTTTATCACCACTATCCATTAACAAGGTTCCACCATCTTCCTTCAACCAGCTTTTAACAAAACGCGGGTTAACCAGGTGGCTTTGATGTGCCCGCACAAAACCGTGCGGTTTAAGCAGATCTGAATATTCTTTCAGCGGTTTCGAAATCAGGATTCTATCGCCATTAGCTAAAAAGAAAAAGGTATAGGTGTTATCGGCTACACAGCGTACAATGTCATCAACTGAAACATAACGGATTTCGTGCTGCTGGGGCAAGGCAATTTTCGGAACACCTGGCTCCTTCTTTTTAATCTGACTCAACAAAAAGTTGAGCTGCTCGCTATGTATTTTGCTTTTGGTCCTGATTTCGGCTTTTTCAACAGCGGCTTTTAGTTCATCAGGATCTACGGGTTTAAGCAGGTAATCCAGGGCCGCAAATTTTACGGCCTGAATTCCATAATTATCGTAGGCAGTTACAAAAACCACTTCAAAAGTTTTTGCTGTAAGCCGGTTTAATAAATCGAAACCAGTGGTTTTACCCATCTGGATATCCAGA